>JACRDB010000049.1 GCA_016218725.1 Deltaproteobacteria bacterium
ACCGTGTGCTCCATGGGCGCATGCGTGTGCCCGTCGGGGCGGACGAGCTGCGCCGGGGCCTGCGTGGACCTCGCGAGCAGCACGGCCCACTGCGGGGCCTGCGGGAACGCCTGCGCCGCGGGCCAGGTGTGCTCCGCGGGGCTGTGCGGGTCCTTGTGCGCTTCGGGCACGACCGCCTGCGGCGGGGCCTGCGTGGACACCAGCACCAGCAACACCAACTGCGGCGCCTGCGGCGTCGCCTGCACCGGCGGCCGCACCTGCGTGGCCGGCGCCTGCGCATGCCCCGCGGGGCAGACCCTCTGCGGCGGCGTGTGCACCGCGACCTCCTCGGACGCCCGCAACTGCGGCGCCTGCGGCAACGCATGCAGCATCATGCAGGCCTGCTCCGCGGGGGCCTGCGTGATCTCCTGCCTGCCCGGCTACACCAACTGCTCCGGCGTGTGCGTGGACCTCGGCGGGAGCAACGGCAACTGCGGCGGCTGCGGCCTGGCCTGCACCGGCGGCCAGGTGTGCTCCGCGGGCACCTGCATCTGCCTGGCGCCCACCACGAGCTGCTCGGGCACCTGCGTGAACACCGCGAGCTCCTCGGCCAACTGCGGCGCCTGCGGGCGCGCGTGCTCGGCCATGCAGGTGTGCTCCAGCGGCACCTGCGTCCTGTCCTGCGGGGCGGGCACGACCAACTGCGGCGGCTCCTGCGTCAACACGCAGACCGACAGCGCCAACTGCGGCGCCTGCGGGGCCGCATGCACCGGCGGCCAGGTGTGCTCCTCGGGCCGCTGCGGTTGCCCGACGGGCCAGCTCCTCTGCGGCGGCACCTGCGTGGACCCGCAGACCAACCCCAGCAACTGCGGCGTCTGCGGCAACCTCTGCGCCGGGGCGACCACCTGCTCCATGGGCCGCTGCGCCTGCCCCACCGGGCAGATGCTCTGCGGCGGCGGCTGTACGGACACCACCAACAGCCGCTTCAACTGCGGCGGCTGCGGGCGCGTGTGCCCCTTCGGCCAGGTCTGCAACGCCGGCGTGTGCGGCGCCACCTGCGCCACGGGCCTCACCAACTGCGGCGGCAACTGCGTCAACACGCAGACCAGCAACGGCAACTGCGGCGGCTGCGGCAACACCTGCACCGGCGGCGCCACCTGCACCATGGGCGCATGCTCCTGCCCCTCGGGCCAGACCCGCTGCGGCGGCGGCTTCGGCGGCGGCACCTGCGTGAACCTCCGCACCAGCAACTCCAACTGCGGCGCCTGCGGCAACGCCTGCACCGGCGGCTCCTCCTGCGTCGCCGGCGTCTGCACCTGCCCGCCCGGGCAGACCCGCTGCGGCGGCACCTGCGTCAACCTCCAGACCAGCAACTCCAACTGCGGCGCCTGCGGCGCAGCCTGCCTCACCGGCCAGACCTGCACCTCGGGCGCGTGCGCCTGCGCGGCGCCCGGCACCATGTGCCCGTCGGGGTGCTTCAACCTCCAGACCAGCAACTCCAACTGCGGCACCTGCGGGAACTCCTGCGCGGGCGGCACCACCTGCACCATGGGCCGCTGCCTGTGCCCCACGGGCCAGACCCTCTGCGGCACCTCCTGCGTCAACACCGCCACGTCCAACAGCAACTGCGGCATGTGCGGGCGCTCCTGCGGCGTCTTCTCCAACTGCTCCATGAGCGTCTGCACCTGCCCCCTCGGCGGGACCTGGTGCCCCTCCGGGGCCGCGGGCGGTGGCCCGGGTTGCTCGAACCTCGCCACCAACAACCTGAACTGCGGCCGCTGCGGCAACGCCTGCCCCTCCGGGCAGGTCTGCCGCGCCAGCACCTGCGTCCGACCCTGAACCCCCAGAGGCCGCGCCGGGACCCGCCATGACGGGTCCCGGCACCACCTTGAAACATCAATAATTTCGCCATGTTGAGCCTGGTCGAGGCCCTCCCCTCGCGGGGGCCCTATTCCCCCGCGGAGAACACGAAGGGGGCCACCACCGTGGCCGCTCCGCCGGTGGGGTGCGGGAAGCGCACGCGCCGCAGCGCCGCGCCGATGCACTGCCCCACGGGCCGCAGCGAGTCCTCGCCGGACGAGGCCGTGTCGGACACGGTCCCGTCGGGCTCCACGCGCACGCGCACGGTGAGGTCCCCGCGGAGCGTGGCGTCGCGGACCAGGGCGGCCTCGTAGCACTGGCGCAGCGCCGTCTGGTGGGCCCGCAGGAGGCGCTGCACGTCCGCCGCGGGGAGCGTCCCGTGCGTCGGGGGGCGCAGCACCGGGGCGCTGTCCACGGCGGCGTCCCGGCGCCCGCGCCGCGGGGCGCCCGCGTCCCGAGGCCTCGCTGCGGGGGCGTCGGTCACGCCCGCGTCCCGCCGGGGGCGGGGCCTCGGCTGTGCCCAGGAGGTCTCTACGCACCCCGCGGCCAGCGCCGCCAGGAGCAGGGCGCGCACTACAAGACCTTCTTGAAGGCGAAGCCCTCGTCGCCGACGTCCACCTCGACCACGTCCTTGGGCTTGTAGCCGCCCTTCAAGAGCTCCTCGGCCAGCGGGTCCTGGAGCTGCTTGAGGATCACCCGCTTCAGGGGCCGGGCCCCGAAGGCCGGGTCGTAGCCCAGGTCCGTGAGCAGGTCCCGGGCGGCCGGGGTCACCTGCAGGGACACGCGGCTCTCGGACAGGAGCCGGCTCAGGCGTTTGAGCTGGATGTCCACGATGCCCCGCAGCGCCACCTTGGACAGGCGGTCAAAGATGCACACGTCGTCGATGCGGTTCAGGAACTCCGGGCGGAAGTGCCGCTTGAGCTCGCCCTGCACCTCCTCGCGCAGGGCCTCGTCGGAGAGGCCCTCCTCGGTGGCCGCGAGGATCCTCGGGGCGCCCACGTTGCTCGTCAGGATGATCACCGTGTTGGAGAAATCCGCGAGCTGCCCGCGGTTGTCCGAGAGCCTCCCGTCGTCCAGCACCTGCAGGAGGATGTTGAAAATGTCCGTGTGGGCCTTCTCGATCTCGTCGAAGAGCACCACCGAGTAGGGCCTGCGGCGCACGGCCTCGGTGAGCATGCCCCCGGACTCCGAGTCCACGTAGCCCGTGGGCGACCCGATCAGCCGCCAGAGCGAGCCCTTCTCCATGAACTCGCTCATGTCCAGCCGGATCATGGACTGCTCGTCGTCGAAGAGGAACTCCGCCAGGGCCTTGGCCAGCTCGGTCTTGCCCACGCCCGTCGGCCCCAGGAACAAGAACGACCCCACCGGGCGCCCGGGGTCCCGGAGGCCCACCCTCCCGCGCCGGACGCACTTGGAGATCAGCGTCACCGCCAGGTCCTGGCCCACCACCCGCCCCCGCAGGTGGTCCTCCATCTTCAGGAGCCGCGCGGTCTCGCTCTCCAGCATCTTGGCCACGGGCACGCCGGTCCACTGCTCGATCACCCGGCCGATGGACTCCTCGCCCACGCTCGTGCGCAGGAGGAGCGGCTCCTCAAGCGCCAGGGCCCGCTCCGCCTCGGAGAGCTCCTTCTCCAGCACCGGGATCTCGTCCGTGGTCAGCCGGGACGCGGCGGCCGTGTCCCCCGCGCGCGCGGCCTTGTCGCGCTCCCCGCGGAGGTTCAGGAGCTTCTCCTTGGCCACCCGGACGCGCGCCAGGGCCGTGCGCTGGCGCTCCCAGCGCGCGTTGAGCGCGTTGTATTCCCCGCGCACCTTCTGCAGCTCGGCCTCGACCACCGTGCGGTGCTCCACCGAGGGGCCGTCTTCTTCATCGATGAGCGAGCGGTGCTGGGCCTCCAGGGCGCTCACCCTCCGGGCCATGGAGTCCAGCTCCCAGGGGCCCGCGTCGAGCGCCAGGCGCGTCTGCGCGGCGGCCTCGTCCATCACGTCAATGGCCTTGTCGGGCAGCTCCCGCGAGGGGATGTAGCGCTTCGTCAGCTTGACCGCCGCGAGCACCCCGGGGTCCGAGATCTTCACCCCGTGGTGCACCTCGTAGCGCTCCACCACGCCGCGGCACATGGCGATGGCCTCGTCCAGGGACGGCGGCTCGATGGGGATCGCCGCGAAGAGCCGTGACAGCGCCGAGTCCTTCTCGATGTTCTTCTTGTACTCCGCGGGGGTGGTGGTGCCGAGCACCTGCACCTCGCCGCGGGCCAGGGCGGGCTTGAGCAGGTCCGCCGGTCCGCTGCCCACGCTCGTGCTCCCGAAGAGGGTGTGCAGCTCGTCGACGAAGAGCACCACGTCCCCGTCGGCCTCGGCGGCGGCGGCGAGCACCTGCCGGAGGCGGTCTTCGAGCTCGCCGCGGAGGCGGGCGCCCGCCACCAGGAGCCCGAGGTCGAGCTGCATCACGCGCTTCTTCTTGAGGGGCGCGGGCACGTCCCCGCGCACCAGGCGGGTGGCCAGGGCGTACGCGATGGCCCGCTTGCCCACGCCGGGCTCGCCCACCAGGAGGGGGTTGTTCTTCTGCCGCCGGGCCAGCACCTGGAGCAGCCACCGGAGCTCTCCGTCCCGGCCCACGATGGGGTCAAAGCGGTCCTGCGAGGCCTCCAGGAGCAGGTCCCGGGTGTACCGCTGGAGGGCGTTGCCGTCCGCCGGGGTGGCGCCCGCCCCGCCGGAGGCGCGGGCCTCGGAGGGGGCGGCGTAGCCCGCTTCGGCCCCCGGGGGCGGCTCCGCCACGGCCTTCAGGGCCCCGCGGAAGCGCGCTTCATCCACGTCCAGCGAGCGCAGCACGGCCCCCGCGAGGCCCGCGACCTCGGACACGAGCCCGATGAGCAGGTGCCGGACGCGCACCGGGACCGCCTCGCGGGTGGCCTCGGCCTCGGCGCGGGTGGTGAGCTGGAGCATCCTCGGGGACAGGTACGCGATGGCCCCGGGCACCTGCGGGATCTTGCGCAGGACGGCCTCGGTCTCGACGAGGGTCTCGCCGGGGTCCACGCCGGCGGCCTCGAAGACCTTCTGGGTCCAGGGGTCCCGGTCCAGGAGCCGGAACAACAGATGGAGGCTGTCGGCCTCGGCGTGGCTGCGCTCGTCGGCCAGGGCCTGGGCCCCGGCGATGGCGGCCTTGGCGTCCGGGGCGTAGCCTTCGAGTCTCCAGTTGCGGGTGGCGGTCATGGGGCGCCAACCCTACCACTACAAGCCCTCCCGTCGCAGGCGCTGGACCAGGTCGCGGTAGAGCGCCAGGTGATCGAAGCCGGAAATGGGATCGGGCAGCACCCGGGCGACCTGCCCCACCTCGTCCAGGTGATCCGCCGGGACGCAGCCCAGGAAGCGCCCCCAGCGCGCGCTGCGAACCTCCACCAGGCCGTCGTTCACGCGGGTGACGGGGTCGCCGTCCTCCAGGAAGGCCACCGTGGGCAGGAGCGCCAGGAAGGGGATGTCCACCCGGGAGGGGTCGTCGCGGCGCTCGCCTCCGGCGCATGCCTCGCGCCCGTCCCGGCGCCCGGAGCGGCCCGCCAGCGAGAGGTAGAGCACCCTGGGGTCGTCGGGGTTCTCGCGGTTGAAGGCCTCCATGCCCGCGGTGCTCATCACCTGGAGCGCGGCCCGCAGGTCCGCCCGGACGCGCACGTCGTTGTAGGCGAAGCCAAAGAGCGTGGCCACGCCGTTCAGGAACCCGTCGGCCCCGGGACCTGTACCGCCGAGGAGCGCGTCCGCGAGGCGCGTGCCGCGGTGCGGGGTGGAGACCGTGACCACCGCCGCCACGCGGTCGCCGTAGCCCAGCGTGGACACCAGGTACCGCGCGTCCAGGCCCCCCTGGGAGTGGGCGATGAGCACGACCTTCCTGCGCCCGGTCTCGCGCAGCACCCGGTCGATGAAGGCCCCGAGCATGGGCGCCCGCTCCCGGGGCGGGAGGAAGGGCGCCACCTCGCTCTCGTACACGGTCTCGCCCACGCTCCGGAGCTCCCGGGCGACGTTGAAATAATAGTGCACCGGCCCGAGGTCCCGGAAGCCCGCGAAGCCATGGGCCAGCACCACGGGGTACGGCGGCCCGAGGCCCCGGGGCTCGTCCACCGGCGCCTCGGGGGCGGTGTCCGTCGCGGCCTGGAGGGTGTCCTCCGGGGCGCCCTGGTCGGGCTCGTCCGTGTCTTCGTAAAGAAAGGCCGTGTCCCGCCCGGCGTCCCGGGGCGGTGACACAGGAGCCCCGTCGCCCGCGCCCGAGGAGCACCCCACGAGGAACAGCGCCGCCCACGCGTGACGCATACCGCCTCGTAGCACCGATCGCCCCGCTCGACGAGGGGGGTGTGACCCTGGCGCCCGACCTTGCCTCACCCGCGAGGGTGGTGTCTCTTGTCCCCTGAAGGAGCCTTCATGCGTCGCCTGTGCTTGCTTGTCGGTTGCGCCCTCTTCCTGGCCTGCACCCCCTCCCCGGCGCTGCCTCCGGGCACCTCGGACGGCGGTGGCATGGACGCGGCCGCCCGCTGCGAGGCCGCGGAGACCCTCTGCGGCGCCCGCTGCGTGGACACCCGCGCGGACCCCCGCCATTGTGGCGCCTGTGGGGCCGTGTGCCCTCGCGCCCAGGCCTGCCTGGACGGCATGTGCCAGACCGTGTGCCCCGAGGGCCAGGTGGTGTGCGCGGGCCGCTGCGTCACCCTGGAGACCGACCGCGCCCACTGCGGGATGTGTGGAATTGTATGTCCCCAGGGGCAGGTGTGCGCCCTGGGGCGCTGCGCGCTGGAGTGTGGCCCGGGGCTGGCGACGTGCATGCGGGCGGCGGGTGGCGGTGACGCGGGGGCCGAGCGGGTGTGCGCGGACACGCAGACGGACCGGTTTCATTGTGGGGGGTGCGGGGCGGTGTGTCCGGCGGGGCAGGTGTGCGAGGCGGGCCGCTGCGGGGTGTCCTGCCCGATGGGGCTGCGGCCCTGCGGCGGGCGCTGCGTGGACGTGCAGATGGACAACGCCCACTGCGGGGCGTGCGACCGCGGGTGCCCCGCGGGGCAGGTGTGCTCCCGCGGGGCCTGCGGGGTGACCTGCGGGGCGGGGCTGGCGCAGTGCATGGGGCTGTGCCGGGACACGATGACGGACCGGGGCCACTGCGGGATGTGCGGCAACGACTGCCAGGACGGGGAGCTCTGCGCGGCCGGGCGCTGCGTGCTCACGTGCATGACGGGGCTGATGAACTGCGCCGGGCGCTGCGTGGATGCGCAGACGGACAACGCCCACTGCGGCCGCTGCGGGGCGCCGTGCGCGCCGGGGCGGGTGTGCCGCGCGGGGCGCTGCGAGCTCACCTGCTCCGAGGGCTTCAGCCCGTGCCTGGACGCCTGCCGGGACCTCGCGACGGACCGGGCCCACTGCGGCACCTGCGGCCGGGCCTGCGCGGCGGGCGAGGTGTGCGCCATGGGGCTGTGCCGGGTGTCCTGCCCGACGGGGCAGGCGGTGTGCGCCGGGCGCTGCGTGGACCTCATGAGCGACAACGCCCACTGCGGGATGTGCGGCGTGGCCTGCGGCGCGGGCGAGGGCTGCGCGGCGGGGCGCTGCGTGGTGCGCTGCCCGCCGGGGCTTTCGCCGTGCATGGGCGTGTGCCGGGACCTGCAGACCGACGGGGCCCACTGCGGGGTGTGTGACAGCCGCTGCGCGCCGGGCTTCCTGTGCCGCGCGGGGAGCTGCGCGTGCTCGGGGACCCTGACGGACTGCGGGGGGCTGTGCCGGGACACCACCACGGACCCGAACCACTGCGGGGCCTGCGACCGGCGGTGCTCCACCGGGCAGGCGTGCTCCGCGGGCACCTGCGTGGCGCTCTGCACGCCCGGCACGATCCCCTGCGACGGCGCATGCCGGGACGTGCGCTCGGACGTGAGCAACTGCGGCGCCTGCGGGGTGCGCTGCGCGCCCGGGGCCAACGCCACGGCGACCTGCGCGGCGGGCGCCTGCGGGCTCACCTGCAGCGCGGGCTTCGCCAACTGCAACGGCGCGGCGGGCGACGGCTGCGAGGTGAACACCGCGTCGGACAACAGCAACTGCGGGGCCTGCGGCAACCGCTGCGCCACGGGGATGTGCTCCGCGGGGTCCTGCGGGGGCGGACGGACCATCCCGGGCTTCACCGGCGCGCTCGGGCCGGACTACTCCGCGTCCGGGTGGCAGCAGTGCGTGGGCTACCTCGACCGGCTCCGGGTGGATGATTTCCCCACCGCGGGCTGGGCCACCCGCTGCGTGGGCACGGGCTACCGGCAGGTCCGGCTGGCCTGCGGGGCCAGCGCGTCCTCGGTGCGCTACATGGACATCTCCCGGAACATCTTCGCGTCGCCCCTGACCAGCTACCCGGAGCGGGGCCTGATCATCGGGTCGAACTTCACCTTCCGCGCCAACGAGATCTACGCCGAGGGCATGAACCCCAACGCGGGCCGCTCCTGGTGGGGCGGCGGCGACGGCTGCAACGAGAGCGCGCCCACCATCACCATCAACAACTCCTGCGACTGGGACGCGGCCAACTGCTTCGGCCAGGGCATCACCGGCGAGCGCTACCTGTACGTGTACGTCCACCCGTAACCACGGCGCTCTCGGTGCTGGTGAGCGCCATGGTGTAACCGTGCTCGGTTCCGGTGAGCACCGTTATGTGACCGTGCTCGGTGCCGCCCACCGGCCCGTTGGGCCGGCCTGTACACGAATGCCAGCCCCCCTGCCGGGGGGCGCTTACGTGAGGTGCAAAAGCTTAGGTGTAGCAAGGGTTTGGAGCGTTGACGGGTTCGGCCCCAGCATCACGTCCGTGAGGTTGCGACAGCGAGTGACGGACGGTGGGCGCGAGAAATAGGTGCGGTGGATTCCTCGATGCCCGTCGTCGCAACGTGGCGGACGTGACGCTCGAGCCGAACCTGTCAACGCTCCAAACCCTTGCTACACCTACACTTTTGCACCTCACGTAAGCGCCCCCCGGCCGGGGGGCTAGCATTCGTGTACAAACCGGCCCAACGGGCCGGTGGGCGGCACCGAGCACGGTTACACAACGGCGCCCACCCGCACCGAGCACGGTCACACAACGGCGCCCACGTAGTCGGTAACAAGAAGCGCAGGAAGGCGCCACGCCTGCAGAAACACGGGCGGATCCCGCGTTTTCGTGACGGCCCTTGACGATTGTGCAGGATGCTCGGAGACTCAGCGCACGAGGAGGCCTCCTTGAAAATGCGTTCGGCGTACCAATGGATACTCCGGGGAGCGCTGGCAGTCACGTTGGGTTGCGAGGGAGGGCCACCTGGTCCTACACCAGACGGAGGCCGCCAGTCCGATCTCGGTGGATTGATTGATGGCGGCGCCCCTGACAGCATGACAGGAGATGGTAGCGCAGGAGATGGAACCCAGAGCGACACCCCTGAAGGTGGGGCATTGTTGTGCCGCTCGGACCGCGAGTGCAGTGGGGCAGGGCAGGTCTGCGACCGCACTGTCGGCCGCTGTGTCGAGTGTGTGTCGGCAATGGACTGTTCGATGGATCGTGTGTGCCAGCGGGGCCGTTGCGTGACGGTGACCCGCTGCGCCTCCTCCCGGATGTGCCCGGGCCAGGTCTGTGACGCGATGCTCGGCTACTGCGTGGACTGCGTGACGGACATTGATTGTCCCATGGGGTTGGTGTGCCGCGTCAGTGCGTGCGTACCCCCGCCCCGCAGGTGCCGCTCGTCCCGCGAGTGCAGCGCCCAAAACCAGATTTGCCATACGACCCTCGGCCACTGCGTGGATTGCGCGATGGACGTCGATTGTCCTATGGGGCAGTATTGTCGAGTGGACTCGACGTGCGCCTTGCAGATCTGTGTGCCCGGATCCACCTCCTGCCCAGACGCAGGACGCATGCGCCAGTGCAACGCGCGGGGCTCAGATTCGGCCCTGCTCCCATGCCTTTCAGGGCAGTCTTGCCGCGGCGACCGGTGCGTGCCGTGGGTGTGCACGCCTGGACAGATGAGTTGCGCTGACCTGAACACGAGGAGGGTGTGCGGACCTGACGGCGGCGGCTTCGAAATGACCGCTTGCGGCGCCGAGGACTCCTGTGCGGCAGGGACCTGTCGAAGGCGTACCTGCACCCCAGGCGTGGCGACCTGCCCATCGAGCAGCGTTCGGAGCGCGTGCAACGCAGACGGTCTCGGGGTAACGGTGGCGCCCTGCGGAAGCGGCGAGTCATGTCGCGACGGGGCCTGCGTGCGCCAGTCGTGCACGCCAGGCACAGCTACCTGTGCGGACGCCACGACGCGCAGCGTATGCAACGAAGACGGCTTAGGTGCCACGGCCGCTGTCTGCGGCGCCATGGAGCGTTGTATCGGGGGAGTCTGCCGCGCGCTGGTATGCACGCCCGGGACGTCGCGCTGCCTGGACGCGCGCACGGTCTCGGTCTGCGCGAGCGACGGGACCGGGGCCTCCTCGATGTCGTGCCCGGGGATGTCTACATGCAGCGGCTCGACCTGTACATCATGGACGTGTACGCCCGGCGCCTCCGAGTGCGTCGGTGATGGTGGCCGCAGTGTGTGCAACGTTGATGGATTGTCGCGCATGATGATGCCCTGTCCGTTGGGAGCAAACGCGACGACGACCACATGCGCGGGCGGAGCGTGCGGCCTTGTATGCCGTACGAATTACGGCGATTGCAATGCGACTTTGGCCGACGGTTGCGAGGTAGACCTGTCGTCAACAGCTGCACATTGCGGCGGTTGCGGGCGCCCGTGCGGTGCCTCGATGGCATGCCGCGGTGCTCGCTGCGTCTTCGACTGCCCGAGCGGCCGGACGCTTTGCGATGCTTCCTGCGTAGACCTTCAGACAGAGCGGTCTCACTGCGGCGCCTGCGGAGTCACCTGTCCGCCCGGGGCCAACGCCACCGCGACGTGCACCTCGGGCGCCTGCGGGCTCACCTGCAACGCGGGCTTTGCCAACTGCAACGGCTTGGCGGGCGACGGCTGCGAGGTGAACACCGCTTCGGACAACGGCAACTGCGGGGCCTGCGGCAACCGCTGCGCCACGGGGATGTGCTCCGCGGGGTCCTGTGGGGGCGGGCGGACCATCCCGGGCTTCACCGGCCAGCTTGGACCGGACTACTCGACCTCCGGGTGGCAGCAGTGCGTGGGCTACCTCGACCGGCTCCGGGTGGACGACATCCCCCTCATGGGTTGGGCCACTCCGTGCATCGGCGCAGGCTACCGGCAGCTCCGGTTGGCCTGTGGCGCCAGCGCGTCCTCGGTGCGCTACATTGACGTCTCCCGCAATGTCTTCGCCTCGTCCTTGACCGGCTACCCTGAACGGGGCCTGATCATCGGGTCGAACTTCACCTTCCTTGGCAACGAAATCTACGCCGAGGGCATGAACCCCAACGCGGGCCGCTCCTGGTGGGGCGGCGGCGGCGGCTGCGACGAGAGGGCTCTGAACCTCACCATCAACAACACGTGCGATTGGGACGCGGCCAACTGCTTCGGCCAGTTGGTTCTCGGCGAGCGCTACCTGTACGTGTACGTCCACCCGTAGGCGGGCGCGCGTTCACCCCGCCGGGAGCGGCTCGGCGAGGGCCACGTCCAGGGCCAGCTCGATCATCTCCCGGAAGCTCGTGGCGCGCTCCGAGGGGCTGAGCTTCTCCCCCGTGCGGATGTGGTCCGACACCGTGAGCAGGGTCAGGGCCCGGGCCCCGTACTCCGCCGCCACGCCGTAGAGCCCCGCGGCCTCCATCTCCACCCCGAGCACGCCGATGCGCTCCAGCATGTCAAAGAGCGCCGTCTGCGGCGAGTAGAACAAATCCGCGCTCCAGACCGTGCCCACCTTCACCGTCCGCCCCCGGCGCTCGGCGGCCTCCACCGCGCGGCGGCACAGGGTGAAATCCCCCAGGGCCGGGTAGTCGTGGTCCAGGCAGCGCACCCGGTTCACCTTGGAGTCCGTGCCCGCCCCGAGCCCGATGAGCACGTCCCGTACCTTGACGTCCGCCCGCACCGCCCCGCAGCTCCCCACCCGGAGCAGCACCCGCGCCCCGTAGTCCTTGATGAGCTCCGTGGCATAGATGGAAATGCTCGGGATCCCCATCCCGTGCCCGAGCACCGACACCGGGCGGCCCTGGTAGGTGCCCGTGTAGCCCTCCATGTTGCGCACGTTGTTGACCTGCCGCACCCCCGTCAGAAACTCCTCGGCGATGAAGCGCGCCCGCAAGGGGTCCCCAGGCATGAGCACGACGTCCGCGAAGTCACCCGGCGCGGCGGAGATGTGTGGCGTTGGCATGGCCGGCAAAGATACCCCAACGCCGACGCCGACGGCTCAGCGCGAAGGCCAGGACCATACCTACAGAGACATACCTCCCCCCACCCGCGGCATGGACCCCGCACCCGCAACCTCCGCCGCCGCGGACGTGCACCGTGGGGACCATGGGCGGAGCGGGGGGGGAGTCTTCGTCGTCGCGGTCGCTGGCGGGCGCGTCCGTGGGGGAGGCGTCGGGCAGACCGATCTCCAGGGGCGGAGGGCGGTCCGGGAGGGTGTCCCGGGGCGTGTCCCTGGGCACGTCCAGAGGGACATCGACGGTCCCTGCGTCCGTGGGCGCGAGGCACTCGCCGGAGGGCTGGCAGAGGGTCCCGACGGGGCAATGCTCGTCGCTCCCGCAGGAGGCCGTGACCACGAAGGCGCGCACCGAGGGGAAGCCGCTGGTGTGCTGCACCAGGAGCCAGCGCCGCCGGCCGAGGGCGACCACCTCCGACGAGGTGGGCGTCAGGGCCACGCTCGGAGTGATGGTCAGCCCCGGCGAGGTGCTCCCGGAGCGGAGCTGGAGCGCCACGGTCTGGGTGTGCGCGCTCGCCTGGCGGGTGAGCACCAGGGTCCCCACGGGGTTGGTGGCCGCGGCGGTGAACTCCTCCATGGGCACCGTCGCGATGAAGGGCATGGGCCTGGCCGCGCTCTCCGGCAGCAGGTCCATCACGGGCGTGACCGCGGTGAGGTTGCGCATCGCCGCGCCGCGGGCCTTGCTGTAGAGGTACCCCCGGCCCTCGGAGGCCGCGAAGCCGAGGTTCGAGGCCTGGTCCATCGAAGGGCTGTAGGCCGCCACCCTGGAGGCGAGCCTGGTGACGCTCCCGTCGGTGTTGATACGAAACCCGAAGCCTCGGACGACGCTCTCGCCCATGGTCCCGAGGTCCGTGTAGGCGAGCTGGTAGTTGCCGCCGACCCACGCCAGCGACGGGTCCTGTTGGGCCATGGCCCGCGAGACCGGCAGCTCGGTCCCGAGGATGTCCGGCCCCACCGTCGGGTGGATCCGCCCCACGAACACCGTGGGTGGCTCTCCCAAGACGGTGAACGTGGGCCCCGCGGCCACGGCGCAGGACGTCCCGTCCGGCGCGCATGCGAGGGACGCCGTGGCGTTGCTGCTCACCGACCGGCTGGGCGGGCCCGCCAGGGTGGTCGCAAAGGTCCCGTCGCTGCCCGAGGTCACCGCGAGGGAAAGGAGCCGATTGAGCGCAGGGCCCCCGTCCGCAACCTCCTCCTGAAGGACCACCACCACGAAGCGCGAGCCCGCGAAGGCCACCCGAGGGCGACGGAACACCCTGCCGGGCATGGCCGACACGGGCGCAGGCCCCACCGCCACCGTGAGCCTCCCCTCGGCGCTCACCCGGAGGAGCTCCAGATAGAAGGGCCCTGGCGCAGGAGAGCGCCCGGAGATGTGCTGGGTGTGCACCAGCAGGCACACGCTCCCCTCTGGATTGCACGCCACCGCCGCCTCGCCCAGGCCCGACGGCTCCGCGCTCGTGGTGATCCCGAGGGGGCCCCCATGCTCCAGCACCGTCAACCGCTGCGCGCCTCCGACGCGTCCAAGGAGGGCCACCGCCCCGGCGGCCAGGAAGGCCGCCCTCCGAGCTCCCAAAGCCCTAAGCAACATCTACGAAGTGTAGCAGAGTCCCCAGACCCGAAGCCCTCCGGTGCGCGCACCCCTTGCGCGAAGGCCATCTCGCTGCGCGAGGTGCGAGGGAGAAATACCAGGACCGCGGGCGTCTCGCGGCGGCACGGAGCTTGAACGGGTACTCCCGCTGGAGGCTTGTCATGGCCACACCCCGGGAGCTTCGGATCTTCGAGTATGTGAACCGGCCCTTCGAGGCCGTTCGGGAGGCGATGAAGGCGGACCCTCTGGGGCTCCTCCGGAGGGCCACGGCGGCGGGGGGGCAGCGGGCCCGGTCCCTGGCGGTGTCGCTCCGGGTGGACGTCGGGGCCGTGGAGGTGGCGGCGGAGATCGACGTCTCCGTGGGCACCATCGTGGAGGAGCCGGCCCTCCCGGGGGTGATGGCGCCGGCCACGCGACTGCCGCTGCGCTGGCAGGCGGCCCACGCCCCCGGGCTCTTCCCGACCATGGACGCCGTGCTTACGTTGTACCCGTTGGGCCCCGAGGAGACCCAGCTCGACCTCCAGGGCAAATACCGCCCACCGGGGGGGCTCCTTGGCAACGCCGTGGACGCGCTGGTGGGCCACACCCTCGCGGAGGCGTCGGTCAAGCGCTTCCTGGAGGCCCTGGCCGCGCAGCTCGGCCGCGAGCTGCCTGGGTAGTTGGACAAGACCCCCGCGCGGGGCGTACCGCTGGAGGGGTGGAGCCCCAGACCTCGCGGCGCGGCGTGGCGACGACGGTCACCGTCGGCGCGCTCGGGTACTTCGTAGACGTCTACGACCTCCAGCTCTTCAGCGTGGTGCGGCGCTCGAGCCTCCGCGCCCTGGGCGTCCCGCCGGAGGCCATGCTCGATCAGGGCGTGTACCTCATCAACGCCCAGATGGTCGGCATGCTCCTCGGGGGCGTCCTCTGGGGCGTCCTCGGCGACAAGCGAGGCCGCGCCTCGGTGCTCTACGGCTCCATCGCGCTGTACTCCCTGGCCAACCTCGCCAACGCCTTCGTGAACTCCGTCGGGGCCTACGCCTTCTGGCGTTTCGCCGCGGGCGTCGGCCTCGCAGGAGAGCTCGGCGCGGCCATCACCCTGGTCAGCGAGCTCCTGCCCGCCCGCTCCCGAGGCTACGGCACCACCGTGGTGGCCACCGTCGGGCTCCTCGGCGCCGTGGTGGCCTCCCTCGTCGGTGAGAGCTTCTCCTGGCGCACTGCCTACATTGTAGGCGGCGTCCTGGGCCTGGTGCTCCTCGGGCTGCGCCTCGGGATGCTGGAGAGCGCGCTCTTCTCCCGCGCCAGGGAGACCCCCGTGCGCCGCGGGGACCTCCGGCTCCTCTTCGGCTCCCTCGCCCGCTGCGGGCGCTTCGCCGCGTGCGTACTCGTGGGCCTTCCCCTCTGGTACGCCCTCGGCGTGGTGATGACCTTCGGCCCGGAGATCACCCGGGACCTCGGGGTCGTCGGTGAGGTGCGCGCCGAGCGCGCCGTGCTGTACACCTACCTCGGGGTGGTGGTGGGGAACCTCTGTACAGGGCTCGCAAGCCAGTGGCTCCGGAGCCGCCGCAAGGTGCTGGCGGTGGCCCTGGGGCTCACGACCCTGGCGGTGACGGCGATGCTCTCCGCCCGGGGGGCCTCGGCGGGGGTGGTGTACGGGCTCTACGCCGCGCTGGGGGTGGCCATCGGGTACTGGGCGGTCTTTGCCACGGTGGCCGCGGAGCAGTTTGGCACCAACCTCCGGGCCACGGTGGCCACCACGGTGCCCAACCTCGTCCGCGGGGCCGTGGTGCCCCTCACCATGTCCTTCAAGGCGCTCAAGGACCACGGGGGCGCCGCCCACGCGGCCAGGGTGGTGGGGGTGGTGACGCTCTCCCTCGCGTTCCTGGCGCTCTGGCGCCTGGACGAGTCCTACGGGCGCGAGCTGGACTTCCACGAGGAGTGACGCGCCCTCTCCTTGCGCGAGAGGGGCCTCTGCGGTAGCGCCCCACGCCCAGAGGAGTCACCACACATGGCGACGGACAAGGCCTGGGGCGGACGCTTCTCCGCCGAGCTCGACGCGGGCGCCGCCCGCTTCCTGGAGAGCGTCAGCTTCGACAAGCGCCTGGCGGACGAAGACCTCCGAGGCTCGCTGGCCCACGCGGAGATGCTGGGCTCCATCGGCGTGCTCTCCCCGGAGGAGGTCCGGGCCCTCACCGAGGGCCTCTCGGCGCTGCGGGACACCGTGCGGGCGGGGGACTTCCCCTGGGACCCCGCCCGGGAGGACGTGCACATGAACCTGGAGGCCGCCCTGGGCCCCGCGGGGCAGAGGCTCCACACCGGGCGCTCGCGCAACGACCAGGTGGCCACGGACCTGCGCCTCTGGGCCCGCGGGGCCTGCGCGTCCGTGGGCGCCCTGGTGGACCGCCTCGCCCTCGCCCTGGTGGACCGCGCCGAGGGCGAAATAGACACGCTCCTGCCAGCGTATACGCACGTCCAGCGCGCCCAGCCCAACCGCCTCGCCCACCACCTCCTGGCCTGGGTGGAGATGCTCGAGCGCGACCGCGGGCGCCTGGACGACTGCTCCCGGAGGCTCAACGAGTGCCCCCTGGGCAGCGGGGCGGTGTGCGCCACGACCTTCCCCCTGGACCGGGAGCGCACGGCCCGGGCGCTCGGGTTCCTGCGGCCCACGCGCAACTCCGTGGACGCCACCGCGGACCGGGACTTCCTGGTGGAGCTCCTCGCGGCGCTGGCCATCACCGCCACGCACCTGTCGCGCCTGGCCGAGGAGCTGGTGTGGTGGAGCACCCAGGAGTTCGGCTTCGTGGAGCTTGCCGACGCGCACGCCACGGGCTCGTCCATGATGCCGCAGAAGAAGAACCCCGACGTGGCCGAGGTCGTCCGCGCCAAGGTCGGGCGCGTGGTCGGGGACCTGGTGGCCCTGCTGGTGGTGCTCAAGGGCCTGCCCCTCGGGTACAACCGCGACCTCCAGGAGGACAAGGCCCCTTGCTTCGACGCCGTGGACACCGTGAGCGCCTCCCTGGCGGTGCTGGCGGACACCATCACACACCTGCGCTTCGACCGCCCGAGGATGCGCGCCGCGCTGGGCCACGGGTTCGTCACGGCCACGGAGGTGGCCGACTGGCTGGTCACCCGAGGGGTCGCCTTCCGCGAGGCCCACGGCGTGGCCGGGCGCCTGGTGGCCCTGTGCCTCGCCCGCGGGGTCGAGCTGTCGGGGCTCCCGCTGGACGCCTGGCGCGAGGTGCACCCGGCCTTCACCGAGGACGTCTTCCGCGCCCTGGACCCGGAGGTGGCCGTGGAGCGCAGGGATGTCTTTGGAGGCCCCGCCCGGAGGCGGGTGCTGGAGGCCCTCGCCGACGCCCGCGCGAGGCTCGACGCCCGCCGCGGGCCTACCCCGTGACCAGGGGAGCCTGCGGGGTGATGGAGAGCTTCGGGGCCAGCGGGGCCAGCGGGTTCTCCATGGGCCAGCGCTCGACGCGGTTACGGCCCGCGCGCTTGGCGTGGTAGAGCGCCGCGTCGGCGCGCTCCAGCAGGGCCTGGGCGGTGAGGTCCTCGGCGCCGTCCCAGGCCGCGATGCCCACGGAGCAGGTCACCCCGGCGGGGCTGTCAAAGCCCGGCGCGAAGAGCCTCAGGGACCCGATGGCCTCCCGGAGGCGCTCGCCCAGCACCTGGAGCCGGTCGCGGTCGATGTCCGGGGCCATCCCGACGATCTCCTCGCCGCCATAGCGGTAGAGCTCGGCCTCCCTGCCCAGGGCCTGGCCCGCCGCGGCGGCCACGGCGGTGAGCACCTGGTCCCCGAAGGCGTGGCCGAAGCGGTCGTTGAAGCTCTTGAAGTGGTCGATGTCCACCATGAGCACGCCGTAGTTCCTGCCGTCCACGGTGGCCAGCGCGTGGCGACGTAGGAGCGCGTCGTCGAAGCTCCGGCGGTTCCCGATCTGCATCAACGGGTCCGTGGAGGCCAGACGCCGGAGCTCCGCGTTGGCGACCTCCAGCTCCCGATGCTTGACGGCCAGCTCGTCCTGGAGGCTCACCAGCCTGCGGCCCACCCCGATCCGGGCGCGCAGCTCCGCGGGGTTGAAGGGCTTGCACACATAGTCGTCGGCCCCGGCGTCCAGGCCCTGGACCGTATGCAACGGGTCCCGGTGCGACGTGAGCATGATCACGTACACATACTGGGCCTTCGGCGAGGCCCTCAGGCGCTCGCACAGGGCCGGGCCGTCCAGCCGGGGCATCTCCCAGTCGGTCACCAGGATCCGGAGGTCGCTGTGCACCCCGAGGGCCTCCCAGGCCTCCTCGCCGTCCCGGGCGGAGACCACCTCGTGGCCCCAACGCTCCAGGGTGCGGCCCAGGAGGGCGCGGGTGGTGGGCTCGTCCTCGGCAATCAGGATCTTCACGCGGGCCCCTTTGGCTGGTGGCGCCCGGCCCTGAGGGGGGCGCTGGTGGTACCCGAAAGAACGGCGTAGCCCAGCCCGACCTTGAGGGGTCTCGAAGGCCCCTTGCTCTGTGCTAGGGTGCGCGCCGCCGTCATGGACGAACCCATCCGTTTCGAGACCGCCCCGGGGCGCTACCGCCACTGGCGCCTGGACTTTCCAGAGACCTTCCACGGCGCCGTCGCCCGGCTCACCATGGACGTCCAGGAGGACCAGGGTCTGCGCCCGGGCTACCCCCTCAAGCTCAACTCCTATGACCTCGGCGTGGACATCGAGCTCGCGGACGCGATCCAGCGCGTGCGCTTCGAACACCCCTCCGCGCGCGCCCTGGTGGTCACCTCCGGCAAGGACCGGATCTTCTCCGCAGGGGCCAACATCTACATGTTGGGCACCTCCACCCACGCCTTCAAGGTGAACTTCTGCAAATTCACCAACGAAACCCGACTGTACCTGGAAGAACTCTCCGCAGAGTCTGGAATATCGTCCCTCGCCGCCATCAATGGCACGGCCTCCGGCGGCGGGTACGAGCTGGTGCTGGCCTGTGACGAAGCCCTCCTCCAGGACGACGGCAACGCCGCCGTGAGCCTCCCGGAGGCCCCTCTCCTGGCGGTGCTCCCGGGCACCGGGGGGCTTACCCGCCTGGTGGACAAGCGCAAGGTCCGGCGGGACCTGGCCGACGTGTTCTCGTCCCTGGCCGAGGGCGTCCGGGGCAAGCGCGCCGTGGAGTGGGGGCTGGTAGACGAGACGGCCTCGCGCTCGCGCTTCGAGGCGGCGGTCCACGCCAGGGTCCAGCGCATGGTGGCCCGGTCCCCCCGCACGGCCTCGGGGCCCGGGGTCCCGCTCCCGGCCCTGACGTGCGAGCGCACAGCCACCCACAGCGCCTACCGCTGGGTGACCGTGTCCCACAAGGGGCGCGTGGCGGAGGTGACCGTGAGGGGCCCCTCGGAGGCCCCGCCGGGGACCGCCGAGGCCCTGCGGGCCCTGGGGGCGAGCGGCTGGGCCCTGGAGGCCTTCCGGGAGCTGGACGACGCCCTGTTGGACCTCCGGGTGAACCACCTGGAGACGGGGCTCCTGGTGCTCAAGACCGTGGGGGACCTGGAGCGCGTCCGGGCCTGGGACGAGGCCCTGGCCTCGCTGGCACAGGGGGGGGACAAAGGGGGGGGCGACTGGTTCGCGCGCGAGGTGAGGCTGCTACAGCGCCGGGTGCTCAAGCGCCTGGACCTGACGGCCAAGAGCGTGTTCGCGCTCCTGGAGCCCGGGTCGTGCTACGCGGGGGTGCTCTTCGAGCTGGCCCTGGCGGCGGATCGATCGTTCATGCTGGAGGACCCCGCGCACCCGGTGCAGGTCGGGTTGTCGTCGGTGAACTTCGGGGCGCTGCCCATGAGCAACGGGCTGACGCGGCTGGCGACGCGGTTTCTGGGTAGACCTTCGGCGGTGGAGGCGCTACGAGAGCGCCGAGAGCTGTTGGACGTGGACGCGGCGCGCGAGGCGGGGCTGGTGACCTTCACGCCGGACCCGATGGACTGGGAGGACGAGGTGCGCGTGGCCCTGGAGGAGCGCACCTGCATGTCCCCGGACGCGATGACGGGGATGGAGGCGAACCTGCGCTTCGCCGGGCCGGAGACCCTGGAGACCAAGATCTTCGGGAGGCTCACGGCGTGGCAGAACTGGATCTTCCAGCGGCCGAACGCCGTGGGGCCCAGCGGGGCCCTCACGCTCTACGGCCGGCCGGAGCGCCCAAGCTTTGACTACCGCCGCACCTGAGCGGCGTTACAACCGAGGAGAGCGCGATGTCATCGGTCGTGAACGACACGAAGATCCCCAACAACGTGGACCTGGCGGGCGACCGTAAGCTCCAGCGGGCGCTGGAGGAGTGGCAGCCGAACTTCCTCAAGTGGTGGGTGGAGATGGGCCCCGAGGGCTTCCAGGCGGACGACGTGTACCTCCGCACGGCGGTGAGCGTGGAGCCCGACGGCTGGGCGCACTTCGACTACGTGAAGATGCCCGACTACCGCTGGGGGATCTTCCTCTCCGACGCCGTGACCGACCGCCGCATCGGCTTCGGGGATGAAATGGGCAAGCCCGCCTGGCAGCAGGTGCCCGGCGAGCACCGGAACACCCTCCGGCGGCTGATCGTGACGCAGGGGGACACGGAGCCCGCCAGCGTGGAGCAGCAGCGGCTCCTCGGGCAGACGTGCCCGTCGCTCTATGACCTGCGCAACCTCTTCCAGGTGAACGTGGAGGAGGGCCGGCACCTCTGGGCCATGGTGTACCTGCTGCACTCGCACTTCGGCCGGGACGGGCGCGAGGAGGCCGAGGCCCTGCTGGAGCGGCGCTCCGGGGACCCGGACAAGCCCCGGATCCTCGGGACCTTCAACGAGCCCTGCGAGGACTGGCTGTCCTTCTTCATGTTTACGTATTTCACGGACCGGGACGGGAAGTACCAGCTCCTGGCCCTGGCCGAGAGCGGCTTTGACCCCTTGTCCCGCACCACCCGCTTCATGCTCACGGAGGAGGCCCACCACATGTTCGTGGGCGAGACCGGCGTGCTCAGGGTGGTGCAGCGCGCGTGCGAGCTGCAGAAGCTCGACCCCAACGGGGACGCCCGGAACCAGGGCGGGATCGACCTCGGGACGCTCCAGCGATACCTGAACTTCTGGTTCTCCAGCTCGCTGGACCTCTTCGGCGGCGAGGTGAGCTCCAACGCGGCGAGCTTCTTCGCCTCGGGCCTCAAGGGCCGCGCCAAGGAGGCCCAGTACGAGGACCACGTGGCGCTCACGGGCACCTACCGCATGCAGTCCCTGAAGGGCGACGCCATCGTGGACGAGGACGTGGCCCTGCGCAACGCCATGAACGAGGTGCTCCGCGACGAGTACGTGGAGGACTGCCAGCGCGGCGTGGACAAGTGGAACCGCGCCATCAAGGAGGCGGGGCTGGCGGTGGAGCTCACGCTCCCGCACCGGCGCTTCAACCGCCGGGTGGGGCTCCACGCGGGCGCCCGCTTCGACCCGTCCGGGCAGCCGTTGTCCGAGGCCGAGTGGACGCACAAGAGCGCCGCGTGGCTCCCCACCGCCGCGGACCGCGCGTACGTCAAGAGCTTGATGACCCGGCCGATCTACGCGCCGGGCCAGATGGCCCACTGGATCGCCCCGCCCAAGCAGGGCATCAAGGGCCGCCCGGTGGACTTCGAGTACGTCCGCCACACGTGAGCAGCGCCGGGCGCCGAAGCCCGTGTCCGTTCCTCGCGGCCCGATTTCCCGCAAGACTAGCACCACTGTAGCCGATCCGACCTACGTGTGGGCGTGGGAGGTGCGGGTGAGAGCGCCGTTGTGCAACCGCCCTCGATGCGGGTGGGCGCCATTGGGTAACCGCCCTCGGTGCGGGTGGGCGCCGTTGTGCAACCGTCCTCGGTGCGGGTTCGCGCCGTTGTGTGACCGTCCTCGGTGCGGGTGGGCGCCGTTGTGCAACCGCCCTCGATGCGGGTTCGCGCCGTTGTGTAACCGCCCTCGGTGCGGCCCACCGGCCCGTTGGGCCGGCCTGTGCACGAATGCCAGCCCCCCTGCCGGGGGGCGCTTGCGTGGGAAGCGAAGACGTGGTCCAGGGAAAGGTCTGGTGCGTTGACAGGTTCGGCTCCAGCACCACGTCCGCGGCGTTGCGACGACGGGCGGTGGGTCGGGCTACGGACCGAGGGACCCTCGCCGGTGACCCCCCGAGGTCCCGTCTGGAACGCGTTCCAAGGCCGGGATCGTGGCGCCGGAGCCGTGCCTCCCTCGCTGGTCGCGGACGTACCCAACCACGGCGTCGAGGGAACGGGGCTGGAGGGCG
>JACRDB010000048.1 GCA_016218725.1 Deltaproteobacteria bacterium
CCCCCGGCCCCCTCTCCCTGAAGGGAGAGGGGGTGTAAGAGTGTGAATTTACTATTCTTTCTCCCCCTCTCCCTTCAGGGAGAGGGGGCCGGGGGGGTGAGGTCGCCGTCCTGCGGTACCCTCCGCCCCGATGAACCCACGACCGCTGTGCGTCCTCCTTGGTGTCCTCGCGTGCCGGGGGCCCTCGGCCACGCCCCCGAGGCCCGCGGCGGACACCCAGGTTACCGCTCGGGACGCCGCGGTCCCGGCTCCCGATACCGCCTTCCTCGACGCGTGGATCGCCACCGGGCGCTTCACCCGGGGGCAGCCCCAGAGCATCACCGTGACGCCCGATGGGAGCGCCGTGCTGTTCCTCCGGTCCGGGCCCCGGGACCCCACCCGGGCCCTCTACTCCTACGACCCCTCCACGGGCCAGGAGCGGCTCCTGGCCTCCGCGGACCTGCTCCTGCGCGGCGCCGCGGAGACCCTCACCCCGGAGGAGAGGGCCCGGAGGGAGCGCCAGCGGATCGTCGGTCGTGGGCTATCGAACTATCTCCTTGCGCCTGATGGAACAAGAGTTCTTGTGCCGTTCTCTGGTAGATTGTTCGTGCTCGAACGATCTACCGGCGCGGTGCGCGAGCTGGCGAGCCTCGCGGGCACCGCGAGCGACGCGCGCTTCTCTCCGGACGGGCGGAGGGTGTCCTGCGTACGCGCTGGGGACGTGTACGTGACGGACCTCGCCTCCGGGCGGGAGACCCGGGTGACCACCGGGGCGGGGCGGGACCTCACCCACGGCACGGCGGAGTTCGTCGCCCAGGAGGAAATGGACCGCGACGAGGGCTACTGGTGGTCCCCGGACGGGCGCTGGCTGGCCGTCCAGGAGACGGACACCCGCGAGGTGGAGCGCCTGAGGATCAGCGATCCGTCGCACCCGGAGAACGCCCCGGACGAGCCCGCGTACCCCAGGGCGGGGCGCAACAACGCGGTGGTGACCCTCGCGCTGTACCCCGCCGCGGGGGGCCCTCCGCGCCCGGTGCGCTGGGACCGCGAGCGCTGCCCCTACCTGGCCGCGGCGCGCTGGACCGAGGGGGCGCCCTTGACCCTCGTGGTGCAGAACCGCCCGCAGACCGAGGAGCTGGTGCTGGCCGTAGACCCCTCCACCGGCGAGACCCGCACGCTCCTTCGAGAGACCGACGAGGCGTGGCTCAACCTCGACGAGGCGATGCCCCGGTGGCTGCCGGACGGGTCGGGCTTCCTCTGGACCACGGAGCGCAGCGGTCGCTGGCAGGTGGAGCTCCGAGCGCCCGACGGCGCGCTGGTGCGGGCCCTCACGACCCCGGAGGTGAACTACCGTAGACTGCTCTCGCTGGACTTCGCCCACCGACGGGTGTGGCTCCTGGGCGGCGAGGACCCTCGGGAGACGCAGCTCGCGCGGGTCTCGCTGGACGGCGGCGCGCCCGAGTGGCTGACCCGCGACCACGCCGAGCACGAGGCCATGGTGGCTCGCGGCGGCGCGCTCCACGTGCGGCAGGTGTTCACCCTCGACGGGCCGCCTCGGTGGACCGTGCACCGCGAGGATGGGACGCCGACCGGTACGCTCACCAGCGTGGCCGAGGCGCCGCCGTGGCGGCCTCGGGTGGAGCTCCTGACGGTGGGCTCCCAGGGCCTCCACGCGGCGCTGGTGAGGCCCAGGGACTTCGACCCCCGCAGGCGCTACCCGGCGCTCTTGACGGTGTACGGCGGGCCCCACTCGCGCATGGTGACGCGCGCCCCGGGGCGCTACCTCATCGCCCAGTGGCTCGCGGACCAGGGCTTCGTGGTGGCGCTCGCGGACGGCAGGGGCACGCCCGCGCGGGGCCGCGCGTGGGAGCGCGCGCTCAAGCTCCACACCGGGGACGTGCCCCTGGAGGACCAGGTCGAGGCCCTGAGGGCCCTCGGGGCGCGGGAGCCCGCCATGGACCTCGCCCGCGTGGGGGTCCACGGGTGGAGCTACGGCGGGTACCTGGCGGCGTTCGCGGTGCTGGAGCGCCCGGACGTCTTCCACGCCGCCGTGGCCGGGGCGCCGGTGACCGACTGGCGCGACTACGACACCCACTACACCGAGCGCTACCTCGGGCACCCCGAGACCGACCGCGACGCCTACGAGCGCGCGTCGCTCCTGCCGCGCGCCGAGAGGCTCTCGCGGCCGCTGTTGCTCGTGCACGGCACCGCGGACGACAACGTGTACCTCCTGCACAGCCTGCGGCTGGCCGGGGCCCTGGTGGAGCACGGGCGCACCTTTGACTACCTCCCCCTGCCCGGGGCGACGCACATGGTGACCGCGGCGCCGCAGAACCGAGCGCTGTACACGCGCATGGTGGCGTTCTTTCGGCAGCACCTCGGCGCGCCGAGCTAGCTGCGCCGGGGTTACTTCACCACGCGGAGGTACGGCGGGAGCTCGCGCTTCTTCGGCGCCAGCGAAGGCTTGTCATCGTCGGCCACGGGCGGAGGGCGGAGCGAGAGGCTGTCATTGGCGCGGTCCGCGCGGGAGGAGCCCGGCGTGGGAGGCTCCTCCGTGGCGGCGGAGGCTGCGGGCGCGGGCGCAGGGGTCTCCAGGGGCTCCGGCGGCAGCGACTCGATCCTGGGAGGGGTCACCGTGGGGATCGGGCCCGTCAGGGCCACGGCTTCGTCCAGGGGCGCCGGCACCAGCGAGATCTTGGGCTTCGGCCTCTTGGAGCGGCCCCCGCGCGGCGCGGGCTGGTCCCGGCGCACCGCGAGGGCGGGCTGGGGCACCAGCTCCAGCGGCAGGTCCTCGTGCCACACGGACACCTGGCCGTCCTCGGCCACCAGGGCGTAGACCGCGTCCCACGGGAGCACGCAGTGGAAGGGCGCGCGGTTGAACGACAGCGTGCAGCGCACGCCCTCGTCGTCGATCTCCAGGTCGGGGATGGGGATGGCGAAGTTCAGCCCGAGCTGGAGCACGAGCTGCGGCTTCACCGCCAGCCAGCTGGGAACCACCACCCCGGCCCGCCGAGGGTCCAGGTGCAGGAACACCGACCCGAGCTCCAGGAGGTGGTGGAGCAGCTCTCTCTTGGACGCAGGGTCAGCCATGCCTGGGCACCACCTTCGGAGCATACACCACCGCCTCCCGCGCGGTCGATCCGACCGCCGGACCTTACCTCCCGGTGTAACGGCCGCTCCCCCCGTGGACCTTCGCAAAATCCGACAAGGGATGAGCTTTGCCTACATCGTCCCACACCACTTTGAGGGAGTGAGGTCAACCGCAGTACATGCCCTCGGCGAAGAGCACGGCGAGGTGGTTGCCCGCGACCAGGACGGCGTCGTAGCCGCAGCAGTAGGCGAGGCGCAGGCGCTCGCTCTGGCTTGGGTGGTGAACCTCCCCGGCATAAATGCCGGGGCTTCGCGGAAGCGTCACCGCTCCACGCGTTACACGAGGGAGGCTCACGCCGCCACCCGAGCCGGGGTTCCACCGGAACTACCTGGAGGCGAGGTGTGAACTCGCGCCCAGGATACGTGAGGCACGTCCCCCACAGCCTTCGGAGACGAAGGCTGTCCAGGGGTCCCCGAGGGGACTTGGAGGTGCCATGAACCATGCGTGTTTTACCGTGGTATGGTGGCCGAAGCCCTTGTGCCACGAACGCCTTACACTCGCTTCTCAAAGATCCGCCCGGGTCCGAGGACCCACTCCCACGCTGCCCCAGCCACACCCACGACGCAAGGCCATCTTGGACATACTCTGTCCACGTCCGCGGGGGCGCTTCACCCTCGGCCTGAAAGCCGAGGCCCTCGCGCTTCGGCCGTTGGCTGGTAGACCCGCTGCTCCCAGGAGTGCCCGAGGCGGGCGGGCTCGCCGCGGGCGAAGTCCAGCTCGGCGCTCTCGCGCAGCGGGTCGAGCCACGAGGGGTCGGCGCCCCCGAGGTCCCAGACCAGCCTGCGCTCACACTCGGTCTCGACAAAGTGCTTGAAGGTGGCCTTGCTGAGCTGTGCCATACAGGTCCAGCGAGGCTACCAGAGCTCCCCTACGCCGGCGCGCCCGAACGCAGGAGCGCGGCCAATGCCTCCAGGGCGTCCACGGTGGTGAACACGCCCACCACGCGCTCGCCGTCCACCACCACGCAGGAGCCGTAGCGGTGCGCGGCCATGTGCTCGGCCACCTCGGCGAGGGAGGCGTCCGGGCCCACGGTGTACGGCGCCTGGGTCATGGCCTCCTCCACGATCACCTCGGCGGGGTCCACGTCGCGCAGGGTCTCGATCAGCGCGAGGTCCCGGTCGCTCACCAGGCCCACCAGCTTGCCCACGTGCACCACCGGCAGGTGCCTCACCCGGTGATCGCGCATCAGCCGATGCGCCACCGTCAAGGGCTGGTCCCGACCCACCGTGTGCGGCGTGGCCGTCATGTACTGCGAAATCCGCGGGATGGGCTTGCTCATCGAACTCACCTCGCCAGCACGAAGGGTCGGCTGGTCAAAGGGGTTTCAAGCAAGAACGGGGCCCGGTGGGTTCCCCTGGATGGCGGCAGGAGGCACGCACGAGGTGCGAAATAGTTGCCCGCGCGGCGGCGTTGTTCGTGAATCGAAAATGGAGGCGGCGGGAGTCGAACCCGCGTCCGCGAGCGCTCGGCGACGGCTTCTACACGACGTAGTCGCTGCTTGCATCGTCAACCCCGCGGGTCGCACAGCGACCAGCGCCCTCGGGGTCCAGCATCCCAGTGTCTCGCCCCCCGCCCGAAATGCGCGGCGGGGAGCACAGCCCGTTCGATGTCGCGGCGCGGAGAGTACGGACAGACTCTCCGCGCCACGGCTCAGGTGCTTATCAGGCAGCGAGAGCTTGGGGAACCGCGTTATCGTTCGCAGTTGTTGGGTCCCGCAGTATTTACGCCGTTACGGGCCGGCGGTCGTGCCACCAATCGCGTTGCTACCCACGTCGAAACCGTTACGCCCCCTTTGTGCTGGAGCCCTCCAAGAATAGTTCCCCCGGAGCGCGTGTCAACTCCGTTGCCCGCCCGGAGGGGCCCCACGCGCCCTCAACCTCCGGGGCACCTCCGCCGTTGCTCCTCGGGAAGGCCCTTTCGCCGCCCCCGGAGGTCGCGTCCGCCATGCTCGCCCGCCCACGGCTCCCCCGCAGCGCCCCGAGGCTCGCCTCCGTCGGGAGGCTCCAGGTGCTCTCGGAGCTCGGCTCCGGTGGCATGGCCTCGGTGTACCTCGCCCGAGATCCCCAGCGCGACGAGCCCGTCGCCGTCAAGGTGCTCCACCCTCACCTCCTCGATGACCCGCTCTTCGTGGACATGTTCCTCGACGAGGCCCGCGTCGTGGCCAGGCTCCGCCACCCCAACGTGGTCCCGCTCTACGAGGTCCTCCAGGACGACGACACCCTCGCGGCCATCCTCGGGTACGTCGAGGGTGACACCCTCGCGGCCCTCGTTCGCGGCGCCATCGCCCGGGAGGTGCACCTGCCCCTCGGGGTGGTCTTGCGCGTCGCCCTGGACGCCCTGGCGGGCCTCCACGCCGCCCACGAGCTCACCGACGAGCTTGGCAGCCCCCTCCAGGTGGTCCACCGGGACGTGTCCCCGCACAACATCCTCGTGGGTGTGGACGGCTCCGCGAGGCTCCTGGACTTCGGCGTCGCCAAGGCCGAGAACCGCATCACCCAGACCCGCGGAGGGGTCATCAAGGGCAAGCTCGCGTACATGGCCCCGGAGCAGGTCGCGGGCCTCGCCATCGACCGCCGGGTGGACGTCTTCGCCCTCGGGGTCACCCTCTGGGAGGCCCTCACGCTCCGCTCCCTCTTCGACGGTGACAGCGACGTCGAGCGCGTCCAGAAGGTCACCCGCTGCGAGGTGCCCACCCTCACGCACTTCGACCCCGCCCTCCCCGAGGGCCTCGACGCCTGCGTGCGCGGCGCCCTCGCGCTCCGCCCCGCCGGGCGCTACCCCAGCGCCGAGGCCTTCGCCAGCGCCCTCACCGAGGGCTTCGGCCCCTACGTCGCCACCCGCGACGAGCTGCGACACTACATGTCCGAGGCCGCCTCGCAGAAGCTCTCCCGCGAGCGCGAGGCCGTCTCCCAGGTGCGCGACGGCGCCCTCCTCGACCGCTGCATGCACGTCCCCAGCATCCCCGTCTCCGGTGAAGCCGCCACGGAGCTCCGCGCCCCCGTCGCCCTGGTGCTCTCCTCCCCGCCCCTCGGCCGGCTCTTCTCCGACGCCCCGGGGCCCAGCCCCCAGGAGGGCCTCCGCCCCCTCGACGACGGCTCCTTCCTCCTGCGCATCGAAGAACTCTCCGGCACCCATGGCCCGCGCACACACACCTACACGCCCTCCCTAGCCTCCCTGGAACCACCGGAATTCATTGAAGAATCGGTGATCATCGGGGAGGCCGTGGAGGCCCCGGAGCCCGTGGAGCTGCCTCCGGAGGTGCGCTTCGCGGTGCGCCAGTCGTTCATCCCTCCGCCGCCGGGGGGGATGGCTTCAAAGACCTACTTCGTGGGGCTCGCGGGGGCCAGCGCCCTGGCCTGGGCGGCCTGGCACCTGGTCACGCGCCTGTAGCCAGGATGCCCTCCAGGCGACCGAGGAGCCCGCTGGGCTCCACGGGCTTGGTGAACACCACCAGCATGCCCTCGTCCACGGCCTCGCGCACGCGGTCGTCGTGGGCAAAGGCCGTCATGGCCACGGCCAGGAGCGTGGGGTCCCGGCGGCGCAGCGCGCGGAAGAGCTCCACGCCATCCAGTCCCGGCATGCGCAGATCCAGGAGCGCCAGGGCGTACTGCCCCGGGCACACCTTCCCCAGGGCCTCCAGCGGGTCCGTGAAGAGCTGCGCGCGGTAGCCCGCGTCCTCCAGAATCTCGATGAGGTTCTCCCCGAGGTCCGCGTTGTCGTCCACCACGAGAATGTGCCCCCGGGGGCTCACTCTGCGCTCCCGGTGGACAGGGGCAGCAGGAACTCGAACGCGGCCCCTGGGAGCTCCGCCTGCACCAGCCCGATGGACCCGCGGTTGCGTTCCGCGAGGCGCTTGCAAAGTGCAAGTCCCAGCCCGATGCCCCGGGCCTTGGTGCTCACCAGGGGCTCGAAGAGCCTGCGACGCACCTCCGGGGCGATCCCGGGGCCGGTGTCCTCCACCAGGAAGCGGGCGAAGGCGCCGCGGGTGTCCGCGGTGAGGCGCACGCGCCCGCTGGGGCCTGCGGCGTCGGCGGCGTTGAGCAACAGGTTCACCAGCACCTGCTGGGCCTGGTCCGGGTCCGCGAAGACCAGCACCCCGGGGGTCACCCGGAGCTCCAGCGTGAGGGGCGTGCTGCGGGCGGCGGTGACGGCCTCCTGGGCTGCTTGACACAGGGTGTCTGCGCCCACCTCCCGCGGCGCCGCGGGGCGCTCCCGCACCATATCCAGGAGCGAGCTGATGATGCGGTTCGAGAGCCGCACCTGGGCCTCGATCTTGTCAAAGTGCCTCGCCACGGGCTCCGGCGCGGGATCCAAACGCTTTCTTACAAGAAACAGCGACGACTCGATGACCCCCAGGGGGTTGCGCAGCTCATGGGCGATGGAAGCGACGAGCTGCCCGAAGGTGGCCAGGCGCTCGCCCTGCCGGAGCCGGTGGAGGCTGTCCTCCCGGTAGGTGTGGAGCATGATGGCCAGCTCCATGTCCAGGAGCTTGTCCACGGCGTGGAGCTCGGGGCGCAGCTCCTCCGGGCTGGCGGTGGACAGCACCACATCCGCGAGGTGGGCGCGGATCACGTTCACGGCGGTGAACATGTACTGCTGCGGGAGGTCAATGGCCACGTGCACCCGGCCGATACGCGCCCGGCGCTCGTAGTACCCGAGGTCCCAGGGCCCCTGGAAGAGCCCCGCGAGCCAGTGCGTGAGGGACACCTTGAGCCGCGCCACCTGGGCGTGGCCGCCGGAGATGCTCTGCCGCGCCCCGGTGTGGCGCAGGATGTGGTCGTAGAAATCGTCGACGATCCGCGGCAGGTGCGGCGCGGCGCGAGGCTCCAGGGCCACCAGCCGAAGCTCGTCGGCGGCGTTGAAGTCGACGTACCGCTTGATCTCGTCGAACAGGTGCTCCTCCATGGGAGCGCGCTCGTCCATCGCGCCCGAAGATAGCAGACAAAACGCCCCGTGGCTTTAGCGTGCCTCGTCCCCCCGGTCCCGGAAGGCGTCCCGGCCCCTCACCACCACCACCGAGGCGTCGCTGTGGGTGAGCACCCTCCCGGTGGTGGTCCCCAGCACCCGGTCCAGCACCCGGTGCCCGTGGGCCCCGAGGATCACCACCTCCGTCTGGAGCTCCTTGGCGACGTCACAGACGGCCCTCCAGGGCGTCCCGAGCTCCACCCGGGTGCCCGAGAGGAGGTGCGCCGGCAGGGTCTTGGCCAGCTCCGCCAGGTCCCGGTGGGCCACCCTCACCAGGAGCTCCACCACCTGGTTCGGGGCCATGATGTACGCCTCCGCGGGCAGCTCCGCGGGGATGCTCACCGCCCGAAGGAGCAGGAGCCTCGCCCCGCTGCGGCCCGCCAGGTCCCGGGCGGCCGAGAGCACCACCTCGGCCATGGGGGAGTTGTCCAACGCTACGAGCCAGGTCTTCATGGTATTTGCTCCGTGGTCACAGGGTGGGGGCAGTGGCATCGCCGCGTCTCGACGAGCCACGGGCGGGCCGCCACCAGCGCGGCCACCGCTAGCAGCGCCACCGCCCCTGGGGCGCGCGCCAGCCTTGAAGGGACGCGGAGCTTCGAGAAGAGCGCCGTCGCCAGCGCCGCGCCGGCGAGCCCCGGCATGCTCGCCAGGGAGAAGGCCCCGAGCACCAGGGCCCCCGGGAGGGCGCCTTCGGCGCTGGCCGCGAGCAGCACCGCCCCGGCCAGGGCCCCGCAGGGCAAGACCCCCGTGAGCGCCCCAAGGGCCGCGCTCCGGCGCAGGGAAGTGGCCACACGCCCCGAGCGCCCCACCCGGAGCGGTACCGCGCCGGTCCCCGCGGGCCTGCGAAGGAGCCGGTACGCGCTCACCCCGAGGCTCAGCGCCAGCCCCAGCGAGGCCACCGCCCGCGCCGTGGCGCTCCCGCTGCCGGAAAGCACCCGGTGCCCTAGAGAGCCCGCCAGCGCGCCCACCAGCGCGTAGGACAGCACCCTGGCGAGCCCGAAGGCCCCCGCGGCGCGCGCCCTCGCGGGGCCGACGGCGCCCGCGCAGGCGGTCATCGCCAGGGGTCCGCACATCACCGCACAGTGCGCGGTGGACGCAAGTCCAGCGGCCACCGCGGCCGTCAGGGGTGCCAGGAGCATACGCCCCGACCGTACCGCAAAGCCCATGCCGCACCGAGAGCGCGCGGGAATTTCAGGCCCCCCCGCGCTTGACGATCGTCAAGTGGCGCACGGGTTGCGCCGGGGGGCACCCGGTGCGTGGGCATGGGGCGACGGAAAGCGCGTAGGGTGCGCGTGTTGCGGCGGTTTGGGGCTTGGCACGGAGGCTGCTCAAGGCGGCGTCCATGGTGTCGACGGTCGCCGAGGAGCCCCCCTGGACGCACGAGGCGTCGGGGAGCGCGTGCCTCCACTGCGGCAGCGCATTGGAGGACACGCCGGGGCCCTACTGCTGCGTGGGGTGCCGGGTGGTGCACGGGCTCCTCAAGTCCCGAGGGCTCCTGCGCTTCTACGACCTGCGCCAGGCGTCGGGCGTACCCGCGGTGCTGCCGTCGGCCGCGAGGGACCGCACCTGGCTGGAGCCGCTGGTGGCGTCCCTCCGCGGGGCCTCCGGGCCCCAGAGGCTCTCCCTGGACCTCCAGGGGCTCCAGTGCGCGGCCTGCGTGTGGCTCCAGGACGAGCTCTTCCGCGGGCGCGAGGGGGCCCTCGGGCTCACCGTGAACCCCTCCCTCGGGCGCGTGGAGCTGGTGTGCGCGCCGACCTTCGACCTGGAGTCCTGGGCGCGCGACGTGGAGTCCTTCGGGTACCTCCTGGGCCGCGCCTCCAACCGCGAGAAGCGCGCGAGCGACGCGCTCCTCGGGCGCCTCGGGGTGTGCGCGGCGCTGGCCCTGAACGGCATGCTCTTCGGTCTGCCCTTGTACCTGGGCCTGCGCGAAGGTCCGGTGTTCCAGTTCTTCCGCGCGGTGGAGTTCCTCTGCGCCGTCGGGAGCGTCTCCGTGGGCGGCACGGTGTTCTTCAAGAGCGCCTGGGAGGGCCTCCGCCGGGGCATCCTGCACCTGGACGCGCCCATCGCCCTGGGGATCGCCCTGGCCTTCACGGGCTCCTCCGTGGCGCTGTTCTCCGGCCACGCCGAGGGCGGCTACTTCGACACCGTGGCGGTGTTCATCGCGTTGATGCTCACGGGCCGCTGGCTCCAGGTCCGCGTGCTCGAGAGGAACCGCTGCCTGCTCCTCGCCAGCGACGGGGCCGAGGGCCTGCGCGCCCGCCGCGTGCGGGCCGAGCGCGTGGAGCTCGTCCCCTGCGCGGAGCTCGCCGCGGGCGACACGCTGGTGCTCGCCCCCGGGGAGCTGTGCCCCACGGACGCCACGCTGCTCTCCCCCAACGGCAGCTTCTCCCTGGAGTGGTCAAACGGCGAGAGCGCCCCGAGGGCCTACTCCGAGGGCGAGACGGTGCCCGCCGGGGCGATTCAGCTCGGGCTCCAGGCGGTGATGGTACGTACTCAAACCATCTTCCGGGACTCGCCCCTGCCGACGCTCCTGAGCGCCCCGGCGGACGGAGGCCCCGACGCGGAGCTGGCCCGCCAGGGGAGCGCCTGGCAGCGCCTGGCGCGGTGGTATGTCCTCGGGGTCCTCGTCGTGTCCTCCGCGGGCTTCCTCGGGTGGCTCCTGGTCACCGGGGACCTGCAGCGAGCCCTCGCGGTCACCACGGCGGTGCTGGTGGTCACCTGCCCCTGCGCCTTTGGCCTGGCCACGCCCATGGCGTACGAGCTGGTGCAGGCGGGCCTTCGGCGCCAGGGCCTCTTCCTCCGCGCCGCGGGCGCCCTGGACCGGCTCCTCGGCGTCAAGACCGTGGTCTTTGACAAGACCGGCACCCTCACCACCGGGAGCCCCGAGCTCACCCGCCCCGAGGCGCTGGAGGGCCTCTCGGAGGAAGCGCGTACATGCCTCTGGAACCTCGCGGTGCGCAGCGCCCACCCGAAGAGCGTGGCCGTGCGGCGCGCCCTGGAGCCCGCGGGGCTCGCGTTCTTCCCGGAGGCGTCCGTGCGCGAGCTCCCGGGCCTCGGGGTGGAGCTCGTCCGTGACGGCGTCCGCTGGCGCCTGGGCAAGGGCTCCTGGGCCCTGGACGGCAGCGCCGACGGCGCGGCCGTGGTGTTCTCCCGGGAGGGCGAAGGCCTCGCCTCCCTCGACACCGAGGAGCCCCTGAGACCGGCCGCGGCCCGCGAGCTCCAGGCCCTGCGCGACGACGGCTACGACGTCTGGATCCTCTCGGGGGACTCGCCCGAGCGCGTGGACGAGGTCGCCCGCAAGGTGGGCGTCCCCGAGGACCACTGCGTAGGAGGAGCCTCCCCGGAGGCCAAGGCCCGGTGGCTCGAAGCCCACGACCGGCGGGACACCCTCATGCTCGGCGACGGGATCAATGACAGCCTCGCGGTGTCCCGGGCCTGGTGCTCGGGCACCCCGGCCATCGATCGCCCGTTCCTCCCGGCGAGAACCGATTTCTTCTTTATTTCCGCTGGGTTACGGCCCGTGAGGGCGGCCCTTCGGGCGGCCCGCTCGCTGCATCGGGTGCACCGCCGGAACCTGGCGGTGGCGCTGGCCTACAACGCGGGCACCGTGGGGATCTCGCTGGCGGGGGGGATGAGCCCGGTCCTGTGCGCGGCGGTGATGCCGCTCACGTCGCTGTCGCTCCTGCTGGCCACGTGGTGGTCCCTCGGGCCCGGGGGGCGCGCATGGAGGTCTTGATTCTGTTGGGGGCCCTCGGGCTCTCGCTGGTGGGCGGGGCGCTGGTGCTCTTCGCCCGGAGCATGGGGGCGGGGGACTACCAGCATGCCGACCGCCTGGCGCTGCTGGCCCTTGAAGAAGATCTGGCGGACGGCAAAAGCCCGCGGGACGGCGGGCCTTCCACGGAGGAGCGATGAGCACGGACACGGAGGCCGCCTCGGCGGCGGTCGAGAAGCGAGAGATCACCTACAACGACGGGGTCGTGCGGCAGTTCGTCGCGGCGTCCATGGTGTGGGGCATCGTGGGGATGCTGGTGGGGCTGGTGATCGCGCTGCAGCTCGCGGACCACCGGTTGAACTTCGGCCCCATGCTGTCCTACGGGCGGCTCCGGCCGCTGCACACCAACGCGGTGATCTTCGCGTTCGTGGGGAACATGCTCTTCGCGGGGATCTACTACTCCGCGCAGCGGCTCCTGCGGGTGCGCATGGCCTCGGACGCGCTGTCGAGGGTGCACTTCTGGGGCTGGCAGGGGATCATCGTGGCGGCGGCGGTGACGCTCCCCCTTGGGTTCACGCAGGCCAAGGAGTACGCCGAGCTGGAGTGGCCCATCGACCTCGCGGTGGCGGGCGTCTGGGTGGTCTTCGCGGTGAACTTCTTCTGGACGCTCTACCGCCGGAACGAGAAGCACCTGTACGTGGCCCTGTGGTTCTACATCGCCACGGTGGTCACCGTGGCCATGCTGTACATCGTCAACAACCTGGCCGTGCCGGTGGGGCTGTTCAAGAGCTACGCCCTCTTCGGCGGCGCCCAGGACGCGCTCACCCAGTGGTGGTATGGCCACAACGCCGTCGCGTTCTTCCTGACCACGCCGATCCTCGGGATCATGTACTACTTCCTCCCGAAGGCGGCCGGGAGGCCGGTGTACTCCTACCGGCTGTCCATCGTGCACTTCTGGGCCCTGGTGTTCATGTACATCTGGGCGGGGCCCCACCACCTGCTCTTCACGGCCCTCCCGGACTGGGCCCAGTCCCTCGGGATGGTGTTCTCCCTCATGCTCTGGGCGCCCTCCTGGGGCGGCATGCTCAACGGGCTCCTCACCCTCCGGGGGGCCTGGGACCGCGTGCGCCAGGACCCGGTGCTCAAGTTCTTCGTCGCCGCCCTGACCTTCTATGGCATGGCCACCTTCGAGGGGCCGCTCTTGTCCATCAAGAGCGTCAATGGCCTGGCCCACTACACCGACTGGATCGTGGGCCACGTCCCCGAGGGCGCCCTCGGCTGGAACGGCTTCATGGCCGCCGGGCTCTTCTACTGGCTCGTGCCCAGGCTCTACGGCACGAAGCTCCACTCCAAGAGCGCGGCGGACGCGCACTTCTGGGTCGGCACCGTGGGGATCCTCCTCTACGTGGTGAGCATGTGGGTGTCGGGCATCTCCCAGGGCCTCATGTGGCGCGCCCTCAATGAGTCCGGCGGGCTCCAGTACCCGAACTTCGTCGAGACCCTGGAGGTCCTGAAGCCCATGTACTGGGCGCGCGCCGCGGGCGGCACGCTCTACCTCTCGGGCATGGTGCTCATGGTCTGGAACCTCTGGAAGACCGCCCGCTCCGGCGCCCCGGTGGACGGCCGCGCGGAGGTGCTGGTCACCCCCTCGGAGGAGCCGAAGGTCGGCTGGGCGAGGCTCCTCTTCGGGCCTCCGGTGGTGCTCTCCGCGGTGCTCCTCGGGCTCTTCGGCGTCGCCGCGGTGGTGAACGACACGGCCTCGGTGACCCTCGCCGCGGTGGCGGTCTTCGCGGGGGTCTTCGGCGTGGTGGCCCTGCAGCTCTCGCAGTCCGGGGCCAAGGTCACCTGGCACCGGCTCATCGAGGGCCGCGCCCTGGTGTTCAGCGCCCTCACGGCCCTGGCGGTGCTGGTGGGCGGGGTGCTGGAGCTCATCCCCTCGCTGGTGATGCAGGAGACCGACCGCACGGTCACGCGCACCAACCCCTACACGCCGCTCGAGCTCGAGGGCCGGGACGTGTACCTCCGGGAGGGCTGCTACAACTGCCACTCGCAGATGATCCGTCCGCTGCGCTTCGAGACGCTGCGGTATGGTGAGCCCTCGCGGCTGGAGGACTCGGTGTACGACCACCCGTTCCAGTGGGGGTCCAAGCGCACCGGTCCCGACCTGGCGCGCGAGGGCGGGCGCTACCCGAACCTCTGGCACTACCGTCACATGACGGACCCCCGGAGCACGTCCCCCGGGTCCAACATGCCGCCGTACCCGTGGCTGGCGACGCAGCGGGTGGACTGGTCCCGCACCCAGGGCAAGCTCGAGGCCCTCCACGCGGTGGGCGTGCCGTACACCGCCCAGGAGCTGTCCACGGCGACGGACACGGGGCATGCCCAGGCCCAGGCGATCGTCCGGGACCTGGCCAACGACGGCGCCACCGCGGACCCCGACTCGGAGCTCGTGGCGCTCATTGCGTACCTCCAACGCCTCGGTCGCCCGCAGGGAGCGCCAGGCTCACCCGGCGCGCCTGCGACACCCACCACACCCGCCGCGGCGGGCACGACCCCTGCAACGGCTACGCACTGAAAGGGAGTCCAAGGGATGTTCCGCGAGTACTTTGCACACAGCCCCGTGCTGTTCATGCCCGTGGCGGCGCTGGCGCTCTTCCTGACGGTCTTCGTGGCCATCGTGGCGCGCACCATCGCCCGCGGCAGGGACGCCTTCCGCGCGCTGGAGGCCCTCCCCCTCGACGACCAGGAGCGCGCACCGTGAGCGCCGACGCACACTCTTCGCGGGGCGAGCACCGAGAGAACGTCGTGGTGCACACCTACGACGACATCGAGGAGTTCGACAACCACCTGCCCAACTGGTGGCTGTACACGCTCTACGGGGCGATGGTGTTCGCGCTGGGGTACCTGGGGCACTACCATGTGTTCCACAGCGGCCCGAGCTCCGCGGAGTCCTACGAGCAGGAGATGGCCGCGGACCGCGCGGCCGCGGCGGAGCGGGCCCGAGGGGGCACGGTGACGCCGGAGGCGCTCCTGACGCTCTCCAGGGACCCGGCCACGGTGCGCCAGGGCCGCGAGGTCTTCACGCAGAACTGCGTGGCGTGCCACGCTCCCACGGGCGGCGGCGGCATCGGCCCGAACCTGACGGACCGCTTCTGGATCAACGGCGGCGCCCCGGACCGGGTGTACCGCTCCGTGACCGAGGGCGTCCCCGCCCGAGGCATGCCCGCCTGGGGGCCGCAGCTCGGGGCCCGGAGGGTGCAGTCCGCGGTGGCGTACCTGCTCACGCTCCGCAACACCAACGTCGCCGGCGGAAAGGCCCCGCAGGGCAACGAAGAGCCCTGAGGGACCACATGCCCGTACATCTCCCGGTGGTGGACCCCCCGAGCACGCTCCGGGGGGACGGGGCTCGTGTGACCGTTCACACGTCGGACGTGTCGGGGCGCTTCACCCGCGCGCGTCGCGTGGTGGCGGTGCTGCTCCTGGCGGTGTTCGTGCTGACCCCGTGGCTCACCGTGGGGGGCCGTCCCGTGCTGCTCCTGGACCTTCCCCGGCGGAGCTTCTACGTGCTGGGTCATGTGTTCAACGCCCAGGACGTGTTCCTGGTGTTCTTCCTGGTGACGGGCGCGGCCTATGCGCTGGTGGCGGCCACCACGCTCCTCGGGAGGCTGTGGTGCGGTTGGGCGTGCCCTCAAACAATCTACCTGGAGATGGTGTATCGCCCGCTCCAGCGCCTGGTCGAGGGCACCCGGGAGCAGCGCCTGCGCCGCGAGGCCCGGGGCTGGACCTGGGCCCGCGCCTGGCGGCGGGTGCTCCTGTGGACGCTGTACCTGGTGCTGTCATCACTCATCGCCCACCAGGTGCTGGCGTATTTCGTCCCGGTGAGGAGCGTGGTGGCGCTCCTGCGGGAGGGGCCAGCGCAGCACATGGAGGCATTCTTGTGGGCACAGGGGATCACCCTCGTGGTGTTCTTTGACCTGGCGTGGTTCCGTGAGCAGACCTGCGTCGCCTTGTGCCCTTACGGGCGCCTTCAAGGCGTGCTCCTGGACCCGGACTCGCTGGTCATCGGCTACGACGCCCGGCGCGGCGAGCCCCGCGGCAAGGCCACGGACCCGGACGCCGGAGCGTGCGTGGACTGCAAGCGCTGCGTGACCGTGTGCCCTGGAGGGATTGACATCCGCAACGGGCTCCAACTCGACTGCATCACCTGCGCCCAGTGCATCGACGCCTGTGACGCAGTGATGGACCGCCTGGGGCGCCCTCGGGGGCTCATTCGTTACGACTCGCAGCGGGGCCTGGTGGGCGAGCCCCGGCGGTGGCTGCGCCCGAGGCTCTACCTCTACGCGGGCCTCGGGCTCCTCGGGCTGCTGGCGGCGACGCTGGGGCTGCGGCGCCACACGCCCTTCGAGGCGAACCTCCTGCGGTTACCTGGCGCGCCCTACACGCTGGATCAGGGGGTGGTGCGCAACGCCTACGAGATCCACCTGGTGAACAAGCGCCCGGAGCGGCGGACGTTCACCGTGGAGCCCGCGGAGGCGCCCGGGGTGGTGTACGTGCTGCCGCTGCGCACGGTGACGCTGGCGTCCCTGGCCCAGGTGAGGCTGCCGGTGTTCGTGGAGGTCCCACGGGCGGGCTTCCACGGGGACTTCCCGGTGCGCCTGAGGGTCGTGCCGCAGGGTCAGGGCGCCGAGGCGCGGAGCCTCACGGCGCCCTTCCTGGGGCCAGGGAGGTAACGGTCTGCGCCGTGGTTCGACCCTCACGGTCACTTCCCCTCACGGCCCTCCAAGACGCACTGGCGCGCCGCCCGGAGCGGGCGCGGGCGTGCCGCTGCCCGGCGCCGCCGGGGCAGTTCCCCCCTGAAGGCGCGTCACCAGGTCCCTCGTGCGGACGCGCTCGGGGTTGGCCGTGGCCGTCGCCTGCGCATAACGGAGGGCCTCGTCGCGTCGACCCTGGGCGTCCAGGGTCTCGGCCAGCTCGTCCCGCGCGTCCACCACCGTCACGGGCAGGAGCTCCACCGCGCGGCGCAGGGCCGTCTCGCTGCCCTCCAGCTCGTGCAGGTGCCGCCGGGCCGTGCCCAGGTACAGGTACCCGTGACCCCTCCCGGGGTTCACCTCGGTGCTCCTCCGCGCCGCCCTCGCGGCCGCCGCCCAGTCCTGCATTTCCAGGAAGTCCGCCGCGAGATCCCCCCACGCCAACGGGTGCGCAGGGTCCAGCCTCACGCAGCGCTCCAAGGGCTCGATGGCCTCCCGAGGCCTCCCCAGGAGCCCCTGGATCGTGCCCTTGAGGTGCAGCGCGCGGACGTGGTCCGGCGCCAGGGTCAACGCCTGGTCCAGGGCCTCCAGAGCCTCCTCGCGGCCCTCCAGGGCGTCCCGGGCCTCGGCCAGGGCGAGCCATTGCTCCGGGTCGCTCTGCCCCGGGGCGCGCCGCGAGGCCGCCTCCAGCGCGGTCACCACCGGGCGAGGCCTCCCCGCCGAGAGCTGCGCCCAGGCCGTCTGGAGTGGGACCTGACCCCTCATGTCGGGGCCTGTATACCGAGGTAGGATGTTGGATCCAAAGAGCGCCAGGAGCGCCGCCAGGGAGAGCCACGGCGGCGGCGTCTGGCGGCTGTTCCAGACCTCCCGGAGGAGCTCCACGCCCGCGGCGGCGGGCACCAGGAGCGCGAGGGCCAGGCCCAGCCGGGCGCTTCCGGCCGGGAGAAAGAGCGCGACCCCCACGGCGTTCAGGGCGACAAAGAGCCCGATGGTGCGCCCCACCCACGGCGCGAGCGGGCGGTCCTCCCGCGGGCGCGTGAGCCACCACAGGCCCAGCACCGCCAGTGGGAGCACCAGCCCGAAGGGGAAGCGCAAGCCCTTGTGCCACAGGAGCACCGCGGTGAGCTTCGTCCGGCCGAGGGTTCCGTAGGGGTCGAGGTTTCGCGGGACCTCGAAGCCGTTGAACACCTCCAGGAGCTTGAGGGCAAAGCCCTTGGCGGCGGCGTAGGGGTGGTGCGTCACCCACGCCAGCGAGCGCTCCAGGAACCACCGGGAGGCGTCCTGCGGAGTGACGGCTCCCGCTCGGGCGGGCTCCGAGAGGAGGAGGTCCCAGCGCCACCCGGGGCGCAGCCGCGAGGCTTCTCGCCAGGCCCAGTGGTTCCCGAGGAAGAACTCCCGGCCGAGGTCCGTGGGAAACACCGTCCAGCGCCCGGTGCGGGCGTGGTTCGACAGCGCCACCGGAAGGAGCCCGAGCCCCGCCCCGAGGGCCGCGGAGGTGCCCCTCAGCGCGCCCTGGAGCGTCGCGTCGGGGTCGCCGCGCCGGGCAAGGTGCAGGTACGGCCGCGCGCACAACACCAGCAGGAAGGGCGCTAGCTGACCTCGGGCGGCGATGGCAATTCCCAACGCCAGGCCGGTGACTCCGTGCTTCCACGGCGGCGCCTCGGCGGGGATGAGACACGCCAGGAGCAGCGCCCCCAGCGCCGTGGCGGCGTCGAAGGGCGCCCCCCCGAGCTGCGACGAGAAGAAGAGGAGCGGCCCGTAGAGCACCGCCGCGAGGCCGGCGAGCGCGGCGGTCCGAGGCGGCAGCGCGAGGCGCGCCAGCGCGAGCACCTCCAGGGCGATCACCACCCCGAGGAGCGCGTTCAGGAAGAGCCCGTCCGGCGCGTCGGCGCCCGTCACGCGGTACACCAGGGACAGGAGCCACGGGAAGAGCGGCGACTGCGCGTGAGGCGCCGCCGAAGCACCATGGGCCACCATCCGCGCGGCCTCCAGGTGGTTCACCCTCCCGTCGAGAATCGGCCCGAGGACGCTCGGGTCCCGCGCCAGGAGCCTCACCTGGAGGAACTGCACCACCAGCGCGCCCAGCCCCACCACCAGGTACGCCTCCCCGGCGCTCTCCAGGAAGCCTCTGGGCGTCGTGTCCACCGGCACCTCCAGGGGCCTCGATGGGGCCTTGCTCCGGGGTGTAGGTGCTTGTGGGACAGGCTGCGGCGGGGGCTTTCGGGGGGTCTTCTGGAGCTGGTGTCGTCGCTGCTTCGGGCGGTCGGTCATCGGGCGGTCGGAGTGTCTACCAGAGCCGCGGGCGCGGCGCGACGGGAGCCCTGGAAGAACGCCCAGGCGTCTCGGAAGAAGGTCTCCGCGAGCACGTGGCCCTCGCCCTGCCGGAGGGACATGCGCACGGGGTGTCCTGCGCGGGTGAGGTCGTCGGCCAGGTCGCAGGCGTACTGCACGGAGATGAGCGGGTCGTCGGTGCCGTGGACCAGCAGCGTGGGGAGGGTCCAGCCGGCCACGGCGGTGACCGCCACCGGCAAGGGAGGCCCGGCGCAGGGGCACCAGCCAGGGAGCGCCCTCAGGGCATGACACGAGGTGCCCCGGCCCCGGAAGTGACAGCTCGCCGTGGTGGGGCAGCGCACGACCCCGCCGGCGTTCAGGGCCATGGCCGCGAAGCGCTCGCGGAAGACCGTGGCCACCACCAGGGCGAAGAACGCTCCGTTGGAGTGCCCCGCGAGGAACACCCTGGACGGGTCCGGGTGGAAGGCCTGCGTGGCCGCTTCGAGGCTCTGGGCCACCAGGGCCAGGTCGTGGTTCTGGGCGGGGTCGTGGGAGGGTCCGGTCTCCCAGTAGGTCTCCTCGGCCCTGGGGTGGTCGAAATCGGGGTACTGCCCGTCGCGCCAGCGGGCCACCGGGGCCACCAGCACCACGCCCTGGGCCTCGGCCACGCGCTCGGCGCCGGACTCGTCGATGACCTGCCCGCCGCTGCCGTTGGTGCCGTGAAGAAGCAGCACCATCGGCGGGTGCTCGTCCCGCCGCGCGGGCACAAAGAGCTCCACGTCCCGCGCCTCTCCCGCGATGGTGAGCTGCGTCTGGCTGCGCCCGTCGCGCACCGGGAAGGCCCCCGCCGAGGGCCACGGGGGGGCCGGCACCACCATGGGCGCGGGAGGCGGCGCAGGAGGCTGCGGCACGGGCGCCGGGGCGGGCGCCGAGGGCGCCGGAAGCGCGGGCGAGGAGGTGGGCGCGCGCCGGCAGGCCGCGGAGACCACCAGGGCGAGCGCGAGGACCCTTTGGCCGGAGGACATCAAAGGCGACTATACTCCCGAGCCTCAAGCGTGTTCCTCGGGACGGACCTCCTGCGCGACCACGACGCCCTGGAGGCGTCCCGCCCCTTCGCTCGCCCCGCGGTGGCCGAGGCGCGCGCCCGCAAGCTCCAGGAGAGCGCCAGCCGGTTCTTCCGGGGCACCGCGGCGCTGTTCTATCGCCTTGCGGCCACGCACCCCGAGGCCCTCCAGCTCGCCCGCGGGCAGAGCCCCCGCTGGGTGGTGGGCGACGTGCACCTGGAGAACATCGGCGCCCTGACCCTCGACGGAGAGCATTACACCTACGACCTCAATGACCTGGACGAGGCCGCCCACGCCGCGGGCGCCTGGGACGTCCTCCGGGGCGCCGTGGCCTGCGTGATCGCCGTGCAGGACCTGGGCGCGGGCTTCGACGCCGCCGTGGGCGCCCTCCACGCCTTCGCCCGCGCCTACAAAGACCAGGTGCCCTTCAAGGCCCCTCGGAGCGCCCGGGACCTGGTCGCCCTGAGCCGCAAGGAGCGCCTGGAGAACCTCCTCCGCGCGCGCACCCAGGGCCGCGGGGACAAGCGCCGCTTCCGCCGATGGTCGCGCTACCTCGGGCTCGCGGCGGGGGAGGGCGCCATGCTCCGCGCGCTCCTGGAGCGTTGGGCCCTCGGGGCCCGGGAGCCTGGCCTCACGCTCCTCGACGCACGCTTCCGGGTGCAGGGCACCGGCAGCCTCGGGGTCCACCGCTACGCGCTCCTCGTGGGCGACCGCGAGGACCGGGCCTTCCTCCTCGACGCCAAGGAGATGCACCCGAGCGCGCTGGTGACCGCGGGCCTGGCCCGGCCGCCCCGAGGCCGCGACCTCGCGCCGCTCCCCGACGCCCTGAGGGTGCTCACCGCGGAGGCCGCCCTCCGGGGCCACGCCGTGCCGGGCGTCCAGGCCCTCTCCGGGACCGACGGGCGTAGCTACCTCGTGCGACGCTACGCCCCCGGGGAGTTCAAGCTGGACCTCGAGAGGGTGCTCCGAGAGCGCCCGGAGGAGCTCCAGGGCCTCGCGGCCACCCTCGGGCACCGGCTCCGCGAGGCCCACCGCCGCGCCGGCCACGAGCCCTCCCGGATGGACGAGGCCCGCGTGCGCTCCATCGCCCTGGACCTGGGCTCCCATATGGTCAGGGCCTGGCAGGAACTCCGAGCGAGGTCCCTGGAGACCATGTAGGGGGGTGTACCTTCCGCGGCGAACATTTGTGTGCTTGACTGCCTTCGCACGGAGGACGTCGCTTCCATGAACCACAAGCCTCACACGAGCTCGCGCAAGACCGGCGGGCGGATCATCGAGTCCCGGGACCTGGTCCAGGAGTACCTGGAGAAGGACCTCTCGCGCCGGAGGCTCCTGGTCGGGGCCCTGGCCACGGCCGCGGTGGCCTGCGGTGACAACACGGGTATGTCCACGCCGCCTCCGCCGCCTCCGCCCACGGACAGCGGCGCCGGGGACGCGCCCCCGCCTCCGCCGCCTCCGCCGCCTCCGCCGCCCACGCACCTGGTGGGCATGGGGCACCACGACGAGCATGTCATGGCCGCGGAGCTGGCCCTGCGGGAGACCGCGGGCTTTGATTTCGTGCAGCGCGGCCAGCGGGTGTACCTCAAGGTGAACACCAACTCCGGGGACCCGTACCCGTACTCCACTTCGCCGGACATGATCCGCTGGGTGGTGGGCAAGGTGCGCGAGCGCGGGGGCGAGGTCTTCATCGGGGACCGGTCGTTCTTCGGGGACCGGAACACCAGCCGGAACTTCATGCGCAACGGCATCGCGGGGATCGCGCAGGAGCTAGGGGTGACGCTCCAGGTCTTCGGCGACCCGATGACGGACACCGCGGCCAACGCCGTGGACTGGATGGACCTTCCCATGTCCGAGGAGGTGCTCGGCGCCCGCAGCGGGCTCTGGACGGGCCCCATGCGCATCCCCACGATGGTGGCCCAGGCCGATCACATCATCGCGATGCCGTGCGTGAAGACCCACTTCATCGCCTCGTACACCATGACCCTGAAGAACGTCATCGGGATCATCAACCCGGCGGACCGCTCGGCGCCGTCGAACCTCGGGAACCACTCGACCGCGGGGGACCGGCTGCACCGCCAGGTGGCCTTCATGAACAAGGCCGGCCCCAACGTGTCCCTCGTGGTGCTCGACGGGTGGCGCTCCCTGGTGTCCGGGGGCCCGCTGCCCACCAACGCGCCCCCCAGGGCCCCGCCGGGCTGGATGGCCCAGCTCGCGGACCCTCACGTGGTGATCATTTCCAGGGACCGCGTCGCGGCGGACCTCGCGGGCCTCGCCCTGCTCAAGACCCTGTCGCCCATGTACGAGGTCATCCAGACGTCCACGGCCCGCGCCAACCGGCAGATGGCCCGGGCCCTCGCTGCGGGCATCGGGTTCAACGGCATGGGTGACTTCGACCTCTCGGGCCCATCGGTGCCCAACCTCGCGGAGCTCCGCACCCTCGCCATGGCCTGAAGGGCCCTCCGTGCCCCGCGCGGTGGACCCCTGGCGCGCGCGCACCCTCGCGGCGATCCGTGACGCCCACGCGGGCTTTGACGCCCAGGCGGCCCTCAAGACCGACCCGCTCCGCTTCGCCCGACGGTACGCCGGCCCCGACCGCGAGGTGGTGGCGGTCTTGAGCGCCCTCCTGGCCTTCGGTCGGGTGAAGACCATCGGGGACAAGCTCACAACACTCTTCAAGCTCCTCGGCCCGTCGCCCGCGGACACGGTGCGAGGGAGCACCCGCCGGGCCCTCACGGCGCGCCTCCGGGGCTTCCGCCACCGCACCTTCCGGGGAGAAGACCTCGCGGGTCTTGCGTACGCCCTGGGCGCGCTCCTGACGCGCGACGGGAGCGTCTTTACCTCGCTCGGGCGCGCGTGGGCGGACACCCGGGACCTGCGCGAGGCCCTCGCCCGCTGGGTGTCCGAGCTCCGGGCTCTCTCCTGGCCCGAGGGGATGACCCGCGCCACCCGTCACCTCCTCCCGGACCCGAAGGGGCCGAGCGCCAGCAAGCGGCTGCTGCTGCTTCTACGGTGGGTCTGCCGCCCGGACGACGGGGTGGACCTCGGGCTCACGGGCGCCGTGCCCACCTCGGCCCTGAGGGTGCCGGTGGATGTTCACGTCCACCGCGTCGCCCGCAACCTCGGGCTCACCGCGAGGCCCGGCGCCACCTGGGAGACCGCCGGGGAGATCACCGACGCCCTGCGGGCGCTGGATCCCGAGGACCCGACGCGCTTCGACATGGCGCTGTGCCACCTCGGGATTCAAGGGCAGTGCCCCTCGCGGAGGGACCCGGTGCGCTGTGAGGGCTGCGCCTTCCGGGGGGTGTGTGTCCACTGGCGAGGGCGCAAGGTGGAGGCGCCGGGGAGAGGGTGACACGACCAGCGTGGGATCAGAGATCAAATCTGAGTTTCGGAAGTCGCGCCGGAGTCCCACGGCGCCTCCACCAGGGAGAGTATACGCCGCCGGGGAGGGGAATGTTACGCGGGGCTATCGGAGGCGATCGAACACGGCCACCAGGGACCTGTACGCGGCCCCGAGGGCAGGGTCCGTGTCGGCCCTGGCGCGTAGGTCCGTGAGCTCCCGAGGGTCCATGGAGAGGTCGTAGAGCTCCTCGCGGCCGTCGTTGAAGCGCAGGAGCTTGTAGCGCGCGTCCCGGGCGGCGCGGCCCTGGTTGCGGACGACGGGCCCCAGGGTGGCCTCGGCGAAGTTCCACGCCCTCGGGGCCGGGGCCCTGGGGTCCTGGAGGAGGGGCCAGAGGCTCACGCTGTCGATGGGCTGCCCCGGGGCCTCCCAGGTGGAGCGCGCGGCGCTGGTGGCGTCCAGCACCGTGGCGTAGAGGTCCGCGACGTTGGCCAGGGCGTCGGTCTGGCGTCCCCCGGCGACGCCGGGGCCCGTCACGCAGAGGGGCACGTGGAGCCCACCCTGGTAGAGCGTATCCTTGGCGCGGGCGGCGTTGTACGGCGCTTCGACGGCCTCGCGGGGCGTGCCATTGTCCCCGAAGAGCACCACCAGGGGCCGGTCGGTGACCACCCTCGGGTGCCGCAGGAGCCGACCCATTTCGCGGTCCAGGGCCTCCAGGGCGGCGCGGTAGTACAGGGGCGTGCGCGCGGCGATGTCCGCCTCGGTGCCGGGCAGGAGCGCCGCGGAGAGCCCCGCGGGCGGGAGGTGAAACGGCGCGTGGGGCGCGTTGAAGGCCACCCAGAGCACCCACGGGCGGCCCTCCCGCTGGGCCTCCAGCCACCGCGAGGCGTCGTTGACGGTGACCGTGGTGGCGTACTCCGTGACGCGCTCGGAGGCCCCGTTGGTCACCCGATCCCAGGCCGTATACGACGGCAGGGTCCCGCTCAGGGAGCCCGCGTAGTGGCTCCACCCCAGGCGGTTCGGGGCGCTGGTGCCCCCCGCCGCGGGGAGCGCCCCGAGGTGCCACTTGCCGATGTTGGCGTGGGCGTAGTCCCCCGTGGGGTTCAGGTCCAGCACCCGAGGGATCGTGCGCTCGGTGAGCGCGAGGTTCCCCAGGGCGCCCATGGTCGGGCCTCCCACCCCGGTGCGAAACGGGAAGCGCCCGGTGAGCACCTGGGCCCGGGTGGGCGAGCACGTCGCCGCGCTCCACGCCTGGCGGAACTGCACCCCCGCGCGACACAGCGCCTGGAGGTTGGGCGTGGGCGCGTAGCTGCGCCCGTCGTCCGGCGCGCCGTCGCCGTCGCGGTCGGCGTAGAGCCCCACGGAGTCCACGCCCACGTCGTCCAGGATCAGCAGGAGCACGCTGCGCTGCTGCGGCGCGGGCGCGGTGTCCGTCGCGGTGTCCGTGGCAGAGTCCGTCGCACGCGTATCCACGGCGGCGTCCGAGGGCACCGCGGGGCTCCCCCCGCAGCGCGCCGACGCCACCACGAGCGCCAGGGTCCACCCCCACGCGCGCGTCACTGGAGACACACACCCATCCGGCAGGTGAGGGTCATCCCCATGGGCATCGGGCAGTCCGCGCTGGTGGTGCACGTCGCCGCGCAGCGCCGCCCCATCGGGGTGGTCGCGCAGGTGCACCCCCGGGCCGTCGGGGCGCAGGCCCCCGCGCAGTCCTCCGGCGCCGTACACGCCCGGGGGCCCATGCCACCGTCACCCGGGACCATCATCCCACCGTCCCGGCCAGGCATCACACCCCCGTCACGACCGGGCATGGGTACGCCCCCGTCGGTCATGGGCATGGCCATCCCAGCCCGGAAGGAGGGGTCCGGTGCTGCATGGAAACATCGGGGGATGTAGGGCCAGGTATAGGTAAGTACATAATGGTAGGTGTTCACCATGCGGCCTTCGAGGGTGACCATGCCCGTGCGGCCGTTGCACTCGTCGAGGTCGCCGGAGCCCAGGGCGTACTCCCAGTCCTGGACGAAGGTGCCGTCGTAGGTGCCGCCGGGGCTGCCGGCGGGGCGGGAGCCCGCGCGGAGGCGGTAGCTGGCGCGCATTTCCGTGAGGGGGCTCGACGGGTCCGCGGGGTTCTGGTGGTCCCAGCGGCCATAGATGGGGTAGCCATCGCCCGCCCAGCCCACGAAGGTCAGGGCCGGCGCCGTGGGCATGAGGCTCGTGGGGATGCCGTGGTAGTGGTAGGCCCCGGTGGGCTGGACGTGGGCGAAGTTGCAGTCGAGCCCGAGGGAGGTCGGGTGCCGGGTGCGGTCCGAGGGCGCGGCGCCGGAGAAGAAGCCCGGGGCGGTGGCGTAGCGCAGGGCCTCGTAGTTCCAGTTGCGGTCGTCGTTCCAGAACTCCGCGGTGCCGGGGTCGAGCACGGCGCCGGAGGTGGTGACCCCGAAGATGCGCGCGGGGGTGCCCGCCCCCGAGGGCGTGACCGGGACGCTGAAGGCATACGCCTGGGGCGCGATGGCGTTGGGGTTGCCCGGCCCTGGGAAGGGGCCGACGTCGTGGTTCGGGAGGCCGTTGGAGCGAAGCCTCCGGGAGGCGCCCTCGACCACGACCTGGTACTCCCGGGCGACGCCGAGGGCGCACTGGAGGGCCAGGGCCGTGCGGTCGCAGCCGTTGGTGGTCACGTTGAAATCGCTGGTGGGCGAAGGGTTTGGGGCGGGCGCCGCGGTCACCGTGGGCCGGCCCACGTCGCCGCAGGAAAGCGGGGTGTCGGCGCCCCCGAGGTCCGTGGGCGCGGCGGTGTCCTGCGGGGCGGCGCCGTCGGGACCCGTGTCCGTCGCGGAGGCGTCCGTCGCGGAGGCGTCCGCGGGCGGCGCGGCGGAGCCTCCTCCGCAGGAGAGCGCGCCAGGGAGCGCCAGGAGGAGCATGAGGGAGCGAGCGCGGACAGTCATTTCAAGGGTCTCCGAGGGGTGACTAGGGCCTGGGCGGCCAGGACAAGGGCCCCGAAGAGCCCGAGGGCCAGCGCGCGGGGGGCCAGGGGAAGGGAACCTGGCGGAGGGGACACCAGGGGAGGGGACACCAGGGGAGGGGACACTGGGGGACGGGACGCCGCGGGTGAGGGCGCCTGGTTACGCAGGAGCAGCACCTCCGGCGCGGAGGGGTCCATTCGCCGGGTCTCGCCCTCACCGAGGAGGGTGAGCACCCCCGGGGTGGAGGCGCCCTCGGCGCGGACGGCGTACACCGTCAGGGCGTGGGCCGTGGGGCGCGTGAGTCGCACGCGCAGACCACGCGGAGGGCGCTCCCAGCGCAGGGCGAAGGACCAGCGCAAGTGGTCCCGGGGTGGGTCCTGGTCCTCCGCGTCGCCGCGCGGGACCGCCACGTCCGGGCGCTCGACCGTGGCGCGTTGGCCCTCCGCGTCGGTGATGGTGAGCGCCAGGGAGAGCGCCCGGAGAGCGGCCTCCCGGCGGGCGCGGAGCTCGCCTCGGGTGAGGCGACCGTCGCCGTCGAGGTCGGCCTCCGGGACCATGTCCACGGAGGGCGTGGCGACCACGTCCACGGTGGCCTCGTGGAGCACGAGCTCCACCCGGTGGGCGTCGAGCCCGTGGGCAAGGGACGGGCTCCCGCGCACAAAGAGCAGTACCGCGGCGAAGAGCGGTGCACCGCGCCGTGGCGGGGCGCGTGACGAGGAGAGACGCATCGCCCGGTGAGTGCCCGGGGAGGCCGCTACCTCTGAGGGAAAATGCACCGGGTGCGGCGAGCGCGCTCACCCCGCGAGGAGCTCGCGGTAGAGGGCCAGGTAGGCGTCCAGGACGCGCTCCCCGCCCCAGCGCGCGTGGGCCTCGCGGGCGATGGATGCCCGGGACGCCTCCGTCGCATGCTCCTCCAGCGCCCGCTGCACGGCCCGCACGAGCCCGTCCGCGTCCGCCGCGAGGCGCACTCCGGGGAAATCCCCTACGTTCAGCGCGAAGGCCGGGTCGTCGGAGACCACCGCCGGGAGCCCCGTGGCGAGCGCCTCCTGGAGGGACAGGGGCAGCCCCTCCCCGCGGGACGGCAGGAGCAGCGCGTCCGAGAGGTGGTAGAGCTCCGGCATCGCCGCGTGGGGCACCGAGGGGTGGTGAACCAGCCCCGGGACTCCCTCCAGGGAGGGCCTGAGGGGCCCTTCACCACACACCAGGAGCGTAGTCCCCCGGGCCGCCAGGGCGCGCTGCGCGGCGAGCACCTCGGCCACGCCCTTCTTGGGTACCAGCCTGCCGACGAAGAGCACCACGGGCCCGCCCTCGGGGACGCCCCAGCGGGCGCGCAGGGCCGGGCGCTCGTCCCACCGCGCGGGCCGGAAGCGCGTATCGTCCACGGCGTTCGGGATGCGGCGAAAGCGCGGACGCAGCCGCAGGGACGTAAAGAAATCCTCGACGTGGGCGCTCAGGGTGACCACCGCGCTCGCCGAGCCCAGCACCGCCCGGCCCAGGGTGTGGTACGCGACGCGCTGCACCCGGTCCAGGGCGGGCCCGAAGGGCACGTACCCCACGTGCTGGGTCACCACCAGGGGCTTCCCTTGCGCCCGGCACGCCAGCGCCGCCAGGCACGAGCCCAGGTACAGACAGTCATGGACGTGCACCAGGTCCGCCCGAGAGACCTCCTCCCACACCGTAAGGGCCTCCGCGGGGGACCACAGGGGGTACGGCACCCCGAGGCGTACCTCCAGCGCGTTGAGCGCCGGGACCCGCAGGAGGTGCCCGTCCCATCCCGCCCGCGCCGGCGTCGCCGAGGCCAGCCAGCGCACCGCGTGTCCCCGCGCCCGGAGGCCCTCCACCAGGGCCTCGGCCACCCGCTCGATGCCCCCCTGGTGTGGGGGCATGTAGTGCGTCACGGAGAGGATCTCCAGCGCCCGGTTGTCTCCCAGGTCCTTCACCCGCCGCGGTTTAGAACACCCCGCGCGAGATTGCCACCCGTCGGGCGCCGCCCGGCGCGCACTGGCAGCCGGGGCCGGAGTGGGCTATCCACGGCGCGCCGATGGAGCCTTTGCCCCAGGAGTTCTCCCCGTGGTCCCGCCGAGGCGTCTGGTGGGCCTTGGCGCCGCTCCTCCTGGGGCTCTTCGTCCTGGCCGCCTGGGCCCCGTGGTGCTCCAACTGGGACCACGACACCCTCACGCAGTTCCACCAGACCCGCGCCGTGGCCCGCACCGGCCGGATCCCCTTCCGCAACGGCCCGGGGAACGCTCGGGACTTCCCGCAGCTACGCCCGAGCTGGCTCACGGAGCGCAACGGCGAGGTCCTCGGGGGCTACCCCGCGGGCATGGCGTACCTCTTCGCCCTCCCCCTGAGGCTCAACGGCTTCGCGGGCGTCATCCGCGCCATGATGCTCTGCCTCGCCCTCAGCGCCCTCTTCACCTACGCCCTCACCCTGCGCCTCACCCGCGATGTGCGCCTCGCCGTCGCGTCGGCGTATGCCCTCCTCCTCGGCTCGTCCCTCGCGGGGTGGAGCACCATGTGCGCGCCCTTCGTACCTACGGCCACCTTCGGGGTGTTGTCGGTATATCTCGCCGTGAGGGCGTGCGATTTCGCCTCCCGGGGCAGGGCCCTGGGTTACCTTCTGGGGGCGGGGCTCTTCGCGAGCTTCGCCTTCTCGTGCCACATGCTGTGGTTCCTGGGCGCGGGGCTCCTGGGGGCGCTGCTGGTGCTCCGCAGGCCCGTGGCGCACGCCCTGGGGGACGGCGCGGCGTACGCCCTCGGGATGGTCCCCATGGTGGCGTTGATGGCCTGGACCAACCACGACCGCTGGGGGACCTGGAGCCCGATCTCCTTCGGGACCTCGGATTTCGCCGCGGTGTCCAACACCGGCACCGTGCAGGCCCTCCCCACCGGCGCCGTCGGCGCGGCGGAGACGATCTTCAAGCCCATGGCGCCCTTTGTCCTCGCCTGGGTCCTGGGGATGTACCTCGCGCGTCGCTCCGCGAGGGCCGTGGGGCTCCTGGCCGCGGTGGGGATCGTGGGCGCGCTGATCCCCGAGTCGGAGCTGCGCAACCAGACCCTCACCGCGTCGCGGATTGCGTTCGCGTACCTGGTGGACATGTCCCGGCTCAGCACGCCGCTGACGCGCATCCACGAAGGGGGCATGACCCTGGGGTCGTGGTTCATGCCGCACCCGCATCACAACCTCGGGCCCGTGGTGACGCGCTCGCTGGTGCAGTGCTCGCCCCTCCTGGCGCTGGGCCTCGTGGCGCTCCTCTCTCCGGCGACCGCGCCGGACGACGGCGTGCGCGCCCGGCAGCGCTGGATGCTCGCGGTGAGCGTCCTGGGCGTGCTCGGGAGCGTCCTCCTGAGGGCCCACCTGCCCGAGGACCACGCCCTCGGGATGAGCAGCCACAATTTCCGGTACCTGTCCCCGGCGCTGCCGGTGCTCTTCGCCCTGGCCTTCGCGGAGCTCCGCGGGGCCTCGCTCAAGCCCTGGCAGCTCGCGCTGTGGGCGCTCCTGGGCGCCTCCCTCGGGCAGTGGCTCCTGCGAGAGCCCAACGACGCGGACCTCTTGCGCCGCAAGCTCACCCTCTGGGCGCCGCTGGCGCTGTCCTTCGCGCTGGTGAGCGCCGTGAAGGGAGCCCAGCGCGCCAGGGGCTGGGAGGAGACCATCCTTCGCCACGCCGCGGCGGCCCTGGTGGCGCTCTGCCTCGGCTGGGGCACCGCGATCACCGTGGGCGTGGACGGGGTGTTCATGTTCCGCCTCCGGCGCATCCAGGACGAGTCCACCCAGGCCGTGCGGCGCTGCGTCCGGGACCCGAAGTTTGTCTTCGTCGGCGGCTGGTCCCTGGACGAGGGCATCACCGTGATGGACCGCCAGGACGTGGTGTTCATCAACCTCGGGATGGACACCTCCGCCGCGGGGCTGGAGAACTCCCGCAGGCTCATCCTGGAGGCCGAGGCCCCGGACCGCCCCGCGTACCTCGTCCAGGACGACCCCACGGGCCCCTGGCACCTCCCGAGCCAGGGCCTGGAGACCCGCCCCATCGCCAACTGCCCGAGGGTCTTCCGGCTCGTAAGGCGTTGACCGGGCGCGCGCTACACCACCCGCGCCACGGCGTCGAGCACCCGCCGGGCGTCGCCCTCGGGGACCGCGAAGGCCCGCGCCAGGTCGTCGAAGACGTCCCGTTCGTCGGCGACCAGCGCCCCGTCCCCGAGGGCCACCGCCGCGGCGAGGGTGAGCGCCAGCGCCCGCTGGTCGGCGTCCAGCGTCCGTGAGGCGCGCGCGATCCGAGCGTGGAAGCCCTCGCGCTCCAGGCCCTCGAAGCACCGGGAGAGGAGCGCCCCGAGGGCCTCCTCGCCGAGGCCCCCGTCCGTGAGGTCCCGGGCCAGCCTCGCCAGGTGCGCGCGCTCCTCGTCGGTCACGCGCCCGTCCGCGGCGGCCTCCAGGAAGCACACCTCCAGCACCGCCAGGAAGGCCCCGGGGCGCGCGTCCCCGCAGTCCTCCCGCGCGCCCCCGAGGGCCGTGAGCGCCCGCGCGTCCAGGCCCGCCCTCACCCTCCGCGCCAGGAGCGCGGGATCCTTCCCGAGGGAGCTCATCGCGCGAGTGTAGCGCGCTTGACACCACCGCCCCGGAGCGGCTGTCATCCCCCCGATGAGCGATCCCCCGCGGTACAACCCCGAGAGACACCCGGCGCTGGAGCCCACCCTCTCGGAGCCCCCTTCCACGCCCCTCTTCGGTCGCGCCGTGGCCCTCGCCCTCGCCGTCGGCGTCGGCGCATGCAGCGCCTCGTCGTCTCCGCCCATGATCCCTCCCACGGATGCCTCGGAGGTCGGCGTGGATACTGCCACGGATACGGCCACACCTACAGACACCCACACCCCGGATGTCCCTACGCCCATGCCGCCCCCGCGGGACGCGGGGGATGTGTTCGTGACCCCGATGCCGCCTCCGATGCCGCCGCCTCCGCCGATGCCGCCGCCTCCGCCCATGCCGCCGCCGCCGGACGCGGGCGACGCGGGTGGTGACGCGATCATTACGCCGATGCCTCCGCCGATGCCTCCGCCTCCCATGCCGCCGCCGCGCGACGGAGGCTGAGCGACGCCGTGCGGCTCCTTCGGCGGCCGGAGAGGTCCCCCAGGGCGCCTCGGAGACCTGCGCCTCGGGCTCGGGCGCTGAGCCCCGCGTGGGCCTCCTGGGCGGCGGACAACCTCCTGCGGGGCGTCAGCCGGGACGAGGTCGAGCGGGCCCTCCGGGCGCGCGGGGCGAGCGCCGAGGAGGCCTCCCAGGGCCTTGGGGAGCTGGAGCGCTCGACGGTCTATGCGCCGGCCAGGGCCCTGGCGCGGCGGGGGCGGCAGTTGGAGCTGGTGGCGAAGCTCCTCTCGGAGCTCCAGCGCACGGCCACCCGACCCCGGGAGGTCCCCCGCCGCGAGGGCACCACCGCGGAGGAGTTCTTTGACACCTGGTACGCCACCGGGAACCCGGTGATCTTGACCGACGTGGTGCCGCGCTGGCCGGCCTTCGGGCGCTGGAGCCCGGGGTACCTCCGGGAGCGCTTCGGGGCCGTGGAGGTGCAGGCCGTGGTGGGCCGCGAGGGCGACCCGGACTACGACCAGAACACCCCGAAGCACAGCGTCGCCATGACCCTCGGGGCCTTCATCGACCGCGTGGAGCGCGCGGGGGTGTCCAACGACCTGTACCTGGTGGCCAACAACCACAACCTGGAGCGGGAGCCCCTCAAGGCCCTGTACGCGGACGTCTCCCTCGACCCGGGGCTCTTCGACGCCGCGCGCTTCGACGGCTGCGCGGCCCTGTGGCTGGGCCCCGAGGGCACCGTGACCCCGCTGCACCACGACACGGCCAACATCCTCTTCTGTCAGGTGTACGGCGCCAAGCGCGTGAGGCTCGTGGCCCCCTGGGAGGCGCCCCTCCTCGGGTGCACCCGCGGCGTGTACTCCGGCGCAGACCCCGAGCGCGAGGACCCCCTCCTGGCGCGGTGCGTGGTGAGGGACGTACACCTCGCCGCGGGCGAGGCGCTGTTCATCCCCGCGGGCTGGTGGCACCACGTCCGGGCCCTCTCCGTGAGCATCTCCGTGGGCTTCACGAACTTTGTGCGCGACAACCGCTTCAACTGGTTTCGGCCGGGTGAAATCCGTTGACCCCGACGGAGGCCCCCCCGGTGCGGCGCTGGGCGCTCACCACCAGCGCGTCGAGCTGAGCCCTCAGCGTCGGCAGGTCTCGCTTGAGCACCGCGAGCTGCGCCCCGCAGCGCCGCGCCAGGAGGAGCTCCTCGTCCGCCGTGGCCAGCGCCACCCGGAGCGTGTCCTGCAAAGGCTCCGCAGACCCGAGGGCCTCCAGGAGCTGCGGCGCGCACACCCCGGGCATGCGCAGGTCCACCACCACCACGTCGGGCTGGGCCACCCCGCAGGCCACCAGAAGCTCGGGGCCAAAGGCAAAGCCCCGGAGCTCATAGTCGTCCCCCAGGGCCTCGGCCACGGCCCCGCGGAACGTCCGCTCGTCGTCCACCAGGAACACCAGCGGCCGCCGCCGCTCCACGCTCCGCGGCAGCGCGTACCCGTGGGCCTCCAGGAACAGCGCCAGGTCCCTCCGAGGCACCCTCCGGTGCCCCCCCTCCGTGGTCCGGGACACCAGAAGCCCCCGACGGATCCACTCGACCACCGCCGGACGGGAGACCCCACACATCCTGGCTATTTCCTCCGTAGTGAATTCCCGGTCTGCGAGCATTGCCACCAGCATGCTCCAAGGGGGGCAAAAAAAACAAGGAAAAAGCGCAAACGATCAGCTCGACCGTAGCGTGTCGTCGGGCATTGACAGGGCCCTGGACCCTGGGAAAGTCCCGCGGATGCAAGGTTTTGACGCCGACGCGGCGGCCCTCCCGGGCTCCGGGCTCTACGGGCTCCCCACGACCCCCGAGGAGGCGAAGGTCCTGGTGGTCCCGGTGCCCTTCTCAGCGACCACGTCCTACGGAGGTGGGGCCTGGCGAGGCCCTGGGGCCATCCTGCGGGAGAGCCGCCAGGTGGACCTGTACGACCTGGACTTTGGGAGGGTCTACACCGCGGGGCTGGCGATGCTCCCGGAGCCCGAGGAGGTGCTGGCCTGGCACCACGAGGCCGAGGCCCTGGCCCGGGGCGTCCTGGCCGTGGGCGGGGCGGTGCAGGGCGACCCGCTCCTGGAGGCCGCCCTGGCGCGGGTGAATGCGCGTTGTGCGCGGGTGAATGACCATGTGCTCTCCGTGGTGCGGGCGCTCCTGGCGGACGGGCGTCAGGTGGCGCTGGTGGGCGGCGACCACGCGGTGCCCCTCGGGTGCATCCAGGCCCACGCGGAGTGTCATCCGGGCCTTGGGATCCTCCACCTGGACGCCCACGCGGACCTGCGGGTGGCCTACGAGGGCTTTCGCTACTCCCATGCGTCCATCATGGACAACGTGCTCCGGGAGGTGCCCGGGGTCTCACGGATCGTGCAGGTGGGCCTGAGGGACCTGGGCGAGGCCGAGCTCCGGGCCATCGAGGGCTCCGGCGGGCGGGTGGTGCCCTTCTACGACCACGACCTGGCGGCCCGGCGCTTCGACGGAGAGCCCTGGAGCGCGCTGGTGAGGGAGATTGTCAACGCGCTCCCGGGGGAGGTGTACCTGTCGTTTGACATCGACGGCCTGGACCCGACGCTGTGCCCTCACACGGGCACCCCGGTGCCCGGAGGCCTGGGGTTCCGCGAGGTGTGCGCGCTCTTGAGCGCGGTGGCGCGCTCTGGGCGCCGCATCGTCGGGATGGACCTGGTGGAGGTGGTCCCGGGCCCCGACGGAGACCCCTGGGACGGCAATGTCGCCGCGAGGCTCCTGTACAAAATGCTCGGGGCCCTGCGGGTGTCGCTTGACGGTGCCGGGCGGAGCACGCTATAAGACTCACCCCGTCGGGGCTGTAGCTCAGCTGGGAGAGCGCGTGAATGGCATTCACGAGGCCACCGGTTCGATCCCGGTCAGCTCCACTTTTTCTACATCCGCACAAATCTTCTGAGAAGTCTGCTACGTCCAAGGGAGGTTCTCCCTCGGGTTGAGTAGAAGACACAAAGGAGGTCGTCGTGCGTGGTGGCTGGACCTTCCTAATCGTGGTGCTCGGTGCCTGCGCGGCGAGGCCCACAGCGTCCACCACGAGCGCGCTGGAGCCTCCGACCTCGGGGCGCCTCCGGGCGGTGTACGAGCGGGCCAAGGGGAGCGGTCCCGGGGTGCTGGAGCTGGCCCTCGGGGGGCCCAGCTGCGCGAGGCTCCGCGGGCGCCTGGTGCGCTGCTGGGGCTCCAACGACGCGGGGCAGCTCGGCAACGGGAGCACGCAGCACCAGCACACGCCCAAGCTGGTGCCTTCGCTGGAGGGGGCCACGCAGCTCGCGGTGGGCGGGAGCCACGCGTGCGCGAGGGTCACCGGCGGCACCGTGCGGTGCTGGGGCTCCGGGTCCCTGGGGCAGCTCGGGGACGGGGCGCAGCGCGCGCGCTCGGAGCCCGTGACGCTCCAACGGCTGACCGGCGTGGCGCAGGTGGCCCTCGGGGACGCCCATGGCTGCGCGCTGCTCTTTGACGGCGAGGTGCGCTGCTGGGGCTTCAACGCGGCGGGGCAGCTCGGGGACGGCTCGGCCCTGGACCGGCCGGAGCCCGTGGCCGTGCGGGGGCTCTCGGGCGCGGTGCAGGTGGCCCTCGGGCACTACCACTCCTGCGCGCTCCTCGGGGACGGCACGGCCCGCTGCTGGGGCTTCAACGGCGCCGGGCAGCTCGGCGACGGGACCCTGGCGGATCGCTTCGCGCCAAGGCCGGTGGCGGGGCTCACGGGCGCGGCGCAGCTCGCCCTCGGGCGCCACCACACCTGCGCGCGTCTCGGGGACGGCACGGCCCGCTGCTGGGGCGCCAACGGCGCCGGGCAGCTCGGCGACGGGACCGCCATCGACCGGGGCCTGCCATCGCGGGTGCAGGGCCTGGACGACGTGGTGGAGCTCGCCCTCGGGGACCAGCACACCTGCGCCCGCCGCAGGGACGGCACCATGTGGTGCTGGGGCGCCAACGGCGACGGCCAGCTCGGCGACGGCACCCGGAGCTACCACCGCACGCCGGTGCTCGTCCGGGGGCTCCGGGGTGTCGCCCAGGTGGCCCTGGGAGAGCGCCACTCCTGCGCGCGCACCGCCGACGGCGAGGCCTGGTGCTGGGGCGACAACGACCTCGGGGCCCTGGGCGACGGCACCACCACGGACCGCACGGAGCCCGTCCCCGTGGCGTGGTAGACACCGCCCTCGCCCGGGCGAGGTATACACGGTGTATACCCTACGGGACGCAGGCCCCCATACGGCAGGCGAGGGGCATCCCGAGGGGACCGAGGGGGCAGTCCCGGGGGAGCATGCATGCGGGCACGCAGCGCAGGCCCTCGGGGACCATGCCGCAGGTGCAGGGGCGTGACTCGGGCTGGCAGCGCCCGAAGCACTCCGGCGGCGCGGCGCAGCGCAGGAGCCCGCCGGAGGAGGTGTCGGTGGGGGCGGTGGTGTCTGCGGGGGCGGTGGTGTCCGGGGAGGTGTCTGGCGCGCTCGCGGAGTCGGCGCGGGCGTCGCGCAGGTCGGAGCCGATGGACACCTGCGCCGTGGGGCCGCAGCCGAGGCCTGCGACGAGCCCGAGGAGCGCCGCGGTGGGCGCGGCCCGAGGGCTCACCGCGGCCCGCGGGGAGCGGCGTCGCCGGGCGCGGCGCAGGCGCCCTCCACGCGGGGCGCGAGCGCCGACCGGGGGTGCGCGCGGAGGAAGCGCCGGGCGAGGGCTCGCGCGTCGTCACCGCGGCCCGCGGCGCAGAGGGCGAGCACCTCCTCGACCTGGCTCTCGGGGCGCAGGGCCCCGGCTGGGAAGCGCGCGCGGTAGCCCCGGAGCGCGGCCAGGGCCTCCGAGGGGCGCCCCTGGACCAGCGCCCGGTGGGCCTCAGCGAGGAGAGCGCCCTCGGCGAGGAGCGCGTCGGCGCGCGGGGGGCGCTCGCGCTGCGAGGGCGCTTGCGGGGTAGGAGAGGCCCGCGGGGCGAGCGCCGCGGTCGGGGTCGGAGGGGTTGTGCTGGGCGCCTCGGGCGTCGAGG
>JACRDB010000050.1 GCA_016218725.1 Deltaproteobacteria bacterium
GGGCGGACGCGCATCTTGCGCGGCGCGGCAACGGGGTACGGGGACCTCCGTTGGTACCCAGAGCCTCCGACACGGGACGTGCTCCCTTCACGACTACCTACGGCGCTGCTCCCGAGCCACCCTTCTCAACGCTCCGGGCGGTCCTCTCCTATGCCCGCCTCGGGCGGGCGTCGAAATCCTAGCGGCGGGGTTTCAACCCGCCGACCCGCATCGAGCACGGTCACTCCACGGGGCGGACGCGCATCGAGCACGCCCACCCAACGGCGCGCAAGGGACACCAACGCGCCGCGGCCATCGCCTCCCCCGATCACCATGATCTCACGGCCCTTTGCGAGATGTGTCCCGAGGTGAACCCGCCAGGGAGAGGGGCGGTGCGGCGGCGCGGGGTGAGGTCTCCTGGCCCTTGCCCTCCGCGGGCGCCCGGTGCGATCCTCGTGGCGGAGGTTGCTTATGAACGTCGTGGCTCGCTGGCTGGTGCTCGGGGTCGGCATCGTCGCCCTGGGCGCGTGTGGGGGTGGGACCACCCCGGACTCGGGCACCACCGAGGACACCGGCGCGGTCGCCGATACCGCGCCTCCTCCCGACACCACCGCTCCGCCGGACACCACCACCCCACCAGACACCTCCCCCCCGCCGGACACCCTTCGCCCGGACTCCGCCCAGGACACCATGGCGGACACCGCCATGGACACGACGGTGCCGGATACCTCAATGATTCCCGATAGTTCCATGGACGTGCCGAGGGACCTCGCGCCGGACTTGCCGCTGGACGTTTCGCCCGACGCCCCCGCGGACACCGCCCCGGACACCGTGGCCCTGGACGACGGGCCGCCGACGTGCACCGAGACCACCAGCCTCTGCGGCGCCACCTGCCACGATTTCCAGACCGACCGCGACCACTGCGGGCGGTGCAGCAACCCCTGCCGCGTCGGCCAGGGCTGCGAGGCGGGCGTCTGCCGGATCCTGTGCGTGACCCCGCAGACCCGCTGCGGCGACGCCTGCGCCAACGTCCAGACGGACGTCGCCAACTGCGGCGCCTGCGGCGCGCGCTGCGCGCTCTCCAACGCCACCGCGGGGTGCGTCGCCGGGGCGTGCGCCGTGGCGTCGTGCGCGGCGGGCTTTGGCGATTGTGACAGCATGGCCGCCAATGGCTGCGAGACCGACACCCGCGCCGCCCTGGCCCACTGCGGCCGCTGCGGCAACGCCTGCCGCTCCGGCGAGCGCTGCAACGCCGGGCGCTGCGTCTACACCATCCCGCGCTCCTGCGGCGCCATCCTGGCCCGGGACCCGGCGTCGCGCAGCGGGCCCTTCTCCATCGACCCCGACGGCGCCGAGGGCATGGGCCCCATCGAGGTGTACTGCGACATGACCACCGACGGCGGCGGCTGGATGCTCCTGGCACGCCTCGGCGAGGCCACGCCCCCCGCGGCCCGAGGGGACCTCCGGAGCGATCGCAACACCGTGGCCCTCAACACCGGCGCGGTGCCCACGAGCGTGGAGTTCTCGACCTGGGACCTCTCGCGCTTCGAGGCCTACGGCTCCGGGTGGCAGCTCCGCGCCGACGTGGACTCCAACAACAACAACACCCACCACCAGTTTACGTACTTCCGCCCGCGCGAGGGCGTCAGCGCCCTGCTCGGCGTCGTGGGCTCCAACTGGCTCGGGGCGCCCACCAACACGCTCCTGGAGTACCTCACCCGCTCGTCCAACGCGGGCCTGGAGAACAACACCTGGCTCAACGTCCAGGGCTGGGATCGCACCTCGGCCACGGTGATGCTCCTGACCTACCGCCGCGAGGCGTCCAGGGACTCGTGCCTCGACAGCCGAGGGGTCACCGTCCTTTGCCACGCGCCCGCCGGGGGGATCACCAACGAGCCAGGGCTCAATGGCACCTACACCGCCGCCTTTGGCAACCGCGACGGGATCACCCACACCTGGGGCCGCCGGGCCACCTACTGGCTCCGAGAGTCCCTCTGCACCTTCAGCCAGGGTGACTGCGACGGCGTGTCCACCAACGGCTGCGAGACCGACGTGCGCACCAGCGTCGCCCACTGCGGCGCCTGCGGCCGCGCTTGCGAAGAGGGCGGAGCCTGCGTCGACGGCGCCTGCCGCCCGCCCCCGGCCCGCTCCTGCCGCGAGGCCCTCGCCCGCGCGCCGGGGACGCCCTCGGGGCTCCAGATGATCGACCCCGATGGGCTCCGGGGCACCCTCGCGCCCTTCAACGCGTACTGCGACATGACCAACGACGGCGGCGGCTGGACCCTCCTTGGCGCCGGCTCCTGGTGGACGTCCGAGGCCGACGAGGTCCCCGCCCCCGGAGGGCGCAACGTGCTCCTCTCGGAGCCCCGGCGGCGCGCGGTGCTCACCGCGGGCGGCGGGCTCTACCGCCTCGGGAGCGGCGCCCGGAGGCTCTACCTCCAGGACACCGATCCAGAGTTCGGCCCCGCCGTCTCCCGCGGCGGCAGGCACTACTGGCGCAGCAACGCCATGTCCCTGCGCTGTAGTACCAACTACATGGCCGTCGGCGACGGCGCCATGGTCTCCGTCACCACCCGCGCCGTGGACTGCGACCCCCTGGGCGTGGGCCTCCACACCTGCGGGGTGAGCTCCGGCTGGATCCTCTGGCACGTCAACGACACGTACAACTTCAGCGGCGACCACCCCTGCGCCTTTGGCTCCGGCGGCAGCCCCACCGGAGGAGCCCTGTCCGACCTCTGGGTGCGCTGAGCGCTCAACCCGGGCGGGTGAGGCCCACCCGGGCGAGGGCCCTCCCGAGCTCCTCCAGGAAGAGCCCCACCCTCCGGGGAGCCTTCGCCGACGGGAGGAGCGCGTAGAGCGTCACCCGCTTCAGGGTCCACCCGGGGCAGACCCGCAGGAGCGCGCCCCGCCCGAGGTCCTCCGCGAGGAGGTACTCCGGCAGGCACCCGAAGCCCAACCCCGCCAGGAGCAGGGCCCTCACGCCCTCGCCGGTGTTGGCCTGGGCGCGCACCTCGGGGACCACCGCGTCGCGCTCGCCCCGCGCCTGGAAGGCCCAGGAGCGCCCGCGGTGCACCAGGGCGTGACGGACAAAGGGCGCCCCCGTGAGGTCCCTCGGGCGCCTCGCGTCGGGGTAGCGCTCCGCGAGCTCGGGAGAGCCCACCAGCGGCTCGTCCACCTCGGCCAGGCGCCGCAGGACAAAGCCGCTCTCCGCCGGGCGCCCGAGGCGCACCGCGAGGTCAAAGCCCCCTCCCACCAGGTCCGCCACGGCGTCGTCGCAGGATACATCCACCCGCACTCCGGGGTGCCTCGCCGCCACCGCCGCCGCCGCGGGAAGCACGAAGCGCGCGCCCAGGTCGTGCGTGGTGGCCACGCGCAGGGTCCCAGAGGGGCTCTCCCGGTGCTCCTCCAGGGCCGCGGCCAGGTCCCTCAGGCCGCTCTCCACCACGGCGCAGCCCTCCAGCGCCAGGAGCCCCACCTGCGTCGGGCTCACCTTGCGCGTCGTGCGCTCCAGGAGCCGCGCCCCCACGCTCGCCTCCAGCCCGCTCACGTGCTCGGACACCGCGCTCTTCGAGAGGCCGAGCTCTCGCGCCGCCGCGGTGAAGGACCCCCGGCGCGCCACCGCCGCGAAGATCAGCCACCTGGGGAGGTCCAGGGGCGCCACAGGGCCTGGAGAAGCGTTCGTCATGGCCGAACAGTGTAATCGAAATCGGGCTATTGTTCGCGCCCTCGGCCGGGCATACGCTCCGAGGCACACCCCCAGAGTGGAGGCATCGCCATGGATCACGCACAGGCTCGCGCCCTCGTCTCTCCGTTCTACGAAGCCCTGAACCGCCCGGCCACCCGCGACGTCGGGGCCCTGGTCCGTAGCGCCGCCGCGGAGTCCTGGCGCTCCCACGCCGGGCCCGACGCCAGCAAGAGCCGCGAGGAGTTCATCGCCCAGGTCATCGGCTTTGGCCGCGCCATCCCCGACCTCGGGTGGCACATCGAGGAGCTCCTCGTGGACGGCGACCGCATCGTGGTGCGCAGCACCGCCACCGGGACCCCCGCAGGCGAGCTCTTCGGCGTGCCCCACGGCGGCCGGAGCTTCCGGATCACGGCCATTGACATCCACACCGTGGCCGAGGGCAAGCTCGTCCGCGCGTGGCACGTCGAGGACTGGGCCTCGGCGCTCAAGCAGCTCTCCGGCCGCTGAGCGCTACTCTAGCGCGTCCGGAGCCACGCCAGGAGGGCGCGGCGCTCGTCGTCGGGGAGCGCCGTGCCCCACCGGTGCCCGGGGACCGGTCCCGGTCCCAGCGCGCCGAGGCGGTAGCCCGCCAGGAGGCGCTCCGCGGAGAAGAGCTCCTCCAGCGTGGCCACGGAGCCGTCGTGGAGGTACGGCCCGGCCTGGAGGAGCCCGAGGAGCGCCGGGGGGCGGTAGCGCCCGGTGCCCCGGGCCCCGCCGTTGGCCAGGGCCGGGTGCGTCCCGACGCGCCCCACGGCCACCGGAAGCCCGCCGTACACGGGGTTGTCGTGGCACCCGACGCAGTCCCGAAGGAACACCGCGCGCCCTCGGGCGAGCTCGTCCTCCGTGGCCGTAGACGGCGGAGCCGCTGGCGGCGCGAGCCCGTAGAGGTACATCGCCAGGGCCCAGGACAGCTCCCTCGGCGGCCGGACACGCTGGTGGTTGGCATGCAGGAGCTGCGTCTCCTGACGGATCGCCAGCGCCGAAGGCCCCGTGTGACGGATGGTACCCGCCTGGGTGAGGTGCGACTGGTGCCTCAGGCCCCACAGGTCGGGGATGGCCACCGGGTCCTCGGCGTCGTCCTCGGTGACGTCTGCGCGGCCGGGGCCCCAGGTGGCCATCCTGCGCGCCAGCTCCGGGTCCACCGGGGCGCCCGTCTCGCGGTGGTACGCGAGGCGAAGGCGCCCGTAGTCAAAGGTCCTCCGGGCCTCGCCCTCCACCAGCGTGGGACCCCTCGTGCGCGTGTGACAGAGCGCGCAGGTGATCCCCACGCGCGCGGCGCCGTCGAGGTCTTGAAAGACCCTGACACCGACGTAACCGCCGTCCGGGGCGCGCTCCAGGCCCGCCTCGTCCAGCGCCCCGGGGTGCGCCAGGGCCCACTCCAGGAAGACCTCCACCCGGAGGGGATAGCCAAAGAACACCTCGCGACCGAGGGCCACCCAGCCCTCCAGCGTCCTCGGGCGTCGCCCGTCCCACAGGGGACCGGTGCCCTCCGGGAGCGCGGGGGCCTCCGCCCGGGCGAGGCGCTGGGCCACCGAGGCGGTCACGGGCGCCGAGCGCGGGTTCCACACCGGGAGCGCGTCCCAGCCGTGGGTCTCGTGACCGTAACTCCCGAGGCGCTGGCGGGCGTAGCTATTTGAGGGGTTCGTGAGGGAGGCTACCAGGGCCTGGCGGCGGTAGCCGGGGGTGTCGAGGTACCTCCGCGCTTCGGCTTCGAGCCAGGCCTCGCTCCAGGGTTCGCTCTTGCGACACCCGAGGAGGCCCAGGAGCGTCAGCGCGAGGCGCTTCAGGTCACGACCTCGGGCTCTCGCATGAGCACCGCCGAGGTGAACACGCGCTCGACGCCATTGACCATGGTCACCACCTCCAGGCGGTACGACCGGGAGTGGGTCCTCCAGGCGTTGCCATCACCGATACGGGTCCAGTTCGGCGCCGAGAGCCGGAAGGTCGCGCGCAGGGTCTGCCCGGCGGAGATGCTCCCGTCCCAGGGGACGAACACGCTCCCGGCCCACGCCTGCGGATCGCGCGCCGTGAGCGTGTCCAGGAGCGCGCCGGAGCTGGCGTCCAGGAGCCTCACGGACACCACCCGGAGGGTGGCGCTGCCGGTCCCGCTGGCCATGAACTGCAGGTTCATGTTCGATTGCTGGCAGTTGCCGCCGCAGCGCGGCGCCTCGCCGGTCCCGCCCGTGTCGCGCGGGGTGCCCACGTCCGAGGCGCCTCCGCCGTCCTCGGGCCTCGGCGCGCCGGTGCCGCCGTCTTCGGGCCTGCGGAGCGCGCCTCCGCCGTCCTCCGGCGGGTCCGAGGTGCTCGCGTCCCCCGCGTCGGGTCGCACCGGGACGCCCGCGCCTCCGCCGTCCTCCGGGGGAGGAGGCGGCGCCGCGCCCACGTCCGCGCGGGCCATCCCCGCGTCGCTCACACCCAGTCCCCCGTCGGCGGTCCCGGCGTCCGCCGGGGGACCCGCGCAGCGGGCTGCGATCCCCGCGGCGTCCCCAGCGCTCGCGCAGTCCTGGGCCAGGGAGGCGCTGGAGACGGTCCCGGTCACCGTCAGCCCCGTCGGCGTCGGCGGCGGCGGCGGGGGGTCTGCGGCGATCGTACCCACACAACCCGACCCCAGCGTCAGCGCCAGAAACAGCCCACCCAGAAACCCACGGCGATTGTTCATCCAGGACCTCACTGCCCTGCCCTTGAGCGAAGGCCGTGCCAGCGAAAAGTGTTGAATTTCCTGACTTCTTCCGTGCCACGCTGTGCCAGTAGGGTGTTACTCCAGGGGCCTTCCGGCGTTGATCGGCACACGAAGGAGGCCCGCCCCCGGGCGGTGGCTCCATTGGTAGCCCGTGAGGGCGCCGGTGCGAGGGTCGTACTCAAGGTCAATCCAGCCCAGGCCTGGACCGGAGGTGCCCCGGCGCGAGCGGGTGTCATCGTCGTGGGGGTTGCGGGTGGAGTCCGCGATCTGGACCCGCAGGCGCCGGGCGGAGACGCGCCGAGGACGGTTCATCACGAGCACCACGTGGCCCGTGATGGCCAGACGGAACCGAGGCGGAAAGGTCCAGGCGAGCACGTCACCGGGTTGGAGCTCCGAGGCCCTCGCGACGCGGAGCCAGTGACCTCGCGGGCGTCCCTCGGGCAACGAGGCATTCCAACGGTGGTAGTCCCGGGCGAGGGGGCGCCGGGTGCCGAGGCCGCGCTCCAGGCTGGCCTCGGCGCGGGGCGTCGCGCTGTCCAGGACCCAGCGCACCATGCCCGAGCAGTCGAAGTGGTACACCCCGCGGGGTTCGTCCACGCGGGTGACGTGGTCGTAGCGCGGGTCCCGGGTGTTGCGCAGCACCGCGCGGACCACACGCACCGCGGGAGGCTCCGCGGACACGCGCTGCGCGGGGGCGCTCCGGGGCGCGAGGCCCAGGAGCGCCACGAGGGCGAGCAGGGTGGGAGCGCGTCGCGCCATCGTGGGAGTGTGCCCGTGCGCCCGGTGAGGGGGCCAGTTCCCTGCGGGGGAGCGCGGTTGTGGTGTATGGATGCGCCATGCGAGCGGCGATCCCCTGGGCGGCGGTCCTCCTTGCGGCATGCTCCTCCGGGATTGGTGCCGGTTCTGGTGATGGAGCGCCCGCCGAGGCGGGCGCTTCGGACGCCGCCCCGGACATGCTTCTGCCTGCGGATCGTCCCACGGCCGACGGGGCGATGGACGCGCCCTCGGAGGCCTCCGACGGCGCCCCGAGCGACGGAGTGCTCCGCGACGGCGCCACGGACCTTCCCTCGCCGGACACGCGCGCATGCGCCATGGCCGAGGTCTGCAACAATGGCCTGGACGACGACTGCAACGGCCAGACCGACGACCGCTGCGCATGCCTCCCGGGCACCACCCAGCGGTGCTACCCGGGGGACGGCACCCAGGCCGGCGTCGGGCGCTGCACCCGGGGCGCCCAGCGCTGCGAGGGCACCGGGGAGTTCGGCGCCTGGAGCGCCTGCGCCGGCGCCGTGCTCCCGACCGTCGAGGTGTGCAATGGAGTTGACGATAACTGTGACGGCGTGGTGGACGATGGCTGCGCGTGTCGGGCGGGGGACGCGCGGGGGTGTTACCTCGGGCCTCTGGGCACGCGGGGGGTGGGGTCCTGCCGGGACGGCTCCCAGCGCTGCGTCGAGGGCTCCGGGGGCGTGGGCACCGCCTGGGCGCTGTGCGCAGGGGGCACGCTCCCGTCGCGGGAGCTCTGCAACGGCATCGACGACGACTGCAACGGCACCCTGGACGACGGGTGCCTGTGCTCCGCGGGCGCGACGAGGCCGTGCTACGGCGGCCCCGCGGGGACCGCGGGGGTGGGGCCCTGCCGAGGCGGCACCCAGACCTGCCGGGCCTCGGACGGAGGCGCCCCCGGCTGGGGTGCTTGCGACGGGCAGGCGCTGCCCGCCCTCGAGCGCTGCGACGGCGTGGACGACGACTGCAACGGCGTCGTGGACGACGGCTGCGGCTGCCGTGAGGGTGAGACGAGGCCCTGCTACGACGGGCCCATGGGCTCCCGGGGCGTGGGGCTCTGCGCGGCGGGCATGCAGCGGTGCGTTGCGGGCCCCGGTGGCGTGGGCACGGGGTGGGGGCCCTGCGGCGGCCAGAGGCTCCCCACGGGGGAGCGCTGCGACGACCTGGACAACAACTGTGACGGCGCCGTAGACGACGGCTGCGCCTGCCGCCGCGGCGAGGCGCGGCCCTGCTACCGCGGCCCCCCGGGGACCGCGGGCGTCGGGGCTTGTCGTGCGGGCGCCGAGCGCTGCGTGGTCGAGGGCGGCGCAGCGCGCTTCGAGGGCTGCGAGGGGCAGGCGCTCCCGACCCCGGAGCGCTGCGGGGACCGCGTGGACAACGACTGTGACGGCGTGGTGGACAATGGCTGCGCGTGCGCACCGGGCGCCTCTCGCGCTTGTTTCACGGGCCCCGCGAGCGCTCAGGGCCTGGGCCTCTGCCGCGCCGGGATGCAGCCCTGCGTGGCGGGCGCGGGCGGCGTGGGCAGCGCCTGGGGCGCCTGCGCGGGGGAGGTGCTCCCAGCTCCAGAGCGCTGCGACGGCGCCGACAATGACTGCGACGGCATGCTCGATGAAGGCTGTGCGTGTGCCCCAGGCGCCTCCCGGGCCTGCTATGGCGGCGCCCCGGGGACCCAGGGCGTGGGCCCCTGCCACGGCGGCGACCAGACCTGCGCCCTGGTGTCCGGCGCCCCCGCCTGGGGCGCCTGCGCGGGGGAGGTCCTCCCTGCGCCAGAGCGCTGCGACGGCCTGGACAACGACTGCGACGGCGCCGTGGACGATGGCTGCGCGTGCGCGCGCGGCGCCTCCCGGGTCTGCTACGACGGCCCCCCGGGGACGCAGTCCGTCGGGACTTGCCGCCCCGGGACGCAGGTCTGCGCGGCGGGCATGGGCGGCGTCGGAAGCGCGTGGGGCGCCTGCGCGGGGCAGGCGCTGCCCACCGCAGAGGTGTGCAATGGAGTTGACGATAACTGCAATGGTGCGGCGGACGATGGGATCGCCTGCGGCCCGACGGTGACGTGTCCCGCGGCGCAGACGGCCCCCGCGGGGAGCACGGTGACCTTGACCGCCGTGGCGACCGGGGCGGTGGGGGTCCGCTGGGAGGTGGCCATGGCGCCGCCGGGCGGGGGGGGCGTCCTCGGGGCCCCGGGGTCCACCGGGACGACCTTCACGTCGGTGCTGGTGGGGGCGTACACCCTGCGCTTCACGGCCACCGACGGGAGCGGGCGGAGCGCGTCGTGCACCACGCAGGTGACCTTCCTGGGGCACGGGCTCCGGGTGGAGCTCACCTGGGACACGGGGTCCCGCACCATGGACCCGGTGGCGCGCACGGACCTGGACCTGCACCTCCACAACCGCAGCGCCCGGCGCTGGTTCGAGGACCCGGAGGACTGCTACTTCAACAACCGCAACCCCCGCTGGGACGCCCGCGGGAGCGCCCTCGATGACCCGTCGCTGGACGTGGACAACGTCTACGGCTTCGGCCCGGAGAACATCCGGGTGGACGAGCCCGTGCCGGGCTCGCAGGTGTACTCCGTGGGCGTCCACGCGTTCTACGGGTCCACCGGGAGCAACGCCACGGTGCGGATCTACTGCGGCGAGGTGCTCGCGGGGACCTTCACCCGCGCTCTCCGGCCGGGCCCGGTGCGCGGCGCCGACAACGACTTCTGGCGCGTCGCCCGGGTGACCTTCAGCGCGCCGTCGGCGTGCGCCGTCGCGAGGGTGGACGACGTGCTGACGCTCGCCCAGGCCCTGGCGGGCAACCCGTAGGGCGCGTCACCGCGGCGCCGGGCCGAGGTCTGCGAGCGCCGCGCGACCACAATACTGAAAGGGCCCCTGCGGCGCGTCCCTCAAGCGCTCTGCGGGTAGGGGTCGGAAGAGCGCCGGGAGCGGGCTGTCGGTCACCTGCCAGAGCCTCGCGGGGTAGGCGCTGGAAGGGGCCTGGAGCTCCCAGCTCCGAGGGTCGAAGCGCCAGAGGCCCAGGAGCCCCACCGCCACGGTGACCGCCAGGGTCAGGCCTTCGAGGCGCCGGATCCCTGGGGACTCCGGGGCCAGCGCCAGGAGCCACGGGGCCACCCAGACCAGCTCCGCCAGGAGCCTCGGGCCGAAGGTCGCCCCCCCCCACCAGAGGCGGAACCCGACCGTCAGGAGCACCTGCCCGAGGATGCCCACCAGCACGCAACGGGCGCGCTCGTCTCGGCTTCTCGCCGCGAGAACCATGGCAAGGATCGCGACCGGGGCGTACACCAGGAGCCCCCGACCAGGGCTCACCAGGAGCCCCAGGAGCGCGCCCGGTGAGCGCCAGGGGTGGAGGCCCCACACGTCTCCGCCGAGGCTCCGGAGGTTGGCCGCCGCCTGCCCGAGCGGCAGGGCCTCGCCGGTCCACCGGAGCTTCCACCACCCGAGGAGCGCGGCGGTGGCGAGCCCGAGCGCTATGGCGCCCGAGACCCACGCCCAGCCGCGAGGCTCCCTCCGGCGCGGCATCGCCGCCGCGAGGCAGAGACCTCCCGCGAGCGGCAGGAGCGGCGGGCGGCACCACACCGCGAGCGTCGCCAGGGTCGCCGCGAGCGGCGTCAGGACCTTGCGGTCCTGGCTCCAGGCCACCGACGCGAGGGCCCCGAGGAGGAAGGGCAGCGCCGCGGTCTGCTGCCAGAGGCCCTGGCCCAGGGTCGCGGCGCCCGCGAAGGAGCACGCCGCGACCAGCGCCAGCAGCGCCGCGCGGCGCCACGCCGTCGCCGCGAGGAGCGCCACGCAGAGGAGCGTCGCGGAGACCCCGAGGGCCCCAGAGGATGCGTACCGCGCGCGGCGCACGAGCGCCCGGTCCCCGACGATCATCGTCGGCGTCAGGCTCACCATCGCGGGCATGCCCAGGAGCGCCGGGGCCGGCCCGAAGGTCGACCGCAGCGCCCCGTCGGGGGCCCAATGCACGTAGTAGGGCATGGGTGGCTGCGCGACCCTCGCGCGGAGCCACTCGACCTCCCTCAGGTCGAGGCTCTGCCTGCACGCAAGCGTCACCGCCCCGAGGCGCCCGGGGAGCGTGTCTCCCCCCTGAGGCCTGAGCGGCGCCAGGAGGCACAACGCCACGGTAAGCGCGCCCACCGCCAACGCCGCCAGGAGCCCCTCGCGCGGCGGTGCCTTCACGGCGCCGGCCTGTTCCATCGCCACGGACCGCTCGCCGCGGCCAGCACATAGAGCGCCGCGGCCAGCGCAAAGGTCGCCGCGATGCCATGCCACACACTGGTGACGATCGCGGCGATGCTGCCCAGCACGCCACAGGCGCCATTGATCCCCAACGCCAGCGGCGTCGCCGAGGTGCGGTCCAGGTGCCGCATCCCCGCGGGGAAGAGCATCCCGAGGACCAGGCCCACCGCGGCGGCGCAGAGCCCGGTCCAGAGCACCCTCACGCCCATCGCGCCGCCTTCGGTCGCCGCGGCGAGGGGGGCGATCACCAGCCGCGGGAGGAGCGCCAGGAGGAGGGACGCCAGCAGCGCCGCGACGGACACTGCCCGAGGGCTCTGGAGGAGCCGCGGAGACAGGGCGCTCCCGGCGCCGGTGGCCACCAGGAGCCCGGCCAGGACGATCACCAGCGCGTACGTAGGGTGCCCGAGGACCACGTGCATACGCTGCATGAGGGCCACCTCGGCGGCCATGAAGCCCGCCCCGAGGGCGCCGAAATACACCCCCGCGGAGGCCGTCGGGAGGGCGCGCTCGGGGCCTCGCAGGGACCGCCAGAGGCTCGGTCCCAGGAGCCCGGCTCCGAGTGCCAGCACGGCCCCGAAGGTCACGATGAGCTCGAACATCGCGGCGACGTTCCCCGCGAGCATGCCGGTGCCGCTCTCCATCCATCGAAGGAGCCTCCGGGGCTCCAGCCACGCGCTCGGGCGCAGGACCTGGAAGAAGAAGGGTCGGTCGTCGGTGGGGGCCGAGGTGTCCATGAAGGTCCCATCCCCTGCAGCGTCAAGCGCGCGAAGGCTCCGAGCGGCCAGGACCCTGGCGAGGATCGGGTCCCTCGGCGCTCGGTCCGGGGCCACCAGGAGCCCGAAGCCGTGGCGGGTCTCCAGGCCCTGGAGGCGCTCCAGGTCCTGAGGGGTCAGCGGCGAGGGGCTCACCAGGATCGTCGCCACGGCGCCGAGGGCGAGCAGGGCGATGTGCTCCCGGGGCCTCGTCACGCCACGGTCTAGGAGCGAGGCCACGGCGAGGGACAGGAGCCTTGCGGTCTCGCTCGGGTTCCGGGCGTCGTACCAGCGCGAGAAGGTCAGGACGCCCTCCGGTGCGACCCTGCGGAGGAACACCGCCCAGGCCTCGCGGGTGTAGAGCGTGGTCTCCGTGTGGGCAAAGGCACCCGCGGCGGTGGCCGCCCAGGTGTCCACCATGGCCGCCTGCAGGACCGTGCAGTGCACCCTGGCCGCGGCGAAGACGGCTCTCCCGTCGCCCACCTGCACGGCCACCCTGGGGTCGCTCAGCACCGGCGACCGGTCCGTGACGGACTGGAGGAGCTCCACCATGGACGGATTGATCTCTGCGCCGAGCACCAGCTCGTGGCCGTAGTGCAGCGCCGCGAGGAGGTCTGGCCCGCCCCCCACGCCGATGACACATGCGTTGCCTCGGGGCCTCAGGGCGTGCGCCGCGGTGGTGGGGTTGCGCCGAAGGAAGGCCAGCTCCGAGACGTCCCGGTACTGAAACACTGGCGTCCCGGCCTCGCCATCGATCAGGGCCAGGGCCGAGGTCACGGTCACTCCGGCGGAGCCCTCGGGGCCCCCCAGGGGGTGCGTGACAAAGGGCCCAAGGCGCACCTGGGCCATGGCGTTCCAGGCTTCGAAGGTGGTCTCCCGGGCGGCGCTGGGCCTGCCCTTCGGGAAGTGCACCGCGAGCCCCGCGGAGGTGAAGGAGAGCGCGACGACAGCCACCGCCCCAAGGGCCACCACCATGCCGCGCGAGCGCCGGGAAGGGTGCAGGAGGCAACCCGCCGTGGCCACCGCCGCCGCCAGCCACGCCACGGCCCCGGGGCCCGTCAGGGGCCCGAGGAGCGCCAGCGGCAGGAGGGCCCCCAGGGCCGCAGCGCAGAGGTCCACGGCGTAGAGCGCGGACAGCGCGCCGGGCGCCTCCCCGAGGAGCCGCGCCGCCGCCGCGCCGCCCAGCACCAGCGGCGCGGCGAGGGCCACGGCCACCAGGAGCATCGCCGCCACGGTGGCCAGGTCCGGCTGGAAGGTCAGCGGGACGGAGACGAGCACCCCGTCGGCCACGAGCAGCGCCAGGGCCATCTTGACCAGGGTGTCCGCGAGCCAGGGCTCGAGGGCTTCGCCCCTGGCCCGCGCCTCGTCGGCGAGGAGCGAACCCCGGGTGAGCCCCAGCATCGCGAGGGAGAGCACCACGAAGGCGAGGCCGTACCAGGTGCTCACGGAGAGAATCCGGGTGAAGAGCACCTCCGACGCCACGACGGAGCTGGAGACCAGGGAGAGGACCAAAATGCCCCGCCCCCGGGTCAAGCTTGTCATATACCTCGGAGGTTATCCGTAAATCCACCCCCGAGAAAGGGCCTGGCAGGAGAGAAAGCGCGCGTCGGAGGTCGGTCGGGGTCCTCGGCGCTTCCCAAGGGCCCGGGGAGGAACCTACACTCCGCAGCCTTTGGAGCTGCCATGAGCCAAGGACTGAAGCACATCTCGACCCCCGTGATGGTGAGCCTCCTGGAGGCCTGGATCGATCCCTCCCGGGAGCGCGGCATCATCGCCGCAGTGCCCCTCGGGAAGGCCTACCTCCCGAGGCTCGACGCCCTCTACACCGAGCTCAAGGAGACCGAGGCGGGGGCGCCCGCCAGCGAGGCCTCGGCCCGCTTCGAGGCCCTCCGGCGGCGCCAGAACGAGGTGGACGACCGCCACGACCGCAAGGCCCGCGGGATCTACCACTACCTCGGCGCCGCGGCGGACCTCTCGGACCACCCGGACGAGGCCCAGCGCCTCCTGGAGCTGCGCTCGCGGCTCTTCCCCAACGCCCTCAAGGTCACCGGCTGGAGCTACGCCGACGAGATCGCCGAGGTGCGCCTGGTGAACACCCGGCTGGACCCCGCCGACCACGCCCTCCTCCAGAGCCTCCCGGTGCCCGGCGGAGCCCTCGCCGGGGCCCTGGAGCAGTGGCTCTCCGCCGGACACGAGCTCGGCGAGCTGGAGGCCCAGCGCATGGTCGTGGAGCGCGAGCTCTCCGAGGAGAGGGCCCTGGCCGGGTCCCGGGACGCCACCCAGGCCCGCGCTCGCTGGGTCCAGGCGGCGGGCATGCTCGTGCGCATTCTCGACCTGGAGGGCGTCGAGGGCGCCCAGCGAGACCGCGTCACGAACCCCCTGGAGCACGCGGCGGAGAAGGCCGAGGCCCTCCACGGCGCCGGACGTCAGTGACATATCCTGTCACGCTGGCCAGGGCGGTAACTTGACCCCTGGCGAGGGAGGCGGATACCAGCTTCATGGCCGCGAAGCTGCCGGAGCCGGGCGACCCCGACGCGCTCTATGTGATGGACCTCTCGGGGTATGTGTTCCGCGCGTACCACGGGATGAACCCTCTCTCGAACTCCAGGGGGGAGGCCACCCACGCGACGCTGGGGGTGACCAACATGCTGAACGCGCTGGTGCGCTCCCAGCGCCCGGCGTACCTGGCGGTGGCGATGGACAGCGTCGGGGACACCTTCCGTAACGCGCTGTACCCACTGTACAAAGCCAACCGCCCACCGCCGCCGCCGGACCTGGCGCACCAGATGGCCCGTTGCCGCGAGGTGTCCGAGGCCTACGCGATCCCGGTGCTCCAGCGGGACGGCTTCGAGGCCGACGACCTCCTGGCCACCTGCGTGCGCCTGGCCCGGGCGCACAAGCTCAAGGTGGTGGTGTGCAGCGGCGACAAGGACCTCCTGGCGCTGGTGGGCGGCGACGTGGTGGTCTGGGACGCCATGCGCCAGAAGGTGTATGGCCCCGAGGAGGTGCGGGAGAAGTGGGGCGTAGGTCCCGAGCGCGTGAGGGACCTCCTGGCGCTCATGGGGGACAGCTCGGACAACGTCCCCGGGGTGGAGCACGTCGGGGAGAAGACCGCGGGGAAGCTCCTGGCGGATTTTGGCTCGCTGGATGGGGTGTACGCCAACCTGGACAAGGTCAAGGGCAAGACCCGGGAGTACCTCACCGCCCACGAAAAAGACGCGAGGCTCTCCTACGAGCTGGTGGGCCTGCGGGACGACGTGCCCGTGGACTTCGACCTGGAGGCCCTGCGCTACGGCGGCTGGGACAAGGCCCGGCTCAAGGCGCTCCTCCTGGAGCTGGAGTTCCACAAGCTGGCGGCCACGGTTGACGCGGGCGTCCCCGCGGCGAGCGCGGGCGCCAAGGCCGAGTACCTCCCGGTGCTGCGCGAGGAGGACCTCGACGCGGCGATCACGGCGTGCCGGGCGGCCGGGAGCTTCGCGGTGGACACGGAGACCACGGGCACGGACGCCTCGCAGGCGGAGCTGGTGGGCATCTCCCTGGCGTGGAAGGCGGGCTTCGGGGTGTACATCCCGGTGGGGCACAAGGTGCTCACGGACCCGAAGCAGCTCCCGAGGGCGCTGGTGTTGGAGCGCCTCGGGCCCCTCCTGGCGGACCCCGCGGTGCGCAAGGTGGGGCAGAACCTCAAGTTCGACGCGGTGGTGCTGGCCCAGGCGGGCTGCCCCGTGCGGGGCTACGACTTCGACACCATGCTGGCGAGCTACCTCCTGGACCCGGAGAAGCCCCACAGCCTGGACGAGCTCTCGCGCCGGGAGCTCGGCTATACCATGCTCTCCTTTGCGGAGGTGGCCGGCGCCGGCAAGAAGCAGGTGACCTTCGACCACGTGGACATCGCCCGCGCCACGCGGTACTCCGCGGAGGACGCCGAGGTCACCTGGCGCCTCGCGGAAAGGCTCCGCCCCAGGATCGACGCCGAGGGCCTCGGCAGGCTCCTCTACGAGGTGGAGGTCCCGCTGGCCCACGTCCTCGGGGGGATGGAGACCGCGGGGGTGCTCATCGACCGGGAGCGCCTGAGGAGGCTCCAGGTGCAGCTCGGGAAGGAGCTCCTGAGGCTCGAGGGCGAGTGCCACGCGGCGGCGGGGAAGACCTTCAACGTCCACGCCCCGCGGCAGTTGGAGACGATCCTCTTCGACGACCTCAAGCTCCCGGTCACGCGCCGCACCAAGACCGCCCGCTCCACGGACGCCGAGGTCCTGGAGGAGCTCTCCGCGAAGCACCCGCTCCCCGGGAAGATCCTGGAGCTGCGCGCCCTGGCCAAGCTCCAGAGCACCTACGTGGAGACGCTCCCGGCGCTGGCGGGCAGGGACGGGCGGCTGCACACCAGCTTCAACCAGGCCGTGGCGGCCACCGGGAGGCTCTCGTCCAGCAACCCGAACCTGCAGAACATCCCCGTGCGCACGCCCCTGGGGCGCGAGATCCGCGACGCGTTCATCGCCCCCGCCGGGCACCGGATCCTCTCCGCGGACTACTCGCAGATCGAGCTGCGGGTCCTGGCGAGCCTGTCCCACGACCCGATCCTCGTGGACGCCTTCACGCACAGCACGGACGTGCACGTGCGCACCGCCATGGAGGTCTTCAAGCTCCCAAAGGAGGCCATCACCCGGGAGCTGCGGGCCCGGGCCAAGACCGTGAACTTCGCGGTGATCTACGGCCAGGGCGAGGGCTCCCTCGCCCGGCAGCTCGGGATCCCGAGGGACGAGGCCGGGGCCTTCATCCAGCACTACTTCGCGACCTTCGCCACGCTCCGGAAGTACCTGGACGACTCCCTGGAGAAGGCCCGCGCCGCGTCCAACGTGGTGACGCTCCTCGGGCGCCGGCGCTTCATCAATGACCTGCACTCGTCCAACCGGGCCCTGCGCCTCGCCGCCGAGCGCGTCGCCCAGAACACCCCCATCCAGGGCACCGCCGCGGACATCATCAAGCTGGCCATGGTGGCCGTGGACAAGCGCCTCACGGCCGAGAAGCTCCGGTCGCGCATGCTCCTCACGGTGCACGACGAGCTGGTCTTCGAGGTCCCCGACGACGAGGCCGCTACCGTCGAGGTGCTGGTGCGTGAGACCATGGAGTCCGCCATGAAGCTCGACGTACCGCTCCTGGTGGAGTGCGGCTGGGGCCACACCTGGGGAGAGGCCCATTGAAGCCCCGGGGCGCGCTCCTCGCCGGGGCTCTGTGCCTCGCGCCCGCGGGGGGCCCGAGGGCCGACGCGCTGCCGCCGCCCACGCCCGTCTCGTGCCCGGCCGGCGCCGTGGTCCGCGCGGTCCATGCGGGCACCTTCTGCGCCCTCGACGAGTGCTCCACCAGCACCCCTTGCGCCAACGGCGAGTGCGTCAGCCGCAGGGTCTGCGTCGAGGCCGTCGCCACCGGGGGCCTCTCCGGCGGGACGCTCCTGGTCCACCGCGGCGCTTGTGACCGCGGGGAGCCCTGCGGTCCAGGGGCGACGTGCGAGAGTGTAAGGCTGTGTGTGCGCAGCGGCTTCGAGGGCTGCGGCTGCGCCGTCCCGGGCGCCGGTCGCATTTCGGGTCTGTGGGGCGCGCTCGGGGCGCTGGCGGTGGTTATGTTTGCTCGACAGGGCCGTCCCAGGTGGACAGCTCGCGCTTGAGGATCTTTCCGGTGGGGTTGCTGGGCAGGGCGTCCAGGAAGACCCACTCGCGGGGGACCTTCGGGCCGGAGAGCCTCGCGCGGCACCAGCCCCGGAGCGCCAGGGCGTCCACGGTGGCCTCCGGGCGGCGGACCACGAAGGCCCGCACCCGCTCACCCCACTCGGGGTCCGGGACGCCCACTACGGCGGCCTGGAGCACCTCCGGGTGCTCGTCCAGGGCCCGCTCGACCTCGGCGGGGTAGACGTTCACGCCGCCGGAGATCACCATGTCCCGGCGCCTCCCCACGATGTGGTAGCGCCCGTCGGCGTCCTCCCGCGCCAGGTCCCCGACGGAGAAGTACCCCTCCCGGAGCGAGGCCTGGGTGGCCTTTGCGTCGTCGTGGTAGCCCTCGACCAGCATGGAGCTCCGGGCGTAGAGCTCCCCCACGGAGTGCCGCGGGACCTCGCGGCCGGTCTCGTCCAGGAGGCGCACGGAAACTCCGTGGAGGGCCCTGCCGATGGTGCCCGGGGACGCCCGGAGGTCATCGGGAGAGGCGCACGTCACGATGCCCGTCTCCGTCGAGCCGTAGAAATTGTAGAGCACCGGGCCGAAGCGGTCGAGGGTGCGCACCGCCAGCGGCCCCGGGAGCTGGGCCCCGCCGCACACCAGCGCCCGGAGGGAGTCCGTGCGGTGCCTCCGGGTGACCTCGGGGTCCAGCGCCAGGAGCCGGTGGAGCATCGTGGGGACCACCGCCGTGGTGGTGACCTTCTCGCGCTCGATGGCCGCCAGGAAGCGCTCGGGGTGGAAGTCTCGCTCCAGCACCAGGGTCCCGCCGAGCATGAGGGCCATGCCCGCGAAGCCGAAGCCCGTGGAGTGGTACAGCGGGCAGACGCACAGGTGCCGGTCGCCGTGCTGGAAGGGCACCCGATCGAGGAAGGCCGCGAAGCCCAGGCTCTGCCCGGCGCCGAATTTCCTCACGGCCCCCTTCGGCCGCCCGGTGGTGCCCGACGTGTAGATCACCACCGTGGCCTCGGAGCCCTCCAGGTCCGCGTCGGGCACCGACGCCAGGAGCGCCTCGTAGGTGGGGTGCCCCGGGAGCTCCGCGCCCACCGGGAAGAGCCCCTCGGGGGAGAGCTTCGGCGCGTGGGCCCGCGCGCGGGTCACCGTCTCGTGGAGCTCGGCCTCGTAGAAGATCCCGCGCGCGCCGGAGTGCGCCAGGAGGTACCCGAGCTCGTCCGGGGTGCTCCGCCAGGAGACGCTCACCGCCGCGCCGCCGAGGCGCGCCATGGCGCCCTGGACCTCGAAGAACTCCTCGCGGTTGTAGAGCATGAGCGCCACGGCGTCCCCGGCCCCGAGGCCCCGGCGCCGCAGGCCCGTGGCCAGGCGGTCGATCCGGGCGTCCACCTCGCCGTAGGACCGGCTGCGGTTGCCCGTGAGGAACGCCGCCCGGTCCGGGGCGCTGCGCGCCACCACCCGGAACACCGTGGAGAGCCCGGCCTGGCCGCGCGCCAGGCTCCTGACGAGCGCCCCCAGGCCCCGGGGGTTGAGCTCCCCCAGGGCGCCGGTCTTGCGCGCCACCCGGCCCACCAGCCGCGCCCAGCCCGTGACTTCCCGCGCCTTGTCGATCACCATGGGTCCTGCGTTTGATGGAAGTCCCCACCGTCGTCAAGCACCGCCGCGCCCACGCGGTGCTCTTCGCTCTCCTTGCCGGTTGTCACCCCACGCCCCGCGCCCAGGCCCCGTCGAGCCCCCCGAGCGCCCAGGGCCCGCTGGACCTCGACGCGGGCGCCGCCGAGGGCGCGCCCGGCGCCACCCGCGACCCGCCCGCGCCCACCCTCACGGCCCTGTCGCCCGCGGAGCTCGCGGCGCTGAGGCCCCTCCTGGACCGTGGCCCCGCCCTCCTGGTGCGCGACGCCGACCGCGGGATGGAGGCCCGCATCACCCTGGTGAATCGCGCCCGAGCCCCCGTGGCCACCGTGCGTCGCGTGATCACCACGCCCGATGACTACCTCACCTTCATGCCCACGCTCCGGAGCGTGGAGGTCCTGAGCCGCCACAACAACCGCACGGCCTTCCGGTTTCATGTCGCCGCGCCGGTGTTCAACGTCACGGCCCTCTCCGCCATGACCGAGCTGGGCGAGCGCCGCGTGGACGTGTCCATCGTCGAGAGCGAGACCGGCCCCGGGGGCTCCCGCTGGGACCTCACGCCGGACGGGCCCGACGCCACGCTCGTCCAGCTTACCACCTGGGGAGACCCGTCCCGAGGCCACTGGATGCTCCGCCAGCTCGCCCGGCGCTCCCCCGCCGCCATCGCCGGGATGAACGTCTCCGCGGACACCGTGCTCGCCCTCGGGGTCTCTCGCCAGGCCGAGAGGCTCTCGGGCTCCAGCGCCCCCGTGAGGCCCTCGGAGCCCATCGGGCCTCAGGGTCCCCTGGCCCCGCCCCCGGCGGGCCCCTGGAGGGCCCTCACCCACGACGCCACGCTCCTGTCCCTGAGCCTCACCCCCGACGGGGCCATCCAGCAGGTGACCGTCGCCGCCTGGACCCGGGCCTCGCCGGACGCCGTGCTGGCGAGGCTCCGGGACGTCCCCGGGCACCCCAGGGTCTGGGGCTCCATCCAGTCCATCGAGGTGGTCCCCGGCACCCCCGCGGGTGAAGTTCGCTACCGCTCCGTGGTCCAGAACCCGCTCTCGCGCCTGGAGGGCGAGCAGCGCCTCGTCGAGCGCGACGGCGCCGTCTGGATCGAAGGCACCGGCGGAGACTTCTCCGGCGCCGACCACCGCTATGACGTCACCCCGGAGCCCGACGGGGGCTGCGTCGTCGCCATGACCGGCGGGGCCGACTACAACCGCGCCGGCTGGCTCACCCGCGCCCTCATGGCCCGGGACCCGTGGCTCGTCGCAGGCTTCGCCGGGAGCTGGAAGATCGTCTGGCTCCGACACCTCTTGAGGGGATTGTGAACGGCGTTCACTTTTTGTCCATGGGCCTGGTATGTATGTTATGGTGTGGTGATGTGGTTGCTCAGCCTACACCCGAGGGGTCCCGGGTGGAGGAGGGGCAGCGGCACCTGACCCTGGGGCTGCGGCTCTTCGCGGAGTTCCACTACGGCGAGGCCATCCAGGAGTTCCAGCGGGCGTACGCGGCGACGCCGACGCCGGCGCTGTGGTACAATATCGGTCTGGCGAGGCTCCGGCTGGCGCAGTACGACGCCGCCGCGCAGGACTTCCAGCGGTACCTCAGGGATCGCCCGGACGCCCCGGACCGGGAGGAGGTCACGCGGCAGATCGCCGAGGCCACCCGCGAGGCCGAGCGCCAGAGGAGCGCGCTGCAACGGCGGGAGCTCGCCAGCACGCTCCGGGTGGAGACGCCCTCGCGGGAAGCGAGGATCACCGTGGACGGGCGTCCCTTCGAGGCGAGGGCCTCGGCGGTGGCCGTGGCGCCCGGGGAGCACCGGGTGAGGGTGACCGCGCCGGGGCACCAGGACTGGCAGGCCGTGGTGCGCGTGAGGCCCGGGGCCGCGAGCCTGGTGCTCGCCACGCCGATGCCGCTCACGCGGTACCGCTCGATCCCCGCGGGGCACTGGGTGAGCGGTGCCCTCGGCGTCGCCGGCGTCGGCGCGCTCGCCACGGGCGCGTACTTCGGGTTTCGGGCCCTCGGGGCCGACGACGGCGCCGCGCGCGAGGAGCGCTCGCTCCGCGCGGACGTGCTCTTCGGGGTGGGCCTGGGCCTCGTCCTGACGGCCGTGGTGGCGTACTTCTTCGAGCGGGGCTCCAGCCGCACCGAGCGCGTGGTGGGCGCTCAGAGCGCGCCGGGCCAGTAGGGCTCCAGGCTCCGCCGGAGCGTCCTGGCCACGGCGCTCACCAGGTGGTTGTTGCGCCCCTGGAGGGCCGGGGCCTGCGTCGGGTCCACGAGCGCCCCGAGGGCCGCGGCGACGCTGTCCTCCAGAGCCGTGAGGTCGTAGCCGCCCTCCAGGAAGAAGCCCACGGGCACCGCGGGGAGGGCCCCTCGCAGCGCCGAGGCCATCCACGCGAAGGCCCCCGCGTCGAGCTTGAGGCTGGAGAGCGGGTCCCGGGCGTGGGCGTCGAAGCCCGCGGACACCAGCAGGAGCTCCGGACGGTGGGCCGTCACCAACGGGAGCACCACCTCCTGGAAGGCCTGGGCGTAGTCCCTCCCGTCGCTGCCGGACTGGAAGGGGAGGTTGATCGTACGGCCGAGGCCGTCGCCCGCGCCGAGCTCGTTCACGTGCCCGCTGCCGGGGTACAGCGGCGACTCGTGGAGGGACACGAAGAGCACGGCGGGGTCGCGCTCGAAGATGGCCTGGGTGCCGTTGCCGTGGTGCACGTCCCAGTCCACGATGGCCACGCGAGGGACGCCCCGGGCCCGGGCGTGGGCCGCGGCCACGGCGATGTTGTTGAGCAGGCAGAAGCCCATGGCCCGGTCCGGGAGGCAGTGGTGCCCCGGGGGCCGGGCCAGGAGGGCCCCCACCGGGGCCCGGGCCTGGAGGAGCGCGTCCACCACCTCGCAGGCGCCGCCGGCCGCGCGCCAGGCCGCCTCGCGGCTGTGGGCGTTGAAGTACGTGTCCCCGTCGAGCATCCCCGCGCGCCCCGCGAGCCGGGCCTGGAGCCTCTCCAGGTAGGCCGGGTGATGGACCCTGGCGAGCTCCTCCAGGGTGGCCTCCCGAGCGGGGAGATACACCCTGGGAGCGCCCACGCGGGCGAGGCCCCGGAGGGCCGCCCCGAGGCGCTCCGGGCGCTCCGGGTGGAACCCGGAGGGGCTGTGCGCGGTGAACACCGGGTCGGACACCACCGCGAGGGAGGCAGAGGGGCTGAGGTGCATCGGAAGGGATTCGCTTGACCGCGCTTTCGCGCGGGTGTTACCTCCGCGAGGGAGTACCCTGAATGCGCGCTGGCGCCAAGGGGATCCCACGCGGGACCCGCACCCACCCAACGAGAGTCTCTAGTCCGGTCGAGGTCTCGCGCCCGGGTTCACACCGATCAAAGGGGAATCGGCACGATGCGCTGGAAGATGTTGACGGGAAACGTGGTGCTGGTGCTGCTCCTCGGGGCGCTGGCCTGGTATTTCACCCGTAGCTTCGCCGCGGACGCGCTGGCCCAGGGGGTGGACCCGAGCGTCGGCCGGGGCGGCACGCTCCTGGAGGCCGTGCGCAACCAGGACGGGCAGCAGCTCCTGAACGCTTGCGTCACGGCGACCACCAGCCCGGACCTGGCGGCGGTCTTCGCGGAGGAGACCGTGAGCGCCCAGCGAGGCCTGGCCTTCACCTACGCCGACGGGCTGGCCCGCAGCATGGCCACCATGCTCCCGCGCCGGGGCCGCCCGGCGGAGCTGGTGGTGGTGGTGTCCCGCGAGGGCGAGGTGCTCGCTCGGAACATCGAGCGCAACGCCGACGCCGGGAGGAACCTCCGGCAGGACCTCCCCGCGGTAGGCCAGGTGCTGGACACCGGCCGCGCCGCGCGGGACTACCTGAACTACAACCAGCAGGGCTGGCTGGAGGTCGCGGTGGCGCCGGTGGTGGTGGGGGGCCAGGTCAAGGGCGCGCTGCTGGTAGGCTACGCCCTGGCCGACAGCGCCGCCCGCAACGACGCGGACCGCATCGGGGTCGGGGTGGGCTACCTCCTGCGGGAGAACGACCGCTACGTGGTGCAGTCGCTCTCCGTGGGCACGCAGAGCGAGAAGAACGAGCTGCGCGACTGGGCCAACCAGAACGGCAACAACTTCCAGACCATGCTCCGGGCCCGGCCGAGGGTGACGCTCACCCTGGGCAATGAGGTCTACCGGGCCCAGGTGCTCCCGATGCCCGGGGCCCAGAGCGCCGCGGCCGGGGCCATCATCCTGCAGAGCGTGTCCGAGGCCCGGGCCCCCGCCGGGGGCGTGGCCTTCCCGATTGTCATCCTGACGCTCCTCGGGCTCCTCGGGGTGCTCGGCTACAACCTGTTCCTGGCGAACTACCTGGAGAAGCCCATCGAGCAGATCGAGGACGGGCTCCTGCAGATCATCAACGGGAACCGTGACTTCCGGCTCGGGCTGGAGCACCCCGAGCTGGGCGGGATCGTGTACCGGATCAACCAGCTCGTGCAGGAGCTCACCGGCCAGGAGGAGGCCGACGAGCAGGGCCGGGTGTCGCACCCCCCGCCGCGGGGCGAGGGTTGACGGGAAGGCCCCCGGTCGCGTAGCGGTTCTCTTCCGAGGACGTGAAGGTTCATGGGACTGTTTGATTTCCTGAAGCGCGGCGGCGGCGGCGCCATGGGCGAGGCCGCCATCGGGCGCCACGCCGAGCGGGTGCTGGACAAGCGGGGGATGAGCCCGGACCGCTTCCCCTCCATCGAGTACCTGTGCCGCCTGGGCACCGAGGACGCGTGGAGGGCCGTGCTGCCGCGGTACAATTTCACCGTGGACCCGTCGATCACCGACCGGGAGGAGAAGCAGTACATCTTTGATCAGCTCAAGGACTCGCCGGAGACCGCCCTGGAGCCCGTCAAGGAGTTCGTGCGCAAGACCTCCGCGGTCAACTGGCCCCTGAAGATGCTCCGGGCCATCCAAGAGCCCGAGGACTTCGTGGAGACGCTCCTGGAGGTGCTCAAGGGCGAGGACACGAGCTACCAGAAGAACCCCGAGCGCAAGATCCAGGTGATCATCGCGCTGGAGGACGAGGTGGACGCCAGGGTGCCCCCCGCGGTGCTCCCCTTCCTGGAGGACGTCTCCGAGGACACCCGCTTCCACGCGGTGCGCACGCTCCTCGCGCAAGGGGACGCCAGCGCCGTGGAGCCCCTCTGGGCGCTCTTCGTACGGGATGACAGCATGCGCATCCGGACCACCATCGCCGACGGCATGGCCGAGCGGTCCTGGGCGGCCCCGGAGGGCGACCGGGAGAAGGTCGCCCAGCTCCTCCTGAGGGTGCCCAACGGGCCCTACACGCTCAGCCCCGAGCTCCAGGTCCAGCGCCCGCCTCGCCGCTGAGCGGCTCAGGCGATGGTGCTGCGCTCGCCGGTGGAGGGCCCCCCGAGGTGGGCGTCCATCCTCCCGCGGAGGGCGCGCAGCGCGGCCAGGGTCTCGGGGTCCGCGCCGCCCTTCTCCGCAAGGGCGATGGCGGCGTCGAGCTCCGAGAGCTCCCGGGCCTGGATCGTCCGGAGCGCGAGGATCATGGCCTCGAAGGCGTCGTAGAGGTCCGTGAGCTCGTCGCCGCGGCGGAGCTTGCCCTGGAGGCGCAGGGTGCCCTGGCCGACCTCGGTGAAGAGGCGCTTCATGCGGTGCACCGGCCCCACGATCCGGTGCGTGACCATCACCCCGAGGATGGTCAGGGCCAGGAGCATGGATACGCCCGCGACCACCAGGACCTGGAGTGTGCGCGCCCGGGACCAGGCGATGAGCTCCCGCTGCGAGCGCACCTTGGCCCGCTGGCGCTGTACCCTCGCGAGGTCCGCGCGGTAGCGCCGCTCGACCTCCTCGAGCTCGCGCTCGATGGTGCGCACCACGGCGGGGTCGTCCGGGGCCGCCGCGAGCTGCTGCATCCGGAGGATCCTGGCGGAGGACTGCGACTCGCGCAGGGCGCGCTCGGACTGGTCCTCGGCGAGGGAGGCCAGGTCCACGGCGTCCCGGGCCTGGGCCACGGCCACCGCGGAGGTGCGGGCCACCATGGCCCCGAGGGCCACCAGGAGCACCGCGGCCACGCCCACCAGGGCGATGGTGTACTTGAGCTGGAACCTCGGCACCAGGAGGTAGTTGCGCAGGCGCCGCTGGGACCGCCCGACGGAGACAACGGAGGGTCGGAGTTCTTCGGTCACGGCGTCCTCGCGAACTGGTCCACGGCGTTCCCTGCGGCATTACGCACCGCCTGGCGCACGGCGTCCACTTCCGCGGCGCCCGGGTCCAGCGCCGAGGCCACGGTGCTGCTGGCGGTGACATCGAAGCGGTACTCGCGCCCCGGGAAGGTCTGGGCCACCAAGGAGACGGTGACCCTCACGGCGCCCTCGGAGCGGGCCACGCCCTGAATCGACCCGTCCAGGACGAAGCCCCGCAGGGAGCGGGCCTCCGGGGAGGTCACCACGGCCACGTCGCGGCGCTCGGCCAGGGCCCCCACCAGCGCCTCCCGAGCGGCGGTCTGGAGGGTCCCGCTGCGGGGGTGCTCCGCGCAGCGGAAGCTCCCCACTGCTACGCGCGTGCGCGCGGGCGCGGGCGCGAGGGCCTCCCCGCGGCGGGTGGAGAGCGCCGCCACGACGCGCGCGGCCTGGGCCCTCACCGAGGCCACCGGGTCCTGGAGGAGCGCGCGGGCGGGCTCCAGGCCCCGCGGGTCCCCGAGGGCCAGGAGCGCGCCCAGGAGCGCCGCGCGGGTGTTGCCGTGGGTCTCGCGCCTGAGGGCGTCGAGCACGCCCTGGACGCTGTCCGCGGCGCGCAGCTCGGCGAGGCGCAGGGCCGCCGAGAGGCGCACCCGCTCGTCCCGGTCGCCCAGCATCCGGAGGAAGAAGTCACTGCGGGCGTCACCCCGCGCCGAGGGCGCCAGGAGGCACAACGAGAGAACCACCGCGGTCGCGCGCAAGGCCCCGTAAGGATACCGCACTCCCCGGGGGCCCACAGCGTTGCGCGCGGGCTCGCGCCGGGGCACAGTGCCCTGGTGCGGCGAACGGGGCTGGTGCTCTCTCTGGGCCTCGGGCTGTGCCCCGCGGAGCCTCGGGCCTTCGGCCTCCGGGTGGTGAGCGCCACGGAGCTCCGGGCGGAGCCCCAGGTGAGCCCCGACCGTACCCAGGCCGCGGTGCTCCTGCACCTCCGGGACGACCACCGGGGACCCCTCGCGCGCCGCAGGCTCCAGCTCGACGGCGCCCTCGATGGGGCCTCCGCCACGCGCCACACCCTGGACACCGACGACCAGGGGGACGCCCTGGCGCGCTTCCCCCTCCGGCCAACGGACCATGTCCTGCACCTGCGCGCGGAGTTCCCTGGGGACCGCTCCCACGCCCCGGCGACCCATACCCTGCAGGTTAACCTCGACGCGCCCTTTGTCACCGCCGAGGTGGACGCCCCGCCCGTGGTGGACCAGGACGGCCCTCCGATTCGTGTGGTGGTGAGGGTGAATGTAGGCCAGGTCGCACCGTTGAACCCCGGAGGGCTCTCCGTGGACCTCTCGGTGGACGACCGGGTGCGCGCGGCGGGGGTGACGGACGTGACCGGGCGCAGGGTGTTCATGCTTCGACCGGAGGAGCTCGGGACCGCGGGGGTGCATAGGTTGCGGCCGCGGGTGGCGGTGCAGCCCGAGGTGGTCCGGGGCACCGAGAGGAGCGTCCTGGTGAGGGCTCGGGTGGGCCTCCACCTGGCGCGGAGGGAGGGTACCGGGGTGCTGTACGGTGCGCTGCGCACGGCCCGGGGCCCGCTGGGAGGCGCCGCGCTGCGGATCATGGCGGGGGAGCGCACCCTGGCGGCGACCACCACGGACCCGCAAGGGGGTTTCGAGGTGGCGCTGGCGCCGAGCGTCCTGACGGAGCCGTCGCTGCGGGTGAGGGCGGTGTTTGACCCACCGGAACCCTGGCTGGAGCGGGCTGAGAGCGCCGTGGTGCAGGTGACGGACCCACCCCCCGCGAAGGTCGCGTGGACCTGGGAGCTCCTGGCCCTGGGTCTGGCCGCGGGGCTGGTGGGGGTCGGCGCGGCGGTCTCCCGGCGGCGGCGGGAGGGGGTCTCCGAGCCCCCCGAGGCGCCCCTGGCGGCGGTGGACCGGATCGAGGCGGTGAAGGTCCTTGCGCGCGGCGGGATACACCTCACGGTGCGGGTAAAAGACCGGGCCACGGGCCGAGCGCTCGCCGCGGCGTACCTGCGCTGGAGCCCGACGGAGCCCTGGGAGACGCTCCCGGAGGGCTCCCTGGAGCGCCCGGCGACGCGGAACCTGTCTTTCGAGGTGGGGGCCCCGGGCTTTGCCCCGAAGGCCGTCCAGGGAAATTTTCACCGCCCGGGGGAGTACGTGGTCACCGTGGCCCTGCGGTCCTGGCGGGAGGAGCTCTTTGATCGCGGGCGCCGCTGGCTCCGCGCGGGCCCTCTGGGCGCCAGAGACCTCCCCACCCCGCGGGAAGCCCTGGCAAGAGCGCCCCGGGACGCGGCCGAGGCCCGGGCCCTGGTCACCCTGGTGGAGGAGGGGTGCTATGGCCCGGAACCGCCGGGTTCTCGGGAGGTGGAGCGGGCCGACGGGCTCTTGAAGGACCTGGGTCTGCCCCCCTGAGGAGGTTGGCGGAGCCCTCCAACGTTCCGGGGAGCGTTGACGGGTTGGAGTCCACGTTTCTATAGTCCGCCCTCCCAACCGGGAGCGCGGCCATCGCTTGCGCAACAGGACGGCAGCGGCATGGAACCCGTATTCATCATTCTGGCGGTGCTGGTGCTGGCGGCCGTCGCGTATTACGCGCTCGGCCGCGGACGCTCGCTCCCTGCGCCCAAGGAGGAGCCCAGGCTCCCGGAGGCCAAGGCCCCGCCTGCGGAGCCCAAGGCCACGACCCCGGAGGCGAAGCCGGCCGCGGCGAAGGCCCCGGAGCCCAAGGTCCCGAAGGCCACCGAGGAGCCAAAGGCCCCGGTCGCGGCGCCGGAGAAGGCCCCGGTGGCGGCAGCCCCGGAGAGCGCGAAGCCCACGGAGGCGGCGGCGCCGGAGTCGCTCCCGCCGGTGGGTTCTGGGACCGTGGTGGTGGCGGTGGTCCCTCCGGTGGTGTCGCCCCCGGAGGCCCGGAGGGAGACGGTCCCCGGCCCGAGGGCCCCGGAGACGCCCGCGGCGCCCGGGGCCGAGGCTCCGTCGGCGGAGCGTGGCCCCTACCGGGAGCCCGAACCCGCGAGGCCCAAGCGGGACCTCTCGGCGCTGTTCAAGGGCCTGGCCCAGACGCGCACCGGCTGGGTGCAGAAGCTCCTGGCGGTGTTCACCACCCGCGAGGAGCCAGGGCTCGACCCGACGCTCCTGGAGCGGGTGGAGGAGACGCTCCTGACGGGGGACGTGGGCGTGGCGGTCACCCGGAGGCTGGTGGACCAGCTCAAGGAGCGGGTGGACAAGCGCGAGCTGGGCTCCACGGACCGGGTCTGGGAGGCGCTGAAGGCAGACGCCTTGAAGGTGCTGGACCTGCCGTCCAGGGGCTTTGCGTCGCCGGAGGCCCCCGGCAAGCCCCTGGTGATCCTGGTGGTGGGGGTCAACGGCGCGGGCAAGACCACCACCATCGCCAAGCTGGCCTCGCGCTACAAAGACCAGGGGAAGAAGGTCCTCCTGGCCGCCGGGGACACCTTCCGCGCCGCGGCGGTGACCCAGCTCGAGATGTGGGGCCGTCGCGTCGGGGTGCCCGTGTACAAGGGCAAGGACGGCGCCAAGCCGAGCGCGGTGATCTTCGAGGCCATCGGTCAGGCGTCGAGCCAGGGGCTGGACGTGGTCCTGGCGGACACCGCCGGGAGGCTCCAGACCAAGCAGCCCTTGATGGAGGAGCTGCGCAAGATCCGGGACGCCTGCGGCAAGGCACTCCCCGGCGCGCCGCACGAGGTGCTCCTGGTGCTCGACGCCACCACCGGCCAGAACGCCATCTCCCAGGCCCGGGAGTTCCGGGAGACCCTGGACCTGACGGGCGTGGTGCTCACCAAGCTGGATGGCACCGCCAAGGGCGGCGTGATCCTCGCGGTGGCCGAGGAGTTCAAGCTCCCGGTGCGCTTCATCGGCGTGGGCGAGCGCGGCGACGACCTCCGGGAGTTCGACGCCCGGGACTTCGTGGACGCGCTCTTCGCGCGCGGCGACGACGAGGCCGCCGCGTGATGGACGCGCGGAGAATGCTGTTGCGGCGCGATTTGCGGGCGTGTTATAGTCCCGCGGGCTTTGGCAAAAACACCTGCAATTTCAACGAGTTGCAGGTTCTTCACGGCGGTCTCCGGCGAGGCCCGGAGGGTGTCCAGGTGAGTGCAGGGGTGCAGATGGGTCGAGCAACGATCGCCCGAGGCTTGTTTGCAGGGGCCCTTCTCACGGCGCCCCTCCTCACGGTGCCATGGACCGCGGAGGCGCAGCCGCGGAGGCAGCCTCCACCGGCGGAGCAGCCTGCGCAGCCCGCGCAACCCGGCGGCGGGGACGGGATGGTGTTCACGGAGGACGTGGCGGCGCAGCCCGGGGGAGACGTGACGGGCGCCACCGGGGGCACGGCGGGTCCGGCCGGGAGCGGCGCCACGGGGGACCTCCTGGGGGTGCCCGGCGGCGAGGTGGCGGCGGCGCGGCACGCGTACAGCGAAGACATCTCCGCGGTGCAGCAGATCTATGCGTTACGCAACCACCGGGTGGAGTTCACGCCGTCGGTGAACGTGGCGCTCAACGACCCGTACGTGGCGCACACGGGCTTCGGGCTGTCGGCGTCGTACTGGATCTCCAACGTGCTGTCCGTGGGGCTCACGGGGGTGTTCTTCCAGGGGCTGAACGTGCCCTCGGACGTGAACTACTTCGTGGGGCGCTCCACGGGGCTGGTGGTGCCCATCAACGAGTACCAGCTCGCGGCGGCGCTGAACTTCTCGTACGTGCCGCTCTACGGGAAATTCTCCATGTTCTCGCGGTACATCTTCCACTGGGACATGTACCTGACGGCGGGGGTGGGGATCATGCGCACGCGCCCCATCCCGGCGGTGGACCCGGAGATCCGCACCTTTGACTACGGCACGCGGATCATGTTCGACGCGGGGGTCGGGCTGCGGGTGTTCCTGTCGCGGTCCGTGGGCATCACGGCGGAGCTGCGGAACTTCATCTACCCGGAGCTCCTGGAGAACACCTCCATCGGGCCGGACAGCGTGGGGGGCAACTCCCGCTGCGCCACCTGCCGCCGGAACCCGAACACCTGGACCTCGCAGAACGCCCTGACGGACAACGTGATGGTCTCCGTGGGGCTGACTCTCTTCTTGCCCTTCTCGTTCACCTACCGCCTGCCGAAGTGAACCCCTGACGATGCACACCACCAACCTTCGAGCGATGAAGTACAGCGTCCTCGCGGCGGCGCTGGGGGCCGCGCTCACCGCCTCGCCGCGCGAGGCCCAGGCGCAGGATATCCAGCTCCGGGGCCCGCTGGCCAACGCGGTCTCGGTGCGGCGCCTGGTGCAGTACCGGGTAGGCCGGATCGGGCTGACGCCCACCTTCGGCATCACGCTCCAGGACCAGTTCTCCCGGGACCTGTTCTTCGGGCTCCGGGCGGAGTACCACGTCACGGACTGGCTGGGCCTCGGGGTCTGGGGGGCCTTCGCGCCGGTGCACGTGGACACCTCCCTCACGGAGCAGATCTCGCAGCGGTCCCCGGCCCGCTCGCTCACGTCCCCGCAGTCCAACGCCAACGTGGCCGTGGCGTCGCAGTTCCCGCAGCAGGTCGGGCGGCGCAATTTCATCGCGGACCTGCACCTCTCGTTCATCCCTCTGCGGGGCAAGTTCGCCCTCTTCCAGAACCTCGTGGCGGACGTGGACTTCAGCGTCTTCGCGGGGGTGGCCTTCGTGGGCGTCGAGGAGCGCCTCGCGGTGAGCCAGGCGCCGTCGGCCGCCAGCGGCACCAACGACGCGGAGCGGGAGCTGATCCGCCAGGCGCTCAACCGCAGCCAGCGCGCGCGGGACAGCCGCGTGGCGGTCGCGCCGACCTTCGGGATCAACCTGAATTTCTACATCAACCGCTTCGTGGCGTTCAACGTCGAGTACCGGGCCTTCCCGTTCTCCTGGAACACCTCGGGGACCGACGAGAGCTCCACCCGCAACCGCTGCGGCGCCGCGGGCAACCAGCCCTGCACCGGCGTGTCGGACATCGTCGCGACGTACTTCGAGCCCAACTCCCGGGACCAGCGCTCCGTCATCGACGAGAACGACCGCACGTTCCAGTTCAACCAGATGGTGAACTTCGGCCTGACGGTGTTCCTCCCCACCGGGCCTCGCATCGGGAACTGATAGTTCTCTCTTCGGGTCAGTGCAGGGTGTCGCGCCCGGCCCTGCCGGGGCTGAACACCAGCAGCCGCAGGGGCGGGCGCCGCCCTCGCTCCTCGCGCTCCCAGCGGGCCAGGAGCTCCCTCCGACGGCGGCGCTGCTTCACCAGCGCGGCCACCAGCAGGGCCACGCCCAAGGTCCAGACAACGCCCCCGCCCGCCCACAGGGGCGCCAGGGTGAGCCGCGAGGCCGCGTCCTCGCGCCAGCCCCGCTCGATCCGCGCGAGCGGCCGACCCCAGGTGTCCTCCACGGCCTGGTCAAAGCTGCGCCCGGACCGCACCGACGCCAGGAGCGACGGGAGGCGCTCGGGCCCGTCGAGCCGCAGGAGGTAGCCCACCACGTCGGCGCTCTCGGCGTAGGCCACGGACACCTCCCGGGAGTGCCCGCCAAAGGCCCGGTCCAGGTCCTGGAAGGACACCAGGCTCCCGGTGGCGCTGGCCTCGGCCAGGTCCAGGAAGCGCTCAAAGGAGTTCTCCCCGGCCTGGTGCACGGCCAGGCCCTCGGCCAGCCAGCGGGGCACCGGGCGCCCCCCGGTGGCGGCGCCGAGGAGCAGGTGCGAGAGCTCGTGGCGCAGCACCCGGGGCATCTCACTGGCCTCCCAGGTGCGGGGCGCCGAGGCCGAAACCAGGGCCAGACCCAGGCCGGGGTAGGCCACGCCGGAGGCATACGCCGGGGGAGGAGCCCCCACCGGGCTCAGAGCCCTCATGGCCTCCGGGGTGGCCACCAGACGCACCTCCAGGGGGGGAATGTCCAGGAGCCCGAACTGCGCCGAGAGGGAGGCCACGTCGCGCTCCACCCGCGCCACCGTGGGGCCCACCACGCCCTCAAGGTCCCGAGGGTATGCCACGGTGACCGCTCCGCGGTGTACGACCACGAAGCCCTCCGGGAGCGCAGGGATCGGCAGGCTCGTCGCCTCCACCAGGTCCCTGGCGTCGCGGGACGCCACCGCCGGGCTCTGCGCCCACCCGAGGGTCGCCCAAAGGGAGAAAAGCAACACCAGAAGCCAGGAAGGTAGCCTCAACGAAGGCCTCCATGGACCACTGTAAGTCGCACCGAGCCCGGAGGCTCGTCCTGGGTGAGAAAGAACACCCCGACCACCACCAGCGCCGCCCCCCCCACCACCATCCAGGGCCACGCCCGCTGCCAGAAGGTCCTTCGGACAGGCGCCGAGGGGGTCCCGGCGCGGGGTGTGGTACTGTGGGTGTCTGTAGGTGAAGGTGCGGAGAGTACATCCGCTAGGACGAAGGCCACAAGGCTGGCGGCGTCGGGGTTGGGTACCGTGTGGTCTTCACGCCATTGGCTGCGAACGAGGTCCGCGGTGTGGAGGTGCAGGCCCGAGGCGCGGCCCTGGAGCTCGACCACCCAGGCGCAGCCGAGGCGATCGCCGAGGGGCGCCAGGAGTGGGAGGTCCGCGTCGGTGCCGCGGAGGAGGCGACGGCGGTCCGCGAGGTCGCTCACCGAGGGGTCCGTGGAGCGCTCGCCGTGGAGGGCGGCGCGGGCCGCGGGGTCGGCGACGGTGCGCAGGTCCGAGCGGAGTCCGAGGGCCCCGTCCAGGGTGTCCGCGGCGCTGCGGAGGGCCTCGTCGGGGTCCCCGGCCACGACGACGCAGACCTTGGGCGGAGGGTCCGCGAGGGCCCTCGGCGCCGCGAGGGCCAGGGTGAGGGCGAGGGCGTGGGACCTACGGCTCATCGTCGAGGTCGGTCTGGGCGTCAGGGAGCTCCGGCGCGGCGCGGAGGACATCCTCGGGGAGGAGGTACTGCGGCCGGAGGAAGACCTCGTCGAGGTAGAGGCCCTGGGGAGGCGCGGTAATGCCACTTTGGGTGCGGTCGCCGTCGCGGAGCCTCGCGTCCACGGTGCCGGGGGGCAGGCGCTCGCGGGCCACGTCCACGAGGGTGCCCACCAGGACGCGCACCATGTTCTTGAGGAAGGCGGTGCCTTCGACTTCGATGGCGACAAGGTTCGGGCGCCCCGCCCAGGAGCGGGAGACGGCCACGCGGAAGAGCGTGCGGACGGTGGTCTTGCGCTCGCAGTCGGCGGCGCGGAAGGCGCGGAAGTCGTGGGTGCCGACCAGGGCGCGCGCTTCGGTCTCCAGGGCGTCCAGGTCCAGGGGGTGGTGGACGTGCCAGGCCCGATCGCAGAGGAACGGGTCCCTCACCGGGTGGGCGTGCAGGAGGTAGCGGTAGCGCTTGCCGCCGGAGGCCCTCCGGGGGTCGAAGTCGTCCTGGGCCACGCGGGCGTCGGTGACGGCGATGGAGGGCGGGAGCTTGCCGTTGAGCCCATGGAGCCATCCCTGGACGGGGATCACCCGGGAGACGGTGAAGCTCGCCACCTGGGCCAGGGCGTGGACGCCCGCGTCGGTGCGCCCGGCGCCGCGGACGGTCACGGGCTCCGAGGCCATGGAGGCGATGGCGGCCTCGAGGGTCTCCTGGACCGTGGGCACTCCCCGCTGGCGCTGCCAGCCGGAGTAGTCCGTCCCGTCGTAGCGCACCACCAGTCGGATCGTGGGCATCGGCCCGGCATTGGTAGCACACCGCGGGGCGCGGCTTGACAACCCTTCCGGGGCCGTGCGCGAATCCCGGCCGTGGAGACTTCAACGAACGAAGAAATCGACCGCGCGGTGGCGCTGGTGGAGTCCGTCCTTGGGGGCCTCGGCCTCGAGGTGGACGTAGCGGGCACGCGCATCGCGTCGCCGGGCGGGGGTCACGCCTGGAGCCTCCAGCGCGGCAGCGCCGCCGTGGCGATCTTCCTGCGGCCGCCGCGCGACGGCGAGGACTCGCCGCAGCTCCGGGTGGTCTCGCCCATCCTCAAGGTGGACCCCGGCGGGGCCGAGGCGCTCTACAAGGCCCTCCTGGAGCTGAACGCCCAGGGCCTGGCGGGCGTGGCCTTCGGGGTGCACCACGAGCGGGTGGTGGTGGTGGCCGAGCGGCGCACCCGGGACCTGGACGCCGCCGGGCTGGAGTACGTGATCCGTCGCGTGGGCGCCGTCGGGGACCACTACGACGACTCGCTCCGTCGGCGCTTCGGCGGGACCAGGGTCAGCGATCTATCGTGACGCGGCGGCGGGGGGCGTTCTTCGCGGCGCTCGGCGCGGGGGCCCTTCAGGCGTCGACGGCCCGGGCCTTCGAGGGCCAGGTGAGGGCCGAGACTGCGGCCCAGGCGTGGCAGGTCCGGGGGCCCTCCGGGGCGCCGGTGCTCTCGCTCCGGAGGCTCACCCAGACGCTCTCCCTCGGCGCCTGGCAGCGCCCCGAGGACCCCAGAGGGGCCGTCTGGACCGTGCGCGCCAGGCTCCGGATCGACAGTGACTTCGGCGGCGCGTGCGACGCCTCCGGGGAGCGCTGCCTCGGGGAGCTGGAGCGCAGCCGCACGGCGGATTTTGCGCCGCTCTTCGCCCGCCGCGCGGTGGACCTGCCCTTCGCGTACATCGACGCCCAGGGCCTCCTGCGCCGCGCCGTGGACCTGCGCGTGGGGCGGCAGTTCGTGGTGGACCCTCTGGGCTTCTTTGTCTTCGACGGCGCCCGCGTGCAGCTCCACCTCGGGGCGCGCGCCCGGGTGGAGCTCTACGGCGGCCTGGAGACCCGCACGGGCTTCCCCCTCTCCAGCGGACGCTTTGAGCGCGACGGGCTCCAGCGCGCCGACCGCGCCGGGTGGGACCCGACCCTCGCGCCCAACGTCCAGGACCGCGCCCAGGCCGGCGCCGCGGGCCTCGCGGTGACCCTCACCCCGACGCGCGCGCTCCACGCCCGCGCCACCTGGCGGCGCGTCTGGACCCGCGACGGCACCGCCGAGGAGAAGCTCGGAGGCTCCGTAGAGCTCCAGACCGGGGCGTACTCCCTGGTCACCGCCGAGGCCGTGTACTCGGTCCCCCACAACACCGTCGGGAACCTCTCCGTCGGGCTGGAGTACGCCCCCCCCGAGCGCGCCTCCTGGGGCGTCGAGCTCTCGCGCTTCCGGCCCACCTTCGACGCCACCTCCCTCTGGGCATCCTTCTGGACGGACCCCACGGACGACCTCCGAGGGCGCCTGGAGCTGCCCCTGGGCGCCCGCTGGACCCTGGTGGCCTCGGCCCTGGCGCGGAGGTACGCCCTGGGCGAGACGGCCCCCGACCGTGGCGTCCCCGCGGACCGCGACGCCTTCGCAGGCGGCGGCGGCCTCGGGCTCCTGCACCGCCGCAGCCGCGCCGAGGGGAGCCTCCGCGCACGCGCAGAGACGGGCGGAGCAGGCTCCCGCGGCGGCCTGGACCTCACCGCGTCCTGGTGGGCTCGTCCCGGGCGCATCCGCCTGGACGGGGGCGCCTCCCTGTGGGCCGTGGAGGACGCGCTGAGGGACACCCGCATGGTGTCCGTGGCCGTGCTCGTCGGGGCCATGGTGCGCCTGGGCCGCGTCGCCGAGGTGTCCTTCAACCTGGAGGAGGACACCAACCCCGTGGTGGGCGCGCGCCTCCGCGCCACCGGGATCTTGCGCCTCCTGGGGCCCTTCTGATGGCCCGGCGCCTCGCCCTGCTCCTGCTCGGCGCGGTCCTCGGGGCCGTGTTCTCCGTCCGCGCCCAGGTCCCCGCAGGGGTCGCTCCCCGCCCCCCTTCGCGCGCCATCTACCCCACCCAGACCATTCCCCTGCGTTTTGACCACTCCAGGCACCTGCGCCTCGGTGGCATGACCTGCCAGCGATGTCATACCAATGCACACACAAGCGATAATGTAGGTGATAGACTTACGCCCACGGAGGGGACGTGCCTGCCGTGTCATGCGATTGACCGCGGCGAGCCCCTGCGGCAGCGGGCGCCCACGGCGCGGTGCGACGGGTGCCACGAGGGCTGGGACCCGTCGCGCCCCCTGAGGGTGGAGAGGGTGCAGGTGCCCGCGGCGAACCTGCGCTTCTCGCACCGGGCGCATGCGTCCCGGGGCGTGCCCTGCGAGCGCTGCCACGCGGTGAGGGGCGTGGGCCTGGCGACCAGGCTGGAGCTCCCGAGGATGGAGTCGTGCCTGGGGTGCCACCGCCCCGGGGGGGCGCCGGACGCGTGCGCGACGTGCCACCTCCAGCGCGCGGACGGCACGCTGGAGACGCGCTTCGCGGAGGGGTGGCTGAACCCTCCGGCGTGGATGCCCGGGCTGCACCACGACGCGGATTTCTGGGTGGACCACCGGGCCTCGGCGGCGCGGGACGCGTCCCGCTGCGCGGTGTGCCACCGCGAGGACGAGTGCACGGACTGCCACGACGGGCGCGTGAGGGACCGCAGGACGCACCCGAACGACTACGTGACGCTGCACGTGCCCGACGCGAGGCTTCAGGGCGACCGCTGCGGGAGCTGCCACCGCGTGGCGAGCTTCTGCCAGCAGTGCCACCAGCGCCTTGGGGTGAGCGAAGGGGCGAGCACCAGCGCGAGGATCTTTGGCCGCGTGCACCCTCCCGCGCGCGAGTGGGTGGACCCGCCGGTGACGGCGAGGCACCACGGGGCCGAGGCGCGGCGCTCGCTCACCACCTGCGTGTCGTGCCACGCCGAGGGCGACTGCGTGCGCTGCCACGCCACGCTGGAGCGCGCCGGGGGAGGCTTCTCGCCGCACCCTCCGGGCTTCGCCGCCCGCTGCGGGGCGCTCCTGCGGGCCTCGGCGAGGCCCTGCCTCGCGTGCCACGAGGACGCCGAGGCGCTTGCCCGGCGCTGCCGTTAGCGCGCGTAGCGCGCGTCCCTGGGTACCAGCCCCAGGCGCTGGCGCAGGTCCGTGAAGCGCGCCGCCAGGGACCCCGTGGTCACCCCGTGGCGGGCGGCGATGTCCCGCTGGCGCACGGCGGCGCCGTCCACCCGGGCCAGGGCGTACTCCAGCGCCGCGGCCAGCGCGGGGATCGCCGCCTGGGTGACGGGGGTGCGGTACTCCGGCGCCAGGTCCCGCCAGATGGCCAGGGCCCGCTGCACCTGCACGGGGTTGCAGCCCCCGCGGGAGAGCGCCCGGGCGAGCTCGTCCTTCACGCCCGGGGCGGGCCCCCTCGCGGAGGTGCCCTCCCGAGGCGAGGCCCCGGGTGCGGGCTGCGCGGCCTCCCCGCGCGGGGTCTTCAGGAGCTCCAGGGCTGCGCGCTGCGAAGCAGCCCGAGGCTCCGACGGACCCTTCGGGACCGCGGGCGCGGTGAGCGCATCGGTGAACCCCGAGCGCCCCTTGAGGTCCCCGCCCTCGAGCCACGCCGTGAGGGCCTTCAGGTCCGGGTGCTGGGGGTGCCGGGCCAACAGCGGGCGCGCGATGCGCAGGGCCTCCTCACGCTGCCCGAGGCGCCCGAGGCAGTGGGCCAGGGAGGCGGCGACCTCCTCCTGGTTGGGTTGCGCCTGCCAGGCCCGGCGGAGGTACCCGAGGGCCTCCTGGGGCTGGCCCAGGGCCACGTCCAGGAGGTGCCCGAGGTTGTGGTTGTACCAGGGGTTCGAGGGGCACCGGCGCGCCGCCTGGCGGAACGCATGCACGGCCATGCGGAAGTTCCCCTGGAGCGCCTGGCACAGCCCCATCAGGGCCTGGGCGACGTCATCGTCCGGCGCCACCTTGAGCGCGCGGCGCAGGTGGAGCGAGGCGTTCCAGGGGTCCCGCTCCAGGCACAGCTCGGCCAGGTTCCGGTGCGCGAAATGGCTCGCCGCCGAGCCCTCCGGCGCCACCTCCACGAGGCGCTCCAGGAGCCGCTGCACCTGCTCGCGCGGCCTGGACGCGCGGAGCGCATGTTCGATGCGACGCTGGAGTACGTCCGCCTCGGCCTCGGTGCCCATCCCGTTCATGCGGCTGGACTCGTTGATAGCCCGCGTCCACGCCCGGCGCAAGGGATCCCCGCGGCGCGCGGAACGTGCTACAAATCCGCGGGGTTCGTGCCCCCGGAGGGCGCCCCTCGCGGGGGGCCTCCCTCGGGCCTCCAGCGGTCGTGGAGCCAGAGCCAGGACTCCGGGGCCTCGCGCACCCAGCGCTCGACGGTGGCGTTGAGCTGGGCCATGCGCTCCAGCCGCGCCCCGCGGCCCCGCCCGGGGGGCTCCAACGCGCGCTCCAGCCGCACCCGATGCGCGCCGTCCGGGTCCCGGAGGCACCGCACCGGGAGCATCGGCGCGCCGGTGCGGGCGCTCAGTACCGCCGGGGCCAGCGTGGTCCAGGCCGGGTGGCCAAAGAACGGCAGCGGCGCTCCGCCCCAGGAGGGCGGCGTGCGCTGGTCAAGGAGAAGTACCACCACGGCGCCCCCGCGAAGGGCCCGAAGCAGCTCGCCCAGCGAGCCCTCGGGGCGGTGGAGGGTCACCCCGAGGGAGCCCCGGAGGCCCTGCCAGACGGCGTCCAGGCCGCGGTTCGAGAGGCTCCGGGTCACCACGTGAAGGCCCCCGAGGCGCCGGGCGCTGGCGCACAGGCACAGGTCAAAGCTCCCGAGGTGGGCGGTGACGGCCACCACCCCGCGCCCTCGGGAGCGCGCCTCCTCCAGGAACTCCAGGCCCTCCAGGTGCACCGTACCTTCGAGCTGCGAGGCGTCGGCGTCGAGGAGCCGCGGCGCTCCGAGGAGCTCGAAGACCCCGGCCCCGAGGGACTCGTAGGCCCCTCGGGCGATGGCGGCGCGCGCTCCCGGCGAGGCGAGAGGGAAACACCGGCGTAGGTTCCTCCGTACAATGGTCCAGCGGCGGAGCGGTAGGAGCCGGTAGACCCACCGACCTACCCTCCGACCGGTGGCCGTGAGCTGCCCGAACGACCTCCCCCGGGCCCAGCGGAGCAGCCATCGGAGCCACCAGGGCGCCGCGTTGAAGGGTCCCCGGGGGGGTGCTAGCGTCGAGCCATGAACCACAGCGCAACAATCCGTCGGTTGTCCGTCGTCGCCCTCGCGGCCGTCGCCGCCACGAGCCTCGGCGGGTGCTTCGTCGAGTCCCGCGCGGGAGGGGCCGTCACCTACCCGGCGAGCTATACCACCTACGGGTACTCCAACGCGGCCTCCACCAACACCGTGTACTACAACGGCGGGTACCACTCCGGCGTCTACTACCGCCCGGGGTACTACTACCGCAACGCCCCCTTCGTGGTGAGCACCCCCACGGTGTACGCGCCCTCCACCGCCGTGGTGACCAACCCAGGCGTCATGGTGGGCACCCCTGGGGCCTCGGTGAGCGTGGGCACCAGCGTCCAGACCCCGGTGGTCGGCGTGGGCATGGGGGGCGGGGTCCGAGTGGGCGTCCCGATCCCCTGAAAACAACAGTTATTTCGCGGAGTTGGGCGCGTTTCCGGTCACGCGAAGCCGGTCTTGCGCCCGCCGCGCCTCTCCGCCGACGAGGGCTCCTGGTTGAGCGCCTGGAGGTCCTCCGCGGAGATCACCCAGCGGGTGCCCCGGGCGGTCTCCACCACCAGGAGGAGCTCGCCCTTGAAGGTCACCCGCAGGACGTGGTTGATGGTGAGCCCTACGCCCTGTCGGGCCAGGTTGAACGTGACATCCCAGGCCTCCCCCATTTCGTACGTGTCATCCTTCTCGGTGACATCATTCAGGGCCTTGAGCATGTTCCGTAGCGTCTGCGCGATCATGGCCGTCTGGCTTATGCCGTCCCCTCGCGCCCCGTCAAGGTGCGCCCGTGACTGACGCTCCGGAGCCCGTGGGGGAGGGGGTCTGGCGCCTCGCCCTGCGCACGCCCACGCTCCCGCCGGCCACGCACACCAACACCTACCTCGTCGGAGGCGCCGCCTTTCTGGTCGTGGAGCCGGGCTCTCCCTTTGAAGACACCCAGGCTCGGCTGGCCGAGGCGGTCTCGCGCAGGATCGCCCAGGGCCACCGCTTCGAGGCCATCGTGGTGACGCACCACCACCCGGACCATGTGGGGGGCGTCGGGGCGCTCCAGAGGGCCTTCGGGGTGCCTCTGTGGGCCCACCCGGAGACCGCCCGAAAGCTCCAGGGCGCGCTCTCCGTGGACCGGGCGCTCCCCGAGGGCGACGAGGCCGTGGAGCCCTTTGGCGTGCGGGCGCTGCACACCCCCGGGCACGCCCCGGGGCACCTGTGCCTGCGCGAGCGCCAGGGCCGCTGGACCCTGGTCGGGGACATGGTGGCCTCCGTCGGTACGATTCTCATCGACACCGAGGACGAGGGCGACATGGAGGCCTACCTCTCGCAGCTTCGGCGCCTCGCGGACCTGGGCCCCGGGAGGCTCCTGCCGGCCCACGGAGACCCGGTGGACGACGGGCCGGCGTACCTCCAGGGGTATGTCCGCCACCGCCTGGCGCGCGAGGCCAGGGTCTACGCCGCGGTGGCCGAGGGGGGCACGGACGAGGCCACGGTGGCCGAGGAGGCCTACCGGGAGGTCTTCGCGGAGGTGCCCGCGCTGGCCCTCCGGAGCACCCTGGCGCACCTGGAGAGGCTCCGGCTCCACGGCAGGGTGCGTCGCGACGGCCCGGGCCGCTGGCGCAGGGCGTGAATTTCTCCCTGTTGCAAGGGTCCCCAGGGCGCTATACCACCGCCCGTTCCTTCAGGAGGCGATGAGCGGTGAGTGAGTGGAAGGCAGCGGCGCGGCAGTGGCTCTCCGAGGACCCGGACCCCGCGACGCGCGAGGAGCTCCGGGCGATCCTCACGGCGGGCGACGAGGCCCAGCTCTCGGAGCGCTTCGGGGCGCGGCTGGAGTTCGGCACCGCGGGCCTCCGGGGGCTCCTCGGGGCGGGACCCAACCGAATGAACCGCGCGGTGGTGATTCGTACCACCGCGGGCCTCGCGGCGTACCTCCTGGAGCACCTCCCGGAGTGCACCCACCGCGGGGTGGCGCTCGGCCACGACGCGCGCAGGATGAGCCGGGAGTTCGCCAGGGACGTGGCCGCGGTGCTGGCCGGGGCGGGGATCCCGGTGTTCGCCTTCGGCGCCCTGGCCACCACGCCCCTGGTGGCCTTCGCCGTGAGGGAGCTCAACGCCGTCGGCGGCGTGATGATCACCGCCAGCCACAACCCGCCGGAGTACAACGGGTACAAGGTCTACTGGGAGAACGGCGCGCAGATCGTGCCGCCGCAGGACAAGGGTATCGCCGCGGCCATCGCCGCGGTGGGGCCCCTGGCGTCCGTGGCGCTCCTGCCAGAGTCCGTCGCCCGCAACCGCAGGCTCCTGCGCCCCATGCCGGAGCGCGTGACCGAGGCGTACTTCAAGGGCGTCGAGGCCCTGTGCCTGCCGGTGAACGGCGAGCCCTCCGTGGGGGTGGTGTACACCCCCCTACACGGCGTGGGCGGAGCCAGCGTGCAGCGCGCCCTCGGGGGGGTGTGCAGGCTGTCCGTGGTGCCCGAGCAGGCCGAGCCCGACGGGGACTTCCCGACGGTGCGCTTCCCCAACCCGGAGGAGCCCGGCGCCCTGGACCTGGCCCTGGCCCTGGCGCGCGCCAGCGAGGCCGACGTGGTGCTGGCCAACGACCCGGACGCCGACCGCCTGGCCGTGGCCCTACGCCATGACGGCGCCTGGAGGCAGCTCTCGGGCAACGAGGTGGGGGTGCTCCTGGGGCACCACCTCCTGACCCGGAGCCCGGGGGGAGGGGCCGAGCGGCTGGTGCTCACCACCATCGTCTCGTCGCCCATGCTCGGCGTGATCGCGCGCTCCCTGGGCGTTCGCTACGAGGAGACCCTCACGGGCTTCAAATGGATCGCCAACCGCGCGATGGAGCTGGAGCAGTCCAACGGCGCCCGCTTCGTCTTCGGGTATGAAGAGGCCCTCGGGTACACCGCGGGCACGCTGGTGCGCGACAAGGACGGGGTCTCCACCGCGAGGCTCATGGTGGAGCTGGTGGGCAGGCTCAAGGCCCAGGGCCGCACCCTCGTGGACCAGCTCGAGGCGCTCTACCGGCAGTACGGCTACTGGGTGTCGCAGCAACACAGCGTGACCCTGACCGGCGGGGACGGCATGCGCCGCAGCGCGGACACCATGGCGGGCCTGCGGCGGCGCCCTCCCCGGAGCATCGGCGGGAGCCGCGTCCACGCCGTGAGGGACTACCTCCGCGGGGTGCGCACGGACATGAACGAGAAGACCGAGAAGCTCTCGCTCCCGTCATCCGACGTGCTGTCCTTCGAGCTTTCGGGCGGCAGCAGGGTGATCCTCCGGCCCAGCGGCACGGAGCCCAAGCTCAAATACTACTTCGATCTGTGCGAGCCCCTGGACGCGCGGGAGAGCTTCGAGACGGGCCTGCAGCGCGCCCGGGGCCGCCTGCGCGAGCTCATGGACGACACCCTCGCCACCGCCGAGGCCACGCTCCGGGGCTGAGCCACGGCGCGCGGCGTCACCTGAGGGTGACGGCGATCACCGTGAGCACCAGCGCCAAGAGCCCGAGGAGGAGCGTCAGCCAGGAGCCCCTCGGGGCCCTCGCCAGGGGAGGTACGCGCGTGGGGCTCTCCGTCGCGGGCGGCGGGGCCTCGCCGCGCAGCGCCGCCCGGAAGGTGCGGGAGAACTCCGCCGCGGACTGGAAGCGCCGCCGCCGCGAGCGGTCCAGCGCCCGCCCGAACCACGCGTCCACCGACGGAGGCAGCGAGGGCTCAAGCCCGCTCGGCGGCGGTATGGGCCTCGTCAGGATCTCCACGAAGAGGTCCGGCAGCGCCCGGGCCCCGAAGGGCGCCGCGCCCGTCAGGAGCTCGTAGGTCAACACCGCCAGGCTCCACAGGTCCGCCCGCGGGTCCACCTCGCTGGCCGACCGCACCTGCTCCGGGGCCATGTACAACGGCGTCCCCAGGAGCGCGTTGGTGGCCGTGCGCACCCCGTCCCCGCCGCCGAGCTGGTCGGTCACCTTCGCGAAGCCAAAGTCCAGCACGCGCACCGTGAGAACCCCTGCCTCGCCCACGGTGAGGTAGCAGTTGGCGGGCTTCAGGTCCCGGTGCACGATCCCCTCGGCGTGAGCCGCGCCGATCCCCTCGGCGAGCTGCTCCACCACCGCCTCGGCCTCCCGCAACGGCAGCTTCCCCCGGACGAGCCTCGCCTCCAGGGTCTCCCCCTGGAGGTGCTCCATCACCAGGAAGGGTCGACCCTCGCGCGTCAGCCCGTGGTCCTCCACCTTCACCAGGTTCCGGTGCAGGAGCCTCCGGGCCACCGAGGCCTCCCGGAGAAATCTACCCACGGCCTGCTCGTCGCGCGCGAAATCCGGTTGTAGGACCTTCACCGCCACGGTGTGTCCGTCACCTACATCTCGGGCAAGGTAGACCAGGTTCACCGGGCGTCGGGAGATCGTCTCGACGAACTCCCAGCGGTCGTTGAGCCTTTCCCTGGGGACCACCATCGGGCGGAGCGGGTATCTAGCGCGTTGACGCCCCTGCGGCGAGGTGTCACAGCGCCCCCGTGGACGCGATGGTCCTTTGTGCGGGGCTGGGCACCCGGCTGCGGCCCCTGACGCTGGAGAGGCCCAAGGCCCTGGTGCCCGTGCTGGACCGTCCCCTGGCGGCCCACGCCCTGGGCGTCCTGGCCGCGGCGGGGGTGAGGCGCGTGGTGGCCAATGCGTTTCACCTGGCGGGGCAGGTGGAGCCGGGCCTTGAGCCCTGGGCGCGGCGCCACGGGCTCTCGCTCCGGGTGCTGGTGGAGCCCTCGCTCCTGGGCACCGGAGGGGGCCTGCGCGCGGCGCTCCCACACCTCGGGACCGGGGCCTTCGTGGTGTTCAACGGGGACCTCCTGGCCTCGCCGGACCTCTCCGGGGCCCTGGAACACCACCGGAGGACCGGCGCCAGGGTGACCCTGGTGGTCCGGGAGGACCCCCGGGCCGAGCGCTTCGGGGTGCTGGAGGTGGACCGGCAAGGGAGGCTCCGGAGGCTCCTCGGGGAGGGCGAGGCACCGCGAGAGCCCCTGCGGCGGTGCCTGTTCACCGGGGTGTACGTGCTGGACCCGTCGGTGGCCCCGTGGCTCCCGGAGGAGGGCTGCGTGGTGAAGCACACGCTGCGGGCGCTCCTGGCGCGGGGAGAGACCGTCGCGGCCTGGGTGGACCAGGGGCCCTGGAGGGACCTCGGGACGCTCTCGGAGTACGCCCAGGCGTGCTTTGACCTCGCGGGGGAGGTGCCCCGGGTGGCCGCTGGGGTGGAGGTGCCCGCCGGGGTAGCGCTCGGGCCGGGGGTGGTGCTTGGCCCGGGGGTCACCGTCCGGGGCCGGGGGGCGCTCTCGCGGGTGGTCGCCTGGGACGGGGCCACGGTGACGGCGCCGCTCTCGGACGCGGTGTGTACGCCCGAGAGGGTGGTCCCGCTGGGGTAAAGGGTACGCTCGGGCCTTGACGCGGGCGGGGATTTTCGTAGCATCCCGCGCCTCGTTACGAGAGACCAGCCATGAATACAAACCTCGGGATCCTCGGGCAGAAGCTCGGCATGACGCAGCTCTTCAACGCGGACGGAAACGTCAGCCGGGTGACCGTGGTGGAGGCGGGCCCCTGCATCGTGGTGCGCAAGCGCACCGCGGAGCGGGACGGGTACGTCGCCCTCCAGCTCTCCTTCGGGGAGCGCCGGGCCAAGAACACCAACAAGCCCCTCCAGGGCTACTACGAGAAGAACGGCGTGCAGGCCGCCACCAGCACCCTGGTGAAGAACGGCGTCACCCGTGAGGTGAAGAAGTACCCCCGGCACCTCAAGGAGCTCCGGGTGTCCGCGGAGGACGCCGCGCGCTTCGAGGTGGGGCAGGTGATCTCCATCGCGGACGTGCTCAAGGAGGGGCAGTTCGTGGACGTGTGCGGGACCTCCAAGGGCCGGGGCTTCTCGGGCGTGATCCGGCGCCACCACTTCGCGGGGATGGTGAGCACCCACGGCACCCACGAGTACTTCCGCCACGGTGGCTCCATCGGCACGAACATGACCCCCGGGCGCACGCTCCCGGGCAAGAAGATGCCCGGCCAGCACGGCAACCGCCGCCGGACCGAGCAGAACCTCAAGGTCGCCCGGATCGTCCCGGAGCAGAACCTGGTGCTCATCGAGGGCAGCGTCCCGGGCTCCCGGGGCGGCGTGGTCACCGTCCGCGGCGCCGTCAAGAACGGCAAGCACGCGTAGTCCACCCCCCACACCCCTGGCCTTGCGCCGGGGTGAGGTCGTCATGAAGCCCGGAGACCGCCCGGACCCGTTCACGGTCCGCGCCCAGAAGGCCGGCTACCCCGCCCGCAGCGTCTACAAGCTGGAGGAAATCGACCGGCGCTGCCGGCTGACCCGGCAGGGCCTCGCGGTGCTGGACCTGGGCGCGGCGCCCGGCTCGTGGACAAAATACCTCGCGGAGAAGGTCGGCCCCCGGGGGCGCGTCGTGGCCCTGGACCAGAACCCCCTCAAGGTCGCCTGCGGCCCCGTGGTGACGGCCCTGGAGCTCGACGTGACCACCGCTTCCCTCGGAGACCTCGCGCTCCTCGGGCCCTTCGGGCTCGTGGTGTCCGACCTGGCCCCGCACACCACGGGCATCCGTGATGCGGACGTCTTCCACTCGGTGGAGCTCGTGGACCGCGCCATCGCCATCGCCGACGCCACGCTCGCCCCGGGCGGAAACTTCGTGGCCAAGATCTTCCAGGGCGAGGGCTTCGATCGCGTCCGCGCGGACCTTCGGGCGCGCTTTGGCACCGTCCGGGTGCTCAAGCCCGAGGCCTCCCGCAAGGAGAGCACCGAGGTCTACCTCGTGGGCCTCGGGCGAAAAGCCCCACCCCCCGCGGCCTCGCCGTGATCGTCTCCTTTGGCGAGGCCCTGGTGGACCTCTACGGCATGCCCGAGGGGAGCACCCTGGACACCGCCGAGAGCTTCGTGCCCTTCCCGGGAGGGGCCCCGGCCAACGTCGCCAGCACCCTCGGGCGCCTCGGGGTCCCGGTGCGCTTCTGCGGCGCCGTCGGGGCCGATGCCCACGGGGCGCGGCTCCTCCAGCACCTCAAGGGCTCCGGTGTAGACGTCTCCGCGGCGCCCACGGTCGCCCAGCGCACGGGCATCACCTTCGTCGAGCGCCTCGGAGGAGGGCGCAGGAGCTTCCTCTTCTACCGCCAGGGAGGCGCCGACCTGGCCCTCTCGGAGGCCCTCCTGGAGGCCCTGCCCGTGGCCCCCTGGGAGGCCATGAGCGCGCTGGCGCTCGGGACCAGCGCCCTGGTGTCCCCGAGCCTCGAAGGGGCCGCCCGGAGGCTCCTGCGCGAGGCCCGGGCGCGTGAGGCCCGGGTCTGCGTGGACCTCAATGTCCGCGCCCACCTCTGGCAGGACCGCGCACGCTTCCAGAGCGCCCTGGACACCCTCTGCGCCCACGCCTGGCTCCTCAAGGCCAGCGAAGAGGACCTCCAGGCCCTCGGGCGCGAGCCCACGTTGGAGAACCTCCAGGCCCTGGCCCCGGGGGCCTTCGCGGTGCTCACCCGCGGAGCCCGAGGCGCCGAAGCGCAGGTGTGGGATACAACCCTACACCTACCTACGTCTGCCCTGGAGGAGCGGGATCCGGTGGGGGCCGGGGATGCGTTCCTGGCGGGGCTCCTGGCGGTGCTGGAGCGCGGGGGGAGCGCGCTTTGGAGCACTGTGGAGGGCTGGCGGCGGGCTGTGGCCTTTGGCCAGGCCCTCGGGGCGCTGGCGGTGGGGGCGCTGGGGCCAGTGGAGGGCCTTCGGTGCGTGGGACCCCGGGAGCTGGAGGGGGCCCTTGCGGGCGACGGAGGGATGGTGTCCAACGCGGGGCATGGAGCAAGGTGACCCTCGGCGCGTGACGCCGACGCTGGTGAGCGCCCCGATGGGATCGGACACCCTCACGGTGACCTGGGCGGACGGCGCGGAGACGGCCATTCCCAACGCGCTCCTGCGGGGCTACTGCCCCTGCGCCGGGTGCCAGGGCCACAGCGGGGACATCCGTTGGATCCCGGGCGGCAACGCGGCGCTGGACACCATCGAGGAGGTCGGCAGCTACGCGCTGTCGTTCACCTTCGGGGACGGCCACGGGTCGGGGATCTATACGTTCCGGTACCTCCGGAGCCTCGGGGAGCTCAGCGCCGCGCTCGCCGCGGACCCGTCGCGCCGGGGCCAGACGCTGTCGCGGTCCCTGACTTGATTCCCCAAAGGGGCGTCGGGCGGCTACGCTAGCGGGATGGAGCGCGTGCTGGTGGTCGAGGACTCGGCGGCGGTGAGGGCGTACATCAAGGCCACGCTGGCCTCCGCGGGGGTGACCGAGGTGTCCGAGGCGGCCACGGGCTTCGAGGCCCTGAGGCTCCTGCCCCGAGGGGGCTTTACGCTCATCCTGGCGGATCTGAACATGCCGTCCATGTCGGGCCTGGAGTTCGTGGCCTTCCTGAGGAAGAACGCCACGTACGCGAAGGTGCCCGTGGTGGTGGTCTCCACGGAGTCCCGGGGCGTGGACCGGGACAAGGCCCTGGCCCTGGGCGCCGACGCGTTCGTGGTCAAGCCCTTCCTGCCGGAGACGCTCCTGGCGGCGCTGCGGCCGTTTCGAACCGCGGAGCGGTAATGCCGCCCGAGGACGCCAGCGAGTACGCCCGGCGAGCCCAGGAGGAGTTCCACGCCGAGGCCCAGGAGCTCCTGGAGCTGGTCGGCCGAGAGCTCCTCCAGCTCGACGAGGAGTTCTCCCAGGGCCGCGAGGACCCCGAGCGCCTGAACGCCGTCTTCCGCGCGATGCACACGCTTAAGGGCCTCGCGGGGCTCTTCGCGTATGAGCGCCTCGCGCAGGGGGCCCACCACCTGGAGGACCTCCTGGACCAGCTCCGGCTCGGGCGTCTGGCGCTCTCCCGCGCGCTCCTCGATGACCTGTTCACCGCCGTGGACCAGCTCGGGCGCGCCCTGGCGTCGGGCCGCGAGGACACCGCCGGGCTCGACCAGGCCCTCCGGAGGCTCCGCCCCCACGAGGCCGAGCGGGGCTCCAACGCGCGCTCGTACGTGCTCGACCCGTCGGTGGTGGCCGTGCTCTCGGAGTACGAAGAGCACCGCCTCGCGGTCCACGCGGCGCGCCGGGAGCCCCTCTACCGCGTGCGGGTGCGCCACCCCCTGGCCACCATCGACCAGCACCTGGAGACCTTGAAGAGGGCCCTCAAGCCCCAGGCGGAGGTGATCACCTTCCTGCCCGCCGGCGGAGATGAAGACCACCTGGAGCTGGAGCTCCTGGTGGCCGGGGCGCTCTCCACCGAGGGGCTGGCCCTCGCCCTGGAGCTCGCGCCCTCGGAGGTGGTGACCGTGCCCTTCGTCGAGGGCCCCGCGGAGACCGTGAGGGAGAAGCCCACCCCGACCTCGGGGGCGCCCGTGGCGCTGCACCCGCCGGAGCCCGAGGTGCGCCCGGCGCTGGCGACGGTCCGAGTGGACCTGCGTCGTATGGATCGGCTCCTGAACGCCGTCGGGGAGCTCGGGCTGGTGCGCGGCGCCCTCACGACCGCCGCGGACCGGCTCCGCCCGGGCGCGGACCTCGCGGCCCTCAGGGCCGAGCTGGTGCGCCTGGAGCGGGACCTCGGCAGGAACCTCGCGGCGCTCCAGCGCGGGCTCCTGGAGGTGCGCATGGTGCCCCTGGGCCAGGCGCTGGAGCGCGTCGCCCGCGAGGTGCGCAAGCTCTCCCGCGCCCTGGGAAAGGAGCTCCGTCTGGTGATCACCGGCGTGGACACCGCCGTGGACAAGGTGCTCGTCGAGGCCCTCGCCGCGCCGCTGCAACACCTGGTGCGCAACGCCATCGATCACGGCATCGAGGCGCCGGAGCTCCGGCGGGAGCGGGACAAGCCCGCGGAGGGGACCCTGGCGATCAACGCGTGGCAGTCGGGCAGCCACGTGGTGATCGAGGTCGAGGACGACGGGGCCGGGATCGACCCCGAGGCGGTGCTCGCCAGGGCCCTCACCCAGGGCCTCGCGGAGCCCGAGGCGGTGCGGGGCCTGGACCGCGCCGGGAGGCTCTCGCTGGTGTTCCTCCCGGGCTTCTCCACCCGGGATCGGGTGACCGAGACCAGCGGTCGGGGCGTCGGCTTGGACGTGGTGAAGACCAACATCGCGCGGCTCGGGGGCATGGTGGACGTGGCCTCGGAGCCCGGGGTGTTCACGCGCATCACCCTCACGCTGCCCATCACCCTGGCGATCCTCCCGGCGCTGGTGTGTGAAGTAGCCGGCAGGACCTACGCCCTGCCCCTGGCTTCCGTGAGCGAGGCCCTGAAGCTCCACCCCGAGGAGGTGAGGCTCGTGGGCGCTCGGGAGGTGACCACCCTCCGGGGCGCGACCCTGCCCCTGTGTCGCCTGGCGGTGCTCTTCGGACACCGCGCGCCAGAGCGCCACCGCGGGGGTCTGGTGGCCGTGGTGGCCCTGGCCGGGCGCCGGGCGGGCTTCGTGGTGGACGCCATCCAGGGCCAGCGGGACGTGGTGATCAAGCCCCTGGGCGCGAGCCTCCGGGGCGTCCGGGGCTTCACCGGCGCCACGGACCTCGGGGAACAGCGCCTGGCCCTGGTGCTCGACCCCGCGGGGCTCCTGGAGGAGGCCCTGAGCGCGCCGGACGCCCCGGGAGGTGCCCCTCATGCCACCTGAAAGCACCCTCGCGCTCCTGGATCCAAAGGGGCTCTTGACAGGCCTGGAGGCCGCTCCCGACGCCCGTCGCTGGCTGGGCTTCGTCCTTGATGGCGCCCACTACGCGCTGCCCCTGGACCTCGTCCGGGAGGTGCTTCCCCTGGCGCCCCTGACCGAGGTCCCGAGGGCGCCCGAGCGCGTCCTTGGCGTCGCCCTCCTGCACGGAGAGGTCACCACCGTGTGCGACCCCCGCAGGGCCCTCGGGCTCCCTCCGGCCCCCTGGGAGAGCCCCGGGAGGCTCCTCCTGGTGGCCTTTGGTGGTGAGACCCTCGCCCTGAGGGTGGACCAGGTCACCCGGATCCATGCCCTCAAAGACCGCGAAATCGAACGAGCTGAACATATGTCGGTAGATGTAGGTAGATGTGTGGCTGGCATTGCCCGACCGAGGATTCGGGAGGGGGCCGGGGCCGGGGAGGCCCTGGTGGTGCTCCTGGAGCTCTCGGAGCTTGTGTGATGGACGCGCTGGCAGGGCGGTACGATGCGTTCCTGGAGGCGTCGCGGGCGGGCGATCGCGCGAGGGCCTCGGCGGAGTTCCACGCGATCCTGGGGCTCCGTCCCGGGGTGGTGCCCGCGGGCTTCTCGCAGGTGACCCCCGCCGGGCAGAGCCTCCAGCGCTACGACACCCTTCGCAAGGTGGACCTTGTGGCGCTCTCCCGCGGGCAGAGGGCCGTGGCGAAATTCGAAGACCTCTCCCGCGCCCAGGCATCGCACCTTCAGCGGCTGGCGCGCACCCTCGGGTGGCAGAGCGCGCGCCGCGGGCCCTACGCGCGGCGTTATGACCGCGTGGCGTCGGAGCCATCGCAGGCCGGGGATCGGTACTCCGTGGCGGTGTCGCGGGGGAGCGGGGCCCGGGAGGTGCTGGAGGCCGAGGACGATCGGAGCCCCGAGGGGACGCGCCGGGCGGGGCTCCTGCTCGGGTACCCACCGTGCTGCGTGGAGCGCTTCGTGGAGGTGTCACAGAGTCCCGAGGCCCGGGAGGAGGGCGTCAACGAGGCGGGGCTCCGGGCCTTCGTGGGCGAGGGCGAGGCCCTCCCTTGGAGGCTCAACCCGTTGTGCACGGTCTCCCTCGTGGGCTTTCTCCCGTGCGGTCCGGGCTGTGCCCCGGCCCTCGCTTTCGCCCAGCGCGTGCTCGACGCCCTGGCCGCGGAGGACCGCGACGGGGTCCGGCGGGTGCGCGCCACGCTGGTGAGGCCGGTGCTGTTCTTTCGCTACCCGCTCTGGTTCTCTTTCGACGGCGTCGTGCAGGGCACCGACGTGGTCTACCGCGGGGCCCTGCGCAACGACGACGGCGAGGCCCACCCGGCCTGGACCTCCTGGGCCGAGGGCATCGTGGGGTGCGCCCTCCAGGTGGGCGAAGGGGTCTCGCTCAGGGACGGCGTCCTCGCGGTGACCTCGCCCCTCGGGGAGGTGGCCCGCTGGAGGCTCACGGAGCCCACGGTGCCGCGGCTCCTGCGCTTCGAGGACGCGGGCTGAAGGTCACTCCCCGTAGCGGGCCAGGAGCCAGGCCCCGAGGGGCGCGAAGACCCGGGCCTCGGCGTCGCGGCCGAGGAAGAGATCCGCGTGGGCGTAGGGTCCGTGGCGCCCGCCCACGGCGAGCTCCTCGCGCACGAGGGACCCGAGGTGCGAGAGCGGGCTGCGGGCGGTCTCCGGCGGCACGATGCCGTCGTCCAGGGCCACCACGCACAAGAGCGGGTTGCGTACGCCCGCCATGGAGTGGGTGAGGTTCGCGCCGTCCACCAGGAGGTCCCGGGACTTGATCCACCGGGCGATGTCTCGGTTCACCTCGGGGATCGGGTCTTCCACCGTCTGGATCATCTCCTCGGCGCGGGAGATGTCCGTGGTGCGTGTGTTCAGGTACACGTCCAGGAGGCCCGGGACCTTCGCCAGGACGGGCAGGAGCGCGCGGGCCAGGGCGCGCGTCCCCCGGAAGGGCACGGCCCCGGCCAGGGCGGGGGACGCGAAGGCCAGGCGCACCACCGGGTGGGCCCGCTCCCACCGCAGGGGTCCCCCGAGGTTCACCAGCGAGCCCATGCGTTCGGGCGCCTCAGGGTGGAGCCCCGCGTACATGAACATCAACGTGGCCCCGAGGGAGCACCCCACCAGGTCCACCCTCCCGGTGTTGGTCTGCGTGCGCTCCAGCACCGCGGACACCGCCGCGGGGACGTCCACCAGCCCCAGCTCCCGGAGCCCGTAGCGCGAAGGCTCCCCCACGGGCTTGGAGCCCCCCTGGGCCCGGAGGTCCACGCTCCAGACCTCGAAGCCCTCGTCGGCCAGGTACGCCTCCAGGGAGCGCCCGCTCGGGTGAAACGAGAAGATGAAGGAGTTCATCCCATAGCCCGGGATGATCAGGAGGGGCCTGCGCGAGGGCGCCGGAGGGGTGCGGCATGTACGCCGCAGGTGGAGCATCCAGCCGTCGTGGTTGGGGATTTCGAAGCGTTCGACGCGCAGGGCCTCGGGCATGTACTCAAAGCATACGCGAGGGGAGGCGACGGGGGCGAGGGAAGCGCTACTTGGTGAGCTCGGAGGCGACCTGGCTCATGACGTTGACACCCGCGCCGAAGAGCTGGCCGAGCTCGTTCATGGACACCGTCGGGGCGGAGGGGGCGGCGCCGGGCTGGGCCGAGGGGATCCCGAAGAGGCCGCCGAGGCTCTGGGGGTTCAGGCCCGCCGGGAGGTTGACCATGGCCGGGAGCTGCCCGAGCTGCCCGAGGCCAGGCAGGCCGTTCATGGCCGGGAGGCCGCCGAAGCCCGGGAGGCCGGGGTTCTGCGCCGGGAGGGTGTTGGTCGCGATGGCGGTGCCAGGCTGGAGGGCCGGACCCTGCGAGGAGCCGCCGAGGGCGAAGGTGTCGCTGCCGGTGCCGTTGACGGCCACCAGGTGCTGGTGCTGCGAGACGCCCTGGCGGTCGTAGCGCTGCTGGACGTAGCGCACGACGCGGGCGTAGTCCACGGAGCCGTCGGCGCCGCGGGGGACGCCGCCGCGGACGGCCTCGCGGAAGAAGTACGCGAGCCAGCCGCCGGCGTTCACCTCCGGGGCCGTGGAGGAGTTCTCGTCCGCGCGGGAGGAGAAGAGCCCGAAGCGCCCGGGGCGCTGGACCACGGGGGCGAAGCCGCCGGCCTCGCAGGAGTCGAGCACCACCAGCGAGCGGCCGGGGACGCGGTCCAGGAGGCGCCCGAGGTCCGCGCGGGAGAGGTCCGGGCCGCGGGTGTCGAGCACCTGGGTGCTGCCGTGGCCGTCGTAGAAGAACACCAGGGTGTCGTTGGGCCCCATGCGCTGGGAGAGCGCCCCGAAGGCCTGGCGGACGTTGGCCACGGTGGCCCTCGCGTCGGTGAGCACCACGGCGTTGGTGCGCTGCATCCAACCGGCCTCGGCGAAGGCCGACGCGAGCTGCACGGCGTCGTCGGCGCTGCCCGGGAGGAACGAGTTCTCGCCGCCCTGGTCGCTGATCCCGACGAAGATCCCGAAGGTGCTCCCGCCCGCCGCCGGAGCGACCACGCCGGGGTTCTCGCCGGGCTCCAGGCCGCTGTCGTCGTCGTCGCCGTCGTCATCGTCATCGTCGTCGTCCACCAGGTCGCTCGGGGCGACGTCCACGGTGACGTGGAAGGACCCCGTGGTGCCCGGACCGTAGGTCGTGGCGATGAAGCGGTAGACGCCGTCCACGGGGGCCGTGAAGTGCAGGAGGGCGTTGGTGTCGCCGCCGCTGTCGTCGTCCTCCCAGGTCTGGCCGTCGGGGCCCTCGACGCGGGCCAGCACGTCCACGTCGTCGGAGGTCAGGGAGAAGGTCACCTGGTCGCCGGCCACCAGGCGCATCGGCCGCCCGCGGTGGTGCCTCCCCTCGGAGTCCACCGGGTCCCGGGCCGTCAGGCGCCCGTCGAGCTCCCGGTGCTGGGGGCTCCCGGTGTGGGCCCTCGGGGCCGTACGCCCCACCCTGGGGCGCCCCGCCTGCTGGGCCGAGGCCAGGGGCGAGACCCCAAGGAGCGCGAGGGTGGAAGCGAGGGCAACCGAGGCGAGGGAGGAACGATGGGTCATGCGACACCTCTCAGAGGGCCGTGGCCGGTGGTGTCCTCCCTATGAGCACGGACCGTACCAACCCACCGGTACGCCCGTTCACACCCCTAGAAAAACATAAAAGCCAATGATTTCAAGATGTTATACAATAACCTCCAAAGGTGTGAACGCGGGTTGGGGGTCCCCGGGGCACGTTGGGGCTGTCTCCGGGCGTTGACGTGAACGGGTGAGGGATTGTTGTCCGTGCTGGGGGGAAAGTTGCGCTAAGACAGGGTGACCGATGGACGAGAGACCGAGCGTCGGAGCGGTGCTGGACGGGCGCTACACCTTGACGGAGCGCCTTGGAGAGGGCACCTACGGCGAGATCTGGGTGGGGGACGACCAGCGGTTTCCCGGGCGTCGGGTGGCGATCAAGCTGCTCAAGTCCGCGCTGGACCGGGACGACGACGCCACCCGGCGCTTCGAGAAGGAGGCCCAGGCCCTGGGGATGCTCCAGCACCCCAACGTGGTGGCGGTGATCGATCGCGGGAGGGCCTACTCCAGGCCGTACATCGTGATGGAGTACGTGGACGGCACGCCCCTGGACGAGTGGCTCCAGGTGCACCGGGACCAGAAGCGCATGCCGGAGCTCCCGCGGGTGAAGGCCATCTTCGACCAGATCTGCCGCGGGGTGGCCGCGGCCCACGCGGTGCGCACGCCGGGGGCGATCGTGCACCGGGACCTCAAGCCCGCCAACGTGATGCTCATCGAGCGCCCGGACGGCGAGACCATCGTGAAGGTGCTGGACTTCGGCATCGCCCAGCTCGGCACCAGGGACGGCACGCAGCCCGGGGTGCGCTTCGGGACGCCGGACTACATGGCCCCGGAGCAGCACAGCGGCCAGGCGTCGCGCATGGGTCCCCCGAGCGATGTGTTCTCCCTCGGGGTGATGCTCTTCGAGATGCTCACCCTGCGGTGGTACGCGGCCGACGAGGAGCAGTGGCACTACGCCACCACCATTCGTAACGGGCGCATCGAGGGGCTCCTGACCGGCGCCCGGGCCGGGGTGCCCGCGGAGGTGTGGAAGGTGCTCGCCAGGGCCCTCCACGCGGACCACACCTCGCGCTTCCAGGACGCCGGGGCGCTGCGCTCGGAGCTCATGACGGCCTGGGGCCGGGGCGCGGCCCGCACAAACTGGCGCACCTCCGCGGCCATCGGGGTGGGCCTCGCGGTGGCCTTCGGGGGCGTCCTGGCGTGGAGGGACAAGGCCGCTCGGGAGGTGCTCTTCCCGAGCGGCCCCTCGGAGGCGCCCACCAAGGTCCCTCCGAGGCGCGCGCCGCCGCCTCCGCCGCCCACGCCGCCCGCTGCGTCCCCGTGCCCCGAGGGGATGGTGCAGCACCCCGGGGAGACCTTCACCATGGGCATCGAGGACGACTCCGGCGAGGCCGACGAGAGGCCCGCCCGTGCTGTGACCCTCGGGGCCTTCTGCATGGACCGGGTGGAGGTCACCGTGAGGGCCTACGCGGCGTGTGTGACCGCGGGGCGGTGCGCGCCCGCGGGCGTCACGAGCGAGGTGCCCGGCGCGCGCTCGCCCGACCGCGTGGCGCTGAGCCCTTTCTGCAACGGCAACCGTGAGGACCGCCAGGAGCACCCGGTCAACTGCGTCACCTGGCCCGAGGCCGAGGCGTACTGCCGCGCCAAGGACCTGCGCCTGCCCACGGAGGCAGAGTGGGAGTTCGCCGCCCGAGGGCGCGAGGGGAGGCCCTTCCCCTGGGGCTTCTCGCCGCCCGACGGGACACGTCTGAACGCTTGCGGCGCGGAGTGTGAGCGCCTCGGGCGGCGCCTGGAGGAGGCCCTTACGGCGCTCCACGCGACGGACGACCGCTGGGAGGCCACGGCGCCGGTAGGGAGCTTCCCCGCGGGTGCTACTGCGCTGGGCGTGCAGGACCTCGCGGGCAACGTCGCCGAGTGGACCGGGGACCGCTACGGCCCCTACGCCACGGGGGCCGCCACGGACCCGCCGGGAGCTCCGACGGGGACCGACCGCGTGGTGCGAGGAGGGGCCTGGAACCTCGGGGAGGCCGCGTGGTTCCGCGGGGCCTTCCGGGACCATGTCGGCGAGGGCGTGAGGGAGCGCTCCGTGGGCTTCCGCTGCGCCCGCAGCGTCGGGCCGCGCGCGCCGTAGGAGGGCACCGGCGCGTACGCGCTCGCCAACGGTGGGGAAGGTCGGTATCGTCCGCGCCGTGGCGCGAATGGCTCTCGGACTCGTGCGTTGCGTCCTGGCGCTGCTGGTGGCGGTCCTGCCGGCGGTGGCGCAGGCCCAGCCTCGGTGCAACACCAACTGTCCCCTCTCCCGTCGGGACCCCGCGACGGGCTGCTGCCCCGGGAGTCGTCCCCCGACGGGCACCACGCCCCCGAGGCCGCCAAGACCGCCGGGCCCTCGGCTGCCGGTGACCCCGCGGGTCCCGTCGTTCCCGCGGCTGCCGGGGCTTCCTCGCGCGCCACGGTGCCGCCCGCAGCAGCACGCCAGCGAGGGGCACTGCTGCGCGGCGAACATGGAGTGGGACCTGGTCGCAGGGCGCTGCTCGCGCACGGGCGCCATCCGGGTGAGCGTGACCGGGCCCGACGGGGCGCCGCTGGCCACCGCCCAGGTACGGATTGATCAGGCCCAGGTGGCCGCCGGGAGCGCCTCCCGGCCGCTGGAGCGGGGCAACCACCGGGTGGTGATCACCGCCCCCGGGATGCGCGAGGAGACCCGCGACGTCGAGGTCACCCCGGGCCAGACCCGGCAGGTGGACGTGACGCTCCAGCAGCTCGCGGGGGCGCTGCGGCTGGAGGTGCGAAACCCGCTGGGGGCGCCTCCTCCGGGGATGCGCGTGCTGGTGGACAGCCGCCCCCTCGCGGCCCCCTTCACCACGAGCCTGCCGGTGGGCGTGCACCGGGTGGAGGTCCTGGCGGAGAACTTCCGCCCCCTCTCCCGCGAGGTGAGCATCCTCCTCGACCAGAGCGTGGAGCTGGTGCTGCTCCTGGAGCCCTTCCCCGGGAGCGTGAGGGTGCTCACCCGCACCGGGGGCTCGCAGGTGTTCCTGGACGGCGCGCGCATCGAGGGCGAGCCCGCCCTGAGGACCAACGTCCCGGCGGGCGTACATACCCTGAGGGTCGAGGCCCGAGGGCACCGCCCGAGGGTGTCCGAAGTGACGGTCCTCCCGGGTCGCGAGGCCGCGGTGGAGGTGCCTGCCCTGGAGGAAGCAGGCCCCGAGGAGCTGGAGTGCAACCCCGGGCGCTCGCGCTCCGCCCGCACCGAGGGCCACTGCTGCTGGGAGGGGCAGGTGTGGGCCGGGGGGCGCTGCCGGGGCGAGCCCCGGTGCCCTCGCTCCACGGTCCAGCGCGGTGAGGTCTGCGAGCCCGTCTGCGCCGAGGGCCGCGTCCCCATGACCGACGGCTTCACCTGCTGCTACCCGGGGCAGGCGGTGTACGATGGTGTATGTCGAGGTGTGCCTCGGTGTCCAGGGGACCGGGTGCGCCGTGGGGAGACGTGCGTGACGGACCGGAGCCCTGCGTTCTTCCGACACTCGGCGGCGGGGCTCTTCGGGGTGACGTGGGCCACGGGGAGCGGGGACAACCCGAACCTGACCAGGGTGGGGCGGGTGCAGGCTTCCTTCGGGTTTCAAGCAGGGCCGGTGGAGATGCTGCTGGGCGCCGGGTATGGCTACGGGAGGGTGACCAACCGGGAGCTGTCCTCGGTGACGGGGGGGCTGGCGGTGGGGGTGCAGCTCTTCTCATGGCCTCGCGGGGACCACAATGTGTTCTCGCCGATCAACCTGTCCGCGGGGCTCCTCGGGGACTTCGTGATGGTGTCCAACCGCACGGGGGGGCCGCAACGGTTCCAGGGGCGCTTCGGGTTCTACCTTGCGGAGACGGCGTACCTTCTGTGTGGTCTGGGGCTGCGGGTGTACTACGAACAGACCCTGGTGACGGAGAGCCTCCCGTCGTCCCTGGGGGTCACGATCCTGGCGACCTCGGGCCGCCCGGCGTGCCGGTAGGGCGCCTGGAGAACGCGCCCTGGTGGCCGTTTGCGATGGCTCTCTGGAGTTTCTCCAGGGTCATTCCAGGGATGGAGAGGGCCCTACGGTGTTCGGTGGGGGCGTCCACCCCGGACAGGAGGGTGTTGTCGGTGTTGACGCAGGCCTTGACGCCGAGGTCCAGCCAGCGGGGCAGCGGGTGCGCGTCGAGGGAGGGCACGGCCACCGTGTGGACGTTGCTGGTGGGCGCCGCCTCCACGGTGACGCCCCGGGCGAGGACCAGCTCCAGCACCGACGGGTCGTCGAGGAGCGTGGTGCCGTGGCCGACGCGCTGGGCGTGGAGGCGCTCGACGGCCACGCGGATTTCGCCCGGGGGCCTCCCCTCGGCGGCGTGGACCGTGCGGCCGAGGCCGGCGCGCTCGGCCTCGAGGAAGGCCGCGGCGTAGTCCTCCAGGCGCCAGCGGTGCTGGGGCAGCGGGGCGCCCGCGAGGTCGATGCCTACCACCCCGTGGCGCGTGCGGGCCACGTCCACCAGGGCGCGGAGGACCGCCGGGGGCTCGCCGTAGAGCCCGCACAGGAGCAGCCCCGCGCGGCCCTGGAGGCCGTCGAGGGCGGCGTCTACGACCTGGTGGAGGGTGGCCCCGAGGTCCCCGTGGAGCTGCGGGGCGAAGCGCACCTCCAGGGTGGTGACGCCCTCGGAGGCGGCGTCCTCGCAGAGCTCGCGGGCCACGCGACGGACGGCGTCGGGCGTCTGGAGGAGGGACAGCGTGAAGGCGAAGCGGGCCAGGGCTCCCTCCAGACCGAGCCCGACGGAGAACGCCAGGTCCGCGGGGACGCGCTTGCCGAGGGCGTGGGCGAGCTCGTCCACGGAGGAGGGCCGGAGCGAGCCGTCGAGGTGCCGGTGCAGGTCCGCGAGGGGCGGGAGCGGGTCCATCGGGCGCGATGGTAGCACCCGTGGCGCTCGCTCCGCGCGCTTCGCTACCGCGCGAGCGCCTCGCCCGGCGCCACGGTGACCTCCCGCGCGCCCACGGTCCACACCCGCGGCGCGTCCGTGAGGTTCACCAGCACCGTGTGGCGCGCGCCGTCCACGTCCTCCGCGAGGCTCACGGTGGCCTCCGGGGCGCGCGCCCCGGGCGCCAGGCTCACCACCGCGTCCTGCGTGTAGCCCCGGCCCGTCCAGGTGATCCGCAGCGCCGGGTCCCCGGTGTCCGGCGCCACCCAGGGCGTCACCGCGCACCCGGTGGGCTCCTCCGGGAGCGCGAAGGTCACGCTCCGGGTGGGCTCCCCGGGCGCGTCCAGCAGCACCGCGCAGAGCCGCGACGGGTCCACGCTCACCAGCACCTCGTTGTTGTCCAGGCCCAGGCGCGTCCGCGTGCGACGCAGCACCGCCGAGGGCGCCCCCGGCGCCGCCGCCCTCCGCGGGGAGCCCGCCGAAGGGCCCTGGCACGCGCCCGGGACGACCTCGCAGGGCCCGTCCACCGACGCCGACGGCGCGTCCGCGGTACCCGCCAGGAGGAAGGTGCGCACGGCCCTCGCGCGCCGGGCGCGCAGCGCCTCCAGCCTCGCGCGCCACTCCCGGCGCGCGTAGTAGCTCCAGCGCTGGTGGCGCCAGTACCACGCGTGGAAGTCCGTCTCCCAGTCGTCGTACCACTCACCATCCAGGCTGAAGAAGGTGAGCTCGCCGTGGCCCTCGGTCGCCTCCTCGGACGCGCGCACCGGAGGAGTCGCCGCCCGTGGCGCCGCCGCCACGGAGGGCGTCACCGCAGCCACGGCGGGCGCTGGCGCCGTGCGGGGGCGATGCCACGGTGTAGGTGGACGTCGCACAGGCGTGCGTTCCGTGAAGGTCCTCCGGGGCCTTGGAGCGCCCAGGGCGTGCGCGTGGGGCGGCATCTTCGCGAGCCACAGGAGCCCGGCGAGGGAGGCGATGGCCAGCAGCAGCACGGGGAGGAGCTCTCGGCGGAGGTTGGCCATTGGTCTGGTGGGACGTCCCGCGGGGCAAAAGGTTCCGTCGATTGATTTCGTGAAAGCCCGTGGGGGTTTCGCGCGTTGCACGGGTGTGTAGACTGCGAGCGCCATGCCAGCCTCCACGGCGCCGCTCGCCAGCCGCCTGCCGCCGCCCGGGGCGGCCACGGCGGAGGCGATTTTTGATCGCTTCCTGGACTATGTGACCGCCCGCGGACTGGCGCTGTACCCCGCGCAGGAGGACGCGCTCCTGGAGCTCCTGGCGGGCAAGAGCGTGGTTCTCAACACGCCCACGGGGAGCGGAAAGAGCCTGGTTGCGGCGTTCCTGCACTTCAAGGCCATGGCCGAGGGCAAGCGGAGCTTCTACACCTGCCCCATCAAGGCCCTGGTGAGCGAGAAGTTCTTCGCCCTCTGCGCGGACTTCGGCGCGGAGAACGTGGGCATGATGACCGGCGACGCGACGATCAACCGCGACGCCCCCATCGTGTGTTGCACCGCGGAGATCCTGGCCAGCATGGGCCTGCGCGAGGGCGCGGGCGCCCGGGTGGACTACGCCATCCTGGACGAGTTTCACTACTACTCCGACCGCGCCCGGGGGATCGCCTGGCAGCTCCCGCTCCTGACGCTCCCGCAGGCGCGGTTCTTGTTGATGTCCGCCACCCTGGGGGACACGGCCATCTTCGAGCGGCGCCTCGAGGACCTGACGGGCGGGCCCGCGGTGACCGTGCGCTCCACGGTGCGCCCGGTGCCGCTGGAGTTTCGCTACAGCGAGGTGCCCCTCCACGAGCAGCTCGCGGAGCTGGTGAAGGATGCCAAGGCGCCGGTGTACCTGGTGAACTTCACCCAGCGCTCGGCGGCGGAGGAGGCCCAGAGCCTGCTCTCCACGGACTGGTGCACCAGGGAAGAGAAGCGCGCCATCGCCGAGGCCCTGTACGACGTGCGCTTCGATTCACCCTACGGCAAGGACCTGCAGAAGTTCCTGAAGCACGGCATCGGGGTGCACCACGCGGGGCTCCTGCCGAGGTACCGCCTGGCGGTGGAGCGCCTGGCCCAGCGGGGGCTCCTCAAGGTGATCTCCGGGACGGACACCCTCGGGGTGGGGGTGAACATCCCGCTTCGCACGGTGCTCTTCACGAAGCTCTGCAAGTACGACGGCGAGCGCACGGCGCTCCTCACGGTGAGGGATTTCCACCAGATCGCGGGGCGCGCGGGGCGCAAGGGCTTCGATGACCAGGGCACGGTGGTGGCCCAGGCCCCGGAGCACGTGATCGAGAACCTGCGCCTGGAGCAGAAGGCCGGAGACGACCCGGCGAAGAAGCGCAAGATCGTGAAGCGCAAGCCCCCGGACAAGGGCTACGTCCACTGGGACCGCAGCACCTTCGAGAGGCTCCAGTCCTCGGCCCCGGAGCGGCTCACGTCGCGCTTCCAGGTGACCCACGGGCTGCTCCTGGCGCTCCTGCAGCGCCCCGGGCGCACCCACGACGGCTGCCGCGCCCTGGTGAAGCTCCTGCGGGACTGCCACGAGCCCGAAGGGCTCAAGCGCTCCCACGGGCGCCACGCCCTGGCGCTCTTCCGCGCGCTGGTGGAGGCCGGGGTGGTGAGCCTGGGGCCGGGCCCCGACGGGCGCAGGCACTTCCAGGTGAGCGAGGAGTTCCAGGAGGACTTCAGCCTGAACAACACCCTGGGGCTGTACCTCCTGGAGGCCCTGGCGGCGCTCGATCCCGAGGCGGAGACCTACGCCCTGGACGTGCTCACCCTGGTCGAGAGCATCCTGGAGGACCCCGAGGTGGTGCTCTACAAGCAGGTGGACAAGCTCAAGGGCGAGCGGGTGGCCGAGCTCAAGGCCCAGGGCGTGGAGTACGAGCAGCGCATGGAGGAGCTCGAGAAGATCGAGCACCCGAAGCCCATGAAGGATTTCCTCTATGACACCTTCAATCTCTTTGCGCGGCACCACCCGTGGGTGGGGGCGGAGAACATCCGGCCCAAGAGCGTGGCACGGGAGCTCTACGAGAGCGCCTACAGCTTCAACGACTACGTGAAGGAGTACGGCCTGGAGCGCTCCGAGGGGGTGCTCCTGCGGTACCTCACGGACGCGTACAAGACCCTGCGGCAGACGGTGCCCCGGAGCTTCAAGAGCCCCGCGGTGGACGAGATCGAGGCGCACCTGCGGGCGCTCCTGCGGGACACCGACGCGTCGCTCCTGGACGCCTGGGAGGCCATGCAGTCCGCCGTGGACGAGCGCGCCAAGACCGTGGCGCGGGCCCCGGAGCCCAAGGACCTCACCCGCGACGCCAGGACCTTCGGGGCCCTGGTGCGCCGGAGCCTCTACGCGCTCCTGCGCGCGCTGGCCGCCAGGGACTGGCAGACCGCCGCGCGGCGGGTGGACCAGGACCCGGAGGACCCGTGGACCCCGCAGCGCTTCGCCGAGGCCCTCGGGCCGTACTTCGACGAGTTCGCCACGCTGCGGGTGGACCACGCGGCCCGGAGCCCGCAGAACACCCTCATCGACACAAAGAGCGACGGCGCCTGGCGCGTCCGGCAGGTGCTCTGCGACCCGGAGGACTTCAACGAGTGGTGCCTCACCTGCGAGGTGGACCTCGCCCGCTCCCGCGAGGCCGACCGCCCGGTGCTCCGGGTGCTCTCCCTCGGGGTGTAGGTGTGGCGCCTACGTGCAGGTCTTGACGTCGGGGAGGGGGCGCGTACAATACCCGGGTTTTTGCCGGTGTAGCTCAGTCGGTCAGAGCAGGGGAATCATAATCCCAAGGTCGTTGGTTCAAGTCCGACCGCCGGCACCGAGAGGCCCTCCGGAGGTATTTCCTCCCCCCCTCCTCCTCTGGAGGGCTTCTCACTATGTTTTCTGGGGGTTGCAGCACCGCTTCGAAGAGCCGGACGGCGCAGGAGCGCTAGAACCCGACCCGAAGGGTGGCGGTGAAGGTCGGGCCGAAGCTGGTGTTGTACTCCTTCTCGAGCTCCCCGGCGGTCCAGAAGGTCTGGGAGCCGGTCAGGGCGAGGATGAGGGTGCGGCTTCCGAGCTGGGCCAGTCGGAAATCGATTCCGAGACCGACCATGATGCCCGACCCGCTGGTCTCGAAGGTGTTGCCGTTCCTGGTGGCGACGGCGGCGAGGGCGCGGAGCCCACCCTCGGCGCGAAGGGAGATCACCGAGGACAGGGGCAGCCAGGCCATGGCCATCAGCTGCGCATCGAGCATTGCGGTCCTGGTCTCTTGGGAGGAGCTTGAGCCGCCATCCAGGCCCAGCAGGATGCCGTAGCTTGCGGACGCTCGGAGTCCGAAGGTGCCGAAGCGATACCCGATCCCCAGGTCGGTTCGGGTACCACCCACGAGGGGTCCACACTCGCGGGTGCAGGCATCGAGGGCGAAGCCCGTGTCGAGGAAGAAGCCCCCGCGCCAGGGGACGACGGGCGGCGTGGCCTGGGGTGTGGCGGTGGTGGGGGCGGCAGGCGCGACGGCAGGCGCGACGGCAGGCGCGACGGGGAGGGCCCGCAGCGCCGCCGCGCCAAGGGGAGCCGCCTGGGGTCGGGGTTGGGGCTGGGCGAGCGCCAGCGGGGTGCTGAGGATCAGAGCGGGGCAGAGAACGAGGACAGAGCGTGTGTTGGACATGGGGACCTCCTTGCAGTGCGGGTATCGCGTCGGGGACCGAGGAGGTTGCGTGGAAAGTGACAATGGCCCCGAGAGCGGCGGTGGCTCCCCGTTCCCAGGCGGAACAACCGCGTGGACCTCACCCGCCTGTGGTCGCTGTAGCCCTGGCCCCAACACCAGAAGGTAGGTGAATGTAGGCAGGCCTGGCTCCAGGGTCGCGGGACGACCTTCCACCGACGCATGCCTTCGGGTACAACCGCGGGGGCTTCATGTCGGAGATCTCCCCCGCCGAGCGCGACCGATTGCTGGAGCACTTCGGCCGCAGGTACAACAACGGCGAGGTGATCTTCCGCGAGGGGGACCCCTCGCGCGAGGTGTTCATGCTCCAGGAGGGGCGCGTGCGCGTGATGAAGCGCGTGCGCACCGTGGAGCGATCGATCCAGATCCTGAAGCCCGGGGACCTCTTCGGCGAGAGCGCGCTGCTCTCGGGCGTGCAGCGCGCGTCCACGGCGATCGCGTTGTCCGACGTGGTGGTGCTGGCCCTGGACCCGGACACGTTCAACACGCTCCTCCAGGGCTCCGGCGCCGTGGCCACGCGCCTCGTGCAGCAGCTCGTGCGGCGCCTGCGCGACGCCGAGGACCAGATCGAGAACATGCTCCTCAAGGACCACCAGTCCAAGGTGGTCAACGCGCTCCTGCGCCTGGCGTCGGAGACGGGCAGGGTCACCGGCAGCGCCCAGGTGGCCGTGTCCCCGCTGGAGCTCTCCGCGCGCTCGGGCCTCGACGTGGACACCGTCAAGCGCACCGTGCTCCAGCTCCGCGAGGGGCAGTACATCCGCATCGTCGAGGAGAAGGTCGCCATCGACGACCTGGACGCGCTCCGCAGGCTCTTCACCCTCCTCGGGATGAAAGAGCAGGTCCGCGGGTAGCGCGCCCTGCGGGCTCCGTGTCCGCCCGCGGTGATCCTGTGCAGCGTTGGAGCTCCTGCGCGTCGCTGCGGTTGGATTATTCCACCGACGGTGCGCGAGGGGTGTGCCGTGTGTTCACGGTGGGGGTGGGAAGTCAAATTTCGTGTTGACCGGGGGCCCTCGGGGTTGCTAGTACGGGTGCCCTTGGCAGGCTGGAAGGACCGTGCAGCGCGTTTCTTGGATCACCCGATGGCCTGCTTGTTGCTCGGAATGCTTGCGGCGATGGGATGGGCCTGTCGCGGCGTGAGCGAGGACGCACGACTGCAATCGCAGGCGCAAGTGAACCTGGGCCGGAGCCAATACGCCGACGAGCACAACCTCCGCGCGGCGCTGGAGTCGCTGGAGCGCGCGGTGCGCCTCGACCCGGAGAACGCCGAGGCGCACCTGGTCCTCGGGCACCTCTACGGCGTGCAGGCGCTGTGGGAGCGGGCCCAGAGCCTGCTGGAGCGCTCGGTGGAGCTGTACGTGCGGGACGCCGCGGAGGACGAGCGGGCCCGCAGCCCCCTGGCCGAGGCGCGCAACCACCTGGCGCAGGTGTACATCAACCGCGGCCGCTTCGATGACGCCATCGCCCTGGAGCGCCTGGTGACCACGGAGGTGCTCTACGACGCCCAGCACCTGGCCTGGGGGAACCTCGGGCTGGCATACCTGCGCAAGGGGGACCTCACCCAGGCCGTGGAGGCCCTGTCCCGCGCGGTGCAGATCCAGCCGCAGTTCTGCGTCGGGCGCTACCGGCTCGGCGAGGCGTACTATCGCCAGGAGGACTACGCCCACGCGCTGGAGGCGCTGAACGCCGCGCTCTCCACGCCGCAGGAGGCGTGTCAGGGCATCCAGGCGGCGTACCTGGTCCGGGGCCAGGTGCGGGTGCGGCTGCACCAGCCGGACGAGGCGCGGGAGGACCTGGCGCGCTGCGTGGCCCTCGCGGCGGACACGCCGGAGGGGCGCCTGTGCGCGGAGCTGGGTCGCTCCGTGGCGGTGGGCCCATGAGCACCAGCGCAGGACCGGCCGTCAAGCGCGCGCGCAAGCCCCGCAAGCCCAAGGCCGCCGTGGCCGTGGTGGAGGTCCTGGCGGAGGCGACGGCGCCGTCGGAGGCGCTGGACACAGCGGCGCTGGCCAAGGCGCGCGCGGAGGCGATCGCCTCCGGGGACGACCCCAGGGTCTCCATGGAGCGCGCCGTGGCCCTCCCGCGGCCCAAGGGCGAGGCCGACCTCGCCCCGGAGAGCGTTGCGCAGCAAGCGATTCCGACGGAGGCGGCGGTGCCCGCGGCGCCGCAGCCCGCGCAGGACGCCTCCCTGGTGCCGGCCTTGAGGGCCGTGCCCGCGCCGAGGCTCCGGGCGCTGGAGCCCCTCGGGTCGTGGCTGCGGCGCGAGCGGGAGCTGCGCGGGATCGCGCTCGAAGAGGTCTCGGACAGCACGCGCATCCCGGTGCCGTCGCTGGTCCATCTTGAAGCGGGGCGCTACGGCGAGCTCCCGGGGGATGTGTTCGTGCGGGGCTTCCTGCGGTCCTACGCGAGGGTCGTGGGGCTCTCCCAGGACGACGCGCTCGCGCGGTACAGCGCGGAGCAGCGGGCCCGGGACGTCAAGCCCGTGCTCCTTCGGGTGGTGGACCCGTCGGCGCCGAAGGGGCGGCGCTTCGGGCTCGCCATCGCGCTGGTGGTCTTCGGGATCCTGGCCACGCTGGCGGCGTCGTTCCTCTTGCGCCCGCGCAACCAGGACCGCCCGGAGCAGCTCTCGAGCCTCGACGAGACGTCCGCGCACCTGGGCTGACAGGAGCTTCAGGGCGGACACCGGATGCGGTGCGGCCGACGGGCAGAATTGCCTTTGAAGCGCGAGAAAGAACGTTTGAAGTCCGTACACCCTGGCGCGAACCTTCTGAGGTTCGTTGGTGTGCTTGGGAGCTTCTGGGCCGGCGCGGTTGACATCCCGACAACGCGGGGTGTCAGATGACCAGCATGGCGGACACACGGCGCTGGGGTTGGTTGGTGAGCGCGTGGATCCTGGGTGCGTGCGAAGGGGTGCCTTCTCCGCCCGATGGTGCCACCGCGGACCGCGTCGTGCCAGACACCCTGGACGCCGCGGCGCCGGTGGACAGCGCCACGGACCTCGCCGTCACCGAAGGCGCCGCGGACGGCGACGACGGCACCGCTCGCTGTACTTCGGACCGGGAGTGCTCAGGGCGGGGACTCGTGTGTGACCGGACCCAGGGCGTGTGTACGGAGTGCGTCCGCAGCGCGGACTGCGTCGAGGGTGGTCGCTTCTGCCTGGGCGGTCGGTGCGTGGTGCCGGTGCCTTGCACCACCTCGCGGATGTGCCCCGGGCAAGTGTGCGACGCCACTCGCGGCCACTGCGTCGACTGCGGCTCTGACATAGACTGCCCACCGACCGCGCGCTGCGTCGAGGGCTCCTGCGCGCTGAGGCCGCCGGTGTGCCGCTCGACCCGGGAGTGCACGGCCCTGGGCCTGGTGTGCGACAGGGTGAGGAGCCACTGCGTGGAGTGCGTAGTTCCGGCCGACTGTGCAGCGGGCTCCTACTGCGCGGTGGACGGCACCTGCCGCCCGCACGTGTGCCGGCCGGGCACCGCGGAGTGCATTGATGAGCGCACCTCTCGCGTGTGCGCGATGGACGGGGTTCGCTGGAGCGAGGCGCCCTGTCCACCTGGCCAGCGCTGCGTGGGTGGGAGCTGCCGCGAGCCGGTCTGCGCGCCGGGCGCGGTGGACTGCGCGGACTCGTCAACGCGGAGGAGATGCAACGCGGACGGACTGGGCTACGCGTCCGTGGCCTGCGCGGCGATGGAGCGCTGCGCGATGGGCATGTGCCTACCGATGCGGTGCATGCCGGGCGAGGTGGGCTGCGCCAACAGCACCACCCGCAGGACCTGCAACCCCGACGGCCTCGGGGTCAGCACGACCCCCTGCGCAGCCCGCGAGGGCTGTGTCGCGGGTCGCTGCGTCCCCTGGGTGTGTACCCCTGGCGAGGCGAGCTGTCCCACGGGCAGTGCCCGAGGCGTCTGCGCCGAAGACGGGCAGGCCGTCACCGCGACGATGTGCTCCACCGGGGAGAGCTGTCTGGCGGGGAGCTGCCGCGCGCCGGTCTGCACGCCGGGTGCGGTGGACTGTGCAGACTCCACCACCCGGAGGACGTGCAACGCGGACGGACTGGGCCGCACCTCGGTGGCCTGCGCGGCGATGGAGCGCTGCGTGATGGGCATGTGCCTACCGATGCGGTGCACGCCGGGCGAGGTGGGCTGCGCCAACAGCACCACCCGCAGGACCTGCAACCCCGACGGCCTCGGGGTCAGCACGACCCCCTGCGCAGCCCGCGAGGGCTGTGTCACGGGTCGCTGCGTCCCCTGGGTGTGTACCCCTGGCGAGGCGAGCTGTCCCACGGGCAGCGCCCGAGGCGTCTGCGCCGAGGACGGACAGTCCGTGGAGCGGACGACGTGCGGGACCCTGGAGTCCTGCGCGGGCGGGCGCTGCGTCCCGCGAAGCTGCACGCCGGGGAGTGCGACCTGCCTCTCGCCGACGATGCGCGGGGTGTGCAGCGCGGACGGGCTTACCGTGGTGCCGTCGGCCTGCGCCGCGGGGCAGTCGTGCGCCGCGGGGGTCTGCGCGGCACGGCTGTGTGTACCGGGTACGTCGGAGTGCGCTGACGCGGCGACGCGCCGCACCTGCAACGCGGACGGGACGGGCTTTGGCGCGGTGTCGTGCGCTGCGGCGCCCAACGCGACCGGACGCTGTGTCGGGGGCGCGTGCTCCTTCACCTGCGACGCGGGCTTCGGCGACTGTGACCGGCTGGACTCCAACGGCTGCGAGGTGCTCGTAGGCAGCTCGATTTCTCATTGCGGGGCCTGCGGGATCGCGTGTCCCACGCCCCCCAATGCACTGCCGAACTGCGTCTCGGGCGCATGCGCCTTCGTGTGCCGGGCCGGTTTTGGAGACTGCGATCGGGAGGCGACCAACGGCTGTGAGACAACGCTGGGCTCCTCGACGCATTGCTCCGCCTGCGGCGTCGCTTGCCCGACGGGGCAGGTGTGCGAGACCGGTCGCTGCGTGACGCCACCTCAGTGCGATTATCCGTACGCTCCTTGCGGCTCTCGGTGCGTGAATCTCCGGAGCGAACCGACGGATTGTGGCGCCTGCGGCAACGCCTGTCCCGCGGGGCAGTACTGCGCCCTCGGCCGCTGCGTCGCGTCCTGTCCCCCGGGGACCACGACTTCCGGCAGGGGTTGCTACATCGAACCGGCAGACTCGACGCGCTGCGGGAGTGGTCCGTGCAACCAGGGGCGGGTCTGTGACTTCGCCATGGCTGGGAGCGCCACCTCGGCCGTGGCGTACTGTACGGGGGCCTGCTCTCCAGGGCTGGCGCTCTGCGGCCGCGAGTGCGCCAACCTCCAGACCAGCATCGCCCACTGTGGGGCCTGCGGAAACGTCTGTGCGCTGGGGCAGCTATGCCTCGGGGGGCGCTGCACCACGGTCACCGAGACCGAGGCGCGGTGCTACCCTCTGAGCGCCTGCGGCACCCGCTGCGCCAACCTCCGGAGCGACCCGGCGGACTGTGGCGCGTGCGGCAACGCCTGCCCCTCGGGGCAGTACTGCGCCCTCGGCCGCTGCGTTGCGTCCTGTCCCCCGGGGACCTTGGAGGTCGGGCGGGCGTGCTATCTCGAACCGACCGATGGGCGTCGCTGCGGTGGCGGTGCGCTCTGCAACCAGGGGCGGGTCTGTGACATCGCGATGGCGGGCAGCGCCGTCTCTGCCGTGGCGTACTGCACGGGGGTCTGCTCCCCGGGGCTGACGCTCTGTGGTCGCGAGTGCGCCAACCTCCAGTCGAGCTTCGCCCACTGCGGGCGCTGCGACGCCCCATGTCCCACGGGGCAGCTCTGCCTGGGAGGCGCATGCATCACCTGGACAGGGCGCTGAGGCCAAGGCGCTTCCTCCCGGGGCGAGCCCAGGGCGCACGATTGCTACAGAGGAATACGGATTGAATGGCCGGAAATCGGGACTGTATCTCCGCCGCCCTGGTCTCCGGGTCCCGTGGATCCTATGCTGACCTATTAGGAGGCTTACCCCCATGGTCGACGAGCGCCGCGCCTTCGTGCTCGGACGCAGGCTCCTGCGAGAGTCCGACCTGGGGGTGACCCTCCTCCTGGATGACGGCTCCGCCCACGAGGCCTGGGCGCCCGCGGGCATGGCCTCGCAGCGCCGCTTCGCCGCGGGGCTGTCCACCCAGGTGCTCTTCCGGGTGGGGCTCCGCGAGCACCGCCGTGGCCTGCGTCTGGAGCATTGCCTGGTGGAGCAGGCCTGGCCGGGGCTCCTGTCCTCGCTGCACCGCCAGAGCGCCGCCGCGGTGCTCACGGGGGCGGCCCTGGAGCTCACGCCCCACGCCGGGGCCGGGGCTCACGGCTTCCTCCTCCTGGGCGATGGCTATCAGCGCCTGGCCGTGACGAACGCACCCTCGGCGTCCGCGGCGGTGCTGGCGCGGCTCGTCTTCGAGCTCCTGGCGGACGGAGGCCACGCGCTCTCCCTGGACCGCTGCGCCCGTTGCCACACCCCCGCGCCGGAGGACCGTCGGGTGACCGTGGAGCCGGCCGCGGGGGGCGTGCGCTGCCGTCGCTGCGGCGGCGGTCCCTATGTGCTCCTGGCCCGGGACCGCGCCGCCCTCCGGGCCGTGCTCGCCGGGGACGAGAGCGCCTGGCGCCCGGAGCTCCTGTCCATCGTGTCGCACCTGCTCGTGGCCGCCGCCCCGACCACCAGCGCCACCCTCGGGCGCCTCGGGCCCCTCCTTGGTGGAGCGTAGGCGACCTCACCCCTTCGCCTCGCGGCCCTCCGTGGCCTCGGCGGCAGGGACCTCGTGGGCGGCGACCTCGGTGCCCGCCGCGGCAGCCTCGACGCGCACGCCCGTGGTGCCCGCGCTCGCCGCGGCGCGCGCAGCCTCGATGTGCGTCACGAGGCCCGTGGGGTCGTTCGCCGGGAACAGGAAGCGCCGCTCCTTGCCGCCCTCGGTCCAGGCCAGGAGCACCGCGCCCTTCTCGCTCCAGAGGGTCCACCCGAAGTTCAAGATCGAGCCCGCGGTCTGGTGGGACTCGCAGCGGGTGATCGCAGCGAGGGGCACCTTCACCCCCTTCGGGCCCCAGTGGACCTGCACCTCCTGGCGGGTCACCACCGTGCGCACCGTCGCGCGCGTGAGCCCCAGGTACACCGTCCCCGCGAACCACAGGAAGGGAATGATCGCCCCCGCGGGCCCCGTCGCAGGCTCCGCCCCGAGGGCCACCGCCACCGTCGCCAGGAGCGCGATCAGCGCCATCGGCACCATCGCAAAGACCGCCTTGCGCGCCACGTGCTTGTCCCGGTGCACCACCGGCCCCGAGGCCGTGATCTCCCGAGCCTCGTACGCGTCCAGTGGCTCTGTCCGGGTCGGGGGCAGGGTGCTCATGGCGCAGAAGCCTACACCCGCGCGGTGTGGGTGTAGCACCTACATCGCCTAGGCCCTTCGGATTCTGGGGTCCAGCGAGGCGTAGGCCAGGTCCGCGAAGAGGCTCCCGACGAGGATGCCGGTGGAGGAGAAGAGCACCAGGCCCATGATCACCGGCACGTCCAGCCCCACGATGGACTCGAAGGCCAGCCTCCCCAGGCCCGGCCAGGCGAAGATCGCCTCGGTCACGATGGCGCCGCCGAAGAGGCTCCCGAGGGAGAGCCCGAGGGAGGTGACCACCGGGAGGAGCGCGTTGCGCAGGCCATGGCGCAGCACCACCGCCACGGGGCCCAGGCCCTTGGCCCTGGCGGTGCGTACGAAGTCACTCTGGAGCACCTCGGAGAGCTCATTGCGCACGAGCCTCGCCTCGTAGGCCGTGCCCAGGAGCCCGAGGACGATGGCGGGGAGCACCCCGTGGCGGACGTGATCAAGGAAGCCCGCGCCGTAGCCCCCGATGGGGAACCACCCGAGGCGGTAGGCGAGGACGATCAAGAAGAGCTTGCCCGAGAGGAAGGTGGGCGTGGAGATGCCCACGAAGGTCGCGCCCAGCACCAGGCTCTCGTCGCGGTGGCCCCGGCGGGCGGCGGCCCAGGTGCCCACCAGCACGCCCACCACGAATTGAAACATGAGCGTCATGGAGCCCAGGAGCAGCGTCCTCGGGAAGCGCTCGGCGATGAGCGACGCCACCGGGCGGCGGTACCGGAAGCTCTTGCCCAGGTCCCCGCGGGAGAGGCCCCGGAGGTAGTAGCCGTACTGCACCACGGCGGGTCGATCCAGGTGGTAGAAGGTACGTATATAAGCGCGATCCCTGGCGCTGGCGTGGGGCCCCGCGAGGGTGGCCACCGGGTCCCCGATGCGAAGGCTGCCGAAGAAGGTCACCGTGGACACGAACCACAGGATGAACACCGCCCACAGGAGCCTGCGGCCCAGGAAGCGAATCACGGCCGAGCCCCGGCGGTGAAGGGGTTCGCCAGGGCGTAGGCGGGGCCCAGGGCGCGGGCGCGCGAGTTCTGGGTCTGGGTCCAGCGCCGCAGGGGCAGGTCCATCCAGACGTCTCCCACGTAGTAGTTCCACACGGGGTGAGGGACGAAATTCCTCACGTAGGGCTGCACCACGTTGAGCTCCAGGGTGGTGTACAGGTACGCCCAGGGGGCGTCCCGCAGGAGCACGTCCTCGGCCTGCTGGTAGAGCGCGACGCGTCGCGCGCGGTCGCCCTCGGTCTTGGCGCGGTCGAGGAGGGCGTCGAGCTCCGAGGAGCGGTAGAATGCGTGGTTGGAGGCGTTCTCGGGCTGGATCCCGCGGGAGTGGAAATTGGGCTCGATGAAGTTGTTGGGGTCCGGGTAGTCCATGCTCCAGCCGTCGAAGGCCATGGGGATGGTGTCGGGCCTCCCGAGGGAGGAGTAGTACACGCTGAGCGCGGCCTGACGGATGCGCGTGCGAAGCCCGATGCGCTGCAGGTCCGCCTGGAAGAGCTGACCGTAGACCAGCCCCGCCTCGCCCTCGGAGATCCAGAGGTCGATTTCTTCAGGGTAGCCTTCGGGGAAGCCCGCGAGCTGCATCTCTCGGCGGGCCTCGGCCACGTCGTAGCGCTGGGCGCCCGGAGGGCTCTCGCGGTAGCCCGCGATGCCCGGAGGGTAGAGCGCCCAGGCCGGGCGGATGCGGTTGTTCCTCGCGCGGCAGATGGCGTCGCGGTCCAGGGCGAAGGCCACCGCGCGGCGGACATGGAGGTTGTCAAAGGGCCTCATGGTGGTGTTCATCATGAGCCCGCCGATGGTGGCCCCGGGGGAGCGCAGGAGGTGGGGCCTCCACGCGGGCGTGCGCTGGATCCAGAGGTAGTCCGCCGTAGCCAGGGAGAAGTTATGGGCGTACTCGATCTCTCCCGCGAGGAAGCGCATGAACTGCAGGTGCCGCGCCACGGAGAGCTCAAAGACGATGCGGTCCAGCCAGGGTCTGGGCGCGTCCCAGTAGTGGAGGTTGCGCCGCAGGATGATCCGAGAGCCCTGCTCCCAGCGCTCCAGGGCGAAGGGCCCGGCCCCGACGGGCGCGAGCCCGAAGGCCTCGTCGCCGAGGCGCTCGACCACCTCGCGCGGCACCACCGAGGCGAAGCGCATGGCCATGACGTGCAGGAAGGTGCGGTCCGGGGCGGCCAGGCGCACCACCACGGTGTCCGGGTCCGGGGTCTCGACGCCCTGGAGGTGTGGCGTGTGGCCCTCGCGGAAGGCGTCGTAGCCTACGATGAGTCGGTAGTTCTCGGCCCCGGGGGAGGGGATCCTCCGGGGGTTGAGCATGCGCTCCCAGGAGTAACGAAAATCCTCGCTGGTGATGCGCCGCCCGGTGGAGAAGCGCAGGTTGGGCCGCAGGTGAAAGGTGTACCGGAGGCCGTCCGGGGAGACGTCCCAGCGCTCGGCCAGGGCGGGGACGAGCTCCGTGGATCCCCCCGCGTAGTCCACCAGGGAGGCGAAGACGAGCTTCGTGGGGATGGCCGCGACCACGTCCGACGCGAGGGCCGGGTCCACGGTGCGCACGTCCGTGTCGAACGCAAAACGAAAGGTGCCGCCGCGCTGGGGGGCGCGGTGCCCGTGGCCCGAGAAGCGCGGGTGCACGTGGGGGTCCTGGCAGCCCAAGAGGCCCACCGCGAGGAGCGCGCTAGCCCTTGGGGTCAAAGGCATCACGGAGGCCCTCTCCCAGGAGGTTGAAGCCCACCACCGTCACCAGGATGGCCCCGCCGGGGATGAGCGTGAGCCTCGGGACGGCCCTGGTCAGGCTCTCGGACTCCTGGAGCATGGAGCCCCAGGACGCCGCGGGGGGCACCACGCCCACGCCCAGGTACGACAGCACGCTCTCGGCGATGATCATCTCCGCGACCAGGGTAGTGGCGATCACGATCACCACGGAGCCCACGTTGGGCAGGAGGTGCTTGACGATCACCCGGTGTGAAGGGGCCCCGAGGGCGCGGGCGGCGAGGACGAAGTCCAGCTCCTTGAGCTGGAGCACCTTGGCCCTCACCTGCCTGGAGAGCCCGGGCCAGGAGAGCCCTCCGAGGACCACGAACACCACCCAGAGGTCGGGCCTCTTGATGATCTTGTTCAGGGCCATCACCACCAGGAGGAAGGGGAAGGACATGAGCGCGTCCACGGAGCGCATGAGGCCGGTGTCCACCCAGCGACCGAAATACCCCGCCAGGACCCCCACGGCGGTGCCCAGGAGCACCACGATCCCCGTGGCCGCAAAGGCCACCGCGAGGGACACCCTTCCCCCGTAGAGGAGCCTCGCGAGCTCGTCGCGCCCGACGGTGTCGGCCCCGAGAGGGAACTCGCGGGTGGGGCCGATGGGGACGCCCTCGGTGGTGAGGGTCTGGTTCTTGAAGGGTGTGTTGGGGTCGTGGGGCGCGAGCCAGGGCGCCAGGAGCGAGAGGGCCAGCACCGTGAGCACCAGGAGCGAGCCCACGAGGGCCCCTCGGTTCTTCTTGAAGCGTTGCAACGCGCGCGGATCGAGCAGGGCCATGGCGTGTGTTCTCTACCCGAGGAGGAAGCGTTCGAGGTGGGCGGCGGTCTCGTCCGGGTGGTCATCCGCGGGGCAGTGGCCCGCGCCGGCGATGACCTCCAGGCGCGCGTCTGGGAGCTCCCTGGCGAGGCGCTCGCCGAGCTCCACGGGGTACCGTCGGTCCCTCTCGCCCCAGAGGACCAGCGAGGGAGCCCGCACCCTGGGGAGCCTCGGGGTGAGGGCGGCGGTGTCCCCCAGGGCCAGGAGGGCCTTGTAGGCGCTCTCCCGGGCCTCGGGCGGGTCAAAGGCCTCGAACCAGGCGTCCACCCGGGCGCGGTCGTAGGGGTACCCCGGGAGGTAGAACTCGTCCCGGAACTGCCGGTGGAACAACAGCCTGCCGTAGAGCTGCTTGAACAACAGAGGCCCCACCCACGGGAGCCTCGGGAGCCGTTGGCGCAGCCCAAGCCCCGACGGGAACGCCGCGGCGTCCATGGCCACCAGGCGCTCGACGTGCTCCGGGTGCGCCGCGGCCATGGTGAGGGCCACGCCGCCGCCCATGCCGTGGCCCACCACGCTCGCCCGCGGGATCCCGAGGCCCGCCAGGAGGTCGCACAGCGTGTCCGCGTAGGCCTCCCGGGAGTAGCTGTACCGCGCGGGCTTCTCGCTGTCGCCGAAGCCCGGCAGGTCCGGCGCGATCACCCGGAAGCGCGGGGTCAGGAGCGGCAGGAGCGCCGTCCACGCGCTGTGAGACACCAGGAAGCCGTGCACCAGGAGCACCGCGGGCCCTCGGCCCTCGTCCTGGAAGCGTACCCTCACCCCACGAAGGAGCAGGTCATGGGTCGTGGCGTCCATCACCGGGAGCGTCACGCTACGTGAAGCGCCCCGCGGCGTGAAGCGCCGATGGTACCCTCCAACATCACGCCATGGACTCCACCGGGTGGCACCTCCAGCGCTGGGACCGGCTCACCTGCGACGCGCTCCACGCGATCTATGTCCTGCGCCAGCGGGTCTTCGTGGTGGAGCAGCGCTGCGCCTACCTCGACGCCGACGGCCACGACCCCAGGGCCTGGCACCTGTGGCACGACCCGGGCACGGGCCTCGACGCATGCGCGAGGCTCTTTGCCCCAGGGGTGAAATACCCCGAGGCCTCCGTCGGTCGCGTGGTCACCGCCCCGGAGGTCCGAGGTACGGGCCTCGGTAGGAGGCTGGTCGCCCAGAGCCTCCTCGCCCTGGAGAGCATCGCCGGGGAGGTCCCCGTACGCATCAGCGCCCAGGCCCACCTGGAGCGCTTCTATAAGTCCTTCGGGTTCGTCACCGAAGGGAGCGCCTACATGGAGGACGATATCCCACACCTGGCGATGGTGCGTCCGTCGGGGGGAGTGGTTACGTTGTGAGCTGGGCTTCGGGGTCGATCTTCTGCCACCAGGCGGTTTGATCGCCCTCGTAGACGAGGGTGTCACCCTGGTGGAAGCGCAGGGTGTAGCGCCCGACGCCCCGGAGGGACCCGATCCGTAGCTGGGTGGCGCGGATCTCCAGCACCAGGGGCTCGCCGGGCCTTGCGAGCGCGTGAAACCGTGCGTTGTGGATGCGCGCGCCGTAGCCCACCCAGCCCTCGCGGTGCCGGAGGCCGCAGATGTAGAACGCGTGGGCGAAGCCCATGATGCCGGTCATATGGATCATGAGGCCGCCGGAGACATGGCGCGGGTGCAGCGCGGGGTGGGCCCGCTGCGAGCGGGTGATGGGCAGCTCGTCGTGGGTGGGCATGCGGGCCCTGACGAGGCTCTGGGCGTGGTCCACCAGGAGCACGGCGTCCAGGAGCTGGCCCTCGGGGCCGTAGGGGCAATCTGCGACAAAGTCCGGATCAAGCATCGGCGATGGCCCGGGAGGGTACCATCGCCCCCGAGGAGCGCCATGCAACGATTCCCGGTCCGTGCCCTGGTACTCATCCTCGCGGGCTGCGCGCCCCGCTCACGCCCCGCGGCGACCGCCTCCGCGCGCGCGGAGGCACCCCTCGACGCGTCCGTCGCCCCGGACGGAGCACCGAGGGACGCGGCCCCGGCGCCTCCTGCGGGCCCGAGGCCCATCGCGGGCACGCTCCCGACGCTGGCCCCGGACGCGCCCTCGGTGCCGCCTTCGGGGGTGTGTGAGCGGGGCACCTGCCGGGTGACGGGCCTCGGCCCGGGGTACCCCTCGCGGCCCGAGGAGGGCGCGACGGCCCTGCCTCCCGCCTGGGCGTGGCTCCAGCGCATCGCGCCGGGTGCTACGTTGGTGCTCCCCTCGTCCGCTGCGGTGGACCTCGTGGGGGTGGTGCTGCGAGGGCCCACGGAGGCCACCACGGGGTCCCGGACGGCTCCCGTGGTGCTGGCCCCGTGGGTGGCCTTCCGTCGTACGGGCGGGCCCTTGACGCTCCGAGCGTCGGGCTCCGAGCCAACGGTGCTGCTGCTCTGCCTCGCCCGGGACGCACCGGGCGCCACGCCCGTGACCCGGGCCTCCGCCCAGTCCTTCGAGACCTCTTCCATGGACGCCCTGGCGGACCTCTCCTGGGCGGGCGGAGCCTTCCATGCGCGCATCGCGTTCGGGGCCCCCGACGCCCGAAGGGCCAGCCTGGAGCTTCTCATCGGCAGTGAAGACGCCCCCGTGGCCGAGCACGACCACCCGGCCTCCTGGGAGCTCCTGACGGCCCTCGCCGCCGCCGGGACGCTGGTCCTCCCGGCGTCCATCACAGTAGACGGCGGCGTCGCTCCTCGGGAGGTGCCGGTGTCCGATGGACAGGTCGTCAGGGTGCCCCCTGGCGTGCGCCATCGGTGGGCTCCAGCGGGCTCCAGGCCCCTGGTGGCCGTGCAGGTGTATGCCCCCGCGGGCCCGGAGGAGCGCTTCCGTACGCTGGCCGGAGCCGTGCGGTAGTGTATAATATAGTTGACGACTAGCGTCGCGGTGCGGCGGCGGGCGCGGGCGCGGGGGCCAGGGGGAGGCCGCTGACGGCGGGGCGGTCTCGGGTGAGGCCGAGGCGCACGAGCCAGCCGGGCTCGCCGCAGAAGCCGGGGCGCCGGACCTCCTGCTGGTCGTGGGTGACGGCGTCCTGGGTGACGGCGAGGTAGGAGTCGGCGGTGTACTCCGGGTGGTCGTCCGGGCGGGTGGTCGGGGTGACGCCGACGCCGGTGCCGAGGTGCCAGATCTGGGTGGTGGGCGGGTACTGGTCGGTCCAGCGCTCGCGGACGGCCTGGTCGCCCTCGCGGGTGATGCGGTAGCGGGTGATGTGGAAGCCCGGGATGCCGCGCTGGGTGAGCACCCTGGCGCCCACCGGGAGGTTGGGGTCGGGCACCTCGCGCTCCTCGAAGCGGTCTACGCGCTGCATGATCTTCCGGATGAAGGTCACGCTGCGGGTGGCGCGGGCCCCGAGGAGCTCGAAGCGGGCCTGGCCCGCGCCGAGGCGCGTGTGGATCACCACCGGGAAGGGGTAGTTGTTGCGCATCCGGAGGTTGATGGACGGGTACACCACGGTGGCGTCCAGGCCCATCTTGATGTAGCCCGAGGGGCGCGTGTGGGGGGACCGGTCGAGGATGTCCATCCCCGCGAAGAACGAGGCCGCGTAGAGCGTCCCGGCCACCTGGCAGGTGCCGCCTCCCACGCCGTCGATGAGCTCCCCGGCGGAGATCACCGTGGCCATGCGGAAGCCGTTGGCCTCGGAGCGGTCGCCCACCAGGCGGTTGAAGTCCAGCTCGGCCCCGGGCATCCAGACGTGGCCGTTGATGCGGCTCGCGGCCAGGTGGAGGTTGTACGTGCGGTCCCGGTGGTCCTCGTTGGCGTTGTAGTTGGTCTGGAACCACCCGAGCACCGCGGACATGTCCACGTCCCGGAGCTGGGCGGCCGTGAGCTGGGGGCTCGAGTGCTCCAGCACCGCGTCCACCCGGGCGCGCCCCTGGCCCACGGCGTCGTCGAGGCGGGCGAGGGTGCCGTAGACGTCCATGAAGACCCCGACGCTCTCGGGCACCACCCGGCGCTGGTCTACGTCAATCCGTGCGTCCCGCGGGGGGCGGTCCACCTCCTCCTTGAGCTGCAGGAGGAGAGGGAGCGCCACGGAGCCCTCCAGGCGCACCGGGAGGGGCAGCTCGATGGGCCCGCGAGACAGCGCCGCGTGGTGTCTCAAGAGCGAGCTGGTGGGGTCCCGGGAGGCCTCCAGGAGGTGCGTGAGGAGGCCGAGGTCCACCCGGGCCCCGAAGCCCTCGCGGGTGCGCTCCAGGGTGCGCTCCCCGGCGCTCACCGTGAGGTGCTCCCGGAGGTACTGCCGGGCCAGCACCCGGGCGAGCTGCCGGGGCTCCAGCCTCGGGTCCACGAAGCGCCCGAGGACCTTCACCCGCGGGAGCCCCGCCGCCTGGGGGGCCCTCTCGGGCAGGAGGAGGTACCCGATGCCCCCGCCCAGGAGGGCAAAGAGCAAGGCCAGCGCGCTCAAGCGTCCCAGGGCCCTCATGGCTTCCGTCGCCACGGGTAAGCCGTCGGTTCCAGGGCGTCAAGAAGGGTGCTACCACCCACCGGGCGGTGTTCCACCCCGAGGGACCGACCTTCTTCCAGCTCCTGCGCCAGGCCCTCTCCTCCGTGGAGGAGGGCTACGACCTCCTCGCGCCCCGCTTCGATCACACCCCGTTTCGCACCCCGGACACCATCCTCGACGCCGTGGACCGCCGGCTGGAGGCCCTCGGGCCCGTGGACGCCGGCCTGGACCTGTGCTGCGGCACCGGAGCGGCCCTCCCCCTCCTGCGGCGTCGATGCCGCACCCGGGTGGTAGGGGTGGACCTCTCCCAGGGGATGATGGACGTGGCGCGCCGCGCGGTGGCGGACGAGCCGGGGCCGCCGGTGACCTTTCACCGCGCGGACGCCACGCGGCTGCCGTACCGCGAGGAGTTTGACCTGGTGGTGAGCTTCGGGGCCTTCGGGCATGTGCTGGAGCGGGACGAGCCCGCGCTGGTGGCGTCGGTGTGGGAGGCGCTGAGGCCCGGCGGGCGCTTTGTCTTCGTGACCGGGGAGCGCCCGAGGGCGCTCTCGCCCGGTGGTCTCAAGGCGAGGGCCTTCAACGCCGTGATGCGCGTGCGCAACGCCGTCTGGGATCCTCCCTTCGTGATGTACTACCTCACGTTCCTCCTGCCTCGGGCGACGGAGCTCCTGCGGCAGCGGGGCTTCGAGGTGCAGGTGGAGCGGTGGCTCTTCGGGGCCCCCTTCGAGCGCCACGCGCTGGTGCTGGCGACGAAGATCTAGAGGGAGCGCGCAGGGACCATGAAGCGAGCACGAAGGGTTGTCTGGGCGGTGGCGGCGTGGGCCCTCGGGGCCACGGCGGAGGCGAGGCCCGTACACCACCAGGGCTTCTACACCCGGCTGGCGCTCGGGGCGGGGTACCTCTCCTCGACGGAGACCACGTCCTTCGGGGACGTGTCGGTGACGGGCGGGGGCCTGGCGTTGCAGGTGGCCCTCGGGGGCTACGTGGCGCCGGGGCTGGCGCTCCACGGGACGCTCCGGGGCACCGTGGCGCTGGACCCGGCGGTGCGCTTCGGGACCACCACGGCGGTGGTGACCAACGGGTCGCTCCAGTCGTCGGCGGTGGGGGTGGGCGTGACGTACACCTTCGTGCCGGTGGACTTCTACCTGTCGGCCTCGCTGGGCGTGGGCGTGCTAAGGGTCGAGCGGGCCCTCTCGGGGAGCTTCTCCTCGGTGCGCGTCGAGGCGCAGACGGAGCTCGGCCTGGCGCTGGATTTCGGCCTCGGCAAGCAGTGGGCCGTGAGCGACGACTGGGCCCTCGGGGTGAGCGGGATGCTCTTCTACCAGCGCAACAGCGAGCGGGCCTCGTCGTCGTCGAGCGCGACCTTCCCCATTGACTCCCTCGGCGTGGCGGTGCTCTTCTCCGCGACCTACCACTAGGACACACGATGAAGCACGTGGATTTCTACTTCGACCTCTCGTCGCCCTACAGCTACCTGGCGGCCACGCAGATCGACGCGGTGGCCGCGAGGAGCGGCGCGCAGGTGCGGTGGCGGCCCGTGGTCCTCGGGGCGGTGTTCAAGACCGCGGGCAACGACATGCCCGCCAGGGTCCCCGCCAAGGCGGTGTACATGCTCAAGGATCTGGAGCGCTGGGCGGAGGAGTACGGGGTGCCCTTCCGGTTCACCTCCCGCTTCCCGCTGAACGCCATGAAGGCCATGCGGTGCATCGTCGCCGCGGAGGAGAAATCGCTGGAGGGCGCGCTCTCCCTGGCGCTCTTCCGCGCGGTCTGGGTGGACGACCGGGACGTGACGGACCCGGCGGTGCTGCGCGAGGTGCTGGCGGGCGTGGGCCTGGACCCGGACGCCACGCTGGCGGCGACGGACACCCAGTCCGTCAAGGACCGGCTCCGGGCCTACACCGACGGGGCCCTCGGCCTCGGGGCCTTCGGCGCGCCCACGATGGTCGTGGGGGACGCGCTCTTCTGGGGCAACGACAGGCTTCACTTCGTCGAGAAGGCGCTCAGGGGATAGGTCATGCGATACTCCCAGGCGTTGATTCCCACGCTCCGCGAGGACCCCGCGGAGGCGCGCAAGACACCGTCCCACCGGCTGCTCCTGCGCGCGGGCTACGTGCGCCAGGTGGGCGCCGGACTCTACGAGTTCCTCCCGCTGGGCCTGAGGGTGCTGCGCAAGGTCGAGCGCATCGTCCGGGAGGAGATGGACCGGGCGGGGGCCCTGGAGGTGATGCTCCCGGCGCTCCTGCCCGCGGAGCTCTTCCGCGAGAGCGGGCGCTGGGACCTCTTCGGCGCGACGCTCTTCCGGCTCAAGGACCAGAAGCGCAACGACTACCACCTGGGGCCCACCCACGAGGAGGTGATCACGGACCTGGTGCGCTCGGTGGTGCGCTCGTACCGCCAGCTCCCGGTGAACCTCTACCAGGTGCAGTGGAAGTACCGCGACGAGCCCCGGCCCCGGGCGGGGCTCCTGCGCTGCCGGGAGTTCCTGATGAAGGACGCCTACAGCTTCGACGCGGACGAGGCCGGGGCGCTCCGGAGCTACGAGGCCATGCGCGTGGCGTACACGCGCATCTTCGAGCGGGTGGGGCTGCGCTTCCGGATGGTGGCGGCGGACAGCGGGGCCATGGGCGGGAGCACCAGCGCGGAGTTCCAGCTCCTGGCGGACACCGGCGAGGACTCCATCGTGGTGTGCCCATCGTGCACCTACGCGGCCAACGTAGAGGCCGCCCAGGCCCAGAAGCCCGCGGTGCTGGCGGGGGGGGCCGGCAGCGGCAAGCGCCCGAAGGAGGTGGCCACGCCCGGGAAGAAGACCATCGAGGACGTGGCGGAGTTCCTCAAGGTGGACGCCAGGCAGACAGTGAAGGCGGGGTGCTACCTCTACGGGCGCGCGGGGGAGGCGGACACGAGGCTCCTCCTGGCGTTTGTCCGTGGGGACCGTCGCTTCAACGAGGTGGCCCTGACGCGGGAGGCCGGCGCGAGCTGGCTGCGCCCCGCGGAGGACGACGAGCTCACCGCGAGGGAGCTCCCGGCGGGGTACCTGGGGCCCCTGACGTCGCTGCCCGCGTCGGTGGACGCGGTGCTGGTGGACGCCGAGGCGAGCGTGCTGGAGGACGTGGTGGCCGGCGCGAACAGGGCCGGGTACCACGTCACGGGCGTGAGCGTCCCCAAGGCCCTGGAGGGCCTCGGGGCGCGGGCGCGGGTGGCGGACTTGCGCGCCGTGGGGCGGGGCGACCCCTGCCCGCAGTGCGCGACGCCGCTGGAGGAGTACCGCGGGATCGAGGGCGGGCACATCTTCGTGCTCGGCACGCACTACACGGTGAAGATGAACGCGCGCTACCAGGACGAGAAGGGCCAGGAGAAGCCCATCGTGATGGGGTGCTACGGCATCGGGGTGTCGCGCCTGGTGGCGGGTGCCGTGGAGCAGCGCCACGACGCCGACGGGATCGTGTGGCCCATGGCCATCGCGCCGTACCACGTGGTGCTCACGCCGCTGGCCGGCGACGAGGCCGTCAAGGACACCGCCGAGCGGCTCTACCGCGAGCTCACCGAGGCGGGCGTGGAGGTGCTGCTCGATGACCGCGAGGAGCGCCCCGGGGTGAAATTCAAGGACGCGGACCTCCTGGGCATCCCCCTGCGGGTGACCCTCGGCAAGAAGGCCCTGGACCAGGGCAAGGTGGAGCTCAAGGCGCGGGACTCCAAGGCCGTGGAGCTGGTGGACGCAGCCACCGCCGGGGCCACCATCGCCGCGAGGGTGAAGGCAGCGCTGTAGGGCGGTGTAGCAGGTGGCCGCAGGGACGTAGCGCCCAGGCGAGGTAGCTGATAGGGTGCGCCCACATGGCCCGTCGGTACGAACCGAATCCAAAGCACAAACCCGGCCCCGCGGGCGTCGGTAGTCTCTGTCCGGAGGAACTGACGATTGAGGAGGCGCAGGGCCTCCTGGAGCAAGCGATTACGGATCCGACTACGAGCGGCGCTGGTTCTCTCTGGATTTACTCCAGGGGATGGGTCTTTCGAGCGCGCCCGACGGACGTAGCGCGCGACGTCTGGCATGGTTACCCGGTCCCCGGCTGTGACGTGCCAAAGGAAGTGATGCAGGAGTTCCGGCAAAGAAACTGGGTCACGGATCGCAAGGTGATGCGTGCGATCTACGAGCAGCGGTCGCTTCCTGGCCGCTGGCCTTCTGGATGAAGCCATGAGCCTCCATTTCGGGTCCCCTGGAACGTTTGAGATCGAGGTCTCGCTCCTCGATGATCCGTCGGAGGTCGGAGACGCCCTTCATCGTGCAAGTTGGGGGGAGTTCAGACTACGCGTCAATGGGCGGTTACTCACTCGTAGTGAGGGTGGGGCGGCACCGAGCGATGCCGTACGGTGGCACCTGCTGCCGCTCCTGTCGTGGTGGCGGCGGAACCTAAGGGCGATCTTCAATGAAGAGCATCTCCCTCGGCTCCTCTCCGAGATCCCTTCGGCCTGTGCGTGGTTCGAGCGGAGTACGCGCCCCCCGGTGACCTTGCTCGAAGGTGAGGAGGAGCGATGGTTCGAGGACCGCCAGGATTGGTGGGCCCGCCACGCTCTGAGGGCTGGCGCGGACGGAGGGCTGGTCCCTTTTGTCTTCTTTCGACGGCAAGGAGAGTACCTCGAGTGTTCCTGGGACAATCATCGGTTCCCGCCAGCTCGGAAGGGAGTTCAGTTTGTAGATCGTGAGGGCGTGGAGTTCGTCGACGTGGAGGTCGCGGCCGCCGTGGTCTCGGACTTCCTGCGAGAGGTCACGGCACGTATCACGGCGAGGGTCGGGCAATTCTCGATGCAGTCGGAGTCCTCGGACGAACAGGATCCCTGGCGGTGGCTCCTGCCTCCCCATGTGCTCCGCGAAATTGCCTCGCAGCCGCGGCTTCGCGCGCGAATCGCGAGGAAGACTCGGGACGGCCGCCACGCCTTCCTCGCGACGCACAGCGCGGAGACGCAACTCCTTGCTGCACTGCCTCCCTCGATCTCGCCTGCCACGATCCTCAAGGTCCTTGGGGAGGATGTTGCCCCGGACCGCGGCGGCCGCTTGCTGGCGCTCAGGCGCCCGTCGAAGCCCTCCGTGACGGGGCCGTGGGAAGCTGGCTATGACGCGGCGCTGGCGACTCGGCGGGCGCTTGGCCTGCTTGATGCGCCGGTTGGAAATATCAAGAAGCTCCTGGCGGAATCCATCGACGTAGAAGCGACGGCGGTGTCAATTGGCAGCGCCATCGACGGTGGGAGAGCGTGGCTCGGAAAGGGGAGCCCCCGAGTCTTTCGGAACTCGCGCTCCTCCCTTGGGCGCACGGAGAGCTTTGCCTTCGCGCGCGAGCTCGGGCATCTTGTCATGGATCCTGCGCCAGAGGGGGAAGTGGCGGGGTTGTCAACGGCCTGGGAGTCCTGGCCGATCTCGGCGAGGGCCAAGGCGTTCGCGGTCATGTTCCTGATGCCCGAGGGCGCATTGAAGGCACGGAGGAGTCTAACGAAGGTAGATGGCGCCAGTCTCACCGTCCTGGCGGAGGAGTTCGGCCTGACCCCGGTTACCGCCGCGTGGCACCTTCGTAACCTCCAGATCATCAGCGAGGATCAACGCCTGGCGCTACTTGGGCGTGTGACATGACAGGAACCATTCGGGCCGACTCACTCGTCATCGGAGTCGTCGTCCCTGGCTCGTTGGGCGGCTTCTTCGGCGAGGAGCGTCCCACTGATGGCACCTTCGATGCCCGCTGCGAAGGCCCGCTCGACTCGCGACTCCCAGGGCGTGGCCATGAAGGTCAGGGTGATCTTCGTCGAGCCCTGTGAGAGGAGTACCTTCCGAGGGACCTCCACCTGGCTACGTGTGAAATAGTATCCAGAGGTGAGAGCGGTGTGGGATCCGACATCATGGACGAGGGAAGATACTGCGTGGGACTCAAGCGGGTCGTCCTTGAAGAGGTGTGGCTCCCGCCAGAAGTCTGCCTCGAGCGGGTGTCCGCTGGCAGCCTCGATGATCGTTGCGCTGACAAGTGCGATGAGGTGGCCCCCCATCTCGAGCACACCTGTGCCATCGTGGAGGGTCAGCGAGGAGCGACGATCGAGAGCCCTCCGGAGGGCGATCCACATAGCGGCGAGCATCAGATCCGCCTCCCTCCAGAACTGCGGATGGGTCACCACTGCTTCGCGGCGCCAACCGATGACTGTAGAGCCAATGGCTGATCTACCAAGCGACCAGAGGGCCGTTCCGGCGACGCCGATCGTGGATGGAGAGTGATCGAAGAGGGAAATCAACTCATCCAGGTTGGATCCCACGGCTGACGTAGGGAGGAGGAACCGGAGCCCCTTGAATGCCTCCATGAGTTCATGATGTGTGGGCGGATCGTAGCCGTAGGTTCGGCGCCTCACACCGTCGATGATGACCGGCGTGAGGAAACTGAGCGAGGAGTCGCGGGAGATTCGCGGCGCAACCAGCGCCGGAATGCCCTGAAGCTCGACAGCCGCGCACGCAACCCGCCGGTCGACCTCGCATGTCGGGAGGAGCGTCAGGTCGAGGGAGTCCTTCTGGGCCCTCCGAGGTGCCACTCGCAAACCGACGACTGGGGGACACGCATCGAGGATTCGACCGAGCAACTCCTTCCATCCCTTGGCGAGAGGCGCGCCTGGGGGCTGGAGCTCATTGTGTAGAAGCAAAGCCGCGCGAGCGAACTCCAGTTCGTCGCGGTCCTTCCGTTCGGGATCGATCCGCGCGAACGCAGCGTCCATATACGGGTCATCGAGCCACGCCTCGATCGGGATCGTCTGAACCAGCCTCTGCAGGCGCACTGCGGCGTTCTCACGCTGCGCCAGATCATGAAATTGAACCCCGTGGAGGTTCGAGAGCCGGTCCCGAACGATATCCGTCGTGTTCAGAACGTGCAGAGAAGCGCCGATCTGGACCGCTCGGGGAACGCTCCCTCCTCGTTCAACAGAGGCACGATGGATAGCGAGGTCCTTCTCGTCTCCCGAAGTAGTGATCGAGATTCCTGCTTCCTTCGCCCTCCCAAGAAGAGCCTCTCCCCACTCTTCAGGGGTTGCAAGCGCGCGGACTCCCAGGTACTTCCCCCACGCCGCCCGGAGTTCCTTCTCTACAATGGCCTCGTGGGTGCCATATTGGTAGGGGCGCGAACGCCGCATCCGAATCTCACGACCGACCGTCAGGTTCGCGAGAAGGGTTCGTAGTGCGACGGGCGTTCCCGCCAACTCTTCCGGAGGCTCCGCAGGAGCGATGTCCTTGAGCAGTGTGTCGAGGCCCCGACCGGCCGTCGCAGGATCCACTTCATCAATGGCCTGTCCGCTTGCGAGCCGTGCGAGCCCTTGTTCCGGCGAAAGCGCGAAGGAATTCCCAACGTGCGCGTAGGAATTCCCTCTCCACTCCAAGGCGATCCAGCGCGCTATGGGATCGAAACGCCGACCAGAGACGACGACAGCTCCATCAGAAGCTAGCTGGAGCGTACGGCTCCGTCCCCGGTCCGAATCAGAGACCGTCTCGACGCACACTCTCCCCTCCGGGGTACATCGTGGAAGGAGGTATGGACGCTGCTCCGTGGTGACAATGAGCGCGACCCGTCCGGGAACCGCAAGTACGATCTCGTCTGCGAGTTCCTCGCAGGCCTCCAAGATCGCCCGGCCTGGCAGACAGTCCGACAGGTCTACCACGGCGAGCAGAGGACGATCTTCGGGACTGAGAAGCGCGCCAGCTTCCTTGAGGAAGGCTCCTCGCTCGTCCCCAACCACCTCAAGAATGTCCAGGAGGTCCGACGCGTTGGCCAGGTCGGAGAAAAAGAACCGGACCGCAGCCACTTCACCCTTCTTCAGCCGGGAGATGTGCGACTCCACGGTTTCGTGGGCGAATTCTCGCTGGCGCCTCGACGCGTGTTCCCTGAACTGGGCCGCGAGGGCGGTCTGCTTGATGCCTCGAACCTCGAGGGTTCGTATGAATCTCTCCCCGATTGTCACGGTGCCTCCAGTCCCTGGGGTGTTGACGCTGCGGCGCAACGAAACCTGACACGGGATCGAAGCGGTGTCACCGCGCTTCGATTGCTGCAACTCCAGTGGCGGATCGCCAAACAAGCCGGGGAGGTTGCAGTCCCCTCTGCAACCCACGCAAGTCGCCAGGCATCCGGCCGGCCCTCGCCGCGGGGTGAAGGCGGCGCTGTAGGGCGGTGTACGTCGCTGTGCGGCGCTGTGTTACCTGTGATCGAGCCATGCCTCGACGTGGGGGAAGACCACCGCCGGCGCGTGGAGCCCGAGCACCAGATCCAGGTGGTCGAAGGACCGGCCGTAGCCCTCGCCGCCGACCACCAGCAGCACCTTCTCGCGCGCCCCGAGGTTCTCGTACGCGAAGGTCACGCTCGACGGCGGCGCGAGCGAGTCCCGGTCGCCGGCCACCAGCAGCGTGGGCACCTCCACCAGCGAGAGACCCTGGCGGTAGTCATAGACTCCATCGTCGCTGGTGAGGCGGTCCTCGGTCACCCAGCGGCCGAACTGCTGCATCACCCCGAAGGGCACGTCCGCCATGGCGCCCGCCAGCGCCCGAGGGAGGAGCTCCCGGGTGTAGTGCGCCGGGCGCAGCCCCGCGGTGAGCCACGGCGGGAACCACGGACGCAGGAGCGGCGCCACCGCCGCGCTCAGGATCCCCAGCGGCGCCCTGGAGAGCCCTCGGTAGAGCGGCAGGAGCCGCCGCCCGAAGGCGTGGGCCGGGTGCAGGTCCCGGAAATGCTGCGGCGACCCGATGGTCACCAGCCTCCGAAGGGACCCTCCCTTGAGCGCGCCGAGGTGCGCGTAGGCGAGCATGCCCCCCATGGAGAAGCCCACCCAGTCCACGTAGGGAGCGCCCGTCGCTTCGCGCACGTGGGCCAGCGCGGCGGGGACGTCCCAGCGCGCGTACTGGTCAAAGCCACACGCCCGCAGGGAAGGGTCGTCGGCCTCGGGGGAGGCCCCACGGAGCTCCAGCACCCACACGTCCCTACCCTTTGCCGCGAGGCGCTGGGCGAGGCCCGAGCCGGGCTCCAGCGCGAAGGTCCTGCGGTTCATGGCGAGGCCGTGGCAGAGCACCACCGGCGGCAGGGGAGAGGCCTCGCCCTGGGGAGCGAAGCGGCCGAGGACGATGGCATGCCCGTCGCCCGTGCGGACGGTGACCAGGGCGTCGAAGAAGTCCGGCGTGGCGAGGCGCCGACGCCACCAGCGCCCCCACGGGAGGATCCCTTGGAGCACCACCAGGAGACCCAGGGCCAGCCCGAGCAGTGCCCACACGATCGCTTGCATCGATGCGCCGAAAGGTACCTCGCGGCGGTTGTGCCGACCACCCCGGCGGGGGTACACGGTCCCCGTGGACGAGGCCCCGACGACCCTCCTGCCCGGCCTGGGCTACACCTTCCGGGACCCGTCGCTCCTGGAGGTCGCGCTCACCCACCGCTCCGCCGCCCATGAGCTTGGCCCTCGGGGCCGCCGCAAGCTCCTCCCGGACAACGAGCGCCTGGAGTTCCTGGGTGACGCGGTGCTCTCCCTGGTGGTGAGCGAGTACCTCTGGACGGCCCTGCCAGACGCCCCGGAGGGGGCCCTCACGCGCGCCCGGGCCTCCCTGGTGCAGGAGTCCGCCCTGGCCGACGCGGCGCGGTCCCTGGGCCTCGGCGCGGCGCTCCGGCTGGGAAAGGGCGAGGACCGCACCGGGGGCCGCGAGAAGCCCTCTCTCCTCGCTGATTGCCTGGAGGCCCTCCTCGGGGCGGTGTACCTGGACGGAGGCCTGGAGGCCGCCAGGGCTTGCACGCTCGGCCTCCTGACGTCGGCGCTCGCCACAGTGACCTCGGAGGACCCGAGGGATGAGCGCTCGCAGCTCCAGGAGCTCCTCCAGGAGTCCCAGGGGATCACCCCGACCTATACGGTCACCGCCGCCATCGGGCCCGACCACGCCCGCACCTACGAGGTCGAGCTCGTCGCTGGCGCTGGCCTCCGGGCCCTGGGGCGCGGCTCGTCCAAGAAGGCCGCCGCGAGGGACGCCGCGAGGGAGGCCCTGCGCGCGCTGCGCGAGGGCAGAGACGGACCCGCGGCGGACCCCGAGGTCCCGGTGGACGACGCCCTGAAGGAAGCTTGACGGCGGTGGCGGTGGGGGCTCTCTAGCGTCCCCATGGACGTGGTCTTTTACCGTCTTTCGCACGGCGTGGGGCTGCCCCTGCCGTCGTATGCCACCGCGGGCGCCGCGGGGATGGACCTCTCGGCGGCCCTGGAGGACGAGCTGGTGCTCGCCCCCGGGCAGCGCTGCGCGGTGCCCACGGGCTTTGTGCTCGTGCTCCCGGAGGGCTTTGAAGGCCAGGTGAGGGCGCGCTCGGGCAGGGCCCTGAGGGAGGGCCTCACGGTGCTCAACGGCCCCGGCACCGTGGACAGCGATTACCGCGGCGAGCTCAAGGTGCTGCTGGTGAACCTCGGGGACGCGCCCATCACCCTGCGCCGCGGCGAGCGCGTCGCGCAGCTCGTGGTGGCGCCCGTGGTCAGGGCCCAGGTGCTGGAGGCCCCGCCGGACGCGACGCCGGAGGCCACCGCGAGGGCCACCGGGGGCTTCGGCTCCACGGGGAAGTGAAGGGACCGCGCGCGCGTGGTAGGCTCCCGGGTGGAGCCTCCACGGTGTCACCCATCCCCTGTCCCGTGTGCCATACGCGGGTCGATCCGGCCACGGTGCGGTGCCCGGCGTGTCACAACACGCTCCCCCGCGCCTCCACCGGTGAGGAGCTCACGGACACCCTCAACGAATTCGGCGCCGCCCCGGCCACGCCCCTCCATGTGGGGGAGGTCTTGCTCGGACGCTTCGACGTCCGTGAGGAGCTGGGGGCCGGACCCCTCGGGTCGAGCTACCGCGCCAGGGATCGCACCTCGGGCGCCCAGGTGGCCCTGAAGGTCGTGGCCGAGGCGCTCCTCGTGTCGGACGAGGAGGGGCGCGAATTCCTGAGTAAAATCGAGGGGTTCTGCGGGCGCTCGGTGCCCGGTTGCGTGATGCCCCTGGAGGCCCTGGCGACCTCCGTGGGGGCCGTGGTGGTGTCCCCCTGGCTCGACGCGGTGAGCCTCCGGGACGTGCTGGTGGCGCGCGCCTCCAAGGGGCTGCGCTTCACCCAGGAGGAGGCCCTGAGGGTGCTCCAGGCGTTGGTCAGCGCCACGCAGGCGATGCACTCGGCGTCGCCCCACGGGTGCGTCCGCCCGGAGAACGTCCTCGTGTCGTCGCGGGGGCTCTTTTTGACGGAGCCTGGCCTCGGGGTGACGCTCTCCCCGGACCGGATCGTGGTGAGCCTGTCGCGCAGGCCGGAGCTCATGCCGTACCTGGCCCCGGAGGTCGGGCGGGCGCGGCGTCCGACGGCCGCGGCGGACCTCTATGCCCTGGGCGCCATCGCCGGGGAGCTCCTCGGCGGAGGTCCGCCCGGCAACGGCTGCGACGTGGCGGCCATCGCGCCGGAGGTGCACCGGGCCATCGTCACGCTCCTGGACCGCGACGCTGGCAAGCGCCCCGCGGGGCTCCGTCAGCTCCTGGACGCGACGGCGCGCGCGGCGGGCTTTGCGCAGCGCCCGCCGGACCCCGCCCTGACGGTCCCGGAGCTGGTGCTGGAGGACATCCCCGCCAGGCTCCCGCAGCGCCACGCCGCCGGGGTGCCGCCCGCGAAGGTGCAGCTCCACCCGACGAGCGCGGCCGCGTCGGCCGCGTCGCTGGCCGCCACGATGGCGCCGGGGGTGCATTCGAGCCGCGGCGCCCACGGGGCCGAGGAGCTCACACGCGTGGCGGAGATGCCGCTGCGGCCGGTGCAGCTCGCGAAGGAGTCCCCCAGCGCGTCGGCCGCGGCCTCGGAGTCTCCAACCCGCGTGGCGGACGTCTCGGGGCTCCGGGGCGCGGAGCCCTTCCCGGTGATGCTCGCGGTGCAGGCGCAGGGGCCACAAACACCGCCGCCGCCGTCCCCGTCGCCGCCGTCGCCGCCGGCGGCTGCTCCGCCGGCGGACGCCCTCTTCGCGGTCTTCAAGGAAGAGCCCGAGGAGCCTCCGCAGGGCGCGCCTCCGCCCATCGAGCTGGAGCCCGCGGAGGATCCCTCGGACCAGACCACCCAGCCGCGCAGCCCGATGCCCCAGGCGAGGCCCGTGCTCGCCCTCGCCGAGGAGATCGACGACGAGGTGGACACCTCGGACCTCCGGGGGCCCAAAGGCCCTCCCGTGGGGCACCGCCTCGATCCCGACGAGGCCGCCCAGGAGGGAGACCGCACCACCATCGGCCCCAGGCCTACGGCCAAGACCCGCCGCTCCACCCGCTCGGTGGAGACCGACGGCCTCGGGGACCGCGCCACGGCGAAGCTCGCCGACGAGAGCGAGGCCGAGACCGCCCCCGGGAGGAAGCCTCCGTCGACGGTGCCAGCGCCCATCCAGCCGCGGAGCACTGCCCCCCAGGACCAGGTGGTCGCGCGAGGCAAGACCCCCGAGCGCCCCGCCACGCGCTCCATGCGCAGCGCGAAGCCTGGCGAGGACCCCCCGACCCGCGCGCCTCCCTCGGCGATCCTGCCGTCGGAGCCCGCGCCCGGGTCACCGATGATCCCGCCCAGCACCAGCGGTCGCCTGAGCAGCACCACGGCGTCGCTGCCGCGGTTCAAGAACCCTCCGCCCATCGCGCCTGCGGGGCCTCCCGGGGGCCTCCTGGCGAAGAGCGGCCCTCCCTCCAACGTGGCCGTAAAGAGCGGCCCGCCGCCGAACGTGGCGGTCAAGAGCGGGCCGCCGTCGGGCGTGGCGGTGCGCTCGGGGCCGCCGTCGGGGCTGCCGTCCATCAAGGGTAGCTCGGCCAGCGCTCCGCCGGGGAGGGCGCCGGAGGGCGCTGGCCCCGCGGTGCCGCCCGCTCCGAGGCTGCCGTCGTTTACGTCGTCCACCGGGTCCCGGGCGCCGCCCCCGAGCGCGCCGGCGGCGCCGCAGCCCCCGGCGAGGGAGGCCCGCGCGGCGATGGCTCAGCCGCCGAGGGCGCCCGTGAGCGGCCAGTCGGCGCCGCCGCCGCGGTCGCTCCCGTCGCTCATGAAGCCCGCCGTGCGCACCAACGCGCCGACCACGCGGGTGCCGGCCTCGCAGGCGAAGAACCTCCCGCCGCCCCCCGGCAAGGGCCCACCGCCCATGCCCTCGGGGCGCCCCCCGGCCATTCCGCAGCAAGGCGATGCCCCGAAGCCCGAGGGGATTGATCCGAGGCTCCTGCGGGCCGCCCAGCATCTCGACAACGAGCGGGGCCGACCGAAGAAGATCACCGACACCCTCGAGGTGGATGACCTGGAGATCGTGGACGAGTAGGGGAGCTCCCTACTTCACCACCAGGTTCAGGATACGACCCGACTTGTAGATCACCCGAAGGAGGGTCTTGCCTTCGAGGTGCCGCGCCACCGACGCGACGTCTCGCGCGCGCGTCACGGCAGTGCCTTCGTCGGCGTCCAGGGGGAGCTCCACGGCGCCGCAGGTCCTGCCGTTGACCTGGACCCCGACGGTCACCGTGGCCTCGACGCAGTACCGCTCGTCCCACGCGGGCCACGGGGCGTAGGAGATCCCGCCGTCGCGCGCGTCGTGGCCCAGGGCGTGGGCCCAGAGGTGCTCGGCCAGGTGTGGCGCGAAGGGCTGGAGGAGCTGCGCGAAGGGCTCCAGCACGGCCCTGGAGCGCGTCTCCGCCGAGAGGCACTCGCGGGTGAGCACGTGCAGGGCCGAGACGGCGGTGTTGAGCGCCAGGGCCTCCAGGTCGCGGGTGACCTTCTTGATGGCCTTGTGGAGGGCGCGGAGCTCGGCCTCCGCGGCGGCCTCGTCGGTGACCCTCGGGAGGTCCTCTTCGCCCTCGAAGAACACGCGCCAGACGCGCTTGAGCCAGGTGTGCTGCCCCTCGAGCCCCTGGGTCTGCCACGGCTTGTCGGCCTCCAGCGGCCCGAGGAAGCACAGGTACACCCGCAGGGCGTCCGCGCCGTAGCGGTCGATCACCTCGTCGGGGCTCACGGTGTTGCCCTTGCTCTTGGACATCTTCTCGACGCGGCGCTCGAGCTCCTGGCCGGTCTCGCGCTCGAAGTAGCGTCCGTCCCGCTCGTCCACCCTCGCGCGGTGCACGAGGCCCTTGTCCGGCGTGTGCCTCTTCGTCGGGTCGTAGAAGGCCTCGCCCAGGATCATCCCCTGATGGCGAAGCTTCTTGAAGGGCTCCTCGTCCCGCACGAGCCCGCCGTCCTTCAGCGCCTTCTGCCACATCCGGGCGTAGAGCAGGTGCCCCACGGCGTGCTCGTCCCCGCCGACGTAGAGGTCCACGGGCATCCAGTAGTCGCTCTTCTCCCGCGCGCACAGCTCCCGGGTGTTGTGAGGGTCGCAGAAGCGCAGGAAGTACCAGCTCGACCCCGCGGAGCCGGGCATGGTCATCACCTCGCGCTCCAGCGTCTCGCCGGTGGACGGGTCCGTCACCCGGGCCCAGCCCGGGACCTTGGACAGCGGCGAGAGGCCCTCCCGCGAGGGCTTGTAATCGCTCACCGCCGGGAGCTCCAGCGGGAGCTCGTCGTCGCGCAGGAGCCGCGCGAAGGTTCCGTCCTTCTTGAGCACGGGGATGGGCTCACCCCAGTACCGCTGCCGCGCGAAGACCCAGTCCCGCAGGCCGTAGGTGACCACCCCCCGGCCCAGGCTCCGGGCTTCGAGCCACGCGACCACCTTGCGCACGGCCTCGCGGTCCCCGGTGGGGGTGCCGTCGAAGGGCCCCGAGTTCACCATCTGCCCTTCGCCCGTGTGGGCGCCGAGGGAGACGTCCCCGCCGGTGATCACCTCTCGGATCGGCAGGCCCAGCGCGCGGGCGAAGGCCCAGTCGCGCTCGTCGTGGCCGGGCACCGCCATGATGGCCCCGGTGCCGTAGCCCGCGAGCACGTAGTCCGCCACCCACACGGGCACCCGCTCGCCGTTCACCGGGTTCATCGCGCAGGCTCCGGTGTCCACGCCGGTCTTCTCCCGGGAGGTCTTGCGCTCGACCTCGCTCCGGGCCGCCGAGCGCGCGCGGTACGCCTCCACGGCGCCGCGCCGGTCCGGGGAGGTCACCCGCTCCACCAGCGGGTGCTCGGGGGCGAGCACCAGGTACGTCGCGCCCCAGAGGGTGTCCGGGCGCGTGGTGAACACGGTGATGGCTTCGGTGGTCCCCTCCACCGGGAACGTCACCTCGGCGCCCTCGGAGCGGCCGATCCACTCGCGCTGCATGCGCTTCGTGGACTCCGGCCAGTCCACGGAACCAAGGCCCTCCAGCAGCCGGTCCGCGAAGGCCGTGATGCGAAGCATCCATTGCCGCATGGGGCGGCGCTCCACGGGGAAGCCCCCGCGGACGCTGCGGCCGTCGATCACCTCGTCGTTGGCGAGCACCGTGCCCAGCTCCGGGCACCAGTTGACCAGGGCCTCGTCCTCGTAGGCGTGGCCCTGGCGGTGCAGGAGCGAGAAGATCGCCTGGGTCCAGCGGTAGAAGCCCGGGTCCGCGGTGGACACCTCCCGGGACCAGTCATACGAGAACCCCAGGCGCTGGAGCTGCCTACGGAAGTTGTCCATCGCCTGCGCGGTGCTCACCTGCGGGGCGATGCCCTCGGCGATGGCCTTCTGCTCCGCCGGGAGCCCGAAGGCGTCCCAGCCCATCGGGTGGAGGACCGCGTAGCCCTGGGCGCGCTTCAACCGACAGACCACGTCGCTGGCCGTGTACCCCGCCGGGTGACCCACATGGAGCCCCGTCCCGCTCGGGTAGGGGAACATGTCCAGGGCGTAGAACTTCGGCATCGACGGGTCCTCCCGGGCCTCGAAGGTGTTGTTCCTCGCCCAGTACGCCTGCCACCTGGGCTCGAGCTCGTTCGGGTTGTACGCCATCGCCGTAGGGATCGGTGGTACCCGCCGGGGACCGGTCGCGCAAGGCGCGCCCGCCGTGCTATGGGACCGTCGTGGTGAACCAACGAGCCTGGGCGCTGTGCCTCCTGGTGGCGTGCCGGAATTCAACGCCGGAGCCTCCGCCGCGGCCAGAGCCCCCTCCCAGACCCTCGCTCCCGCCGTCGCACCCACCCCTGCCGTCGATGCCTCCGGGGCACGGCGCCGACGGCGAGAGTCGCTTGGAGTGGACCGACCCGGCGGGGTGGCGTCGGGGCAGCCCCAGCGGGGTCATGCGCCGCGCGCAGTACGCCATCCCCGGCGCCGGTGGCGCGGAGGACGGCGAGCTCGCCGTGTTCTACTTCGGCCAGGGTCAGGGCGGCGGCGTGGAGGCCAACCTGGACCGCTGGTACGGGCAGTTCACCCAGGCCGACGGGGGCTCGACCCGCGCCTCCGCCACGCGGGAGCGCCGCACCGTCGGCACCCTCGCGGTCACCGTCACCCGCGCGAGGGGCACCTTCGCCGGAGGCATGCCGGGGGCGGGACCCTCCACCCCGAGGCCCCGCTGGGCGCTCCTCGGCGCCATCGTGGAGACCCCTGGGGGCCCGTGGTTCTTCAAGCTCACAGGGCCCGAGGCCACGGTGGAAGCCGCCCGCCGTGGCTTCGATGAGCTCCTGGAATCCCTCAGGCTCCAGCCTTGACCGAGTCCGCGACCGAGAAGCCCGCGCCGAGACCGGCGCTGGAGGCTCCCTCGGCGCCCGAGGAGGCGCCCCCGTCGGCCCTTCCGGACGAGGTCGCGGAGGCCCCGGCGCTCGCGACGATCCCCGACGCCGCGCCCCTCCCGCTGGTGCCTGAGCCCCGGAGCCCCTCGCCGAGGACCTGGGTCCCGCTGGCGGCGGCGAGCGTCCTCGGTACGGTCCTGGGCGCGGCGCTCGGCGGGGCCATGCTCGGCGTCGTCCAGGCAGGGGAGCTCAGCCCCCCCATGGCCGCTCCCGCGGTCGCCGCTCCGCCCGACGCCGGCGGCGCAAGCACCACCGCCGAGGTAAACCCCGAGACCGCCGGCGACGGTGTCATGGACGACCTGGAGGAGCCGGAACTCCCACCTGCACCTACATCTGCCCCGGTGCCGTCCCCGGCGATGGCGGCTGCGAGCCTGACGGCGCCGTCCTCGCGGTCACTGGTGGCGGCCGCGCCCGCGGTCGTCCCGGCGTCGGCGCCGCGGGCGCCGGGGGGGGCGCGGGTGGTGAACTCCGACGGCGTCCCGGAGGGCCCTGCCCAGGGCTACGTCGACGGCCGCGCGGTGCGCATCGTGGTGACGCGGCTGGACGACAAGCCCGTGGAGGTGCGCACCGCCGCGGCCTACCGCCGGATGCGCGACGCCGCCGAGCGGGACCGTGTCCACCTGCGGATCGTGAGCGGGTTCCGCACCATGGAGCACCAGCAGGCGCTCTACCGTGCATATCGCAGGGGCCGCGGGAACCTCGCGGCGCTGCCGGGGCACTCGAACCACCAGAGCGGCCACGCCCTGGACCTGAACACCTCGGCCCCCGGGGTCCTGCGGTGGCTGGAGCGCCACGCGAGGCGCTATGGCTTCCGCCGGACGGTGCCCACGGAGCCGTGGCACTGGGAGTGGTGGTGAAACCTTAAGCCAGGGACGGCCGTCCGAAGGGACACCATGAAGCGACCGCGAAGCCGGGGAGAGCAAAGAGGAGGGGCGCTGGCGCTGGGGCTGGCGGCCATGGCGGGCTGTCCGTCCCGAACTTCGGCCCCGGCCCGCTGCCCGGAGAACCCCATGGTGGTCCCGCCGACGCCGGTCGTGCGGTGCGACCCGTCGCCCGCGCTGGTCGCGCTCCGGAGGGACGCCGTGTCCCACGACAGCCCCCCGCCGAGGGTGGTCTTCACCTGGACCACCGCGGAGCAATTGGAGGCCCTCAAGGCCGGGGAGCGCTTCCTCTCGCGGGAGGAGTCTCCCACGCGCGGACCGTCGATCTTCGATCTGGTGGTGCAGCGCCTGGCGGGGGCGGGGGATCCCGCGGCGGGGCTCCTGCGGGAGCCGAGGTTCCGCCGCGCGCGCTTCGCCTGGAGCGCCGCGTGGCCGACGCTCCGGGGGTGGGAGGGAGAGACCTACGGCGATCGCCTGCTGCGGGTGGTGCTGCGCCCCGAGGCCCTGGTGCTCAGGCTCCACGCCCGCCGGGGGTTCCTCGGCGCCGCGGAGCTCTCGGGCCGCGCCGTCCCCATCACCGAGGTGACCGCTCACCCCGAGCGCCTCGCGGCGGTGCTCTTCGTGCAGGACTTTGGTCCGGGCTACGGCTCCATGCTCGGGAGCGCCGCGGAGACCGCGCTCTACCGCGAGGTGGTGCTGGTCAATGAGGCGATGCTGGAGTCCTGGGAGAGCGGCACCGACGCCATTGACCGCGAGCTGGACCGCTCGGTGGACCTCGTCACCGCGTTCCGGGGGTACCTCGCCAGCGGGTGCGTGCGCTCGCTCCCGACGGTGAGTGCCCTGGCCGCGTGGGGCCTCGCGGGCGACGAAGAGGACCCCGTGAGGGCATGGTACCGCGCCCTCTCCATCGCGGGCTCGCGCTACGATCCGTCGGTGCCGGTCCTCGACGCGCTGCTGGCGGCGCTCGGGCGGGTGCCGCGGGGATCGCCCCGCGTGACACCCCTGCCGACCGCCGCGGCGCTGGCGGCCCCCGCGGTCACGGCCCCGGCGCCCGCGCCTGCCCGCAGGCCGCCACCTTCGAGGCCGCCCCAGCGCCGCCAGGGCGGGACCTTCTGAGGTGAGCCAGCGGATCACCCGCGAGGAGGCCCTGGCGCGCGTCCACCACCCCGACGGGGGGTGCTGGATGTGCACCCTGGCCCGCGCCTCCTACGCGCCGGAGGACGTGGTGGTCGCCCGCGACGGAGCGAGCGTGCGCCTCGATCGCCTGGGCTGCACCCACGGGCACCTCCTGGTGGTCCCCGAGGTCCACGAGACGCGCGTGGAGGAGCTCCCCCTGGCGCGCTACCTGGCGCTCCAGGCCCTCGCCTGGGAGGCCGCCAGGGCCCTCGGCGCGGTGCTCTCGCCGAGGAGGATCTGGGTGGCGGCTTTGGGGGCCCCGGACCCGCTGCCCATGTCGTTTCCGCATGGGCACCTACATGTAGTTCCCATCCATGAGGGCGGCGAGGCGGCGCGTCCCGCCCGGGTGCTCACCTGGTCCGAGGGGGTGGTGGCGTACGAAGACGACGAGGCCCGCGCGCTGGTCCTGGCGCTCCGGGAGGCTCTCAGACCGCGGTGACCGTGGGGGTCCCCTCGGGCGCCGGGGCGGGGGGTTCCAGGCTCCGGGCCACAGCGGTGCTGGTGATGGGCTTCTGCTCGTCCCCGAGGGTGTCCGCGAAGGCCTTGTGCACCTCGGCGATGTGGCTGTCCAGCGTCTCCAGGCGCCACTGCGAGGTGTCGATGGCCGGGAGCACGTCCACCTCCAGCATGAGCCGGTGGAGCGTGAAGGTGCGCGCGGCCCAGCCCTTGTGGGCGTTGTGCAGCACGATGGGCACGATGGGCAGGCCCGTCGCGAGGGCCATATGGGCGAAGCCCTTCTTCAAGGGCAGGAGCCTCCCGTCGCGGCTCCGGGTGCCCTCGGGCCAGATCCAGAGCGAGAGGTGGTGCTTCTTGACCAGCTCCGCGGTGTCCTTCAGGGCCGCGATGGCGCTCTCCCGGTTGCCGCGGTCCACCCGGAGGTGCCCGCTCAAGAGGTAGAGCTGCCCGAAGAAGGGCGCGCGGATGATCTCCTTCTTGCCCACGCCGCAGCCGCCGTAGGGGCAGAGCCAGATCCCCGCGAAGACGTCCAGCACCGACGAGTGGTTGGACACATAGATCGCCGGGTACGACTGCGCGATGCGCTCGTGGTGGCGCACCAACGGCGTGGTGCCCGCGATGTACAGCACGCTCCTGCCCAGGACCTTGCCGTACACGTTGCACACACGGATCCGCAGGTGCCTCCACGGCAGGAGTAGCACCAGCACCGCGATGGTGATGATCGACAACACCGCCGTCACCAGCAGTCCGACGGTGAAGCGGGCCCAGGTCTCGAGGCGGCTCACAGCTGCACCTCACACCCTCCCGGGGGCCTTGTAAACCGCCCCGGGACCCCATTCTCTGTCACGATTACGTCACCGGGCGTCCCCCCCCACCGGGCGGCGGGGGCGGCGTCGCGGGGCGCCCCGGAGGCCCCGGAGGACGCGCCCCGGGGCCCGCTCCCGGCGGCGGCGCCTGGTCGGGCTCCTCCGCCGGGGGTCTGGGCCTCGCGGGCAGGGGAAGGGGCGGGAGCGCGCGCTCACCGCGACGCACCGCGTCGAGGCGCTGACGCACGGCGGCGTTGGAGCCCTCCAGCGCGAGGGCGCTCTCGTACTCGTAGACGGCCACGTCCCGGGCGTTGGTCTCCAGGGCGGCCTGGGCGAGGCAGAGGTGCGCGGCGACGTTCTCCGGGTCGAGCTGGTTGGCGTGGTCGTGGAGGGCGCGGAGGTCACCCCAGAGCCTGCGCTCGTAGAGGAGCCTCAGGAGCTCGTCGAGGGCGTCGCGATCGTGCTGGTCGAGGCGCACGACCTCGCGCAGGGCGCGCAGGCGGTCGTCGTCGCGGTGGGCGCGGCGCGCCAGGAGGCCCAGGAGACGGTGGGCGTCCACCTGCGTGGGGTCCGCGGCGACGGCGCTCTGGAGCGCGCGCAGCACCCGGGGCTGGTCCCCCGCGGCGCGCGCGGCCTGGGCCTCCAGGAGCCGGAGCTCATACCCGTCCCGGCCAGCTCGGAGGATCTCGTCTACGTGGGCGAGGGCCTCGCGGCCCTCGCGGCGGGAGAGGGCCAGGCGCGCGCGCACCCAGCGCGCCGTGAGGTCCGTGGCGTCGATGCGCGAGGCCCTCTCGGCCAGGGCCCCCGCCCGCTCCGGGTCGCCGTCGAAGAGGGCGGCGGCGGCGGCGGCGGAGAGGGCCGCCGCGTCGCTCGGGTGCTCGTCCGCGACGCGGTCGAGCCGGGCGCGCTCGCGGTACGCGCCAGGGTCCACGGCGAAGGCCCCGGCGTACCTCCGGAGGCGCAGCTCCACGGCGGCGCGGAACTCCCGGTCGACCACGTCCGCGGAGACCCCGAGGGCCTCCTGCACCACCGCGGGCGTGCGCAGCCCCCGGCCCCACCGCGGGAGCATGGACACCACCCGGTCGAAGCCGTAGCGGTCGATCATGAACTCCACCAGCTTGGACGCCGCGTAGTAGGCCACCAGCATGTCCTGCGGGCGCCTCGCGTGGGTGAACGCGGTGTTGAAGTCCGCCACCCGGGGCACGCGCCCGTCCACCATGGCGCGGTAGAGGGCGGGGTCGTCCTCGCGGGCCCACTCGGGGTACGAGTGGAAGGCCTCCCACTCCGAGAGCCCCTCGGTGAACCACCGCGGCACCCTGGAGCGCGAGAGCTGGATCGCGAACACGTGGGCCAGCTCGTGCCAGACGATCTGCCCCCAGTTGAAGGGCCCCCCGCGCGGCGAGAGCGCCGTCACCACGCGCCCGAAGCACACGCCCTGCACGCCGATCTCGGGCAGGCCCGCGGTCCGCACGGAGAAGTCCTCGTCCGAGGCGTACAGCTCCACGCTCAGCGGTCCGTCCGGGGTGAAATGGTACCGGGCCACCATGTCGTCGTAGGCGCGCCGCAGGAGCTGCGGGACGTACCTGCGCAGCACGGCGTGCTCCTCGCGGTGGTAGCGCACGCGGAAGGGACCCTCTTCGTCCCGCTCGTAGGTGCCCGGGAGCGTCTGCTCGTAGAAGTTCAGGAGGTTGGCGACCCGGACGTTGAATCGGCTCTGGTCGTAGGACGTGCGCAGCTCCGCCACGCCGTCGTCCTCGCGGCCCATGCGCAGGAGGTTCACCCCGAGGTTGGCCCGGAGCCTCGCCTGGAGCGTGCGGTCCGCCACGATGCCAGGGCGCTGGAGCCCCTCCCGCAGCAGGTCCACGGCCTCGCCGTAGCGGTGCTCCCAGTCGGCGAAATCTCCAAGGATTTCATATGCTTCTGCATAGGCCGGCACGGCGCCGAAGGCCTGGTCGAAGGCCTGGCGGAAGCCCGGGAGGTCGTCGGCCACGAAGCGGGCGACGCCCCGCAGGGCCAGGGCCTCGGGGTCCCTGGGGTTGACCGCCAGGGCGCCGTCGAGCTGGCGGTCGACCTCGGCGAAGTCCGTGTCCCTCAAGGCGATGGAGGCCCGGAGGGTGAACACCGCGGGGAGCCTTGGGTTCACCGCCGCGGCGGCGTCCAGGTCTTCCCGCGCCCGGACGAAGTCCAGGTCGTTCTCCAGGCGAGCCCGGGCGCGCAAGGCAAGGGCCCGGGCGTGGTGTGGGTTCACCCGGAGGGCCTCGCGGAGGGCCTCCCCCGCGGGGCCGAGGTCCTCCGTGACCACCATGAGCTCGGCCTGCTCGACGTTGGTCTCCACCCGGCCGGGGCTCAGCTCCAGCGCGTCGTTGAAGGCCTGGTTGGCGTCCCGAAACGAGCGCAGGGCGCGCGCCGCGAGGCCCACGCAGGTAAGAAACTCCGCGTCCCGGAGCACCGCCGTGCGGCGGTCCCTGGGTCCGGCCCCGGCGTCCTGGGCGGCCACGGCGTCGTTGTAGGCGTCCAGGAGCGGGTTGGCGGCCTCCCGAGCCTCGTCCCGGCGCCCCAGCCGCGCGAGCCAGGTGACCGTGAGGGCCCGGGCGCGTCTACGGGGCGCCTCCGGGCCCCGCGCGAGGAGCTCCCCCCAGCGCTGGAGGGCCTCGTCGTAGCGCCCGAGGGCCACCAGGGCCTCGCCCTGGAGGGTGAGCCCGTCGGCCCTCCCGGCGGGGGTGCGGGCGAGCCTCTGGCCCAGGGTCAGGGCGTCATCGTAGCGACCGGTCTCCAGGTAGAGCCTGCCCTGGAGGCGGTCGCCGGGCGCCCGCTGGGCTCCTCGGAGGGCCGTGAGCTCCGTCTGAGCCCTCGGGTAATCTCCATGCTCCAGGGCCTCCCTGGCGCTGTTGAGGTCCGCGAGGGCCTCGCCATGGAAGAGCCCGACGGCGAGCGCCAGGACCAGGGCCGGGAGCCTCAAGCGCTGCCCCCTCGGGGTCCCAGAAAAGACCACGGGGCGCCGCCGATGGTGCGCTGGTAGGCGGCGTCCCACACGTCCCGGGCGTGGGTGTCGAAGATCAGCTCGCTGGACACGTCCGCCGGGAGCCAGGCGCCCGCGCGGACCTCGGCCTCCAGTTGTCCCGGGGCCCAGCCCGCGTACCCGATGAGGAGCCGGAAGTCTCCGAGGTCATCCTCGCGGACGGCCCGGCGGAGCGCGTCCGCGTCGCCCGTCACCGCGAGCTCGTCTCCCACGGAGATCTCCCCGGGGAGGGCCTTGGGGCCCCGGCGGTACACCAGCCAGCCCGTGGCGGGGGAGACCGGCCCCCCCACGCGGGCCGGGCGCTGCCAGGGGTTCCTGGGTGGGAGCTGGATCCCCGGGGGCACGAGCTTGGAGGACTCCAGGAGCTCCCTCACCGGCGCCAGGGCGCGGCCGTTGATCACCCACCCGAGGGCCCCGTCGGCGCCGTGGCGGGCCAGGACGACCACCGTGCGTTCAAAATTGGGATCGCCGAGCTGAGGCGCCGCCAGGAGGAGCCCCGGGGCCAGGGAGGTGTCCACCATCCCCCGGAGTGTAACCCCTCACTCGGGCACGCGCTCGCCCCGAGCTTCGCGCTCCTCCCTCTCGCGCTCCACCACGCCGAGGAAGGGCCCGGCGCAGTCGGGGTCGAACTGCGACCCGGCGCAGCGCTCGATCTCGGCCACGGCGACGTCGTGGGGGAGGGCCCGGCGATACGAGCGGTTGCTGGTCATGGCGTCGTAGGTGTCCGCCACGGCGATGATCCTGGCGATCAGGGGAATGTCCTTGCCCGTGAGCCCGAGGGGGTAGCCCTTGCCGTCCCAGCGCTCGTGGTGCAGGTGCACCCCGGGGATGATCGGGTGCAGGAAGCGAATGGGCTCCAGGATCTCCTTCCCCGTGGTGGGGTGGCGCTTGAAGACCTCGTACTCCTCCGGGGAGAGCCGCCCCGGCTTGTTGAGGTTCATCACGCACCCGATCTTGCCGATGTCGTGCATGAGCGCGGCCTGGCGGACGATCTCCAGGGTCTCCGGCCCGAGGCCCAGGTGCGCGGCCAGGAGTCGGGCGTAGTAGGCCACGCGCTCGGAGTGCCCGGCGGTGTACCGGTCCATCATGTCAATGGTGCGGGCCAGGCCGTGGATGGTCTGGTTGAACGTGGCCTTGAGGTCCTCGTAGAGCCTGGCGTTCTCGATGGCCGCCGCCGCCCGGGACGCGATGGCCGCCAGGAGCTTGCGCTGGGCTTCGTCAAAGCGCCTCCCGTGGGACAGCCCGAGCGCCAGGAGGTAGCCCGCGGTGCGCCCCCGGATGCGCAGGGGCACGGCCATCATGGCGCCCACCGGCGGCGCCTCGGCCGGCTCCCGCAGGAAGGCCGCCACGCGCCCGCCAGAGAGGTTCAGCGTGGGCTGGTCGGCGAAGTAGTCCGCCAGGAGGTCGCCGTCCACGGCGATGGCCGCGGTGTCCGTGTCCAACGGCACCCTTTGTCGGCGCAGGCGCTCGAACCAGCGGCCCTCGCCGTCGTCCAGGAGCACCAGCGCGAGGTCCGCGCCCACGTCCTGGAGCGTGGCGTCCCCCACGGTGGTCACCACCTCGTCGAGGGACAGGCTGGCGGCGATGGCCTCGCTGACCTTGTAGAGCGACACGGCCTCCCGGAGCCGGAGGTTCTCCGCGGCCAGGCGCCGCTTCTCCAGTCCCCGCTGGATGATGTGCACCACCTCCTCGATGCGGAAGGGCTTGAGCACGTAGTCGTAGGCCCCGCGCTTCATGGCATCGATGGCCGTCTCCACGGTGCCGAAGCCCGTCATGATCACCGTGACCATGTTGGGCCACTGCCGGGTGACGTGCCCGAGGAGCTCCAGGCCGCCCATCCGGGGCATCTTCAGGTCGGAGATCACCAGGTCGTAGGGCCTCGCGTCGAGCTCCGCCATGGCCGCGGCCCCGTCCTCCGCGGTCCGGACGAAGAAGCCCTCCAGGGTGAGGAAATCCGCCAGGATCTCCCGGATGACCTTCTCGTCATCGACCACAAGGACCCGCGGAGCTTGTTCACCCGCGCTCGACAACATGCAGGTGCTCTAGTGTCCGGCACCACCGCGGGGGACGTCAATCCCGGATTCATCACCGCGGCGGTTGTTCCGCGCCCCCAAAGGGTGCTACCGCTCGTCCCCGGCGATGTTCTCCGGGCGGGTCCAGGCGACGGTGGTGGTCCACGGCACCCTCGGGCTCCTGGCGTGTGTGTGGAGCGCCCACCTCGGGGGCAGTGTGCTTCATCAGGGAGAACCCCTGGGGACCACCCGGGCCATCGCGCTACCCCTCGGGCTGTCCCTCGGGGCGCTGGCGGGGGTTGTGGCCGCGTGGGCCACCCAGCGCGCGATGACGCGCACCCGCTGGGGCCGGGAGCTGCGCGGGGCGCTCCGGGACAGCGTGCTGGACCTGCGCGCGGCGCAGGTGCCCGCCCTGGCCCTCGCGGCCGCGGTGGGCGAGGAGCTGTTCTTCCGCGGCGCGCTCCTGCCCGCGCTGGAGCGCTCGCTGGGCCTCACCCTGGCGGTGGTGGTCTCCTCCGTGGCCTTCGGGCTGGTGCATGTCCCGGGCAACCGCAGGCTCCGGGCGTGGCCCGTGGCGGCGGCGGTCCTGGGGGTGGTGTTTGCGCTGCTCACCCGCTGGACCGGGGAGGTCCTCGCGGCGGTCGCCGCCCACGCGGTGCTGAACCACGAGAACCTCCGGTGGCTCCTGGCCCACCGGGTCGGCGCCCGGTCCTGGCGTTGAGGCCCTGGGAGACCCTGGACCGCGCCTCCCCGGGAGCGGGAGCCGCGGAGCTGGTACTCCGACGTCGCGGGGAGACCTACATGATCTCCCTGGGTGGGGTGGTGCTGATGTCCAGCCAGGGCCACGCCTCGGAGGACGCCCTTTGCCTCCATGGGCTCGCCGGGGCTCCCTCCGGCGCGAGGGTGCTGGTGGGCGGCCTGGGCCTTGGTTTCACGCTCCGGGCGGTGCTCGACCGGGTGGGTCCCGCGGGCCGGGTGACCGTGAGCGAGCTCTCCCCGGCGGTCCTTCGGTGGAACCGCGAGCGCTTCCCGCACCTGTCCGCGGGCGCCGTGGACGACCCTCGGGTGACGGTGTGCCTTGGAGACGTGGGCGCCCTCCTGGGGCGCGAGGGCGAGCCCTACGACGCGGTGCTTCTCGATGTGGACAACGGTCCCGTGGCCCTCTCTTCGCCGTCCAACGTGGCGCTCTACAGCGCGGAGGGTCTCCGGAAGGTCCGGCGGTCGCTGGCGCCGAAGGGGGCGCTGGCGCTGTGGTCCGCGGGCCCGGACCCCGGCTTCGAGGCCCGCCTCGCCCGGGAGGGCTTCCGGGTGGAGGCCCACCGGGTGGCCACCCGGCCGAGGTCGTCCGGGGGGGCGGTGGTGCTCGTCGGGCGCCGGGGAGGTTGACCGCCGGGGTGTGGTTGGGGTTCGATCCTCGGCCAGGAGGCTCCGCGATGTCGACCCGCTACGGTTTTTCTACGGTCCCTGATCGTGCCTTTGTGGCCCTGCTGGATGATCTCTCCGAGGGCGCCTGGGGCAAAGTGGGCGTCGGTCGTGGCAGGGACGCCCCGGGGATCCTCCAGGCGCCGGTGACGGTGTACTGGAAGCGCAGGCTCAACAGCGCCATCCAGGACCTGGTGGAGGCCCTCGGGGCCCCGGGTCCGGAGGCCTCCCGCGCCGTGGACCGCGCCTGGGACGCCGCCCAGAAGCGCCTGCACTTCCGCACCCTGGAGCTCTGCGCCAGCGACGACGAGAACACCGCGCGCACGTCCCGCAGGGTGCGCTCCTCGCTCCTGGAGGGCGATGGCCTGGAGCAGACCACCTGGGACCTCCACGCCGAGCTGGACTTCGGGCGTGCGCAGCTGCGGAAGGCCGCCGCGGCGGAGCTCCAGGCGGACGTCACGGCCCTGCGCCTCGGGAGCTACCTGGAGGACATCCGGGTGGCCACGGACGCCCTGAGGGACCTCCTGGGTAGGGGCTCCGGGGACCGCTCCGGGCCCCGTCGGGAGCAGGCCAGGGACGCCCTGGAGGGGTGCGCCACGGCCTGCAACCACATCCTGGAGGCCGTGGACTGGCTCCACGAGCACGCCGGCACCACCGACGCGGACCGGGCCACCCTGGAGGCCCTGGGGGCGCCGCTCGTGGCCCTCCTGGACCGCTCCGTGGACGAGGGCGAGGTCACCGACGACGTCGAGCCTCCGAAGGCCCTCCCGCGCTCCCTCGGGGCCTGACAGCGCCCGGGTTCACGGTCCCCGGCGCCGTCCGCCGCCTTCGCGTGGCGGCGGGGGCGTTGGCGGCGGAGGCGTCGGGCGGCTCCCGTCCGATGGCATTCGGTTGACGATGTAGGGCTGGGCGCCGGCCGGGCCGCACCAACGCTCATCCCGGTGGAAGTCCCAGTGGGTGTAGAGCCTCCCGTCCACGGAGCGGATCCCCGCGGGGACCTCCCCATACGGGTTGGCCACCCGGACCGCCTGCATGGCCGCCACGTCAAAGGTGAGAATCCCGCTGGTGCGCACGATCCCGATGCGGTGAACGCTCCCATCGGGCTCCAGGATGATCTCCAGCCGGGTCAGCAGGGCGCGGTTGTTGAGCGCGTTGTCATCCGGGAGCGCCGCCAGCCGGGGGATGAACCCCTCGGCGAAGTGTTCATGAATGCGCCGGTGCATCGCCGTGAGGTACCGGGCGAAGGGAGACGCCGCCGTGCGCAGCGCGGTGGTACTCCCGACCCTCACCTGCGGGATGAAATTCTCGATGGCCGTGCGGGTGGTCTGCCAGTCCTGGGCGAAGGGGTTGCGGGCCTCGATCCGACGGTCCCTCTCGGTCTGCCGCAGGCGGTCCAGGGCCTCGCGGCCGTAGAGTCTCTCCATCATGGCCGAGTCGGGCCCCAGGGCGGCGAGGGTCCCGGCCACCCCGAGGCCCTGGACTCCGAGGCGCTGCGCGGTTCCGTCCTGGCCGCGCTGTCCCCAAAGGCCATTGGAGCCGCCTCCGCCACGGGAGCCTCCCTGGCCCTGGTCCCCGGAGGAAGGCAACGGATCCCCGGCCCTCGCCTCGGCGCCGCCGCCCTGGACGCTCGGCCCCGGCGCCGCGGGGGGACCGTCGCCGGTCAGGGTGTGGGCTGCGGATGCCGTGGCCCCCGGAGCGACCCTGGCCCCAGGGGCCCCGGGGGTGCCCCGTCGGCCCGTAGCGCCGGAGGGGCCCGGGTTTCCGCGGGCGCCCTGGCGGGCGGTGCTGGCCTGGGCGTTGTTCTGGGCCGGAGAGCTCGACCTCGGCGGGGTCCGGGCGGGCAGGGTCGCCGTTGCAGGCGCCGCCGATGGCTGCGGCGGCGCCGACGGGAGCGCCTGGGAGAGGCTCGGCGCGCCCCCCAGGCGAGGGTGGGGGTCGTCGTGGGTGCGGTCCCTCGCCTGGGCCTGGGTCTCCTCCGCCACGTCGTGGTTCTGTTCGGCCAGGAAGCGGGCGTTGTCGGGTCGGAGCTCACCATCCGCGACGGTCTGCTCCACCATCTGACCTGTAGGCGCGCGGACGATGTCTGGTGCCGGGTGCGTGGGGGGAGGGGGAGGGGGCATGGAGGGCGCCCGGGCCTGCGAGGCCGACGGCAGTGGTTGCGTCGGGGCCGGCCGCGCCAGGGAGGGGAGCTGCACCGGCATCGCCGGGTCCTCCGAGGCTGCCTGTGTGGGGTCCGGGGGGCTAAGGGGCTCGAACTCCAGCTCCACCGTCGTCCCAACCGAGGACCGTCCGTGGGAGGCCCGCGCGCGTTGGCTTCCGGGCACCGGCAGGATCCCCTCGGAGCCCCAATAGGACGCCAGATGGAGCGCCAGCGAGACGCCCACCCAGGCCTGGAGCGGGATGAGCAGGAAGCGCCGATGCACTGTCATCGTCCGTACCATCCGGCGGGGGTCGCGGCAATCACGCGCCCGGCGGGAGCCGGAGCTTCACCTCCAGGCGGAACCCTCGCAGGGCCTCCGAGAGCACCGCGCGGCGGCGCTCGGGAGCCGTGGCCTGGCGCAGCGCGGCGACGGCCTCCAGCCAGCGCTGGAAGCGCGCGTCCAACGCGGAAGAGAGCCCCTCGCGCAGGCGCTTGACCACCGCCGGGGCCGCGCCTCCCGTGGAGAAGCCCACGGACAGGAGCCCGCGACGGACCACGGCCACGTTGGCAAAGTTCGAGAAGCCCGGCTGATCCAGGCAGCACAAGAGAAAGCCCCGGGCGCGGGCCTCGGCCTGGAGCCGCGCCGACAGCGCCTCGTCTCGCTCGGTGGAGAGCACGACCGCGAGGGACCCTTCGGTGTCCGAAGGCGCCAGCGCGCGCGCCTCCCACGCGACGGAGCCCTCCCGGTGGAGCGCCCGGAGGCCCTCGGTCACCGTCGGGGCCACCACGGTGACCCTGGCCCCGCAGGCCAGGAGGCCGCGAGCCTTCTCCTCGGCCTCGGTTGTCCCTCCCACCACGAGGCAGTCCCTCCCCCGGAGGTCCAGGGCCACGAGGAAGGGTTCCCACGGCGGGTGCATGGCGCGTCCTGTGGGTATAGGCCCTCCCGGGGATTGGTGCTATGAAGCCGCCGGATCAGCAACGGGGTCACGCGTGAAGGATCTTTCCGTATCGCCGCCGGTGGCGGACATCCTCCGGCGCTACCACTTCGATCGGGTGCCCTTCGAGGCGCTGAGGGAGCGCCTCCGCGGCACCACGGACCCGGAGTCCCTGCACCAGCTCACCACCGCGGTGCTCCCACCCCCGGAGGGCTGCGCGGCGCGGAGCCCCTCGCCCGGTGACACCGAGGAGGGCGCCTTCCGCGCGGCGGGCGCGGCGGCCATCGCCCGGGGGGAGCTGGCGGCGGTGGTGCTCGCGGGCGGCATGGCCACGCGCTTTGGTAGCGTGGTCAAGGCCCTGGCCACGGTGGACGCGGAGGCCAGGGTCTCCTTCCTGGACCTGAAGCTGGCGGACCTGGCGCGCTACGAGGGCGCCGTGGAGACCACGCTGATGTCCAGCTTCGCCACGCACGACGCGCTGGCCGGGGAGCTGAGCGCCAGGGGCCTGCCGTGGGTGGGCCTCTGCCCGCAGTTCGTGTCCCTCCGGGTGACCCCGGAGGGGGAGGCCTTCCTGGGCGGCGATGGCCAACCGTCGCTCTATGCCCCGGGCCACGGTGACCTCCCGGACGCCCTGGCCGTGGCCGGGGTGTTGGAGCGCCTGCGCCGCAAGGGCGTGCGCACGGTGCTCATGTCCAACGTAGACAACGTGGGCGCCACCGTGGACCCGGTGCTCCTCGGGATGCACCGGGCGTCGGGGGCGCGGATCTCCGTGGAGCTGGTGGAGAAGGTCGCCGGGGACCGCGGTGGGCTCCCGGTGCTCGCCGGCGGGAGGCTCGTCCTGGCCGAGGCCTTCCGGCTACCCAGGGGCTTTCCCCAGGACGCGTTCCCGCTGTTCAACACCAACACCCTCTGGATCGACCTCGACGCCCTGGAGGCGCCCGGCGCCTGGACCTGGTGCGTGGCCCGCAAGACCGTGGAGGGCCGCCCCGCGATCCAGTTCGAGAGGCTCGTGGGCGAGCTCACCTGGTGGCACTCGACGCACTGGATCCACGTGCCGCGCGTGGGTGACGCCTCGCGCTTCCTCCCGGTGAAGGACCTCGCGGACCTGGAGCGCTACCGCCCGGAGCTCCAGGCGGTGGCCCGGGCTCGCATCCCCGGCGTGTGGTGACAGGCAGCGGCGGCCGCTACCGCAGCTCCACGTCCGCGGTGGCCCTGCACGACGACGCGCAGCCTCGCTGCCCCGGCACCGGAGCCTCGGTGTAGGTGTAGGCCAGGTGCCGTGAGGCCAGCGGGCCGTGCAGCCGTTGCGTGCTCTGCCAGTCGCAGCCGTCGCTGAAGTGAAAGCGCGTGGTGAGCTGGAGCTCCGCCACGCCGTCGGTGACCGTTCCGGAGAACGTGGCCGTGGCAAAGGCCGCCGTGGCCGGGCCCCCGGCGCATGGGTACCGCAGGAGCCCCACGGAGCGGGTGACCCGTTCGTCAATGAAGCAACCACCGGCGCCCACCGTGGGGTGGGCGGTGAGCTCCGCGGTGCACAGCGCCCCGGGCGCCGGGGTGGTCCCGCGGGGCCTCCGAGGCGGAGGCTCCCGGCGGGAGCGCGTGGCCCCGCCCACCGAAGGGAGGGCCATCACCAGCAGAACCAGGAAGAGGGAGCGCGGTCGGAGCATCGTTCAGGGCCTCCGGTGGGATTCTACGCCGGTCGGGTCCCGGATCTTGGCGGCGCCCGGCGCCGCCGGTCGGACGCCGGGAGGGTGCTATAGCTCTCGCAGGGTGAGCCCACGAGCGCGCAGCGTACGGACCGAGATCGTCGCGGGCTTCGCGCTGCTCATCGCGTCCTTCGGGGGCGTGGCGGGCTACTCCCTGGTACAGCAGCAGCGCGCCGTGGCCTCCCTCAGGCTGGCCAATGAGGCCTACCTGCGCCTCACGCTCCGTATCGGCGAGGCCCACAATACCCAGGCCCAGGTGGACGCCTTCCTGGAGCGGCTCCTGGACGAGCCCGACCGGGCCAACGTCCGGACCTGGCTGGCCGCGGCCCGGCGCACCCGTCGCGTGGTGATCCAGGCCGGGGCGTCCACGGCTCGGGCGGCACAGCCCCGGGACCTCGAGGATCGCGCGCTCCTGCGCGCCGCCGCGGCGGACCTGGACGGCGTGGACGCCATCTGGGTGCGGGACGAGGGCCTCTTCGATGAGCTCTTCCAGGCCCTGGCCACGGGGGAGCGGGCCCGGGCCCTGGACCTCCAGCGTAGGTTGTACGCCCGGGAGGTGGGCACCGAGGCCACCCTGGCGAGCCTGGCGAGGGCGTTCCAGCGCCGGGTGAGGGCCCTCTCGGACCAGGCCGAGCGTCAACAGACCCGCTCCCTGGAGCTCACGCTCCTGGCCGTGGCCGTGGCATGCGCCCTGGGGCTGGGCACCACCCTCAACGCCCGAAGGGCCCTCCAGCCCCTGGCGGCCCTGAGGGATCGCGCGCGGGCCGTGGCCCGAGGGAACCTCGCCCCCGCGCCGGTGGTGGCCCGCCCGGATGAAATCGGTGAGCTGGCCGGGGAGTTCGAGCGCATGGTGCATGCGGTGGCCGCCCGCGACGCGGACCTGCGCGCCGCCAACCTGGAGATCCAGCAGGCCGAGCAGCACCTGGAGCAGCTCGTGGCGAGCCTCCGGAGCGGGGTCATGGTGGTGCACCCGGACGGCACCGTCGCCACGGCCAACCCCTCGGCGGAGCGCCTCCACGCCGAGAGGGACACCCGGACCTCCAACCACGAGCACCTGGTTGGGGTCCCCTACCGGGAGACCCTCTTCGGCCGAGACGAGCGGCTCCTCAAGGCCGTCCGGGCTGTTTCCCAGGAGGGCGCCCCGCAGGCCTTCGAGAACATCCCCCTCGGGCAGCGCACCTTTGACGTCGTCGTGGTGCCCTTTGTCGAGCGAGGCGAGCGCGAGGACCGCCGCGGGGCCCTGGTGGTCGCCGACGACGTGACGCTCCGGGAGCAGGCCCGCCAGAGGCTCCTCCAGGCCGAGCGCCTTGCGGCCATCGGGCGCATGGCGGCCCACGTCACCCACGAGGTGCGCAACCCCCTGTCGTCCATGGGCCTCAACGCGGAGATGCTCAGCGACGAGGTACAGGCCCTGGGCGACGAGGCCCGGGAGGCCTCCAGGCTTGTGCGGGCCATCCAGCGCGAGATAGACCGCCTCACGCACATCACCGAGGAGTACCTCCGGGTGGCGAGGCTCCCCAGGCCCAGGCTCGAGCGCGAGGACCTCGGGGCGCTGGTGTCCGAGGCGGTGCGCTTCGTCACGCCGGAGCTGGAGCGCAGCGGCGTGGAGGTCTCGCTCCAGGTCCCGGCGGCCGCGGGGAGCGTGATGGTGGACGAGGCGCAGCTACGGCAGGCGCTCCTGAACCTCCTGCGCAATGGCAGGGAGGCCCTCGAAGGCGCTCGCTCCGTGCCCCGGAGGCTGGTGGTCCGGGTGGGCGCCCGGGACCGGGGCCTGGAGGTGAGCGTCGCGGACAATGGGCCGGGGATCGCTCCGGAGGCCCGGGAGCACCTCTTCGAGCTCTTCTTCACCACCAAGGACCGGGGCACCGGGCTCGGGCTGCCCCTGACCCGGGAGATTGTTGTTGCCCACGGAGGCACTCTCCGCGCCGAGGACGCGCCCCCGGAGGACGGTGGCGGCGCTCGCTTCGTGCTATGGCTCCCGGCCGCGGAGGAAGCCCCATGCGACCGGACGGACGAAGCCCCGACGCTCTTAGACCCGTGACCCTGGAGCCCGGCTGGCAACGTCAGGGTGACGGGAGTGTGCTCTACCGCGCCGGGGGCACCGTGGTGCTCTGCGTGGCCAGTGTGGAGGAGGGCGTCAAGGACTTCCTCCGAGGGAGGAACCAGGGCTGGGTCACCGCGGAGTACCTCATGCACCCGCGGGCAGGCGCCCGTAGGCAGAACCGCGACGGGTTCAACGGCCGGAGCCTCTCCGGGCGCTCCCACGAGATCGCCCGGCTCATCGGTCGCTCGCTCCGGGCCGCGGTGGACCTCGGTGCCCTGGGAGAGCGCACCATCACCCTGGACTGCGACGTCCTCGAAGCCGACGGCGGCACCCGCACGGCCAGCATCACCGGGGCCATGGTGGCGCTGGTGCTCGCGCTCGACGGCCTGGCGCGGGCCTCGAAGCTCCCGGGCCGACCGCTCCGGACGCTGGTCTCCGCGGTGAGCGCCGGGGTGTACAAGCACAACCCCTGCCTGGACCTGTGCTACGTCGAGGACCGCGACGCGGCCATGGACCTGAACCTGGTGGCCACCCATGACGGCGCCGTGGTGGAGTTGCAGTGCACCGCGGAGCACGCCCCGGTGCCGCGCTCCACGGTGGACGCCCTGGTGGACCTCGGAGTAAAGGGTTGCGCCGCGCTGGGTGCCGTCCAGAGAGAGACCCTGAAGTCCGCGGGCGTGGACCTGGCGAGGCTCCAGCGCGAACCCCGAGGGTGAGCGCGCTGGAGCTCCCGGAGCGCAGCTCAGGCAGGCGTCGCGGTGGGTGAGGGCGGGGCGCCAGGGGCGGCGCCCGGCGCCGCCGAGGGAGCGGGGGCCGGGGTCGCGGCGCCGACCTTCTTGCCCTTCTCCGCGCTCTTCTCCGTCGCGTCGTCCTTCTTGCGGGGACGGGCGATGGCCAGCGAGGCGAGCCTTGGCACCCGGGCCATGGACTCGTCGCCGTGGAAGTAGAAGGCGATCCGACGGAGCCACTCGTAGCGCTCGGCGACGAGCGTGTAGAGGCGGTCCCGGAGGTCCCGGGCCTCCTCCTCGGCCGGGTCTCGCTGGCGGCGGCTCTTGCCCTGGGTCAGGTGGTCCAGCAACCACTCGGCCTCCCTGCGCATGGTGGTCATCTCCTCGCGGGTGAAGGGGTGCGTGCCCTGGAGGGCCCCCCAGTTCGCCTCGAACAGCCTGGCCAGGTCCAGGCCGTCCTTGGCCATGTCAAAGGACCCGGTGCCCTCCCGGATCGCGGCGACCACGGCCGGGTCGAGGCGACCCCTCTTCGCCAGCAGCTCCGCGGCGTCGAGGAACGCCTCCCGCAACGGGGCGAGGCGGTCGAGGTGCTGCTGGATCATGCCCGGGGTGGTCCGGGGGATCCTCATCGCAGCGAGGGAGTAGGCCCTGGCGAGCTCCGGGAGCTCGAAGACCTCCTCCGCGGGCGCCGAGGGCAGCTCGCGGCGGACCTCCTCCAGGGTCACCCCCAGGTGCGCCACCGCGAAGCGCACGTTGCCCCGCACCACCTCCGGCGCAAAGTTCGCCACCCGGACCGCGGGCGCCTTGAGGCTCCTCGCCGCGGTCGCGTAGCGCTTGAGCGCGTCCTCCCACGCTCGCTCGTCGCCGGCGTCCTCGACGCACGGCGCTTCACTACCCTGGACGACCTTGGAGGACTGTGAACCGTTTTGCTTCTTCATGGCATTGCCCCTGCTCACGGCGGGACCTTCTTCCCGCCGCGCTGTGGGTATCGCGGCCACTCGATGGTCGGTTGCGTGGTTCCCGGACGATTTCTTCGACGCACCGAAAAACGCTCCTGCCGTTGGCGACCTCGACCGGCCTCGCTGGATGCGCGTGTCGCCTCCGAGGCGACCGCAGGGGGCTCCGAGGTCCCTCAAGGCGCCTCGGGAGCGACCACCGGGGGTTCGGCGCTCCCTCGCCTCGCCTCGTAGGCGACCGCTAAGGGGTTCGCAAGTCGTCCGTTTCGCCTCGGAGGTGACCCCAGGGGCTTCGTAGGTCGTCCGCGGCGCCTCGGAGTCGACCACCAGGGGTTCGGCGCGCCCTCGCGTCGCTTCCGAGGCGATCCCGACGGCTGCGTGGGGTGTCTGGGGCCCTCACGCTCCGGGTCTGTCGCTGGAAATGCCGAGCCCCTGGTCTGTTGTGGCTACCATCGGGGGCCATGGACTCCTCCGGCGTCGGGAAGCTGCTGCTGGTGGCCGCCCTCGGGGGCTCGTCCGCCGTCGCGCAGCCGAGGCCCCCCGCTGGCAGCCGCCCCCGCCCCGCGGCAGCGCCAACGCCCCCAAGACCCGATCGAGCCCCCGCGACGCCCCCTCCCGCGCCGGCGCCTGCCGCCGGTCCGGTCGCGAGCGATCCCTGTGAAGAAGCCCTCCACGCCGTGGAGTTCGAGGACGCGGAGGCCGCGGAACGCCATTGGAGCGCCTGCCGCTCCAGGCTCGGAGAGGCCGCCGCGCTGGACGCCTCTGCCGTGCGACGGCTGGAGGAGGTCGCCTCGGCGCTCCACACCCTCCGACGGACCGACGGGGCCTATTGCGTGGCCCCAGCGGCCCCCCTGGACCTGACGGCCTACACCAACGGGGCCATCGATGCCCTCACCTGCCTCCGCGCGATGGACACCCTCCTGGCCAGCGAGGACACCATCGTCCGGGTGCTGGTGGAGGACTCCTACGCCTCCGGGCGCCTGGCCGCCCGAGCCGGGGTGGACCTGCGCAGCGCCCGCCGTCGGCGCTCCCGGTGGTGGCACGAGGACGGCGCCCGCCCGGCCGTCGCCCGTGAAGGCGTGGGCCTCGCGCGGATGATCGGTCGGCAGTTCCTCCGGGTCTGTCGCTGCCTCCCGGGACCCATGCCCGAGTCCGAGAGGGACATCCTCGCGGCCTCGCTGCCGCCCAGGGTCCAGGCCGTCCTCCTGGAGGGCGCCAGGGCAAGGTCCGCCCCGTGAGCCCCAGGCTCCTGGTCGCTACCGCCAACGAAGGAAAACTCCGGGAAATCCGCGCCCTCCTCCAGGGCATTGCCCTGGTCGGCCTGCGGGAGGTGGGCATCGATGACCTCGACGAGCCCTGGGATGACTTCGTCGCCAACGCGGTCGCCAAGGCCCGGGAGGCCAGCCGCCGTTCTGGGCTGCCGGCCCTGGCGGACGACTCGGGCCTCTGCGTGGATCGCCTTGGCGGCGCTCCAGGGGTGTTCTCCGCGCGCTTCGCGGGCGCCCACGGGGACGACAACGCCAACCGCACCCGGCTCCTGCGCTGCCTGGAGGGCCTCCCCGGCCCCCTGAGGGGCGCGCGCTTTCGGTGCGTGGTGGCTCTGGCAGACCACCGGGGCCCTCTCGGCCCCAGGGTCCTTCGCGTCCAGGGAACCTGCCAGGGGCATATCGCCCCGGAGCCCCGGGGAGACCAGGGCTTCGGCTTCGACCCTCTCTTCGTCCTGGAGGGAGCCTCCCGCACGCTGGCGGAGCTCCCCCCCGACGAGAAGAACCATCGGTCCCACCGGGCCCATGCCCTGGCCCGGATGGTCCCGCTGGTCCGGGGTTACCTGGGCGTAGGCTGGAATTCCAGCGTGTAGGCCCCAAGGTTGTCGGTCCCGGTGGCGATTTCGGGTTCCTGTGGGGTACCCTCAGGGGTAGCGCCGGTCCGATGACGATCGACAGTTCGACAGGGATGGTGCCCACCGGCACGAAGCTGTGCGACGAGTGGGTCGTAGAGCGGCACAACCGCACGGAGCTCCTGGTGGAGGTCTACCAGGTGCGGTCTCCGCGTCTGGGGCGCACCGTCGCGCGGGTCCTCGGGGTCGGAGGGGCCCAGGCCGAGGGCTTCGTCAAGGCACTGGGGGCCCTCCGAGGGGTGGAGCACAAGGCCCTGGCGCCAGTGGTGGCCGTGGGCAAGGAGCCCTGTGGGGTCGTGGTGATCAGCGGCACCCCCGAGGCGGCCACGCTCCGGGAGCTCTGGCAGCGCGGCGGGAGGATGAAGGCCAGCGAGGTCGGCCGCATGGTCACCGAGGTGTCCCTCGCGCTGGAGACGCTCCACGCCAACGCCCCCGTGGTGGTGCACCGGGCGCTCTCTCCCGAGGTGATTGCCCTGGCCGTGCAGCCCGCGAGGGTCTGGCTCGACGCCTGGTGGCTGGCCCACTGCGTGGTGGAGGCCGGGATCCTGCCGGCGGAGTTCCCCCTCGCGGCGCCGGAGTATCGCGCGCCCGATGACCTCCTCGGCAGGGTCCACCCGCGGTCGGACATCTTCGCCCTGGCCTCGGTGGCCTTCGAGGCCCTGACGGGCTCCCTGGCGTACGAGCCGGGCTCGTCCGAGGCGAAGATCCTCCGCGGAGAGAGGCCCCTGGTGAGCGCCCTTCGCCCGGAGATGCCACCGGAGCTCGACGCGGTGCTGGCCAGGGCCTGGTCCCAGGAGCAGCCCTTTCCGAACCCCATTGCGTTTGCTCGGGAGCTCAGCCGGGTGGTAGGGAGCGCTACCGGGTCACAGCCGGGATTCCTGAGCCCCCTGGCGGCGCGGAGCCGCGCGGTGCACATGGACCTCACCCGGCCCGTGGTGGCGCTCCCCAGGCCGGAGGCCATCACCCCGGAGCGTAACGGCTCGCTCCACTCCAACCCGACCCGGCAGCTCCAGGTGCCCCCCAGGGTTGAAGCCCTGCGCTCCGACGAGGTCCCCGGCGAAGACGACGTGGACAAGGCCTTCGACGCGATGCTGAACAGCACCGAGCGCAGGGACTCCCAGGGCAGCCCTCCGCCGTCGCAGCCCGCGCCGGAGCCCACCCCGGGGGAGGAGTGGGCGGCCTCGGTGCCGGGGACCCGCGCCTCACGGCCGCCCGCGTCGTCGACGCCGCCGTCACCCCTGCGCTCCATCCGACCGACCCTCGTGAGCGGCGTGCCGCCGAGGCCCTCGGGTGTGAAGACGGCGCCGCCCCCGTTGCCCGCGGGGATCACCACGGCCCGCCACAAGGCCGTGGTGCCGCCTCCGCCGCCACCGCAGGCCCCCCCCGAAGTCGAACTGGTCGACGCCGACGAGGACGAGGACCGCACCGAGGCCGGGGTGTTCCCGTCGGAGGCGCTCCGTCAGGCGCTCGAAGCCGCCGAGCAGGCGACACGCGAGACGCCGACGTCGGGCCTGGGCGCCACGCAGAAGGTGCTGGTGCCCAAGCTCCGTCCGCCGCCCGTGGCGCCGCAGGGTGGCGCCCGCACGGCCGACCAGAGCGACCGCTGGTCCTCCATGGAACGGCCGGTGTTGCCCTCGGTGGCGCCCCCGGCGCCCCCCCCGATGGCCTCGGCGCGTCCTGCGGCGCCACCGCAGTCGGCGCAGCCCCCCGAGGAAGTCGCGCAAGATCGCTGGGAGGCGTCGCCCACGGCGCCCCATGGGACCGCCGTCGCGACGCCCGTGCCCGTCCCGATGCCCTCGCCCGCTGCGCCCGTGGCTGCGCCAGCGTGGACCAGCCCGGAGCCGCTCCGGGAGCCACCCATCGTGGCCAATCGTCGGACCCCGGAGCCCGCCCCTGGAGAGCGAACGACGCCCGCAGGGCGGCCCACGGCGCCCGATGGGACCAACGCCCCGCCGGTGGTGGCACCAAGGCCGAGCCAGCCTCCCCTGCCAGCCGTCCCTGTGATGGCTCCGAGGCCACCGGGGCCCCCGGTGGCGGTGACGCCGCCCTCGCTCCCTCCGGAAGACCCGCTCGCGGTGAGGGTGGCGAGGATCCTTGGGACTTCCATCGTTCTGGGTTCGCTCGTCGTGACCTAGGGGCAGATCTATCTGTCCCGGCAGCTTCCGACTCCGGTGGGTCCTCCCGCGGTCGCCCGGATGAGCGTCGCTCCTGCCATCCCCGGGGTGGAGGCGCCTCCCCTGGTCGCGCCCTCGCCGCCGCCCCTGGTGGGTGTGATGGACGCCGCGCCCGCTTCTCCGACGCTGGCCGTCGGCGACGGGTCCGTCGCGCCGACGGCAGAGGATGCTCCGGCCGTTCTCGCCGCCGCGGACGTGGAGGCGGTGGCTCCAGACGTTGGCCTCCTGGCGACCGCCGGGGACTCGGCAGCGCCCGCGCCGGCCGCGGACCCGCCGCCGACGCCCGTGGTCGCCGCCGACGCCGCGGTCGCTCCGACGGTCGCTGCGTCGAGCCCGCCCCTGGAGGATCACCCGAAGGTCCGGGACGTAGTCCGAGTGACCAACTCGCTGCGCTCGCGCGTGCTGAGCTGCATCGCGGGGCGTCGCTCGCGGCGCCACGTCCGGGTCCTCGCGGAGTACGAGGGCGCAACGGGCCGTGTGTTCTCCGTGCGCCTCGTGGGAGGCTACGCCGACCCGCCGACGGGGCCTTGCATCGAGGGCGCCGTCAGGGCCCTGCCCTACACGCCCTTCCGCGAGGAGCGCTGGACCCAGTCGTACGTGTACAACCTCGGAGACTAGCGCGCTTCAACCGCCGAGGTTGGCCTCGAAGCGGCGCTGGATCCGCGCGAGGCGGACCCGCGCGTCGTGGGGAGGGACCCGGACCTCCAGGAGCGTCCCTCCGGGCGTCGCCAGGGCGACGGCGAGGGCCTCCTCCAGGGTGCTCTGCGCCTCGCAGCGGGTGAACCCGAGGCCGAAAAGCCTCGCCGCGTGGGAGAAGTCCAGGTCGTGGGGGGTGGTCACGTGGGACAGCTCGTCGTCGGTGACGCCGGGCGCGCTCGCCAGGGGGAGCTGCTCGAAGATCCGTCCGCCCTGGTTGTGCAGCACCACCACCGCGAGGGGGACCGGCGAGCGCGCCGCGAGGCGCAGGCTCGTCAGGTCGTGCAGGAGGCTCACGTCCCCGAGCACCAGGGCCACGGGGGCGTCGGAGACCATGGCGGCGCCCGCGGCGCCGGCGACGAGGCCATCAATGCCGTTGACGCCCCGCTGCGAGAGGACCCTCCTGGGAGCGCCGCGCGCGGAGACCACAAGGTCCGCGAGGCGGATCGGGAGGCTGTTGCCGAGCATGAGCGTGCCGCCCGCAGGGAGCGCGCGGTGTACGGCCCTCACCGCGGAGAGCTCCGAGAGGTCCGGGTGCTCACGGAGCTCCAGGGTGACGGCCTCCTCGGCGCGGTCGAGGGCGTCGCGCCAGGACCGGCGCCAGCGCTCCGCGGGGGCGATCCCTTCGGGGAGGCCATCCACGAGGCCGGCGGCGAGCTCCGAGGGCGGCGCCCGGAGGAGGAACCGCGCGCGGCTGGACGGGTCGCTCCACCCGTGGGGCGCGCTCACCACCCGCAGGAGCCCTTCTACGCCCGCCGCGTAGCGCTCCCAGGCGCTGGAGACGGGCGGAGCGCCGAGCTCCAGCACCCAGGCGGGCGGGTGCCGGCGGGTGAAGTCCGCCGCGCGGAGCACCGGCTCGAAGGCCGAGGACACGACGACGCCATCGCCCCAGGGGGCGCTCCTCAGGCCGCTGGAGGTCTCGCAGAGCACCGGCGCGCCGAGGCGCTCGGCGAGGACGGACAGGGCCCTCACGGTGTCCGCGGCGCTGCCGGGGAGGGTGTGGTCCATGGGGCCACAGACCACGAGCCCCGGCCCCGTATTGAGCGTCCTGGCTACGTCCGCGAAGTCCCGCCGGGACAACACCGCAGGGCCCCCGAGGACCCTGGCGGGCGCCGCGGCGAGGAGGGCGTCCACCCTGGCGTCGAGGTCCCGCTCGGCGTCCGGCCCCGCGGCCACGGGCTCCAGGGGCTTGCGCGCCCGCGCGTTCAGGTGCACGGGCCCCGGCGTGGGGTGGAGGGTCGTATGCACCGCCTGGGTGGCCATTCGTCGCAGCGCTGCGAGCGCTCCGGGGGAGGGGTCCGGCGCCCCGAGGTCGAAGAAGGCCCGGACGTGGTGCCCGAAGAGCCGATCCTGGTCCATGGTCTGCGCGGCGTGGCAGTGCTGGAGCTCCAGCGGTCGGTCGGCGGTCAGGGCCAGCACCGGGAGAAAGGCATGGCACGCCTCGACGAGGGCCGGGAGGTAGTGGGCGCCCGCGGACCCCGAGGTGCACACCAGCAGGGAAGGTCGGCCCGTCATCCGGGCCTGGCCAAGCGCGTAGAACGCCGCGGCGCGCTCGTCCACGCTGTCCTGGCAGCGCAGCCTCGGGTCCCGCAGCGCCGCCAGGACAAAGGGCGTCGAGCGCGAGCCCGGGGAGAGCACCACGTCCCGGACGCCCGCGTCGGCCAGGCTGGACACCAGGAGCCGCGCCCAGGCGGTGAGCAGGTTCGCTTCCATGGCCTGCGTCGTGGGCGCTCCCGCGGCGGGCGTCAAGGGCACGGGTCTCGGGTTCGTGGCACCCTGAGCGGTGCCCCGTGACGGACCCGTTGCCACAGACCGAAGGAGACGCGCTCCCGATCTTCTTCTGGGGGGCCAATGTCTCCGCGGCGGAGGGGATCTCCACCGCGCTGGGCGCTCCCTGGCGCAACCGCCGCTCGGCCGCCGTCGCAACCTGGGAGCACGGCTGCCGCGGGCGTCGCTTCCGGTGGACCTGGGCCGCCGCGGACCGATCCACCTGGCTCGACGCCTACGCCCAGACCCTCCGGGCCAGCGAGGGCGTGATCCTTGGCTTCGACCCCACGCTGGAGACCTGGGAGGAGCTCCACCGCCGCGCCTTCCTGGTGCGCCACGCCAGCCCGGCGGGGAACCGCCCCGCGCCCACCGTGGCGGTGCTCCTGGACCTCCTCAACACCAGCGCCGACCCCGACGAGACCGAGGTCCGCCTCCGCGAGGTGCTCTACCAGGCAGGCCTCCCCGGCGACGACCTGCCGTTGGCCACGGTGACTGCCCGAGAGGCGCTCCTGCCCGCGACGGAGCACCTCTCCGAGGACCTCGCGGAGGGCATCCCACCTCGCTCCAACGAAGACCCGAGGCCCCTTCGCATGGCCCTGACGCGGGTGAGCGTGCTGAGCTCCGGGGCGACCTGTCTCCATGGTCCGGTGCTCCAGGGCACCCTTGTGCCCCAGGCCCTGGACCTGGTCGGTGAGGGCGTCTGTCCGGTGAAGCTCCGGCAGGTGCTCGGCGGTTTCCCGGTGGTCGCGCCCAGGGAGGCCGCCGTGAGGCTCAAGGGGCTGCCTACGCGCGCCGTCGAGGGCAGGGTGCTCGCCGCCGCGGGGACCCTCGGGGCGTGGTTCCGCGTGCGGTGCGCCGTGACCTGGCTCGACCCGGCCGCGGAGCACCGCGGGGGCGGCACCGCTTGTCTGCCCGCGGGCAACCAGCGGGTGGTCGTGACCGAGGAGGGCGCCGAGGTCGGCTCCAGCGTCTTGACCTTCCCGACGTCGCAGCCGTTGGAGGTCGGGCAGCGCTTCCTGCTGTTCTGTTCGGGTCCCGGCGCGGCCGAGGTGGTGGCGCTCGTCCGCTGGGCGCCGCGCACCGAGCTGTACTGGGGCTACGACCTCTGATCGACCCGCCTGGTTCAACGCATCGGGTCCTCGGCCCAGACGGGGAGAGCGCCCACGGCGGACCGGGTAGCCTCCGTCAGGGGGAAGCCCCAGGCGGAATAGAACGGCGCCAGGTTGCGGTTGGCGGCGCGGGAGGATCGCAGCACCCACTGCTGGATGCGCTCGGCCTCGGTCCTTGGGCGGTCCGTGGTGGACAGCCCCAGGTACTCGCGGTCCAGGCGCTGGAAGAGCCCCCAGCCGAAGCCCTCCTGGAGCTGGAGGAAGGTCTCCAGACAGGTCCATACGCTCCAATCGCGGGAGAAGTTACGCCCGCCCGTCACATACGCCCGCAGGCGGCTCGCGCGCTCCGCGGGAGAGATGGCGCCGTGCCCGGTGAGCGCCGCGCGACCCGAGGCGTGCTGCATGGCATACACCGACCAGAGGTTGACCGTGCACTCGCCGGTGCCGCTCCAGGACCAGTCCCCGAACTGGTGGTTGTGGCCGAGCTCGTGGAAGAAGCCCCAGTTCCCGCTGGTGCGGAGCGTGGAGAGGTCCAGGGCCTCGGCGGCCTGGGGCGTGTGGGCCATGATGGGGTAGCCCGCGTGCATGTACCCCGCGACGATCTGCCGATCGAAGACGATGCGCTCCGCCCGGGGCCGTGACGGATCGAGCGCGGCGAGCTCGGCGTCTACGTCGAGCACCCTGTCCCAGAAGGTCATGAGCGCCGACGGATCCTCGAGGGCGCGCACCAGGGACGAGGGCACCGTGAGCACGAGCTTCGCGCTCTCCAGCTCGGCGTAGACCCCTGGGAGCCCACGCTCCCGGGAGCGCCACGCGTCGAGGGAGGTCACCCCGTGAACATACCGAGGAGCCTCCAGGGCCCCGCGGAAGGTCACCGTCTGGGTCCCGAGGGAGGCACCCGGCGGCACCCGGAGGTACACGAGCCCGCCGAAGGCGCACGCCACCTCGGTGTCCGGGGCCGTCACGGCGAAGGACCGGGTCACCACGGGCATGCGGGTCCATGCGTCGGTGCTGAAATTGTCGTCGGTGAAGGAGCCCAACAGGACGTCTACACCGGAGCCGACCACCGCCGCGGGGACCGTGACCGTGACCCTCGCGCCCGGCGCGGCGTAGAGGCCCGTGGAGCGCCAGACGGGCCGGTCGCTGTTGCCGCCGATCCGGTCCGTGCGGCCCGCGTTGCTCAGGCTCAGGGCGCGCGTCACGCTGCCCGCAACGGCGCCCGCCGGGACGCTCCCGGGGAAGTCCAGCGCCGCGGGGTGGGCCCGGAGCTCCGCGGAGGGCAGGTCCCTCGCGAGGCGTGTGTCTATGGTCACCGTCAGGGCTTCGATGGGTTGCGAGGCGGGCCGCACCGGGCGGGCCGCGGTGGGGATCACGTCCGGGAGCATCGCCCGCAGCGCCCGCACCCGGTCCATGTAGGGCCTGGCCAGGGGCTCGAAGCGCACCGCGCGGCGCACCGTCGCGCTGGCGAGCACCTGCTCGGCGAGGACCAGGGGCCGCGTCCCCGTGGTGTGGTCGCGCACGCGCTCCAACGCGCGCGTCGCGTGGTGGAGGTCCGTCGGCGCGCGGACCGTCACGGGGGTGCCGCTCTGGGGCTCAGGGTCCGTGGTGACGGTGAGCCCGAGGTCGTTCAGCACCACGTTTCCCGGGAAGTTCACCGCGGGGTCCCGGTTGCTGTAACCCCAGTACCAGGCGTGTCCTCCGACCAGGAGCCCGCCGCCCGCGCGCACCCATTCCCGGATCCGCGCGGCGTCCGCGGGGGTCCTCGCGGCGCCCGCGCCGGTGATCCAAACCTGCACTGATGGGAGCTCCGCCACCGCCGCGAGGCGCACCGTGAAGCCGTTGGCCGTGAGGAACTCCCGGAGCTCCGCCCGGCCGCCGTCCACGCCCACCACGGCGCCCTCGCGCCCGCGGAGGGCCCAACGAACGGCGTTCAGGCACAAGCGCCCGCGGTCGTCGGTGGTGTTGCGAGGGTTCTCCAACAGGGCCTCGTGCCCCCACTCCAGGAGCCTCCCGGAGCCCGCCCTCGCCGCGGCGATGAAGGTCACGTGGTTGCCGTCGTACACCACCGGGAAGGCCCGCTCGCCGTGTACCACCAGGGCCGAGGCCAGCGCGCTCCCGAGATTGATGGTACGCACCCCGTCGGTGAGCGCGGCGTGGTCGGCCGCGGGGTCGTCCATGGGCGCCGCGTCCGTCCCAGCGGTGTCCGCCGCGGGGATCGTGTCCGCCGGGACCAGGTCCGGCGACGGGTCACGGTCGTCGGCCATCGTGTCCGCGGCGCCGTCGGGCGAGGGCTCCGGTTCCATCGCGGTGTCCTGGGCGGCGTCCGGCGCCGGGGGCGCTGCGGGGGCGCCCTCACAGCCCAGGGCCAGAACCAGGATCGCAACGGGGTGCAGCGGCGTTCGCATCGGTTTCTTGTAGGTACCTTCCGATCGCCCAGGCTGTCCATCGCCCCCGGAGGCGCCCGGAGTGCATCGGACTTACACTGCGCCCATGGCTGAGACACCCCCACCGGAGGACCCCACGGTCGTCGAGCGCCTCGACCCGGCGTCCTTTGCCCTGACCCTGAAGGCCGATTCTGGCGATGCCGCGGTCCGGGTGGACGACGCGGCGAGCCTCGGCGCCCAGGAGGACCTGGCCGAGCGCTACGCCCTCACCCGGAGGCTCGGAGCCGGAGGCATGGGCGAGGTGCTCCTGGCCCGGGACAACCGCGTGGGCCGCGAGGTGGCCCTGAAGACCCTGCTCCCGGACCTGGCCCAGGAGCCCTCGGCCCGCGCGCGGTTCGTGCGGGAGGCGCGCATCCAGGGGCAGCTCGAACACCCCGCGGTGGTGCCCGTCTATGACCTCGGCGAGGACCAGAACGGAAGAACCTGGTTCACCATGAAGCGCGTCCGGGGCATGACCCTGGACGAGATCGTCCGGTGGCTCGCCAGCGGAGAGCCCGACATGGTCGCGCGCTTCTCGCGCCGGAGGCTCCTGACGGCCTTCGGGAATGTCTGCCTCGCGATGGACTTCGCCCACGCCCGGGGGGTGATCCACCGGGACCTCAAGCCCGCCAACCTGATGCTCGGGGACTTCGGCGAGGTTCACATCCTCGACTGGGGCGTGGCCCGGGTCGTCGCAGCCGAGGAGTTCCGCTTCGCCCGAGGGGGGCCCGTGGACCCGGGGGCCAATGGGGTCAAGACCCAGGCCGGGGCCATGGTGGGCTCCCCGGGGTACATGTCCCCGGAGCAGGTCCGGGGCGAGCCCGCGGACGCCCGGAGCGACGTGTACGCCCTGGGGGCCATCCTCTTCGAGCTCCTGACCCTGGCGCCCCTGCACCCCGAGGACACCGTGGAGAGGCTCGTCGTGGCCACGCTCCAGGGGGCCGACGCGAGGATCTCGTCCAGGACTCCCTCGTCGCGGGTGGCCCCGGAGCTGGAGGCGATCTGCGTGAGGGCGACGGCCCTGGACCCCGGAGACCGGTACCCCACCGCCAGGGCCCTGGGAGAGGCCGTGGAGCGCTTCCTCGATGGGGACCGGGACCTGGAGCTTCGGCGCTCCCTCGCCCGGAAGCACGCGGACCGGGCCGTAGAGGCGCTGGAGACCCGCCCCGAGGACCCTGACGGTGAACGCGAGGCCCGCGCCGAGGCGCTCCGGGAGGTAACCCGCGCCCTGGCGCTCAACCCCGAGGAGGAGCGCGCCACGGTGGCCCTGGGGCGCATGCTGGCCGAGCCGCCGAAGGTCGTGCCCCCGGAGGTCGAGCGGGACCTGGAGGCCCTGCGCAACGAGCGCGTGGCCGAGGCGGGGTTCAGCAGCATCCTCGGGCTCGCGGCGTGGATCCCGTTCGTGCCGCTGGTCTTCTGGATGGGCATCCGGGACGTGCGCCCCCTGGCCCTGGTGACCCTCTTCCTGGTGTCCGCCGGGGCGCTCCTGGGCTGGGCGCTGCACTACCGCGTGATGGACCAGCGGTATGGGTTCATCTCCTTCGGGCTCGTCTCCCTCGGCCTGACGGGGCTGGCGGCCATCTTCGGGCCCCTGGTGCTGGTCCCGCCGCTGGTCCTGGTCAACTGCGCGTTCTTCGCCCTGCACGCGCGGAACACCTTCCACCGCAGGGTGGTCCTGGGCCTCGGGCTGGCGGCGGTGCTGGCGCCGCTGGCGCTCTCGTTCCTGGGGGTCGTGCCCGCGCCGTACCACTTCGAGGCCGGGAGGATCTACATCTCGCCAGGCGCGACGCACTTCACCCCGCTGCCGACGATGCTGTTCCTGACGCTCTCCACGGTGCTCTCGGTGGTGATCCCGGTGGTGTTCATGGTGCGCTACCGGTCCCTCCTGGACGCCGCCGAGCGGAGGCTCCTGGTGCAGTCATGGCACTTCCAGCACCTGGTGCCCGACGACGCCCGCAGCGCCGCGGCGGCGTCGTCGGCGCCGCCGCTGGCCCCGCCGACGGGGTGTGAGTTCCAGGAGAAGATCCGCGCCCTGGCGGCCGATCACAAGACGTCGGCGTAGAGCTCGTCGAAGTAGTTCACCACGCTGCTACCGTTGAAGGTGGGGTTGCCGCTGGCGTCCCAGGAGAGCTGGCCCCACAGGAGCGGGAGGTACACCTGGAACGCGATGCTCGCGGCGCGGCCCCCGCGGGGCGAGCGGGCGTCCACGAACTTGTTCTTGATCCCGGCGAACTCCACCGGGAAGCTGGTGCCGAGGTCCGAGAGCCCCAGGGAGAACTTCAGCGGGTGGAAGGTGGCGAGCTGGCCGTTGGACTGCACGCCGATGGCCTCCCACTGGATCTGGAGCCCGGCGCGGGAGTAGGACACCACGTTGGTGCGCGCGTTGCGCGCGCGGGAGACGCCCTCGATGAGCCTCTGGGCCAGGGAGCCCGTGATGGACACATAGATGCCCGCGTGGACGTCCTCCACCTTGGGGTCGGCGTTGGCATCCTCGGAGGTGGAGAAGATCGGCCCCGCGGCGAAGGTGATGGGCTTGGTGTTGGCGAAGAGCCTGGGGTCGCTGGAGCGCCCCTCGCCGAGCTGCACCCCGAAGAACACCCACAGGATCGCCATGACGCTCCGGGGGCCCCGGACCACGTCGAGCTGGAGCCCCGCGGAGAGGAGGTTCTTGGTGAACTGCACGGAGAAATTGAAGCCCACCAGCTCCACGGGGGCCTCGAAGCCCCAGGCGCGGGCGATGCGCTCGATCACGTTGCCGAAGAAGGGCAGCGCGATGGACGCCAGCACGTTGATGATCCCGATGGTGACGGTCATGCTCCCGAGGGACATCTGCCCGGTGGGGTCGCGGTAGTTCACCGGGTCGCCGCCCGCGAAGTGGTAAGGGTTGAAGCCCGAGAGGTCCTCGGTGTTCTGCGGCAGGCTGTCCGGCGTGATGAAGCGCCCGGTGGTGGCGTCGTAGAAGCGCGCCCGGAGGAAGTACAGCCCGAGCTCGGGCACCAGGTACTCGCCCGAGAAGCGCATGCGCGAGGCGCCGTCCGTGGCCCCTTCGGTGCCCTCGCCGTAGGCGCTGAAGGCGTAGCGGGCGACCTCGGCCCCGGCGCCGTCGGTCACCAGGCGCGTGTGCCCGAGGGCGTCGCGGTGCAGCACCCGCACCCCCGAGGAGGCCGTCTGAGCGAGCACCCCGTGGCCGTAGACGTAGCGCACCAGGAGGGCCCCGGCGTCGTCGCGCTCTTCGAGGAGGAGCGGCACCTGGGCCTCGTCGTCCCAGTAGAGGGTGCGCCCCACGCCGTCGGTGACCACCCGCTGGAGGAGGTCGTTCTGGTTGTAGGTGAGCTGCACCCGGGCCGGGGTCGCCCCGGTGCGGGTGAGCTCCACCAGGCGCCCGAAGGCGTCGTAGCGCCAGGCCTCGGTGACGCCTCCGCGGGCGCGGCCGGTGACCCTGCCGCTGGCGTCGTAGGTGTAGGTCCAGGTGCCGTCGTTGGTCAGCCGGAGGTTGGTGACCGCGAGGGTGCGCGCGCCCACGCGGGTGAGGGACCCGTCGCCGTCGTAGGCGTAGTCCACGGTGGCCGCGTCGGAGCCGCCGGAGCGGGCCTCGCGGGTGACGCGCCCCGCCGTGTCGTAGGTGTACACCACGCTGCGCCCGGAGGCTTCCACGGCGGACAGCACGTTGCCGCCGGGGTCGCGGGTGTACGTCACGTCCCGCAGGGTCGCGCCCCCGCGGGTGACCGCCCGCTCGCGGGTGACGTTCCCTCGCGGGTCGCGGGTGTAGCTTGTCACCGCGCCGTCGGCGTGGGTCACCGTGGAGAGGCGGCCCGCGAGGTCATACGCGTAGGCCGTGCGCCCCGCCACGGAGTCCACCACGGCGGAGAGCCAGCCGGTCACCGGGTCATACTCATAGCTCGTAGTGCCCGAGGCGGTGCGCACCGAGGCCCTCCGCCCGGCCGCGTCGTAGGTGTACTGCACGCTCGCCCCGCCCGTGTAGCCCACGGAGGCCACGCGGCCCGCGGCGTCGCGGGTGTACGTCACGGTCCCGAAGGGCCCCCGCACCGACGCGAGCTGCCCCGCGGCGGTGTAGGTCCTGCGCTCGGCCTCGGACGGCGCCGCCGGGAGCCGCGCGGTCACGCGCCCCAGAGCGTCGCGCTCGATGTCCAGGGTGACCCCCGCCGCGTCGGTGACGCGGGTGACACGGCCCTCCACGTCGCGGGTGAAGGCCTCGGTCCCGCCCCACGGGAACTGCCTCGAGAGCAGCCTCCCGCTGGCGTCCCGGGTGTAGCGCCAGACGTTCCCCGTGGGCGTGGTGGCGCTGCCCAGGACGCCCGCCTCGTCGTGGGTGAAGCTCCAGGACCCGCCCGCCGGGTCCGTCACCGCGGTGGTCTCCCCCGCCGCGTTGCGGGTGTAGCGCAGCGTGGCGCCGCGCTCGCTGGTGAGCTGCGTCACGCGCCCGGAGAGGTCCCGGGTGATGGTCGCCAGGGCCCCGTCGGCCTGGCGCGTGGAGGTCACGTTCCCGTCGGCGTCGTAGGTGACCTGCACGCGGTTGCCCAGCGGGTCCGTGGTGGCGATGTTGCGCCCGCCGGCGTCGTACTCGTGGCGGGTGACCCCGCCGTTGGGCGCCGTGACCGCCGTGGCATGCCCGTTGGCGTCGTAGGTGAAGCGCGTGGTCCCTTCGCCCGCGCGGGTGCGCGAGGCCACGCGCCCCGCGGCGTCGTAGGCGGTGGTCACCACGTCCCCGGCGGGGAGCGTCACGCGCACGGGCCTGCCGGCCGCGTCGAGCTCGCGGCGCAGCACGGTCCCGTCGGAGAGCGTCACCTGCGTGATCCGGTCCTCGGCGTCGCGGGCGAAGGTGTACGCCGTCCCGTCGGGGTTCCGCAGCGCGGACACCTGGTCCCGGCTGTCCCTCACCATGGACTGCATCCCCCCGAGGGCGTTGATCGCCTGCTCGGGGTTGCCCGCGCTGTCATACCGAATGGTGCTCGTCCCGCCCGAGGGCAAGGTCTGCCCCGTGATCCGCCCGGCGCTGTCGTACGTGTACCGGTACGACACGTCCCGCCCCCCAAACCGGAAGGTCTCGCTCGCCACCGCGCCGTTGCTGGCCATGGTCACCGTGCCCGTGCGCCCCGCGCCGTCGGTGTAGCCCGTGAGCCTCCCGGAGCTGTCCCGGGTCATGTTCACCCGCACCCCCGCCGGGTCCGTGATGGCCGTCACCGCGCCGCTGGCGGTGGTGGTGTAGGTGGTCCTCCCACCTCGCGCGTTCACCGCGGCGCTTACGGCGCCGTTGGAGCCGTATTCCAGCCGTCGGACGTTGCCGAGGGGGTCGGTGATGGCGATATTCCTCCCGGAGGCGTCGTAGGTGTTGACCGTGCGGCGGCCCATGGGGTCCACCAGGGCGGTGGGGCGGCCCGCGCTGTCGTACTCCAACCGTGAGACATTCCCGAGGGGGTCGGTCTCCGAGGTGAGGCGCCCCGCGCTGTCATAGGTGTAGCGGGTGGTGTTCCCCAGGGGGTCTACCCGGGAGGCGATGTTGCCCGCGGCGTCGTAGGTGACCACGCGGGTGGCGCCGGTGCGGTCGGTGTAGACGCTGCGGTTGCCGGGCTCGTCGCGCAGTTCAACACGTCGGCCGGTGGAGTCCACCACGGCGGTCACGCGGCCCAGGGCGTCGTACTCCAGCCTCCCGGGGGTCATCCCGCGGGGGTCCGTGACCTCCAGGAGGAGGTGGGCGCTGTCATACCGGTAGCGGGTCTCGGAGCCGGTAGGGTCCACGGAGGCCACGAGGTCCCCCGGGGTGTTGTACCGGTAGGTCCTCCGGCCGAGCGGCGACACCAGGGTGGTGATGCGGTTGGACCCGTCGCGGGTGAGGGTGAGCCCGGTGCCGCCCGAGTGCGTGATCCCCGTGGCGGAGATGGTGATGCGGTTGCCGCCCGCGTCGGTGATGGCGGTGACCCCGACGCCCGTGCGGAGCTCGTAGGCCACGCCGTCGGGGCGGGTCAGCCGGAAGCGCGTGGCGTCCCAGACGTCGAAGTCCGGCAGGACGATGGTGGGCCCTCGGGGGCCTCCGTCCACCAGCCAGAGGTTGGTGGTGGGCACGCCGATGGGCACGAAGGTCCCGAGGGTGCCGGACTCCGGCGCGAAGCCCACGCTCACCTCGGCGAAGCCCGTGCCGCACGCGGTGCCGGTGACGGTCATGCGGAAGCGGAAGGTCTGCGACCCGATGGTCACCGTCCACCGATGGGGCGCGATGGTCTCGGAGATCGACGCCCGGAAGGGGAAGCGCCCGCAGCCGGTGTCGGCCCAGCCCTCGGAGGCCACCCCGAGCTGGGTGACCCTCGCGCTGTTCTCCAGCTCCAGGCTCCAGCCGTAACCAAAATCGCTGCTGGTGGGGAAGCGCGAGTCGTACACCCTCCGGACGTTGATCGGCAGCCCGAGGAGGTCGAACTGGGCGTCAAGGAAGCCCATGCGCACGAGGCCCGAGCGCGGCGCGGCCTCGGGGATGTCCACGGTCTGCCCCGCGGTGCAGGCCCGGTTGCCCCAGGTGTCGTCCGCGCAGAGCCGGAGCGTGTACACCCCGGCGCGGAAGGCCCCGCGCTGGAGCACGCCGAGCGCCCCGGCGGTGACGGGGGAGGTCCCCCGGGCGAACATTCGGTAGTCCGTGGTGCCCGTGGCGGCGGCCTCGAGCCAGTAGGACACCAGGTCCGTGTCGGTCACGCTCCCGGTGACCGTGGTGTCCGCGGAGAGCACCGCCGCGGGCGCCGGGGCCGTGATGGACACCCGGGGCGCGCCGTTGTCCGCCGCGGCGCGCACATAGAGGGCCCCCAGCGCGTCGCCGGTGTTGCCCGCGGCGTCGCGGGCGGTGGCCCGGAGGTCGTGGCGCCCCACCGCGGAGCCCGTGTAGCTCCCGCAAAAGGAGGCGTCCAGGGTGACCGGGGCGCCGTCCACGGTGAGCGTCCGCGCAGCGATCCCCGAGGCGTCCGTGGCCGCCACGCACACGCGGAAGACCGTGCCCACGGCCCCCTGCGAGGGCGTCACCATGAGCGTGACCCTCGGCGGGTCCAGGTCGTTCGAGGCCGTCAGGAGCGACACCGTGGCCGGGGCGCTGTCCTCCAGGCCGTCGTTGACCACCAGCGTGGCCACGTAGGTCCCCGCGGCGTCCGGCGTGAACGCCGCCATCACCATGGTGGGCGTGGCGAGCGTCGCCGACGAACCCATGGGGCGCGTGGTGAGCGACCAGCGGTACGTGAGCGGGTCGCCGTCCATGTCCGCGCTGCGCGAGGCGTCCAGCGCGATGGGCGCCCCGAGCGGGAACACCCCCCCCATGCCCGGGTTGGCCACCGGGGGGCGGTTGATGCGCACGGTCCCCGAGGCGGCGTCCTCGCCGCGGGGGTTGGTCACCCGCAGGGTCCAGGCGTGGTCCGCGGTGCCGGCGAAGCGCACCCGCACCAGCGGATCCGTGAGCGCGCTGCCCGCCTCGAGCCTCCCGTCGGGGATGGTCCACTGGTACGTGAGCGCCCCGCCCGTGGAGCCGCGCCCGTCGAGGGTCACGACCGTGCGGAAGGCGTCGTCCCGCACGAGCCTCACGGGCGCGGCGGTGGCCACCGCCCGCGGCGCGAACACCTGACAGACGCCCCGGTCGCAGCGCACCGAGGCCGGGCACACCATCCCGCACGCGCCGCAGTGGGCGCTGTCCGACTGCGTGTCCACGCAGCGCCCCGCGCACGCCGTCTGCCCCGTCGGGCACACCAGCATGCAGCGCCCGGAGACGCACGAGAGCCCCATCCCGCAGGCCATCCCGCAGGCGCCGCAGTGAGCGGGGTCCGCGCCGGTGTCCACGCAGGTGGTCGCGCCCCCCACCACGCACGGGGTGGTCGGGGCGGCGCACAGGGGCACGCAGGTCCCGCTCCCGCAGCGCTCCGTGGCCCCGCAGGCGTTGCCGCAGCGGCCGCAGTGGGCGCCGTCGGCCCGGGTGTCCACGCAGCGGCCGGAGCACTCGGTCTGCCCCGTCGGGCACACCACGGCGCAGGCCCCCGCCACGCAGGCCTGGCCCGCCGCGCACGCGGTCCCACACGCCCCGCAGTGCGAGGCGCTCGTCCGGGTGTCTACGCAGGCCCCCCCGCAGGCCACCTGCCCGGTGGGGCACACCAGCGCGCAGGCCCCCCGCACGCAGCTCTGGCCCGCGGCGCAGGCCCCGCCGCAGCGGCCGCAGTGGGCGGCGTCCGTCTGCGGGTCCACGCAGCGGCCGGAGCACTCGCTCTGCCCCGTCGGGCACACCACGGCGCAGGCCCCCGCCACACAGGAGCGGCCCGTCGGGCAGGCGTTGCCACACGCTCCGCAGTGGGCGCTGTCGGCCAGCGGGTCCACGCAGCGCCCGGAGCACTCACGTTCGCCCATGGGGCACACCAGCCGACACGCCCCGGCCACGCAGCTCTGCCCCATCGCACACCGGTTGCCGCACGCCCCGCAGTGGGCAGGGTCCGCGCGCACGTCGGCGCAGGCCGTGGCGCCGCCCGCGCCCATGCACGCCGTGGTCCCCGCGGCGCAGGTGGCGCGGCAGGCGCCCTCGGAGCACCGCTCCCCGGCGGGGCATGCGCTCCCGCAGCGGCCGCAGTGGACCGGGTCGCTCGCCGTCGTCGCGCACGCGGGGCCCATCGCGCCCATGCACAGGGTCTGGCCCGCCCCGCACCGAGGGACGCATGCGCCCGCCGCGCAGTCCTCCCCCGCCGCGCAGGCCCTGCCGCAGGCGCCGCAGTGGGAGGTGTCGTTGGCCGTGTCCGCGCAGCGCCCCATGCACGGCGTCTGGCCTGGCGGGCACGTGAGCGCGCAGCGGCCCGCGGCGCAGCCCTCGCCGGTCGCGCACGCCGCGCCGCACATCCCGCAGTGGCTCGTGTCCGTCCGGGTGTCCGCGCAGCGCCCCATGCACGGCGTCTGCCCCTCGGTGCAGGTGACAGCGCAGGCGCCCCGCACGCACGACTGCCCGGAGGGGCACACATTCCCGCACATGCCGCAGTGCGCCGCGTCCGAGGCGGTGTCCACGCAGCGCCCCCCGCAGGCGCGCTGGCCCTCGCCGCAGGAGACCCCGCAGCGCCCGGCGGCGCAGGCCTCGCCCATGGGGCACGCGGTCCCGCACGCCCCACAGTGCGCCGAGTCCGTGGCGGTGTTCACGCACCGCGTCGAGCCCGCCACCATGCACCCGGTCTGGCCCATTTCACAGAGCGGCCGACACGCCCCCTCGGTGCACTGCTGCCCGGTCGGGCAAGGCATCCCGCAGGCGCCGCAGTGGGCGGGGTTCGTCCGGGTGTCCACGCAGCGGTCGCCGCAGACGGACTCCCCGGGCGGGCACACCGGCGCCTGGTCCGTCGGCGTGTCCGCCGTGTCCGGGGTGTCCTGCGGGCCGTCGGTGACGGCGTCCGAGCCCCCGCCAAGGTCCGTGGACGAATCGGTCACCGCCGGGTTGTCGCCCGAACACCCGAGGCCCAGCACCACCGCAAGGAAGACCAGCGCCTGTCGCATTGAGTGACCCCTCTCGGACGATGGAAATACCGCTCTCCACGGGTACACCGAGGGTGAAATCTCTGTCAATCGCGCCAGGGACAGAAAGTCCCGGTGCTGGGGTCCCTGGGACGGTGGTAGGGTGCGCTGGACCCATGGCGGAGGAAGGCCCTCGCGGGAGCGTTCTTGAGCGGGCGGGGGTGCGCTATCTCCAGGCCCTGGCCTCGAAGAGCCGGGTGACCACGGACGGCCCGGTCCATGTGCTCACGGCCAGGGAGCGCGCGGAGCTCAAGCGGGTGGAGCGCGAGGCCATCGCGCGGGCGGCGCTGGCCGGGGCCCTCTCGGGCCTGGTGTGCGCGGTGCCGGCCCTCGCGCTCTCGGCGCCCGGGGCGGGCGCGCCCCTCGGGGCGCTCGCGCGCTACTGGGGCGTGGTGGGGGGTGTCACCGTGGTCGCGTCGGTGCTGGAGATTCTGTACCTGTACCGCGACGGGCTCCGGGCGGTGCACGACCTGGCCCGCGCCGCGGGGCTTGACCTGGGAGGTGGCGCCCTGGCCTCGGACCCTTCGAGCGCGCTGTGGTCCCTGGCCCGCGCCGCGCTGGAGCTGCCCAATCCGCCCGACGGAGTGCCGGGCGTGAACCCCCTCCGGGAGGCCTCGAGGCTCCGGCTGCTGGTGGTGTCCACGGTGTACAAGCTCAAGGTGGCGCTGACGGGCTTCCTGGCCAAGGCGCTTTTGCGCAGGGCCCTCGGGCGGGCGGCCACGCGGGCCGTGCTGGAGCTCGTGGCGGTGCCGGTGACGGCCCTCTGGGACGCGGTGGTCTGCTGGCTGATCCTCCGGGAGGCGAGGCTCCGGGTGCTGGGCCCGTCGGCCGCGCTGGAGTTCACCGCGCTCCTGCTGCCGCCCGGGCACACCTTCGACGCGCGCGCCCGGGCGTGCGCCGTGCGCGCAGTGGGCGCCGCGGTGGTGCGCACCCAGGACCTGCACCCGAACCTGGTGGCGCTCTTGAGAGCCCTACGGGACGCCGCGGGCGTGGAGGCCGACGGGCTGGACGACTCCAGGCGGTTCCTGGACGAGCTGCGCGGGCTCGACGACCACGGCCAGTCGCTGGTGCTGCGCACCCTGGCCGCGGCCAGCATCCTGGATGGGCGCGTCGCCCAGCACGAGGCCCGGCTCCTGCGCGAGGCCTTCGACGCGGCGGGCGTGCCGTGCGACCTCCAGGCCGTGGAGCGCCTGCGCCGCGCGTTCGTGTCCGGGGACCCCATCCCCCGGGAGCGCCTCGACGCCATCCGGGGGTGAGGTCAGTCCAGGCCGGAGCTCTCGTCGTGCTCGCAGCGGTCGCGGATCGCGTCCAGGTCCGCCACCGGGATCTTCGCGAAGGCGTCCACCACCCGCGCGTCGAACTGCACGTCCTGGTACTTCCGGATCTCCTCCAGGGCCACCGCGTAGGGCCGGCCCTTGCGGTACGGCCGGTCGCTGGTGATGGCGTCGTAGGCGTCGATCACGGCGAAGATCCGCGCGCCGATGTAGATCTCCTCGCCGCGCAGCCCCCGGGGGTAGCCGCCGCCGTTCCAGCGCTCGTGGTGCTGCGTCACCACCTCCCGCGCCCGACCCAGGAAGTGCAGCTTCTCCAGGATCTGCGCGCCGTAGGTGGCATGCTTGCGCATCTCCACCCACTCCTCCTCGGTGAGCTTCGCGGGCTTGAGCAGGATCGTGTCGCTCACGCCGATCTTGCCGATGTCGTGCAGGAGCGCCCCGCGCTCGATCTCCAGGCACTCCGTGGGCCCCAGGCCCAGCTCCTCGGCGAGCCTCCGGGCGTAGAGGGCCACGCGCCGGGAGTGCGACTGCGTCTCCGTGTCCCGGAGGTCCAGCGCCGAGGTGAGCCCCTGGAGCAGGCTCGTGGTCCGCTCGGCCACCTGCCGGTCGAGCATACGGTTGAGCTCCTCCAGGGCGCCGTTGCGCGCGTGCAGGTCGCGCTTGAGGAGCTCGTTCTCGGCCCGCATCTCGATGAGCGCCAGCGCCGAGTCCACGGCCTCGTGGAGCTGCTGCGTGTCCCAGGGCTTGGTGAGGTACCGGTAGATCCCCACGCCGTTCACCGCCGCCACCGCGGTCTCGAAGTCCCGCCCGGCGGAGATCAGCACCCGGATCGTGTCCGGGTTGGCCTCCCGCGCCGCCCGCAGCACCTCGATGCCCGTATACTGCGGCATCACCAGGTCCGCGATCACCAGCTGGTAGACCCCGGAGCGCACCCTGGCCACCGCCTCCGCGGAGCTGGACACGGTCTCGAGCTGCACCCGGCTGGAGAGCGCCCGGGCCATGGTCCGGAGCAGGAGCTCCTCGTCGTCGACGTAGAGTGCCCGGACCGGGGTCCGGGGCGCGATTCGCTGATTGGGAAGGGCGGCCTGCATGGTGCTGGGGGTCCTCCGTGGGCTGTCGGTCCTGAGAGCGACGGCTCGGCAGGAAACTTGAGCCCCCCTCTGGGCTTGACACCCGGGGAGGGGGCGCGGTACGGTTCCTACCCCCGCGACACCCCGGTGTCGGCACCTGCCCCTGAAAAGGCACCCCGAACCGGTGGGAGGGCTTGACAAGCCCAACGGGGACGCTAGAGTGCCGGTCCCCTGGAACGGGTACCCCGCAAGGGGCCCCCAGGCATGGAGGAACCCGCGTTCCTCCCCGATCTTTGAAAACCAGGTTGAGAAGTCACGTGCAGTGACCCGGTGGCCGGGGCGTTAGCCCGCCTTGGCGACCGGACGAGCGAGGGATCCATTTCTCCACCCCCGTGGAGGGATGGGTTTCTACCGAGCAACCAGAAC
>JACRDB010000051.1 GCA_016218725.1 Deltaproteobacteria bacterium
GGCTGCTCCAGGCCGCACCCATGTACGGAGAGGAAGGCGACGCAGGCGAAGTCTTCGCGGAAGCCCGCGGGGTCGTCGCTCGTGGCGTCGAAGGTGAGGAAGCCCGGGTATTGGTTCGGGTCCATGGTGCAGCGCGCGGGCCGGAACATCGGCGCAGTGACCCACGGCTGGTGTTGCCGGACCGCTCTGCCGTTTCGAATAGGGTTGAGGAGGCCGTCGTCGCCCAGGTCCGAGGAGGCGCAGGAGGGCACCATGCTCCCCGGGGTGCCGAGGTCCGTGGAGACCACGCCCACGTGCAGGCTCCGCACGGGCGCGGCGGTCGGGCGCAGGGTCACCGGGTCCACCGGCGGATTCACCAGGCGGTCGAGGAGGGCCCGGAGCTGCGACGTCAAGACCACCTGGTTGTCGCGCATGGAGCCGGAGTTATCGATCACGAAGAGGATGTCCACCGCGTCGATCGCGCGCGTCTGGAGCGCGAGGGCGAAGGTCCCGGCGTCGGCCCCGGGCGCGCTGGCGTCGGGGCTGGTGGTGGAGGGGCCGCAGCCAACGCTGCCGAGGATCGCGCCCGCGAGCACGACGCGCTGAAGGTCCAGGGTCACGCTTCACCTCCAAGGGTCGACCTCCGGCGAGGAGCTCCCGCCACCGACCTCCACCGAGCATACGCCGGAGCGCCCCGGTGGACGCTCTTCAAGTCCGCAAGGTCCACACGGGCGGGGCGTCGCCCACCCTGAGCTCCTCCCGGACCTTGAACCCATAGCGGCCGTAGAAGCCCAGGTTCACCGGGTTGGCCGTCTCCAGGTACGCGGGCACCCCGCGCGCCTCCGCGAGCAGGAGAGCCTCCCGCAGGAGCGCGCCGCCGAGGCCACGGCCCTTGTGCCCGGGGTGCACGCCCAGGACGTGCACGTACACCACGGGCTCCCGCGGGTGCAGGGCGTCGAGCCTCGCCTGGACGCGCAGTCCCGTGGACACGAGCCTCCACGGCGGCAGCCCCCTCGGCGCCGCCCCGAGCGCGCGCAGGAAGGTCCCGTAGCCAGGGTTCGCCGCGCCCGGAGGGACCACGGTGATGGCCCCCAGGGAGGCTCCCTCTTCCAACGTCCAGGCAGTGAGCGTCTTGAGCGCGCCTTCCACGGACACGCCGTGGAACCACGCGATCCACGCCCGCCGCTCCTCCCGCTCCGGGAGCATCCACCGGAACAGCGGGTCGTCATCAAAAGACGCCGCCAGCGCCGCCACCGCCTCGGCCCGCTCGCCCACCCGCAGGGCCCTGGTCCTTGGTGGCGCCACCCGGGTCAAGGTAACCACCGCGTGCCTCTCTCGCCGTAAGAACCCGACACAAGCTCGTCCGTAGGGACAGTGTACGCCGATTGCACACCATGTCGGCGCGTGTGCTCTTGACGGGGGTAAAGTCCCACCGGAAGATGGCGGACTGAACGGCGCGTCTGCGCCGATGGAGGAGGCGTCATGCGTACGCGAGTGTTCAGCGCGGTGGCGAGGGCTCTACGGCTGGCGCAGTGGTGCGGAGAGAAGCACCTCCCGACGCGCGAGGGGGTCGAGAGGGCCCGCGCCGAGGAGGGGCTCGTGCTCAAGCGCCGGGCGCTCCTCCTGGGCGCTGGGGCCGCGGGCGCCGGGGCCCTGGCGGGCTGCGCCGAGGGCGTCGGGGCGGGCGCTTCGGGCGTGCGGGCGCTGAGCGCCGACGTGGCCGTGGTGGGGGCGGGCCTGGCGGGCCTCGGGTGCGCCAGGGACCTGGAGCGCTACGGGGTCACCGTGAGCCTCTACGAGGGCGCCGACCGCGTGGGAGGCCGCTGCTGGTCCCTGGGCGGGGCGTTCCCTGGCCCGGTGGAGTTCCCCGGGCAGGTGGCCGAGCGCGGCGGCGAGCTCATTGACACCACCCACGGCACCATGCGCGCGTGGGCCAACGAGTTCAACCTGCCGCTGGAGAACCTGCACCGGGAGCCCGGCGAGCTGGCCTACTACTTCAACGGCGCCCACCACACCGAGGCCGCCGTGGTGGAGGAGTTCCGGGTCTTCGTGGACCGCATGAGGGACGACCTGCGCACCGTGGGCGAGCCCACCGCCGCGAGCTTCACCCCGCAGGACGCGCTCCTGGACCGCATGACCCTGCGGGAGTACCTCTCCTCGCGCGGGGCCGGGACCCTGGCGGCCAAGGCCATCGACGAGGCATACACCGCGGAGTACGGCGTGGAGAGCGACCGGCAGAGCTGCCTGGCGTTCCTGTTGTTCATCCACGCGGACCGCCGGGGGCGCTTCCAGCCCTTCGGGGTCTTCTCCGATGAGAAGTTCCACGTGAGCACGGGGAATGAGGGCATCGTGCGCGGGCTCCACGGCTCGCTCTCGCGCCCCGCGGAGCTCGGGCACCGGCTGGTGCGGGCGCGCAAGACCTCCAGCGGGCGCGTGGAGCTCACCTTCCAGCGCGGGAGCCGCACGGTGGTGCGCACCCACGACGCGGTGGTGCTCACGCTCCCGTTCTCGACGCTCCGCCTGGTGGACCTGGACCCGAGCCTCGGGCTGCCCCCATGGAAGACCCGGGTCATCCAGGAGTTCCTCCAGGGGACCAACGCCAAGCAGATGGTGGGCTTCTCCTCGCGTCCCTGGGCGGCGCAGGGCTCCAACGGGGCGTCGTACTCCGACCTTGAGAACCACCAGGCCACCTGGGAGACCAACGCCATCAACGCCACGGCCACCCGGGCGATCCTCACGGACTACGCCAGCGGCGACCGCGGGGCCCGGCTGGATCCGTCGCGGTCCCAGACCGAGTGTGAGCGCTTCCTCGCGGACCTGGACCGGGTGTACCCCGGGGCCCGCGCGGCGGCCACCCGGGACCGCCGCGGGAACGTGCTGAGCCACCTGGAGCACTGGCCCTCGAACCCCATGGCCCTCGGGAGCTACGCGGCCAACGCCCCGGGGTATTTCACCACCCTCGCGGACCTGGAGGGCGTGCCCGTGGGCAACGTCTTCTTCGCGGGCGAGCACACGAGCTCGTTCTACGAGTGGCAGGGCTTCATGGAGGGCGCCGCCCTCTCGGGCCTCCGCGCCGCTGCTGAAGTTCGCGCCGCCTTCGCGCGCTGAAGGGCGGTTCAGTCCCCGACCACGATTCCCTTGCCCACCATCACCGTGATGGCCCCCACCGCGGCCAGGAACGACGGCACCCCGAGGGCGGCCCACACGCGCGTCGCGCGCAGGAAGGCCTCCGTGGGCCCGGTGCCCTCGGCCACGGCGCGCTCGGCCTCGCGACGCAGCACGTGCTGGAGCCAGAAGGCCGGCAGCCACGTGAGCCCGGCCAGCACATAGAGCGACCCGCCCACCAGCACCCAGCGGGTGGTGAGCGCAATCCCAGCGACCTTGCAGAGCGTGATCCCCGTGAGCGGCAACGCGATCCCCGAGGGGATGGTGAAGAGCCAGTCGGCCCGGACGATCCCTCGGGAGGCGAAGAGCACCGCCCGAGGGTCCCCCGAGAGGTCCGCGGTGACCTTGTAGAACACGCTCGCCATCCCCGCGCCCAGGAACAGCGTCGCCGAGAGAATGTGCAACACCTTCAACACCAGAAACGCCATGGCCCGCGCACGGTACCCGAAGGAGCGCCCTTGGGGCGTCCCAAGGACACCCACGCCCCTCGGGTCTTGAGGGACACCCCACCGAGGGGAAGGAGTCCTACCTTGTCCTACACCGCCTCCATGGTCCCCGTGCTGTCGCCGGTGGGTTTGTGGTCGCTGGTGGAGGCGCTGGTGCTGCCCCTGGACCGCGCGAGGACGGCGCTCCTGGGGGCGTTTTCGCGGGTGGTCAGGCCCTTTGTCCGGAGCCGCTCGCTCCGGGTGACGGTGGCGGCGAGCGCGATGGTGTTGACGGCGCTCCTGGGGGCGTCGTGGTTCCCGCTGTGGATGCTGCTCCTCGGGCCGCTGGTGTGGGGCGTGCCGCACATCCTCTCGGACCTGCGGTACCTGGTGCTGCGTCCGGGGCTGCACCGTCGGCCGTGGCTGTGGGTGGCGCTGGGCGCGCCGTTGGCGTGGGCGGCGGCGGGCGGCGGCGCCGGGGCGGGGCTCCTGGCCACGGTGGGGGCGCTGTCGGTTGCGCGGGGCGACCGGGCCCGCCGGGCCGCCGCGGCGGCGGTGGCGCTGGGCCTCGCGGCGCTGGCGTTTCGGGTGGGGCGCGTGGCCGACGTGGTCTTCGCCCACGCCCACCATTTCGTGACCGTGGCGCTCTGGTGGCGCTGGAGGGCGCGGGAGGACCGCTGGCAGGCGGTGCCCCTCGGGCTCTTCGCCCTGGCGACGGTGGGGGTGCTCGCGCTTGGGGTCCCGGGCTTCACGGGCGCCTTCGCCGGGGCCGAGCCCACCGACGGGGCGCTCCGGGCGACGCTGGCGGGGCTGTGCCCTGGCGTCCCCGAGGCGCTGGCGGTGCGGCTCCTGGTGCTCTTCGCCTTCGCCCAGGCGGTGCACTACGGCGTGTGGCTGCGCCTGGTCCCCGAGGACGACCGCCCGAGGGACACCCCGAGGACCTTCCGCCAGAGCGCCCGCGCGCTGGTGAGCGACTGCGGCCCCTGGGTGGTCGCCGGGGCGGCGATGCTGGCCCTCGGCGTGGGCGCGTATGCGCTGATGGACGCGACCGCCGCGCGCGTGGCGTACGGCAGGGTGTCGTTCTTCCACGGGTACCTGGAGCTGGCCGCGGCGGCGCTCCTGTGGGCCGAAGATCAAAGGACAGCGACGCAGAGAGCCTTCGGGTAGACTTCCGGGATGGTCGAGCCTCTCCGTGTGCTCATGATCGTCGCGCTGGCGACGCTCTTCGCGGGGTGCAGCAAGGACTCCTGCGGGGGTTGCCCTGGGGCTACGGTCTGCAAGCCCGTCGGCTGCGTGGGAGAAGGCGCGGACTCCGCTGTGACCTTCCTGGACGCTCGGAGCGACCGGTCCGTGGCCCTCCTGGATGGCGAACCGGTGGACGCCCCTCCCGGCGACCGCTCCGGCGAGCCCGGACCCGCGGACCGTGCGCAGGCGGACGAGACCGCGCAGGACACCACCCGCACGGACCTCGCCGCCACGGAGCCTGCGTCCGATGATCGAGGTCCCGAGGTGGACGCTGCGCCGCCGGGCTGCGAGGTGGCGGGGTGCCGCGAGCCGGGCCACGCCTGCGTGGCCGGCGCCTGCGAGCCCGAGTGCCGCGCGAGCGGGGCCTCGCCCTGCGCCGCCGGGAGCGTGTGTGACTACACCGACGGGCGCTGCCGAGCGCCCGGGGCGTGCGTGCTGGAGGGGGCCTTTACGCCCTGCGGGACCCGGCGCTGCGGCCCCGGGCTGGAGTGCGATGGCGCCGGGGCCTGCGTCAACGGGCTGTCCTGCGTGGGCCTGGAGTGCGAGCCCGGCGGGCGCTGCTTCGGTCGCTTCTGCCCCTGCGAGCGCCCCGCGCCCGCGTGCTCCGTGGCGCCGCTGGCGCAGCTCAACCGCCCGGACTTCGCGGGCGCGAGGCCCACCAACGAGCGCCCCGACGAGGGCATCATGGACCTGGAGTTCGACGACGTGTGCGCCGCCTACGCCGTCACGGTGATCTCCGGCACGGACCAGCTCCGGCAGCTCACCCCGGACGGGCGGCTCACGGCATGGAACAGCGTGTCCAACCTGGACATGGGCGAGGTGGCCCTCCTGCGCCTGCCAGGGAACCGCCCGGGCACCCGCCTGGGCGACGTGGCGGCTACGTACATCTGCATCGCCGGGTGCCTCCCCACGGGCGAGGACGGCCAGATGGGCGTGATCCGGCTCGATCGCACCAGCATGACCCGCCCCCTGCCCAACGTGGTCGCCGCCGCGCAGACCACGGGCACCGGTCCCTTCGGCAACCGCGTCGTGGACGCCGGCCCCTACGGCCTCACCTGGGGCCGGGACGAGACGCTCTTCGTCGGGAACCTCGGCGCCAACGGCGAGCTCCACCGCGTGGACCTGGTCACCCGAAGGCGCACCCTGGTGGCCATGTTCTCGGCCCGGGTGCACGCCTCCACGGTGTACGACGCCGGGCGCCTCCTGGTGGCCGTCGCCGGGGGGATGGTGTTCCTCGTGCCCACCGCCGGGGGGACGCCTTCGCCCTGGGCCTCCCTCGGCGCGGACGTCACCAGCCTGGCGCGGGATTTCTTCACCGGGCGCGTCTACGCCGAGCTGAACACCGCGCCCCCCACGGTGGTGGAGCTGCGCGGTGACGGCTCCGGGCGGACTACGTTCCAGACGGCGCCGCGCCTCGGGCGCATCGCGCTGGCGCCCGACGGGTACCTGTACCACGCCAGCGTGTACCCGAACGTCCAGTGGACCAGCGCCACCTCGCCGCCCATCGTGCGCTGGCCGCTGCCCGCGCGGCGGTAGCTCACCCCACCTCGGCCTGCTCCGGGAGCGCGTCCAGCAGCGCCAGCGCCGTGTCCGTCACCGCGTTCAGCGTGGCCCCCTGAGGCTGCCGCAGGTAGCGCTGGAAGCGCCGCCCGGCCTCGCGGACGCCCGCCCCGTGCGCCCTCAGCGCCGCCTGCCGCGCGGGCCCGAGCGCCGTCTCCGCGAGCACCGAGAGGTCCTCCCCGAGCGCGTCCGCCGAGCGCGGGGCGAACACCACCCCGCTCACCCCCGGCTGCGAGAGCACGTACCGGTAGCACTCCGGCGCCGTGGGCAGCGGCGCCGCCCCGACGCCCCCCTCCAACGGCGACACCATGCGCCCGTAGCACACCGCGCTGAAGGACAAGACCCCCGCCCCCCGCGCGCGCGCCAGCGGCAGGAGCTCCGCCTCGGCCCCAGGGTGCGCCGCGCTGTGGCGCGTCATCACCACGTCCCACGGCCTCGCCCGAAGCGCCTCGCACGCCAGCTCCCGGTGGTGCGTCGAGAACCCCACCGCCCGCACCTTGCCCGCCCGCTTGAGCGCGGTCAGCGCCTCGAAGGCTTCGGCCCCCAGCCGCTCCGGCGAGCGCACCCAGAAGAGCAGGAACACGTCCAGGGAGGTGCGGCGCAGCCGCCGCAGGGCGCGCTCCACGTCCCGGGTGATGCTCAACGGCGAGGCCTCGTAGGTGCCCGCCACCACCTGCGCGCGCTGGCCCAGGGACCCCTGGAGGAAGGTGGTCATCGCCCGGTACCGGGGCTCCCAGAAGAGCGTGTCCACCCCGGCCCGCAGCGCCGACGCGAGCGCCCTCTCGGGGAGCTCCCCCACGCCGGAGAGCACGCAGGGCGCGATCTTTACGTCGCTCCCTCCGAGCGCCCTCCGCGGCACCTCGGCGGTCCTCGGCGCCGTCGGAGGCGCCACCGAACGCGCCTTCGGGGCGTCAGCGAGCACGTCCGGGGCCTCGGCCTGGAGCGCGGGGTCGTAGGTCCACGCCAGGAGCTGGAGGTGCTCGCGCACCGCGGGGTGCGTGCCCTCCGCGCGCGCCGCGGCCACCACGAGGCGCCAGTCCGGGACCGCGCGGGGCCTCGCCAGGAGCGTCCACGCCGCGCGCGCAAGAGACGGCTGGAGCGCGCTCTCCGGGTCTTCAAGGGCGTCCCTGAGGCGCGCGTCCAGGTCCTCCGCGGTGTCCAGCCGCAGCTCCGCGAAGCGCCGCACCGTGGGGTCCCGGTCCGCGAAGAGCGCCAGGAGCAGCGCCAGCGAGCGCCCCGACTCCTCGGGCGTGAGGAGCCTCGCCGCGCGGGATCGCACCCACCGGTCGGGCTCCTTGAGAAGCGCCTCCACCAGCGCCTCCCGGGCGCGGGACGGCAGCGCCCTGCGCACCGAGAGCACCTTGCGAAGCGCCTGGCGGCGGACCCGCGGGTCCGGGTCCGTGACCAGCGCCTCCTGCGCGCTCTCCGGGGTCAGCGCCGCCCGGCGCAGGAGCGGGTCGGGGCTCCTCGCCAGCGCCTCTCGGGCCTCCTCCGGGAGCCGTCCCCGGCGAGCGAGGGCCTCCGCCGCCGTGGCCCGGAGCCTCGGGTGGGGGTCCTCGAGCGCCGCCTCCAGGGTCCCGTCCAGGCCCTTCTCCTCGGCCCTGGAGAGCAGCGCCGCCCGAGCCCCGGCCGGGAGAGCCAGGTATGCCAACCCCTCACACACCTCGGCGTCAGCGCTGGCCAGCGCCTGCACCGCGGCCGTGAGCGCCTCCGGGTCCGGGTCCCGGAGCCGCGCCGTGGCAAACGGCACCGCGAGCTCCAGCGCGTCCAGCGCGCGCAGCGCCGCCGCCCGCACCTCCCCGCGGGGGTGCTCCGAGAGCGCGCCCAGCGCCGGAGCGTGCGCCTCCAGCGCCCTGCGGGCCACCCACGCCGCCGCGTACACCGCCGCGCCGGGGCGCGACGGGTCCGCCAGCCAGCGAGGGACGAGCGCACCCACCGCGCTCCCCGCGCGATCGAGCAGCGCCTCGGCCTCGTCCCGCGCGTGGGGCACCCGAGGGTGCTCCAGCCACTGCGCCGCGGCGTCCAGCGCGCCAAGACCCGCGCGCGCCCGAAGGTGCCTCGACGCCTGACGCCGCAGGGGCTCGTGGGGGTCCGCCAGGAACTCCACCAGGAGCGCGGGCTCCACGCTCCCCGGGGCTCTGGCTTCGAGCCTCGCGGTGATCACCGCGGGGTCGGGGTTCCACAAGCCGTCGTCCTCCCGCGGCGCCGAGGACTGAAATCTCGCCGGGTCGTCGTCGAGCCCCGCGTCCCAGCGCTCCGAGAGGTACCGCAGCGCGGCCACCGCCGCGGGCGGCGTCCCTCCGTCCACCGCCAGCACCGCCGCCCGCAGGGAGGGGTTGGCGCACCCGAGGCCATGGAGCACCAGCGCCGCCGCGTGGCGCACGCGCCAGAACGGGTCCCCGAGGGCCTCCCGCAGGAGCCCGAGGGCCTCCTCGCCCGCCGCCGCCGCCGCCGAGAGCACCAGGGCGCGCCGCACCCACCACACGGTCTCGCGCCCGTAGGCCCCCAGGGCCTCCCGGGCGCTCTCCGGCGAACGGAGCCTCGCCAGCGCCCTCCAGGCCACGTCCCTCACCGACGGGAGCGGGTCCAGCGTGGCCTCCAGGAGCCACGGCACCAGCCTCGCGCCACCAAAGGCCCCGAGGCGCCCGACGGCCTCCCGACGGACGTTGCCGTCCCCGTCCCCGAGGGCCGCGTCCCGCAGCGCAAAGACCCCAGGCTCCGTCGCGGGCATCGTCTCCGCCGCGTGGACCCGCTGCCAGACCTCGTCCGAAAACAGCGCCGCGAGCTTGACTGCATCCTGCATGGTGTAGGTCCGAGTGTGGTGAGGTGGGTAACTGTAGTTTACTCTTCGATGGGGAGGCCGGTGCGGGGGTTACGGCCCTTCTTGCGCTTGACCGCGAAGCGCTTGTCAATGCGCTGGCGGACCGTGTCCCGGAGGCTCTCGGCGCGCTCGTCGAGGGACTCCGGGCGCCAGAAGAACAGCACCCGTCCCTGCGCCACCACGAAGTCCCGGACGAGCACCAGGCCCTCGACCTCGCAGCGGTGCACCTCGGGCCGGAGGTCCTCGCGGTGGAGCGACGGCGCCACCGCCTCGGTGCGTGCGTTGAGCACCCGCAGGCCCGTGGTGAGCACCTTGAGGGCCTCGGCGTGGCGTCCGGCCTCCGCGAGGCTGCGGGCCGTGCGCTCTCGGAGGGCGCCGTCCCCTGGGGTCGCGTCGAGCTGCTGGATGAGCGCTTCCGGGTCGTCCGCCATGCCGAAGCCTCCGTCGTGGGCAGGCGGAGTCTACACCAGGGCCACGGTCCCGTGCGTCACACCATGGTGCGGGCCGCGGCGTCCACGGTCATCCCCGGGTTGACGGTGACCCTCCCGGCGGTGACCGTCACCTGGAAGTGCGGGAGGTTCCGGGTGGCGCGGGACCCGGGCTGCACCTCGCCGTTGCCGTTGTACGTGGACATGTGGCAGGGGCACCGGGTGGTCCCGGTGGCGCTGGTGGGCGCCGTGGGGTTGAACCGCACCGTGCACGCCTCGTGCGTACAAATGGACGTGTACGCGAAGAGCCCCATCGCGTCCCTGCCGATGATCACGTTGTTGGGGGCCGCCAGGAGCTTCCAGGTCATCGCGGGGAAGTCCGTCACGGGCCCCGCGTCGAAGGGCGTGGTGGACTGCACCGCCGTCCCGCTGTCGGACCCCGGCGTCTCCCCGCCGCACCCCGCGCCCACTGCGGCGCCGGCCCCGAGCACCCCGAGCACCGTCCTTCGCTTCAAGCCTCGCGTCTTGTCCATGGACATCAATCTCCCGAAAGAATCTCCGAGGGGGTTTTGCCCGATGGCCGAGCCCCGCGCAACCAGTGCCGCTGCGGTACCCTCCGACGGCCCCGATGACCTCCCTGCGCATCAAGAACCTCACCTCCGTGGACCGCCACGCGGTGCCCCTGCCCAGCGGCACCGAGGTCACCGCCTCCGTGGACCGCCACACCGTGGACGGCGCGAGGCTCGTCCCCCAGGGCGCCGTGGGGCGCGTCACGGCCACCGACGGGGACCAGGTCACGGTCTTCGTGGTGGGCGTCGGGCCCGTGCGCTACCACCGCGAGGAGCTCACCCCCAGGAGGGCCGGCCAGGTGCGCTACGCCATGGCTCGGGAGCACGCCGAGCGCGCCCTCCTGCCCTGCGCCGTGCTGGAGGCCACGGTGGGCTCCCGGGCCTGGGGCCTGGCCCACGAGGGGAGCGACACGGACCTCCGGGGCGTCTTCCTCCTTCCCTTCCCCTGGACCGCGGGCCTCGCGGAGCCGCCAGAGACCGTGGTCTCCAGCGACGGCAGCGCCACGTACTGGGAGTATGGCAAGGCCGTCCGGCAGCTCCTGCGCGCGGACCCCAACACCCTGGAGATGCTCTGGGTCCCCGAGGTGCGCGCCCTGGACCCCGTGGGCGAGGCCCTCCTCAAGCACCGCGAGGCCTTCTCGTCCGTGGAGGTGTACGGCACCTTCGGGAGGTATGCCCTGTCCCAGGCTCGGAAGCTCGCCCAGGCCGCGCGCCTCGCGGAGCACCGGCACAAGGTGCTCACATGGCTCCGGGAGGACCCCTCCCAGGACCTCGACCAGGTGGCCTCGAGGCTCGCCCGGGAGACCCTCGGGGACGCCCCCGACGCCCTCGGTCGCGCGCGGCAGTACCTCAAGCAACTCTACCGGTCCATGCACGACCAGGCCCTGCTCCCGGTGGCCAGCTTCGAGGCCCTTGGCCTCTTCGCCCGGGAGCGCTCCATGGACTTCGAGCTCCCGCGGGAGCTGCGCCCGAAGAACGCCTACAACCTCCTGAGGCTGGTCGCATGCGCAGACCACTGGCTCCGTACGGGCGTGCCCCTGATCCGCGTGGAGGGTGACCTCCGGGCGCGGCTCCTGGACATCAAAGAGGGCAGGGTCCCGCTGGAGACCTCCCTGGCCTGGACCGAGACCATGGCCGAGGGCCTGGAGGACGCCCGCGCGAAGACCGTGCTCCCAAGGCGCCCGGACGTCGCCCGCGCCGACCAGCTCCTGCGCGAGGCCCGGCTGGAGAGCGCCAGGCGCTGGTACGCCAACGCCCCGGGCCCCTTCGGGCGGGACATGCCCGCGGCCCCGGAGGCCCGCGACGAGCGCGATGAAGGTGTGTAGGGAGAGGTAGGGAGAGGTAGGGCGGTGTAGCTCTGCGCTACTTCGCGTTGCGGTCGATGCGGTCGGGGTTCTCGACCAGGCACTTACCGATGGCGAGGTAGTCCAGGTGCCCGAGGCGGAAGGCGCGGATGGCGTCTTCGGGGGAGCACACGATGGGCTCCTCGTGCATGTTGAACGAGGTGTTGATCAGCGTGGCGTACCCGGAGAGCTTCTTGTACTCCGCGAGGATGTCGTAATAGACGGGGTTGACCTCGCGGCGGACGAGCTGCGGGCGGGCGGTGGCGTCCACGTGGACGGCCGCGGGGCACTCGCGGACCATGGTGTCCGTGCAGTCCGTGGTGATGGTCATGAACTGCGCGGCGGGCTCGGCGACGTCGATGTTCTTGTAGAACACGTAGCGGTCGTCCCAGCAGGTCACGGGCGCGAAGGGCATGAACTCCGTGCGGGCGAGCTGCTTGTTGAGCCAGCGGTTCACCTCCGGCTCCCGCGCGTGGTACATCACCGTGCGGTTCCCGAGGGCCCTGGGGCCGTACTCCATGCGCCCGCCGAAGCGCGCGACCACCTTGCCCGCGTGGATGACCTTGGCGACCTCCGCGGCGTAGTTGCCGGGCTCGGTCCAGGTGAGGTTGTTGGCCTCCAGGGCCTTGCAGATCTCCTCGTGGGAGTACTCCGGGCCGAGGTAGGCGTTGTCCATGCGCTCGGGCCGGTACTTCGCCCCGAGCTTCTCCCGCAGGACGTACATCGCCGCGCCGGTGCCGGTGCCCGCGTCGCTCATGGCCGGGTGCACCCACACGCTCTTGACCCCGGGGACCTCGGCCACGCGCTGGTTGAGCTTCACGTTGGCCGTGCAGCCGCCCGAGAGCACCACGTTGGTCATCCCCGTGGCCTTGAGGTGGAACGCCACCATCTCCGAGACCACCTCCTCCAGGACCTTCTGGTACGCCGCGGCGATGTCCTTCTTGCGGAAGTGCAGCGCCAGGTACCTGGGGTAGTAGTGGTTCATGGACCCGAAGTACTTGAAGTTCCCGTTCTCCACCCGGAAGCGGGCCTTCACCGCGTCGTGCAGGATGGCCGGGTCCCCGTAGGCCGCCAGGCCCAGGATCTTGCCCTCGTGGCGCTGGGGCTTGAACCCCAGGGCGCTGGTCAGGTGCTCGTAGAAGAAGCCCAGGGAGTTCGGGTGGTCAAAGGCCACCAGGCGCTTGATCCCCGTCTCGATGTTCCCCACGGCGATGGAGCCCGAGAGCCCCGACCCGTACGCGTCCACGGTGACCACCAGGGCCTGCTCGAAGCCCGACGCGAAGAACGCGTTGCACTGGTGGGCCACGTGGTGCTCCACCCGGATGAGCTTGTCCTTGAGCCCGAGGTTCCCGAGACACGTCTCGAGCTCCCCGTGGTCGTTCTTGTGCTGGCGCACGGCGTCCTTGACCCACTGGGCCCCGAGGACCTTGTCCGTGGCCAGGTCCCCGGCCAGGTTGCCCGCGCTCACCTCGTAGAGCTTCCGGCGGCTCCAGGGCTTCTGCATGTACTCCTCGTAGCCGTCCGCGTTGAGGTCCAGCCCCGAGGTGTAGGGCCCCCCCGCGCGGGCCTTCTCCGTGAGCTCGTGGCACTTCCGGAGCGCGTCCGTGGAGAACGACGGCAGGTCCGCCTTGGCCCGGGCCATGATGGCCTCGATCTCCCGCCCGCTCTCCCAGAACGGGTACGCCACGTGATCAATCTCCCGCAGGGAGATGCCGGAAATGCGCAGGCACTCCGCGATGGCCTGGTGCGGAAACCCAGGCTGCATCTTCACGCGGGAGAGCCGCTCCTCCCCCACCGCAGCGACGATCTTGTCGTCCACCAGGAGCGAGGCGTGCGTGTCCTTGTCGAGGGCCGAGATGCCGAGAACGATCATCGCTGAGTCTCCGTGCTGGGTCTTAGAGGGGTCAGTGCAGGGCGGCGATCTTCTCACCCGCCTGGGTCAACGTCACGGGGTCCGGACTCCATCGCTTGAAGATCGCGTCAAAGGTCCGGTCCATCCGGTCAAAGAGCCGGTCCACCGAGGCCTGGTCCGGGAAATAAGGGCTCGTGTTCGCGAAGAGCTCGCTGGAGTGGATCATCATGTTGAAGATCGGCACCCCCTGGGCCTGGGCCTCCCCGCAGGAGGCCACCATCGCCTCCACCGTCTCCACCGTGGGCCGAAGCCACAGTCTCCGCCGTAACCGCGCCTTGGCAAGCACCCGGCGCACCAGGTGCTCCTCGGGCAGACCCCCTACCAGGGTGTCAACTCCAGTTGGCAGCCGGGTCTGGTCTACGATGGTGAGGGGGATCTCCAGGAGCTTGGAGTCACCGGGGCGGGTGGGGTCTGTGAGGTCGAGCCAGTAGGGGCGCAAGGGGGCGCGGGAGAAGTCCGGGCCGCCGGGGCCCCCGGGGATGCCGGTGTAGTGGCTCCAGGACTTCAGGGGCGTGACCGAGGAGTCCACGGTGTAGCCGAGCTTCTGGAGGATCCTGGCGGAGCGGCCATCGAACCCGAAGCGCCCGGCGCGATAGGACGTAGGCGAGCGCCCGAAGCGGTCTTTGATCCCGTGGGTGAGGTGCGTGAGCTTCTCTTCAAGGAGGGGGTCCGGGAGCTCCGAGGGGAAGGTCTCGCTGTCATCCCAGGGGGTGCTCCAGGGGGGGCAGGTCCAGGGGTGCAGGTGCGTGCCCACCTCGGCGGCGCCACGGGCGCAGAACTCCTTGAGGGGGGCGCATGCGGACTCCTCGGCCACATAGGACCAGGTGACCACGTACGTGGGCTTGATGCCGTAGCGGTCGCAGAGGGTCTGGAAGCGCGGCAGGGCCAGGGCGTTGCGCACCGGCGGGAGGCGCCGGTGCTGGGTCCACTCGTTGTCGCCCTCCGTGTCCACCACGTAGATGAACATCGGCCGACACCCGGACACCTGCGGCTGCTGCCCCATCCGGTCGGGCTAACACCCGCAGGGTCCGAGCGTCAAGCGCCCGGACCGAGCAAAATGCCTTTCAGGGCGTGGAGAAGCGCGCGTCGCAGTACCCGATGGACTCGTCCCCGGAGCGGAACTGGGAGCCACCCTCGTGGTGCCAGTACCAACGGCTATTGGAGGCCGAGACCACGAAGGAGCACATGTCCGACAGGCTGCTGAAGGTCGCCAGGGTGGTCGTGGCCCCGGTGGGCACCGCCACGCGGCTGATGGTGGTGGAGTTGGTCACCATGTCGAAGTACGTGGTCCCGCCGAAGAACTCCATGGTCCCCCAGAAGGCCCAGCTCTCGCAGCCGGTGTGCGTCGGGACGCTCATGGCCCCGAGGTCCACCACCGTGCCCGAGGGCATCAGCACCACGAAGGCGCGGCCCCCGGCGAGCACCCCGATGCGGCCCGCGCCCGCGAAGATCCCGGTGCTGCCGCTGGTCATCGCGATGGACCGCGAGAGGGTGACCGAGCGCGTGGTGAGCGCCCCGGTGTCCCCGTCGATCTCGATCAGGTGCGTGGCCGTGCCTCCGCCGTTGGGCAGCGGCGCCGTGGCGCTGGAGCCGAAGGTGAGCACCGTCCCCGAGGTGAGCTCGCTGGTGATCGCGTCGTACTGCCGCCCGACGCCCGCGGGGCTCGAGAGGTCCAGGTTGAAGCGGGCGGTGGTGCTGTCCCCGGTGTAGAACACCCGCGAGCGGCTCACGGCGATGCCACCGCGGTCGTCGCCGGTGACGCTCGCATGCTCCACGGCGCTGCAGCCCGTGGCCGCGAGGGAGTCAATCCGGAAGGTGCCGGTGCCAAAATTGATGCACCGCCCGCCCAGGCAGCTCTCGCCGGTGGCGCACACCATCCCACACCGCCCACAGTGGCGGGTGTCCGCGTTGAGGTCCACGCAGATGTCCGCGCCGCAGGTCATGGTGCCCGGGGCGCAGGCGCAGCGGCCCGAGATGCACATCTCCCCGCGGGCGCAGCCCATGCCGCAGGCCCCGCAGTGGGTGGTGCTGCTGCGGGTGTCCACGCAGGTGCCGGAGCACAGGGTCCCGGCCACGCCGTCCCCGAGGGCGCAGGCGCAGCGGCCCCGGATGCACATCTCCCCGGCGCCGCAGACGGTCCCGCAGCGGCCGCAGTTGGACACGTTGCTCTGCGTGTCCACGCAGATGCCGCCGCAGGTCTGGCCGAGGAAGCCGCCCGGGAGGTTGCACCGGCAGAGCCCCGTGGCGCACACCTCGCCCGTGGCGCAGGCGACGCCGCAGCGGCCGCAGTGGGTGGTGCTGCTGCGCGTGTCCACGCAGGTGGCCCCGCACTGCACGCCCCCGGTGGGCGAGCCCCCGAGGGAGCAGCGGCACTCGCCGCCCAGGCACATGGTGCCCGAGGGGCAGGCCATGCCGCAGCCGCCGCAGTGCATGAGGTTGGTCTCCGTGTCCACGCAGGTCCCGCCGCAGGACACCTGGGTCCCGGGGCAGGGCACCACGCAGGCGCCGCTCAGGCACACCTGGCCGGCGGGGCAGGTGTTGCCGCAGCGGCCGCAGTTGGTGGGCGAGAGGTTCGTGTTGATCTCGCAGCCGTTCAGGGCGTTCATGTCGCAGTCGCCGAAGCCCCGGGCGCAGGTGAGCCCGCAGCGGCCCGCGGCGCAGGTGGCCGTGGCGTTGGGCCCGGCCACGCACACGTTCCGGCAGACCCCGCAGTGGTTCAGGTCCGTCTGCGTGTCCACCTCGCAGTCGTTGGAGGCCATGCCGTCGCAGTCCGCGCGGCCCGCGGCGCACATGCTCGTGGTGCAGCCGCCGGACTCGCAGCGGGCGCCCGCGCCGCAGGCGTTCATGCACCGGCCGCAGTTCGTGGTGCTCGCCCGGGTGTCCGTCTCGCAGCCGTTGTCCGCCATGCCGTCGCAGTCCGCGAAGCCGGCGTTGCAGCGGATCCCGCAGGCGCCCGCGGCGCAGGTGGCGGCCGCGTTGGGGCGCACCGGGCACGCGTTCCCGCAGCGGGCGCAGTGCGACGCGTTGGTCCGGGTGTCCACCTCGCAGCCCGTGGCCGCGGACATGTCGCAGTCCGAGAAGTTCGCGGCGCACATGGCCACGCTGCAGACGCCCATGGCGCAGGCCCCCGTGGCGTTCGCCGGGGCGCATGCCCGGCCGCAGGCGCCGCAGTGCCCGAGGGCGCTCGCGAGCTCCACCTCGCACCCGTTGGACGGGTCCATGTCACAGTCCGCGAAGCCCGCGTTGCAGGTGAAGCCGCACATGCCTCCGCCGCAGGTGACCGCGGCGTTGGGGCGCATCGGGCAGGCGTTGCCGCAGCGGCCGCAGTGGGCCACGGCGATGGACGTGTCCGTCTCGCACCCGTTGGCGCCCATCATGTCGCAGTCCGCGTAGGGGGCGTTGCAGCGGGCCACGCCGCACACGCCCATGGCGCAGGCGGGCACCCCGTTGGGGGCGCGGCACACGGCGCCGCAGCCGCCGCAGTTGGCCACGTTGCTCTGGCTGTCCACGCAGCCGCCGTTGCAGCACTGGCTCCCCGTGGGGCAGGGCCTCGTGGCGCCGCAGCCCACCACGCACACGCTCCCGCGGCACACGTTCCCGAGGGTGCAGTGGTCGTCCGTGATGCACTGCACGCAGGCGTGGATCACGGTGTCACACCGGCGGGTCTCCACCCCGCCGTCGCCGGTGGCCATGGCGCAGGCCGTGTCGCTGGCGCAGCCCATCACGCAGGCCCGGGTGGCCGGGTCGCAGAAGCGCCCCGCGGGGCACGTGTCCGGCGCCGTGTTGCAGCCCACGCAGCGGCCCGAGGCCGTGTCGCACACCGGCCCCGCCGCGCTGCCCATGCAGTCCCGGTCGGCCATGCACCGCGCGGGCGCGTCCAGCGTGGTGTCCCCGCCGAGGTCCGCGGCGGCGTCCACGGACGCGTCCCCGGCCACCGGGGCGTTGCACCCGAAGCACACCGCGCCAAGCAGCGCCAACACCCCTGCGCCCCCGCGCATGCTGGCAAGCATTGATTGAAGTCCCACCTGCGTCCTCCTTCTGGATCGGTACGGCCCCGCCGAGGGACCCTCAGGAGGGCTACACTACCAGACTCCGCGGCATTTCTACCGCAGTTCTGCAAACCCGGCGGTTGCCCGCCCGGAGCCCCGGAGGCACAGTCCCGGCCATGACCCCCACCCCCGGGCCGTGGCACGACAGCCTCACCGTGGCGAGCCTCCAGGCCCTCCTCGGGCCGGAGCGCCTCACCCGGGCCCTCGACCAGCCGCTGGAGTACCTCAATCCTCCCGGTCGCGGCCCGGGCGAGAGCCTCCAGGCGAAGATCCGTTCGGCCCGGCACCTCCCCTGGCTCCCCCGCCGTGAAGAGAGCCTCACCGTGGTGGTGGCCACCCAGGACACCTTCCGGGGCAGCCGCCAGATCGTCGGGCGCTGCTCCTGCCAGGCGTGGCAGGTGTGCCCCCATATCATCTCCTTCGGGCTGGACCTGGCCCTGACCCCGGAGCTGCGCGCCGCGGCCTGGGAGGACCGGGCCGGGCCCCAGCACCTGGAGCTCCTCCGGGAGCGCCGCGAGCGCTTCCTCGACGAGGCCCGCGTAGACCTCGTGGGGCGCTCCTGGTGGAACCTCCCGGAGCCCTCGCTCCCGCAGCCCCTGAAGATCCACCTCCGGGTGCTCGACGGGGGCCGCACGGGCCGCGCGGACAACGTCCAGCCCGGCCTGGAGCTCCGGCTCTACCGCCCCGGGGAGCGCGCCGCCGTGGCCCCCCCGGAGGTCACCGCCCTGCCCCACCAGTTCACCGTCGCCGACCAGGCCCTGGTGATGCTCGCCGCCGTCCGCCCGGGCAAGGCCAGCAAGCACCTGGTCCTCTCCGGCCTCCACGCCACCGTCGCCCTGGACTACCTCTCCGCGGGCGACCGGGAGCTCTACTTCGACGAGAAGCCCGCCCCGAAGGTTCACTTCTCCACGGTCCCCCTGCGCCTCCGGATCGCCCGGGAGGTGCTCCCCTCGGAGGCCCTCGCGGGCCTCGGGCGCGAGGCCTACCACCCCGCCGCAGGCCCCCCAAGGCCCGCCCTGCGCGGCTGGTGGCACTCCCCCGACGGCGCCATCGAGTGCCCCGCCAACGAGGCCGTGCTCTTCCATGGTCCCCGATCCTGGGTGTGGGTGCCTTCCCTACATGTCTTCCATCCCATGGATCCGTCGGTGGACGGGGATGTTGCCTGGGCGGTGCATCGGGCTCCGGCGGTGGCGCTGCCGTCGGGGGGGGAGGCCTCGGTGTTCCGGCTCCTGCGTCCTCGGGCGAGGCTCCGGGGCGTGGGGCTGCCGCCCCCGGACGTGATGGGGCTCCCTCCCCAGGAGCGCCCGAGGTTCACGGTGAAGGTCACGGGCTCGCCGTTGGAGCTCCAAGCCTCGCTGGAGGCGGCCTACCCCTCCGGGGTGTTCGAACTCACCTTGAGCGAGGAGCCCTCGGAGCCCTTCCGAGACGCCGAGGCCGAGGCGTGTGCCCTGGCCTGGCTCGACGCCTCGGGGCTGCGGGTGAACGGCGAGAGCGGGCTCCGGGAGGCCCGGGACGACGCCGCGGTGGCCTTCTGGCGCGAGGGGGTGACGCGGCTCCGGGGGGCCTCGCCGGAGACGCTCACGGTGCTCCTGGAGGACAAGCTCAAGCGGGTGAGCGTGCGCCCGCCGCTCAAGGCCAGCGCGAGGGTGCGCCTGGTGGACGACCTGCTGGCCACGGAGGTGGAGTTCACCTCGGACGAGGTGCGGGCGGACCTGGCGGCGCTGCGCCGCGCCCTGGCGAACAAGCGTCGGTGGGTGGAGCTGGACGACGGCTCGCTGGCGGAGGTCACCGGGCAGGTGGAGGCCCTGGTGGCCGAGGCCGACGAGGTGCTGAGCCCCGCGGGCACGGCCTCGCTGGCGGTGCACCAGCTCGGGCGCATCGAGCGCTGGGTGGACGCCGGGGTGTGCGAGCTGGACGACGCCACGCGCGCGCTGCGCGAGCGCTTCCGGGCGTGCACGGTGAAGGGCGAGCCGCAGGAGCCCGCGGGGCTCAAGGCCACGCTGCGGCCGTACCAGCGCCAGGGCCTGGCGTGGCTACAGTTCCTGGCGGAGCTCGGCCTCGGGGGAATCCTCGCGGACGACATGGGCCTCGGCAAGACCGTGACGGCCCTGGCCCTGGTGCTCTGGCGCCGGCACCGCGACGGCGCGAAGCCCTCGCTGGTGGTGTGCCCCACTTCCGTGGCGGGCAACTGGGTGCGGGAGTCCCAGCGCTTCACGCCCGCCCTCGGGGTGCTGAACCTCTCGGGGCTCTCCCCCGAGGAGCGCGCCAGCGCCCTCGGGGCCATCGGGGGGAGGGACCTGGTGGTGACCACCTACGCGCTCCTGCGGAGGGACGCCGAGGCCCTGAAGGGCGTGGGCTTTCGCTACGTGCTGCTGGATGAAGCCCAGTCCATCAAGAACGCCGTGGCCAACACCACCCAGGCGGCCCGCTCGCTCCAGACCGAGGCGCGCCTGGCCCTCACCGGGACGCCCGTGGAGAACCGCCTCCAGGAGCTCTGGAGCATCCTCGACTGGACCAACCCGGGGATCCTGGGCGGTCCGACGGCCTTCGGGTCCCGCTACGAGCGCCCCATCGTGCTGGCCCCGAGCGGTCCCGAGGCCCAGCGGCTGCGCGCCCTGGTGAGGCCCTTCGTGCTCCGCCGCACCAAGCGCGAGGTGCTCAAGGAGCTGCCCCCCAAGGAGGAGATTGACCTCGTGCTGCCGCTCGGGGCGGGGCAGCGCCGGCGCTACGACGCCGTGGCCCACCTGGCGCGCGAGGAGGTCTCCCGGGCCATCGGAGAAGCGGGGCTGTCGCGCTCGAAGCTCACGGTGCTCACGGCGCTCCTGAGGCTGCGCCAGGTGGCCTGCGACCCGCGCCTGGTGGACCCGCTGGCCCCGTCGGGGCTCAGCGCCAAGCGGGACGAGTTCCTCTCGCTGGTGCGGGAGCTCGTGGCCGAGGGCCGCCGGGCGCTGGTGTTCTCGCAGTTCGTGGAGCTCCTGACCCTGTGGAGGGCCCACCTGGACGGCGAGGGCATCGCCTACGAGTACCTGGACGGGAGCACCCGGGACCGCGACCGCGTGGTGGAGCGCTTCCAGACCGGCAGCGCCCCGCTCTTCCTTATTTCCCTGAAGGCCGGGGGCACGGGGCTCAACCTCACCGCGGCGGACACGGTGATCCACTGCGACCCGTGGTGGAACCCGGCCGTCGAGGACCAGGCCACGGACCGCGCCCACCGCATCGGCCAGAGCCAGGCGGTGACCGTCTACCGGCTCATCGCCAAGGGCACCGTCGAGGAGCGCATCATGACCCTCAAGGCCCGCAAGCGCGAGCTGGCCGACGCGGTGATCACCGCCGACGCCGGGGCCCTCCAGGGCATGAGCGCCGAGGACGTGGCGCTCCTCCTGGCCGACGTACACGACGCCCCCGCCACCGAGGACGAAGACGCCGAGCCCCCGGGCGCGACCCCCACGGCGCCCATCAAGCGCCGCCGCGGGAGGCCCCCGCTACGTCGTTGAGGCGCCCTCCTCCTTGCGCAGGTCCTCCAGGCGGTCGAGGCGCCGCAGGGACGGGAACAGCACCGCCGCCAGGAGCACCACCCCGCAGGTGCCGAGGCCGCCGAAGACCGCCGCCCCCACGGGACCCCACCACTCTGCGGTGAGCCCCGACTCGAACTCCCCGAGCTCGTTGGACGCCCCCACGAACACCAGATTGATCGCGCTCACCCGGCCCCTCATGGCGTCCGGCGTCGCCCGCTGCACCGCGTGCTGGCGCACCACCACGCTCACCATGTCCGACGCCCCCACCACCACCAGCGCCAGGAGCGACAGCCAGGCGCTCTCGCTCACGCCGAAGAGCACCGTCGCCAGGCCGAACACCAGCACGCTGCCCAGCATCCAGCGCCCCGCGCAGCGCTCGATGGGCCTCCACCCGAGCGCCAGCGCCGTCACCGCCGCCCCCAGCGCGGGCGCGCTCCGAAGGGCCCCAAGTCCCCTGGGACCTACATGTAGGATATCGCTGGCGAACACGGGCAGGAGCGCGACGGCGCCGCCGAGGAGGACGGCGAAGAGGTCGAGGGTGATGGCCCCGAGGACCACGGGGGCGCCACGGAGGTAGCGCACGCCAGCGAGGACCTCGTGGAGGGTGACGGCCTTGCGGGCGGAGGCCATGGGCCTCGGGTGGACGCCGAGGGTGAGCGCCGCGGCCAGGGCGGCCATGACGCTGGCGGTGAAATAGATCCACGAGGGGCTGGCGGCGCGCTGGTAGGCGAGGCCTCCGAGGGCCGGGCCGACGATGGTGGCCAGCTGCCACAGGGAGGAGGACAGCCCCACGGCGCGGCCGAAGAGGTGATCGGGGACCAGCGACGGGAAGAGGGCCTGGGCGGCGGGGCCCTGGAAGGCCCGGGCGAGCCCGAGGAGGGCCATGGAAGCCCAGACCACCTTGAGGTCCAGGCCATCCCGGAGGGTGCTGAGCCCGAGGGAGGCCCAGGCCAGGGCGACCAGGGCGTGGCACGAGGCCACGACGAGCCTGCGGTCCACGCGGTCGGCGACCTGGCCGGCCACGAGGGAGAGGGCGGCCACGGGGACGAACTGGGCCAGGCCCACGTAGCCCAGGGCGAGCTTGCTGCGGGTGCTGTAGTACACCTGCCAGCCCACGGCGACGTGGGCCATCTGGGTGCCCGCGACGGTGAGGAAGCGCCCGCACTGGAAGCGCGTGAACTCACGCCAGACGGGGGGCAGCACCGGTCCCGGGGCTAGTGCACGGAGGTCTTCTGGGCCTCTTCGATGAGGGTGTACTCGCGCTCCAGCATGCGCCGGTTGGCGGTCACGATGGCGAGGTTGCGGTTGTTCATCTCGTTGTCCTCGAAGCGGGCGAAGTCCTCCATCTGGCGCCCGACCTCGCCGAGGCGGTCACAGAGCGCGCTCAGGAGCTCCAGGCTCCGGGTCTTGCGGTCCTGGCCCTCGAAGTGCTTGCCGTAGTCGTCCATGACCTCGTTGGCGGCCAGGCCGAGCTGCCCGAGGAGGTCCGTGAGGGCCGTGGCCTCGCGGACCTTGCGCACCTCGGTGAGCTCCGCGGTGTACTGCGCCAGGGCCTCCTCGACGATGGTCATGTTCCGCGTGTGGAACTCCGCGGTGAGGCCCCCCTGGCGGAGGACCTTCATGCGGTCATGAACCTGCTTCAGGTTGTCCACCATGCGCTGTAGGAGCGCCGGCCTGCGCGTCACGCGGCTCCTGCCCGCGAAGTGGTCCTGGTAGAGCTTGAATTGCCCGTTGGCCACCTCGCCCAGCACCCCGGCCTGCTCCTCGGCGCTGCCCTCGGCGCGCGAGTCAACAATCTCCCCGCGCTCCGAGAGGTACATCTTCCGGTTGTCCTCGACGACCTTGAGGTCCTCCCGGGCGCCCGGGACGCCCGACGGCAGCCTCGGCAGGAGGTCCTGCATGGCCTCCTTGACGCTGGTCAGGTCCGCGATCATCTCCGCGAGGAGCCCCAGGTCCCGGGTGTTGCGGCTCTTGCCCGAGAAGTGCCGGAGGTACCGGGAGAAGGTCAGGTTGGCCGCCCCGCCCAGCTCCGAGAACTCCACGAAATCCGGCCCGAGGCTCTTGGCCTCGACGATGGCCTTGCGCTCGGTCTCATAGAGCCCGAAGGTCTCCTGGAGCTCCTCCCTCAGGGCCTTGAGGTCATTGCTGCCGCCGCCTCGGGCCTGGTCCACCTGCGCCCTCAGGGCCTTGAGCCGTGACAAGAGCGCGTCCATCCGGGGCAGCTCGCGCGTGGCGCGGGACTGCCCGGCGAAGAAGGTCTCATACTCGCCCGTCAGCTCGTCATACTGCCGCCGGAGCATCGTCAGCGTCGGGTTCGCCCTGGGCGCGCCTATAGAACCCCAAAGCGGCCCGCGCAACCTCCGCCCGCCACCGCGAGAGCGGTATGTAGGTGAGTGTAGGTGAGACTCCCGGGGGGAGCGCTCGGGGCTGAATGGACTACACTCCGATGGTTTTCTGGAGGAGTGGCCGAGTGGTCGAAGGCAGCGGTTTTGAAAACCGCCGTACCGGCAACGGTACCAGGGGTTCGAATCCCTTCTCCTCCGCAGAGCGGTGGTGCATGTCTCTGGAGGTACCCGATGGGTCGTGGCGAGGGTGTCTTTCTTCTTTGCGCGGTGGTGCTGTCCTGTGGCGGGGCTCCGGCGCCGGACCGCGCGCCGCTCACGGGCCCCGACCCCTGGGCCACCACCCTGGCGCTCCCGAGGGTGACGGACCGCGCCCCGGACCCTCGGGTGGTGGAGATCGATCTGGAGGCTCGGGTGGGCGAGTGGGAGCTCTCTCCGGGGCGTCGGGTGCGGGCGATGACCTACAACGGCACGGTGCCCGGGCCCACCATCGAGGCGAGGGCGGGGGACACGGTGGTGGTGCATTTCACCAACCGCCTGGAGGAGCCCACCACGGTCCACTGGCACGGGCTCCGGGTGCCCGCCAACATGGACGGAGGGCCTCACTCGCAGCCACCGATCGCGCCGGGGGGGACCTTTGAGTACCGCTTCACGGTGCCCGACGCGGGCACCTTCTGGTACCACCCCCACGTCCACGAGGGCGTGCAGATGGAGCGAGGGCTCTACGGCGCCATCGTGGTGCGCGGCGAGCGCGAGCCCCGGGCCGACGCCGAGGGGGTGCTCCTCCTGGACGACGTGCTCCTCGGGAGCGACGGGCAGCTCGCTCCACCGGGAGACCTCCTGGAGCAGCACAACGGCCGGGAGGGAGGCGTCTCCGTGGTCAACGGCCGCGCGGACGCCACGCTGGCCCTCCGCGCGGGGCAGCGCCAGCGCTGGCGCATCGTGAACGCGGGGAGCGCGCGGTTCCACCGGCTCTCGCTCCCGGGGCACCGCTTCACGGTGGTGGGCACCGACGGGGGCCTGGTCCCGGTGCCCCGCGCCGTGGACGAGCTCCTCCTGGTGCCCGGCGACCGCGTGGACGTCCTGGTGGACGGGGTCGGCGCCCCCGGGAGCGCCACCACGCTGCGCACCCTGCCCTACGCCCGCGGTCACGGCGCGGGGCTCACCCAACCCGTGGAGCTCCTGCGGGTGCAATACGCGCCGGAGCCCGCCGTCCCGCTGCTCTCTGCGCCGGGGCCCGGTCCCGCCATCGAGAGGCTCTCGGCGCAGGGGGTCACGCCCCGGGAGGTGACCTTCAACGAGCGGGTGGACCGCGAGCGCGAGAGGGTGGTGTTCTTGATCAACAACCGGTCCTTTCCAGACGTGCCCGACCTGGTCACCCGCGTGGGGACCACGGAGGTCTGGGACCTGGTGAACGAGAGCGAGATGGAGCACCCCTTCCACCTCCACGGGTTCTTCTTCCAGGTGCTGTCGCGCAACAACACCCCCGAGGCGGACGTCACCTGGGAGGACACGCTCCAGCTCCGGGGCCACGAGCGCGTGCGCATCGCGTTCCGCCCGGACGCGCGCCCCGGCCACTGGATGTACCACTGCCACATCCTCGAACACGTAGACAACGGCATGATGGCCGCGGTGCAGGTCACGCCCTGAGGAGCGCTCAGGCCATTCACGGCGACCTCACCCCCCCCGGCCCCATAGGCGCCAGGATAAGGGCTCCGAGGTCTGAATTTCAGGCACTTCAGGCGGCGGGTGGGGCTTCGAGGACGGCACGGTCGGCGACCGCGCCGCCGCGCCGCCCGAGCTCCTGAGGCTTTTTCGCCCGGGGTTCGCCAGCGCAACGGCGTCCGAGGTCGCGTCGCTCACC
>JACRDB010000052.1 GCA_016218725.1 Deltaproteobacteria bacterium
CGAGGAGGGAGCCCTGCCCTCGGCGCCCGGGGGTCCGGGGGCAGAGCCCCTGGGATCACCCAGGATTCCAACGTGGAGCACGGTCCTCGCCCCGGAGGGTCAAATTCCTGCGGAAATCTCTGGCCGGTAACAAGCTCCCCCTATGCCGATCTGAACAGGCCGGCCCAACGGGCCGGTGGGCCGCACCGAGGACGGTCATCCAACGGCGCTCACGCGCGCCGAGGACGGCGCGGAACCGGGGCGGACGCGCATCGAGCTCGGTCCTCAACGCCACAGAAGCGCCACCAGGGCGCCGTGGCCGTCGCCTCCACCGGCCGCCTTGATTTTACGGCCCGTCCTGAGATGTGTCCCGACGTGAACCATTCATGGAGAGGGACTGGAGCAAGGGAGAACGTCTCAACATGCACACGCTCCTCTCCATTCATGGAGAGGGGCGGCGCGGTAGCGCGGGGTGAGGTCGCCGAGCGCTGTCCACGAACGTCTACCCACCGCAATAATGACCTCCGCCCTCGTCGAAGTGATGTCGAGACAGCAAGCACCGAGCCGGAGGTGCCCCGAGGGACAGCGCGGTCGTTCTTCCGCTTCCCGCTACCGCAGGGCGCCTTGCTCGAGCGCGGCGACGAAGAGGGCGTGGTCCACGGCGACCTGCGCGGCGTAGGCCACGGCGACCTGCCGGACCTCGGCGCGGAACCGCGACCGGCGCGCGCCCACGGCCCGCAGCGCGGCGTCCTCGAAGGAGCCCTGGACGTAGCCCGGGTCGAAGTCCCGGTCGGCGCGGGCGTGAGCCGCCGCGAGGATCGAGGCCCACTGAGCGACAAGGTGGCGCAGCCGCGGCCCGCTGTCGAGCCCCCGGGTGTCGAGGGTCTCCCGCGCCGGCGTGCGCTCGCGCACCGAGAACGAGCCCCCGAGCGCGGAGAGGCAGCCCGCGTGGTCGTCGGCGCGCGCGAGCATCGCCCGCTGCGCCGAGGCCACCCGGCACCCGGCGCGGCCCTCGGGGAACCGCGCCCCGTACGCGGCCCTGGCCTGCGACGACAGATACCGCAGGAACGACGGCGAACCCTGGCGCTTCACGTCGAGGATCCGGTCGTCGTGGAGGCTCCCCGAAGGGCCCTCGACCAGGAGGTAGTACCGCGCCGTGCCCAGGGAGCCGGTGCCGGCATCCAGCCGCCGGGCCACGTCCAGCACGCGGAAGTAGCCCGCGTCTCGCCGCAGGTCCGAGGTGAGCCCCTCACGATAGGCGGTCACCCCGGCGGCGAGGGCAGCCCGCTCGTCGGCGGTGGCGGCGCCGAGCCTTGGGTCATCGTCGCGCAGCCGACGCCGCCCGCCGGAGACAAGGGTCCAGTCGTCGAGCAGCTCGCGGCGCGAGCGGTCCCTGGCGACCTCGTCGAGGAACTCGTCGAGGCGGCCGTAGGCGTTCGCCTCGGTCACCTGGGCGTCGCGCTCGAGGTCGTTGCCGCGGAACCCTTCGAGCGCGGAGAGGTAGCCTTCGGCGAGGGCCTCGAGGAGCTCGGCGCGCTCGGCCCCGTCGGGCGTTCCGTTCTCTCCGGCCACCAGGGCGACGGACGTGGCCAGGCGCCAGACGTCCAGCACGTAGCTGGCCACCCAGGCCTCGTCGAAGTCGTTGAGGTCGTACACGACCTGACCGCGGTCGTCGTCGAAGGCGCCGAAATTCGCGGTGTGGGCGTCGCCGAGCACCCAGGTCACGGCGTCCGGCGCGGCGAAGGGGCTGCGCCGTAGCGGCCCCGGGGCCTCGGACGGGCCCCCGAACGCATCGCGGTGGAACAGGTGTGCGCTGCCCCGGAAGAACGCGAACGGCGAGGCCCGCATGGCCTCGTACTTCTGCCGCCGCGCGGTGGCCTCGAGCGGGGCGTTGTGCCGGGTGAGCTCGTCGAGCAGGTACGCCCGGCGCGAGGGCCCGGTGCGGGAGCGCCAGGTCACCTCCTCCGCGGCGGACGGGACCGCGGCGCAGGCGGGATCGTCCGCGGCGCACGGGTCCAGGCACCCCGCCGCCAGGACGGTCCAGCACAGCCAGGCGACGCTTCGTGGGTTCGGGCGCATGTCGAGCGTAGGGGCGATGAGCGGTGTACGTACTCCGGCGAGGGCGCGCCGTCCAGCCCGGGGGCGGCGCGCGGAGGCGGACGACGCGGTGCCGTCGGCGAGGACTCCCGCGGCTACAACTGTTGTAATCCCGGTCACGACGGGAGTAAGGCGATGGGTAGCTGCTCGCGGACGGCGCGTAGGTCACCACGCGAGGCCCGCCGCCATCACCCGCCTCGGCCTGTCGGCGCGAGCGCGACGGCCACGTCCCCGACGTCGCGCGACGCCACGACCGCGGCGACGAAGACCGTCACCTCCTCCGCGGTGTCGTTGGTGTACTGCAACCGCCGAGGGCCCTCGGTCCAGTCCGGGAAGGTGTCGGCGAGGCACGTGGTGCCCTCGCAGGCCGTCGTCAGGGCGAGGTGCAGGGAGCCGGAGGCGGGCGCCGGCGTGGCCGTCACCGTCAGCCGGTGCCGCGGCGGCACCGCGACCCGGTAGTACAGCGCCCGCGAGCGGCCGGGGTAGCACCGCGGGCCCGCGCCGCCCCGGCTCAGGAGCTCGAAGGTCCGGTGGTCGCCGTCGCGCAGCGGGAGCGCGCTCGCGCAAGAGGTGTTCACGGGTGGAGCGCGCACCGCGACGCGCAGCGCGAAGCGCAGCGGGGGAGTGGTGCTCACGCCCCCGACGGCGACCACGACCCGGCGAGGCTCCCGTCCGGTGTTGGTCCACTGGGCCAACCTCGACGCGTCATACACGCTTGGGGTGTCCAGGCAGGTCATCGTCGCGCAGTCCTCCACGAAGCGCACGCTCACCTGGCTGGCGCTCGACGCCTCCGAGGGGGTGACCGACGCCAGCAGCGTCGCCCCAGCGGGCACCGTCGCGGCGTAGAAGAGCACGCGCCCCACGCTGCCTCCGCCGCACGCCAGGAGCTCCGTGGCGCGGTCCGTGTCCTGGTCGGGTAGCGCGTCGCCGTCGGTGACCGTCGTGGCCGTGGCGCAAGTGGCGTTGACGGCGGGCTCCGCCACCGGCGCGAAGCGCACCGCCAGCACCGCGCTTCCCGTGCCATAGATCGGGTGCTCCCGGGAGCCTACGCTCACCAGCACCCGTCGGGGGGTGTCCCGGTGGTTGTCCAGGTACAGGGCCATGGGCGCGGCGCCCAGGCACTGCGCCGGGGCGCAGTCGGAGAACGCGCGCAGGAGCGGCCTCCAGGGTGACCACGCGGGCACCGGGTTCTCCTGGTGGTGCGCGATGACCTCCACAAACGCGCGGCTCCTGGGCGGGATGGTCACCGAGAAGTACCGCTGCGGGTTCCCCAGCGTCGAGCAGCCCGCGCTGACGAGCCCCGCGCCCAGGGCGACGCTCTCGGCGCGGGCGGGCGCTCCGGGGCGAAGCTCCGTCGCCGTCTCGCACCAGGCGCCGGGCTCCGGCTCGAAGGTGCTCACCGTGAGGTCATAGCTGGCCGCTGCGTCCGAGCTCCCGGAGCTCACCAGGACGTAGTACTCGCCCGCGTCGAGCACCACCCGCAGCTCCGCGCGGACAAAGTCGCAGAGCGCCGTGGTGGCGGCGTCGTCGCACTGGCGCCGCACGGCCACGAACCACCCCCCGCGCCCAGACGCGATGCGCACCCCGAGGCGGCGATCCAGCCGGAGCGAGTACACATGGGTGTGTGGGTCCGCGCTCAGGAACGCCGGGCCGATCCCGTCCCACCCACGGCAGCCCGAGTAGAGGCTGAACCCGGGGTCCGAGCGCCCCGGCCGCCCCGTCAGCCGATCGCTCGGCAGGGTGATCGCGCGCTCGACCGGGGCCGCACAGCGCGAAGGCGCGGGGGCGTCGGGCGGCGCGTCCGGGACACCCGCGTCGGTCGCGGCGCTCGGGCCGTCGGGGAGCGCGACCACGCCCTGCGGCGCGATCCCCACGGCCGCAGGGCCTGGCTCGGGCACCACCACGCCCTCGACAGGCGGCGCAGCGGGCGCAGGGGCGTCGAGGGTCTCCGTCGCGCAGCCCGCGAACGCCCCCACAAGAAAGAGCACCAGCGTCGCAAGGAGAGGGGAGGCAAAGGGGTCGCGGCGGTTCATCGGTGCGTGCGTGGCCGGGACCGGGCCGCTCCGTCGGAAAAACGCCCGCGCCAGGCGTGACCGCACACAACCTCCCTCGCTGTAGGTGGCCCACCCACATATCGCAAGGCGAGGTGTCGGTTGCGCTGGGGGCGGCGCCCGATCGTGGTTACCTTGCAGCGCGATGGGGTCCGCCTGGGTGCTGGCGCTTCTCGGGTGGGGCGCGTGGGGGGCGCTGCGGTGGCGTCGCCCCACCCTCGCGCGCTCGAACCGCGGTCTCTTCGTCCCCGCCGCGGTGTACGGCGCCGTCGCCGCCGTGGGCCTCGCCCTGCGCGTCGCCGGCGTGCGTACGCCGCTGTATTTCCACCACAACGACGACCGCGGGTTCTTCACCTTCATCGCCCTGGTGGTGCACGGCGCCGTCGCCCTCCCGCTGGGCTACCTCGCGGCCTCCGTGGACCTCGCGGGCGCGCGCCGCGCCGTGGCCCTCGCCCTCGCCGCCGTGAGCGCGCTGGCGCTCCTCCCGACGGCCTGGTCCCTCTACGTCGAGCCCCAGACCCTCGTCGAGCGCGCCTACCACCTGCGCTCGCCGCGCGCGCCCCCAGGGGGCCTCACGATCCTCCACGTGAGCGACCTGCAGACCGACGGAGACTGCCGCCGCGAGCGCCTGGTGAGGGAGGCCACCCGACGACGGACCGCGGACCTGGTGGTGTTCTCCGGGGACCTCACCAACGGGATCGACGTGCCCTCGGAGCCCGTGGCCGCGCGCATGGCCTCGGCCCACGCATTCCTCGCCGCGCTCCGGGGGACCCATGGAGTCTTCGCCGTGATGGGCGACTGGGACGGCTGGGGCGACGACTGGCCCCGGCAGGAGCGCGAGATCTTTACCGGCACCGGCGCCCGCATGCTCCGCGACGAGACCGTGCGCTTCACCGCGGGCGGCGGGCCCGTCACGCTCTTCGGGTCCCTGGGCGAGGGCCCCACCCGCGAGCGCCTCTGGCCCGACCTGCGCGGTGAGGAGGGGTTCCGTATCGTGGCCGTGCACCACCCCGACCGCGTCGTCGAGCAGGCCGTGGAGGGGAGCTGGGACCTGGTCCTCGCGGGCCACACCCACGGCGGCCAGGTGGTGCTGCCCCTCCTCGGGGCGCGCGTCACCCACAACGCCCACGGCTTCGTGGGAGGCCGCTACACCGTGAACGGGACGCCCCTCCTGGTCTCTCGCGGGATCGGCATGCGCGGGGGCATGGCCCCCAGGGTGCGCTTCCGGTGTCCGCCGGAGCTCACCTGGATCACCGTCACGCGGTAGCCGCTCGCCCTCACCACCAGCCTTCGAGCGCCGCCGCCACGCGGGCGTCCGCGGCGGCGGTCACCTGCACCAGCCCCGCGGGGATCGGCACCTCCGCGGGCGGAGAGGTAAGCCCCACCTCCTCGCTCACCGCGTCGGAGATCTTGTCAATCTCGCTCGGGATGAACTGCGTGAAGGCCCGGCGAAGGTCCGGCAGGAGCAGCTTGAAGGTCTCCCAGTCCAGCTCCCGGAGCACCGCGTGGATGGACCTCAGGAGCCTCGGAGACCCCATGAAGATGCTCTTGGAGGAGAGGAAGAGCCCGTCGAGAAAGGCCCCGGCCTCCAGCACCCGGGCGGGGCCGCCCCGGAGGTATCCCTCCAGCTCCCGCGCCACCACCTTCTCCCGCGTGGCCCCGAAGGAGAACAGGATCCCGTAGCCCGCCCCGCGCAGCACCGCCGTGGCGCCCGGGTCCTCGACCATCGCGAAGAGCTGGTCCAGCAGGAGCTGGCGGTCCAGGTCCTCGAAGGTCAGGGTGATGCGCACCAGGGTCTGCACCGCGTCCAGCACGGGCTTGAGCGTCTCCCCGGAGGCCATTGCCGAGGACGGGAGCGTGAGCGCGGCCTTCTGGTAGAGCGCCCGGATGGTGCCCAGGACCCGGGCGTTTCCCGCCGTGGCCAGGGCGTCCCGGTAGCCGTACAGCATCACGAAATCGTGCAGGGCCTTGACCAGGCTCTCCAGCTTGGAGTCCAGCGTGATGGCCTCCTCCACCGCCGTCAGGAGCTCGTCGAAGAGGTCCGGCAGGGCCATCTGCGCCGAGCGCAGGAGGAGCCGCGTGGTCTCCCCCGCGCTGCCCCGGGCGGTCACCAGCTTCTCCCGCAGGAGGCTCACGCACGCATGGCCCAGGGTGGCCCCGCGGTCGGACAGCTCCAGGAGCCTGCCGTCCACCTTCTCCTGCCATTTCACCCCCCAGGTCTCGCCCAGGAGGTGCATGTTGGCCCCGGTGGACAGATCCGGGCCCTTGAAATGCCCCGGCATGGACGACGTCGGCGGGGCCACCCCGGAGCTCGCCAGCCACCAGGAGGAGTCCGGCTCGTCCAGGTTGGAGAACATCGGCACCTCCAGGAACGACGCCTGGTGCAGGAACGCGGATTTGGCCCGGTGCCCCTCCTGGCGCCCGAGGTTGCAGCGCACCACCTTGCTCTCGCCGGAGATGTCCAGCTTATGGACCTTGCACTGTCCATAGAAGTCTCTTATGAGCGGCGGCTGCCCCGCCTCCGGGGTGACGCGCCCCAGGCGCTGGCCCACCAGCACCTCCCGCGCGCACTTCTCCACCACGGCGCCCTTGAGCCTCACGTCGCCCTTGACGTACCCGAGCTGCACCGCGTCCGAGAGGTCCTCCAGGGTGACCTCGGCGTTGCCCCGGAGCGTGGCCAGGTTCTGCGCCACCTTCCAGGCGCCCACGGAGTCCGCGGTGCTCACGCCCTCCTTGGCGCCCCGCGCGCGGCGCATGACCTCCAGGAGCACCCGGAGCGCCGCGGCGTTGAAGGGCGTCTCGGCCCCGTCTCGCATCCCCTCCCAGACGAGCTGCTGGTAGCCCGGCAGGCGGTTGAGCGCGTAGAGCGTGGCCAGGGCCTGAAAAGAGTGCGGCGTGAGCAGCGTCTCCAGGTTCTTGTCGGGCTTCGCCTTGGCGCGGTTCTTCTTTGTCCAGGGCAGGGCCACCGAGTGCCAGGCGCCGGTCACGACCACGACCTTGCCCTCGGGGTTGTCCTTGAGGAAGGTGTCCACGCACCAGCGCATGTGGCCCTCGCGCAGGAGCGTGCCGTCGGCCTCCAGGCCCGGGTGCGGAGACGCCGGGTCGCCGCTCGGGTCCAGGCCCAGGGTGCTCATCCTCGCGCAGAACGCGAAGGCCAGGGCGTTGCGCTGGAAGGTCCGGGTGTCCATGCGGTACCCGGCGGTCTCGAAGCTCGCGTTCCAGAACTCCTCAAAGGAGCGCCTGCGCTGGGCCCGGCGCACGGCCTCGAAGTAGTCGTTGGTGGAGAGGTGCGCGTCGTCCACCTTCTGCGTGGCCTCGCGCCGCGGGACGTGGTGGTGGGGGATGGTAGCCACCAGCGGGGCGTCGCAGAACTCCAGCTTGGCCCCCACCTCCTGGCCGGCCTTGAGGGCCGCGTACTCCGGGGCGTACTCGGTCATGGGCCACCAGGCGCGGTAGCGCGCGGGCACCGACTCGCTCGCGGAGAGCACCCCGTTCAGCCCGAAGTCGTTGTCCTTGTCCACGTACGTGGAGAAGATGGTGAACGGCGGGGCGGTGTCCGCGTGGACCATGTACGGGATCAGCCCCGTGGCGTCCTGGGGGCCCTCCACCAGCACCCCCACGGGCTTGACCTCGTGGATGAGCCTCCGCACGTGGAACGCGCACGCCGGGCTGAAGTGCTTCACCGGGAACCACAGCACCCTCGGGTCCGAGAGCACCTCCTCCACGGCCGAGGCCACGGTGCGCTCCGAGGGCTTCTTCTTCTTCGGCGCCATGGGGGCTACTTCAGGTAGCTGCGGGCCTTGTAGTAGGCCTTCCAGAGGCCCACGTCCTTGGTGGCCCGAGGCTTGACGGCCACGTCCCAGTAGTTGCGCAGGACCTTCAGGTCCTCGGCGCTGTCCTTCACCGCCGCCCCGGCCAGGTTGATCACCACGTGCTCGGGCTCTACCTTGGACTCCGCGAAGAAGCTCGCGTACAGCGCCGAGTGGAAGCCCACGCTCACGGCCTCCGCGGTGGACATCACCCCGTTGCCGCGGTCCACCTTGACGCCGTCGCTGGTCTTGCCACCCCGGAGTTCGTGGAAGGTCGTCACCAGGAGCTCCAGCACCTCGTCCGGGAGCGTGGCGGCGCGGGCGGCGGAGCCCTCCAGGAGCCCGGTCACCTGCTCCCTCACGATCTTGATCTCCTCGTTCAGGTCCTCCACCGGGGGCACGGTCTCGAAGTTGAAGCGCCGCTTGAGTGCGCTGGACATCTCGTTGACGCCCCGGTCCCGGGTGTTGGCCGTGCCCACCACGTTGAAGCCCCGCTGGGCCAGCACGAAGCCGTCCCCGCTGCCGTCCCCGGCCAGCTCCGGCACCGTCAGCACCTTGTCGCTCATGCACGACAGGAGCGTGTCCTGCACCTCGTGGGGCGTGCGCGTGAGCTCCTCGAAGCGCACGACCTTGCCGTCCCTCATGCCCAGGTACAGGGGCGCCGGGACCAGCGCGCGCTTCGAGGGCCCCTCGGCCAGCAAGAGCGCGTAGTTCCACGAGTATTTGATCTGGTCCTCGGTGATCCCCGCGGAGCCCTGGATGGTGAGCAGTGAATCACCGCTCACCGCGGCGGCCAGGTGCTCCGAGAGCCAGCTCTTGGCGGTGCCGGGCTCGCCGATGAGCAAGAGCCCCCGGTCCGAGGCCAGGGTCACGATGGCCCGCTGCACCAGCACGTCGTCGCCGTAGAACTTCTTGCGGATCACCACGCTCTTGGCGACGCCGCCCTCTTCGTAGGAGAGGGCCTTGCCCTGGCTCCCGAGGAGGAAGGTCTCCACGCTCCTGGGAGACAGGCGCCAGTTGCTGGGCCTGGGGTCCCGGTCGTTGGCGAGGAGGGCGGCGAACTCCTCCGGGTAGCGTTGTTCCGCCGGCAGTCGCAGGGCTTCGGCCACGGGTGTTCCTCCTGAGAGAATCCGCTTCGGGCCCCGGACAGTATCAGCCTTCCAGCACCACTTCCACGCCCTTCTCCGGCGCGAAGGTGAACACCCTCACGGTGACCTTCGCGGGCCCCGGGCGGGCCTTCTTGAGCTTGACCCGCCCGAAGACCTCCGCCAGCACCACCTTCATCTCGAACTGCGCGAAGGCCATCCCAAGGCAGCGCCGCACGCCTCCCCCAAAGGGGAAGAACGTGTACGGGTCGCTCTTGCGGTCCAGGAAGCGCTCGGGCCGGAACACCTTCGGGTCCGGGTACACCTCCGGGTTGTGGTGCACCAGGTACGACGACGGCACCAGCAGCGTCCCCGTAGGGTAGTGCCTCCCCCGGAGCGTGAGCGGCGCCGAGAGCCTCCGCCCCACGGCGGGGATCACCGGCCGCATGCGCAGCACCTCCTTGAGCACCGCGTCGAGGTACGGGAGCCTCTGGGGGTCCTCGGCGCCGGTGACCTCCTCGACCAGCCGGTCGCGCACCGCGGGGTGCGACAGGATCAGGTCAAAGGCCCAGCAGAGCATCGTGGCCGTGGTCTCGTGACCCGCCACCAGCAGCGTCATGAGCTCGTCGCGAAGCTCCGGGTCCGTGAGGGGTTTGCCCTCCTCGTCGGTGGCCGACAGGAGCAGCGACAGCACGTCCTCGCGGGGGCCCTCCGCGCGGCGCTTCGCGATGCGCGCGTAGACCAGCTTGTCCGCGGCGGCCATCTCCCGCTGGAAGATCGCCCACGGGGAGAAGCCCCCGAGGTGGAACCGCAAGGGCGGGATCGTGGCGATGGTCGAGAACGCCGACCCCAGACGGTCAAGCACCTTGGACAGCGCCGCCCGCAGGTCCGTGAGGTCCCTCGGGTCCTCGGCGCCGAAGATCGTCCGTAGAATGATGTCCAGCGTCACCCGCTGCATGTGCGGGTGCAGCGAGAACACCGCCCCCCGAGGCCAGCGGGCCAGGTCCTCCGCGGTGGTCTCCCGCATCACCGCGGCGTACTTCAGCATCCGCTCGCCGTGGAACGGCGGCAGGAGCAACCGCCGCTGACGCAGGTGCTCCGGGCCATCGAGCAGCAGCACCGAGCGAGGCCCCACCAGCGGCTCCAACGGCTGGTTGGCCTCCCCCGCCCGGAGCTGGTCCGGGTCCCCGGTGAACACCTCCTTCACGTCCTCCGGGTGCGCCAGCACCACCTCCTTGCCAAAGAGAAGTGTGTGTATATGGAATACATCGCCGTACCTCTCCTGAGCGCGCTCCAGGAACTCCATGGGCCAGCCAGCCCAGAGGAGGGTCTGTACAAAGGCCGGGAGCGGGACCCCGGGGACCGCGGGGGAATCGAACACAGCGTCGGTGGTCATGGCGTGGGTGGGATGCTCGCACGCGGGAGGGCGGTCGGGGAAATCGTCGGGCGCGGGCGGCGACCACACCCCGAAGGCGGTCGGGCCGGCGTCACCCGCCGTCGGCGCGCTCGCCCTGCACGACGTACTCCACCTCGTGGGCCTCGCTGCGGTCGGGCACCTCCCACTGGTCCACCATGCGCGCCAGGACCCGCTCCGGGACCACCCTCCTGCGCGCGCGGTTCTGCGCCAGGAGCACGGCGTGTGGCGCCTCGATGTACACAATGCGCACACGCGCGCTGTAGGCGCGGGCCAGCGCCACGAGCTGCCCCCGGCGCTTGCGGGTGAGGTTGGTGGCGTTCCAGACAAATGACCGCGCCGCGCGCAGGTGCCCCCGGGCCAGCTCCTTGCTGCGCTGCACCACCGCGCCCTGCTCGCCCGACGGGTCCACCCCCAGCTCCTCCCGCAGGTCGTCGAGGCAGACCACCGGCCAGCCAGGGAAGTTCCGCGCGAGCCAGGTGTCCTTGCCGGAGCCTGGGAGGCCGCTCAAGAGCACCATCTCGCAGCGCGTGTCGTCGTAGGCCAGGTGCTCGGGGTCGCGGCCCTGGTGGTGAAAATACGCGACGCGGCTGTGGTCCGATGGGAAGGCCCGGGGCTGGTCCAGGCACCGCTCGCCGCTGGCGTACTCGGTAAAGAGCGCGATGGCGTCCAGCACCCTGCCGGGGTCCTCGCAGACCCTCCCCCGCAGGTCGCTCTCGGCCAGGAGCGCGAGGTGGTCGCAGCGCGTGCTCTGGCTGAGCTGGTAGAGCACCCGCTGGCTGTCCTCCCGCTCCACGAGGTAGAACGGGTATTGGTGGTGACGCACCAGCGCCGCCACCTGCTCGCGCACCTGGAACGGCACGCCCATGCGCCAGAGCATCCCGCGGGTCATGAGCTCCCCGCGGCGGGAGTGCCCCGGGGCCGTCACCCGCCCCTCGGCGTCGCTGCGCGTGGTGGCGGGCTTGGCCACGTCGTGGAGGAGCGCCGCGGCCAAAAGGAGCGCCCGCTCCTCGGCGTCCCGGCCGCGCCAGCCGGGCAGCGCGGCCATCGCCTCGCACACCATGCGGGTGTGGACCCAGACGTCTCCCTCGGCGTGGTGCACCGGGTCCTGCGGACAACCCGCCAGGCTCCGGAGCCACGGCCACGCGGCCACCAGCGCCTCCCAGTCGAGGCGCCAGTCGTCCGGCTCCGGGATCGGGAATGGAAAGGGCTCCATGGACGCGCTCACGCGCTGAAGATGTCCACGCCGTCCCGGAGCTGGTTGGGCACGATCGGCCGGTTCAGCCAGTGCGTGCCCGACTCCGCGATGGCCGTCAGGAAGCTCGCTCGGATGAACTTGTAGCGCTCGGTCACCCGGCCCCCTTCCTCCACCTTGAGGTAGAGCCCCTCCATGGCGTCCTCGGCGTCGGTCTCGGCCCTCACGAGCGCGGCGTCGAGGCCCTCCTCGCGTGCGACCGCGTCGAGGCTCTCGCGCCAGGAGGGTCCCTTGAAGGCGGAGGGCCCCAGGAGGTCCCGGAGCGCGTCGAGGCTCCGGGCAGCGCCCTCCTGGAGCACCCTCACGGACACCACGGGGCTCGTTTTGAGCATCCTCCGGCGGCGCTCCGTGGAGAGGAACTCCCCGGCCGGAACGTGTCAACAACTTTGAGACAGTCGCGGTCACTTATTTGTGAGCCTTCGGTCTGTGAGCCTCCTACCGGTCAGGGTTCCAGAATTCTCCACGAGGGAGGGAGAGGAGGGTGCGGCGACCTCCTGGATCGCGGCGC
>JACRDB010000053.1 GCA_016218725.1 Deltaproteobacteria bacterium
CCCAACCGCGGCGGCGCGGGCGGCAACGGCGGCAGCGCGACGTACAACGGCCGCAACGGCGTGGACGCGATCGTGCGAGGGGGCTACTCGCCCTTCGGCGGCGGCGGCGGCGGCGGCGGCTCCATCGGGGCCGCGGCGGCCACGGACCTCGCGGTGGCCACGACCTTCCAGCCCGGCTCCGGCGGGGGTGGGGGCGGCGGCGACGAGGGCACCGGCGGCGGCGGCGGCGGCGGGGCGCTGCGGCTCTCATCGCATGTGTCCATCACGGTGGCGGCCACCGGGAGGCTCCTGGCCAACGGCGGGAGCGCCCAGCGGGCGGCGTGCGTGGGCGGCGGCGGCGGCGGCGGCAGCGGCGGGGTGCTCTTCCTCTACGCGCCTGCGGTGGACGTGGCGAGCGGCGCGTCGCTGAGCGCGGTGGGCGGCACCGGCGGCACCGGCGCCACGATCTACTCGAACACGCCGGGCGGCGACGGCGGCCTCGGGCGCATCCGGGTGAGCGCGGCGCCGGCGTCGTGCAGGCTCTACGGGGCGTTCAACCCGCCGCTGGCGTCGGCGTGCGTGCTCACGCCCGGCGCCGGGTCCCCCGGGCGCGTCTACATCGCGGCCTTCCCGGAGTAGGGATCGGTAAGAAACAACCTGCCTGGCGACCTCACCCCCCCCCAGCCCCATAGGCGTCAAGTCGGCATCAGCCCGTGCCCGTGCCCGTGCCCGTGCCCGATCGTCGCACCGCCGCGTCGTCGCTCCCTGACTCACACCTGACGACGGGCAACGATCGGGCACGGGCACGGGCACGGGCACGGGCACGGGCTGATGCCGACTTGACGCCTATGGGGGGCCGGGGGGTGAGGTCGCCGTGAATGGTTTATTTCGCGGCCTTCCCGGAGTAACGGCAGCATCCCGGGCACGCGCCCCGCGCCAACGTTGGCCGGGGCCTCCGCCAATGTTGGCGGGGCCCGGGTCCACCTGATTGATCTTTCCTCACCTCCCCCGATCCTGTTCCCGGGTCCCCGACGGAAGTGAACCCTTGCAGACGGAGGCAGAGGGGGCCAACATCGGCAGGCATCGGGGTAGTGTTGCGCGGAGCCCCAGAGTATCACGAGGAGGCGGCCCATGACGGAGAGCAAGCTCCATGACAGCGTCTACCCAATGCCCGGAGGGGTCTTTCAGTACTTCCAGACCGCCCTCGATGTCCTCTCCACAATCCAAACCAAGAACCCTACCTTTGAGGACTTCCTTGTGTTTCTCAAGGACCGTTACAAGGTAGAAGCCAAGTCCAATGCGCGTTGTATTCTCGCGCAGCTTCGGCGCCTGGGCTGGTTGGTCCGTGGAGACGATCAACGACATCAACTTACAGTCCGGGGTCGAGAGATCCTTGCAACACAGGATTCCCACCTCGCATTCGAGGATTTGAAGGCGTGCGTACGTGGAATGGAGGAGACCCTTGAGATCATGAGTAGCGGTGCACCCGCAGGTCCCCAACTCCTCGCGCTTGTGAATCAGAGGCTCGGCACCCAGTGGAAGACCCCAGCCCAACCGCTATTCCGTGTGTACTGGTTGAAGAGTCTTGGGATGGTCCCAGGGCGCTCTACGATCCTCCAAAGCAACACTCGCACAGGATCATTGGACCAAGAGCGGAATCGGTCCGTTCCGGTGACTACTCAACAGGTACGAGCGCTCCTGGAGCAACTCTCGCCAGACCCTGCCGAGCGCGCTGCACTGCTCGGGTTTTTCGCCGATGCCGTGGAGACGGCGCATGGTCTCGGCGCGGCGAAGTGGAGCGTAAAGGCGCGAGAAAGGCGTGTCGTAAGGCTCAACATCGGCAGGATAGCGGCGCTCGGGCTGTGTCCCGGTGAGGTCCAGATTACGCTAGACCTCGCTACCCTGGGCGAGACTCTCCTCGACACGGTCAACACCAATGCCCGTGCCAGGGAGTCCCAATTCAAGGTACTCACAGGTCTTAGGTGGTTCGACGCAAAGCCGACAGCTCTCGTCCCGCTTCTGTCTGCCGTCCGTCCCGCGTTCGACGTAATGCTGCGGCGAGGCGCTGCAACGGTTCGGGATCGGACGCCCTTCTACGGGACGGCGACCACCGAAGTACTGGAAGCCATCGAGCAGATCCTCGGCCGCACGCTGCCTAGACCGGACTATGGCGACGACGCGGAGACCCCAGACCAAAACGCAATGGTCCAAGCCGCGTTCCTGGACTTCCTCGATACGCCGGGAGAGGCGCTCCGCGTGGGATTCGCACGCAGATGTGCTGAACGTGTCCGCTCGATACTCTCGAAGGAAGGACTCGACCTCTCTACCTTCGAACGCGCTATCTGGCGCCGCGCATCTGACAGCATCTCGCAGGACCTCGCAGATCTCCTTGGTATCGAGGAACTGTCAGCAGACCGCGCAGAAGAACTGGCGGTCTCGGAGAGGAATCTCCCGATCGATGGCAATGGTCTCTGGTCCCCGGAGACCGATACCTTCGGTCCAAACCTCTCGCCGTCCGAGCGCGCCGATATCGTCGCCAAAGTTGGCCGTTTGGCGGGGGATGCCGCTCTAAGCCCCGTCCAGAAGTTGGACCAACTTCTCGCGCTTCCAGGTCTGGGCCCCCGTGCCGCGACGGGCATCGCCGCGTGCCTTTACCCCGCTGCGATCGCGCCGGACCAACCTGACGCCAGGAAGGGCCTTGGTATCCTCGAACTCGACGTGGACGAGTTGGCTCCCTTTCAAGACCTGGCGATGGACCTCAAAAGCGACCTTGGCGCCGAGGACTTTGTCGTTCTGGACCACTTTCTGCGGTGGGTCGCGGCGGGGAGGATGCTCGACCAGGAGGGCGATCCTGACATACCCGAGACGACTTCTGGACGCGTGGTGAAGATCGCTCCTGGAGAGGACGCGCACCTCTGGAACGAGTGCCGGGATGGAGGATACATCGCCGTCGGTTGGGACACCGTGGGTGACCTACACGCGTTCGCAACCCGGGAGGCCTTCGAAAAGGCCTTCGAGAAGGCACACCTTCATGTCTATCGCGGCAACCGCTCGGCCACGATCCGCCTCGGGCGGAAGGTATGGTCCCTCCTCGACCTTCGGCCCGGTGACCGAGTGCTTGCCAACCGGGGAAAGAAACAGTTGCTCGCCGTAGGCGAGGTGCTCGAGCCTGGCTACGTCTTCCGCGCCGACCGTTCCCGCTACAAGCACACTATCAAGGTCCGTTGGGATCTATCCCAGGCGAGATCGGTTCCCGAACAACACCGATGGTTTGAGACCATCGTGTGGCTCAACGCCAAGGAGATTCAGGCCCTCGGACTAGCGCTCCCACCGAAGCCGCCCACACGGGAGCCGGAGCCGCCTCCGGCGCCACCGATTCCCACTCTGGACGAAATCCACCGCCACCTCGCCGACGAGGGGCTGTCCATCGACCGCCGGACACTGCGACGCTACCATGTCGCGCTCCAATCGCGGCGCTTTGTGGTGCTCGCGGGGCCCAGTGGCACTGGTAAGACCTGGCTCGCCCGCGCCTATGCAGACGCGGTGGAGGCCGAGCACATTGTCGTGCCGGTAGCTCCCAACTGGGCCTCCAACGAGGATCTTCTTGGCTTCCTACATCCGGTCCACGGGACCTATGTCAACACCCCCTTCAGCTCCTTCGTGCGTCGCGCCGCTGGGGCCTGGGTCGAAGGGGGCAGGGCCCGCGCACAGATGTTCCATGTGGTGCTCGACGAGATGAACCTCGCCCGCGTCGAGCACTACTTCGCGCGATTCCTCTCCGCCATGGAGCTTTGCGCCCAGGACGGTGAGGCGCTCCTGGAGTTCGCCCCTGGCGACATTGTGGCGCTCACACCCAACCTCTGCTTCATCGGCACGGTGAACGTGGACGAAACCACTCACGGCTTCGCCGACAAGGTATTTGACCGCGCCCAGCTCCTTGAACTCACTGTGAACCGCGCCCTCCTCGTGGAGCACCTCGGCGACGCGGAGTACGGCCTTCTGCTGCTCAAGGTCTGGGACGCCGTCCATGAGGTGGCTCCCTTCGCGTTCCGTACCCTGGACGACATCGCTGCGTACATCGAGGGCGCCACCAAGCTCGGTGCACCCTGGGAGGAGGCCCTCGACGAGCAGGTGCTCCAGAAAGTTCTCCCTCGCATCCGCGGTGGCGACCCGCGCGTGGAGTGGGCCCTGGAGGCGTTGCGGGACCTTTGCGGCGAACGTCTCCCGCTTACCCGTGCCCGCTCGGCAGCCATGCTGGAGAGCTACCACGCGCATGGCTTCGCCACCTTCTTCTGAACTCAACTGGTTCGACGCCCGCGGGGCGCCCTGTGAAGGCCCGACGGAGTGGTGTTCGGCCTGGGGGGCGTTGGAGGTGGACGCGAGCGCACTGGCAGAGCTCCGGGTGCTCCGGGGCGGTGAGGCACTTCCGTTGGCGGTGCGCGTCCTGGACAGGCGGCCGAGGGTCGTAGTGGAGTGGCCTCGCTCGGACGCGGGAAGACACCGGTTGCACATCGAGATCGGTGGTGCAGCAAGCACCGTCGAAGTCCGCGTCCAACCACGGAAGCTCCCGCCGGAGGCGATCAAGGCGCTCCTGGAGGACCTCACCCTTCGCCTCCCAGCGGAGATCGCTCTGCGGCTCGCCAGGGGCGGGTGCCTGGCGGGGTTACGCCTGGAGCCCGACCGACCGGTCACCGTGGATGGCGAGTACGAGCGTCTTCAACGGGCGGTTATGGGCCACCAGGGTCGGCCAGGACTGGCGAAGGTCCTGCGGGAGATTGCCCGGGATCCATATCGGGTGTTGACGCCCGAGCACCCCTGGAGGCCGTCAGAGCGCGTGCGAAGGCCACCGCCGTCGCGGCTCTCGGAGGCGTGGCGTCGGCCCGGGAACCTGGATGCCCAGGGCCTTCCGCGACAGCTCGTCGACACCCGGCCCTGCGCGGAGGTGGACGTCTATGAGAACAGGGTCCTGCGGCTCTTCGCAGACCGCGTTGCCGCGCTGCTGCGTCGCTTGCGGTGCCTGGCGGCGCGACGCTCGGACCTCGCGGCGAGTGTGGAAGCGCTGGACTCAGAGCTTCGTGAAGCCCGTCGTGCCGCCCGCTTCCTGGATGAGGTCGCAGTGCTGGCGGTGCCACCCGCGAGGGTGACCATGGTGCTCGCTCGGCGCAGAGACTATCGCGCGGCCTACGATGGGCTCCTGGAACTCCGCCGCAGCGCTGTGGTGGAGCTCCGGGCGGCGGACCTCGAGTCTCCGATCGACAACCTACCCGGGCTGTTCCAGACCTGGGGAACGCTCCGCGTGATAGCTGTCGCACTAAAGCTCGCCGCAGTTCACAAGTGGGTCGTGACCCGGCAGCGCCTCGCGCTGTCCCTCGCCGGGGGCGCCGTGGTCGAACTCCTACCGGATGGGGAACCGGTACTCACGTTCGCCCGTGATGGCACGGTCTTGCAATTCATACCGGAGCGCACCTACAGCCACGGAGGCCCTCTCCGCGCCATCACATATGAGCAGCGACCAGACATAGCTGTCGAGCGATATGAGTCCGACGGCAGTGTTGCGGTCTGGATTCTGGACCCGAAGTACAAGCTCATCGGGGATGAGAGCTCCGGCGCCGGGCGCCCCGTCAAGGCCGACATCGACAAGATGCACGCCTATCGGGACGCCATCCGCGACGCCCACGACACGCGGGTGGTGTGCTTCGCAGGTGTACTCTACCCCGGAGACACGGAGCAGTGGGGCAAGGGCATTGCCGCACTCCGGACGCACCCCGAGGACATCCCCGCGCTCGAAGAGGCGCTTCAGGAAGTCCTCGACCCTGCATTCTTGTGATGTGTCTCAGGCCATTCCTGGCGATCAATCCCCCACGCGTCGTTCATTCAGGGACAGCTCCTTCGGCCTTCAACTTCCGGGAGTGCGTCATCCCCAGTGGTGCGGCGCGCGAGCAACCCGCTCCCCGCGCCAACGTTGGCCGGGGCGTCCGCCAACGTTGGCGGGGCTCTCCCCGGCGCGCTGTGGTGCGACCCCCGCGGTCACCTCCCGCCGCGCCGCCCGCGGCGCCGACGCCGCACCCCGAGCGCCCCCAGCGCCCAGACCCCGAGCGCCCCAACGCCACCGCCCGCGCCCCTGCCGACGCGGCAGCCGCAGCCCGGGTCGCCTGGGGAGGGAGGCCCCGCGTCCATGGTCGATGCGTCGGCGCCGCCGTCGGGCGGGCCCGCGTCGGCCGCAGGCGCGGTGAGGGTGACCTCCGTCGTGGCCTCGGCCATGGAGAACGGGGCCGCGCGCCCGCTCGCCTCGTAGAGCCGCAGGAGCTCGCGGCCGCGGTCGTCCGTGCGGTTCTCGCGCGCCAGGAACTCCACGTACCCGCGGGTGGTGGTCTGGTAGAGCGCCCGCACGCGCACCGTCAGGGGCCCGCGGGCCCCCGCGGGGATGGTGAAGGTGTACCGCGCGTCGTCCCAGTGGCGCAGGGCGCCGTCCTCGCCGCCCGAGTAGTCCACCCCCACGGGCTCGTGGCCGGGCAGCGGGCGGTACCCCCGCGGCGGCAGCCTCGTGTCCTTCACGATGGTGTCGTGGAGCGCGATGTGCTCCGACACGCCCATCCCGGCGCGGCCGTGCAGCGCCTCGTAGACGCGCAGCTGCGGGTCCGGCTCCGCCAGCCGCGCCTGCGCCAGGTCGTAGGCGCCGGAGACGGGCGTCTCGCGCCGGTCGGCGTCGATCACCGTCACCTCCAGCCACGCGCGGCGGCCGTCGGTGTAGCCCGTGGGGACCCGGTGCCCCGAGAGGTTCGTGAGCCGCGCCACCACCGTCACCCGCTCGCCCGGCGCGGCCTGCCGCGGCGCCTCGCGCACCTCCAGGCTCACCGCGGCCCGCAGCGTCGCCTCGGCGCGCTGCGCCCCGGCCTCGTAGAAGGGCGCCGCGTCGGGGTCGTAGAACTCCCCGGAGGCCACGTCGCCGCGCATCCTCCCGAGGACCCGCAGCCCCCAGGCGTTGGCGCCCGCCAGGTCGTGGCGCCGAGGGCGCGACCGGAGCAGCGCCACGTCGTTGCTCGACACCCGGGCGCTCCCCTCCACCCTCGGGAGGTGACAGTCCTGGCAGCTGCGCGCCTCCGGCGAGCCCGCCGCCGCGAAGGCCGAGCGCGCCCACTCGCTGTACGTCGTGTCCAGCGGGACCCGCTGGCCCGTGTCCGTCCCGTCGGCCCGGCGCAGGGGCTGCGTGGGGTTCGTGACCTCGTGGCAGGTGCCGCACATGCGCGAATCCGGCAGCCACGTGGACACGGCCCCCGGGTGCCGGATGCTCACGATGTCCGCGTAGGGGCCGAAGCGCGTCTCCGTCGGCGAGAGCTGGTACTGCGCGTTGCCGAGGTTCGTCGTGGCCACCATCCGGTGGCAGCTGTCGCAGGTCACCCCGTCGCGGTCCTCGGGCAGGAGCTCCGCGCCCCGCGACGCCGCGAGCGCGCCGCGCGTGCGCCCGCCCACGAAGCCCGGCGGAGTGTGGCAGCGCAGGCACCAGTCCCCGACCCCGGGCGCGTCCTGCTCGGCCACCGTCAGCGCCGCCAGGAACAGCGGGTCCCGCACCGCGTTGCCCATCATGGACCCGAGCCAGCCGTCGTAGGGCATCGCCGACGGCACCTCCGGGTCGCGGGAGTAATGGCACGTCACCCCGCAGGAGGTCGAGCTCTCCAGCGGCGTCCCCTCCGCGAGGCCCCCGGACTGCGTCCCCGGGAGGTCTATGTACCGCTGCGCCAGCGCGTCCGTTGACGCCGCGAGAGCGCCGAGGGCGAGCGTGACCGCGAGTGTTCCCCTGCGAATGTTGTGCGCTTCCATGACGGCCGCGGGACTATAGGGCCACCCTCCGCTCCCGCGTAGGGCCCCTCGCGCGATGCACATTGTTCGTGGTCATTTGCAGGTTGCGAGCGCGCTGGTAACGTCCCGGCTCATGGCTCACAAGCACCAGGTTTCGCGCGCGGTGGTCTTGCTTTCTCTGCTCGCGGGTTGCGGCGGCAACGGCGGGAACAACCCTCCCCCCGCGGGTGACGCGGGCGGCGACGCGGGCGGTGACGCCACGGCGCCGAAGGACGCTGTGGGCGACGGCGCCGCGCCCACGGACGGCGCGGGCGACGCGGCGGCCGACACGCAGCCGCCGGTGGACGTGGTGGAGCCCGGCTCCTGCGGCGTGGGCGCGATGGTCGCGGGGTACGTGACGGAGCTCGGCACCATGGGCTGGGGCGCGCTCAACCGCAGCCGCGCGATGATGATGTACGGCTGCGCCGGCGCCGCGCGCCCGCAGGACTGCCTGGCCATGGTGCCGCTCGCGGACGACTCGAACATCGGGGCCAACCGCTCGGCGCTCCCCAGCGCGCACCTGCGCGTGCTCTTCACGTCCCCCACGCGGTCCACGTACTGGTCGCGCAGCTCGCCGGACGGGCGCTTCTTCGCCCGCGGGGTCAAGGTCTACGACCTGGTGAACCGCACAGAGATCACCGCGACGGGGGCCATGTACGACCCGGCGTTCTTCCCGGACAACAGCGGGTACATGTACCAGCCCGGCGGCAGGCTCTGCCCCATGAGCACCCTCACCACGGGCATGCCCACGGCGGTGGCGGTGAACGCGGCGCCGTGCTCCGGCAGCTCCGTGGGCCTCTATGAGCACCTCGGGGCCTCCCTCGGCGGCGAGGACTACTGGGCCTCCGCCGCGGGCACCGCCGCGTGGGACGACGGCGGGCGCCGCGCCACCTTCCAGGAGACCCCGCGAAACGAGGCCTGGACCGCGCGCGCCCAGACCTCCCTCACGCTCATGGCCAACACGGGCTCGGGCTTCCGGTTCATCTCGTCGCGGAACATCACCACGCCGTTCCAGGGCGACGGGATGATCTCGCCCTCGTCGCGCGCGCTCTTGACCCGCTTCGTGGACGAGGCCGGGGCGTACCAGGGCTACGTGCTGCACCGCCTGGAGGCCACGCGCACCGGCGCGGCCATCACCGCCACGCTGACCGAGATGGCCCGCTACTGCACCGTCGGGGCCAAGGCCACGCTCTCCTACGACGAGCGCTGGGCGGTGTACCACCACTACATTGGCCGCGGCCCCTCGGCGCCGGCGGACGCGCGGGACCTGGGCTTCGCCGACGAGAACGACGCGGGCTTCGCGCCCTACGCCGCGCAGGGCGCCGCGAACATCTACCTCCTGGACCTGCGCACCGGCAGGCGCACCCGCGTCACCAACATGGGCCCCGGGCAGTACGCGCTCTTCCCGCACTTCCGCTCCGACGGGTGGATCTATTTCCTCGTGCGCACCCCGGCGAGCCCGCAGGAGCACGCGGTCGCCAGCGACGCTGCGCTCGTCATGCCGTGAGCCCCCCCCGGCCCGTCACCCGCGGCCTCCCCCCGGCGCTCGCGCTGGGGGTTGCCCTCCTCGCGGCGTGCGAGGGCCCCGAGCCCGGCCTGTGCGACGGCGTCGCGTCGCAGCCGCAGTTCGCCAGCGCCGAGGGGCGCTGGCTCCTCGGGGCCGCGGCCCGGTACCCCGTGGACACGTCCATGGCGAGCCTCCACGGCGAGCTCCTGCGGTCGCAGCGCGAGCGGCGCTGGATCGCCTGGATGGCCGTGGTCAAGGCCATCGAGCCGGTGCGCCTCGCGCGCCCCACGGCGATGACCGGCGCCACGGTGCCGCGCTTCCGGACCTGGTACGACCGGGAGGACGTGGCGCGCACCTTCCAGCGGCTCTACGGCGGGCTCACCCCCGCGCAGCGGGCCGCCGGCGAGCGCTTCACCGACGAGGCCATGGACGACGCCTTCGGGTGGAACGCCCGCTTCGTGACCACCCTCTCGGAGTGGCCCGAGGCGCGGCTGGAGCGCTTCGCCGCCAGCTTCGACGGCCCCGCGAGGCTGGCCAGCGCGGCGGGCGTGCAGCGCGTGGCCGCGAGCCCCGACGCCGTGCGGCACCTCATGGCGAGCTACCCCGAGATCCTGCGCTGCCTCTCGCGCGGCGCGCCGCCGGACTTCCAGGACGGGCCCGCGGCCCCGCAGCAGCTCGCGCGGGAGCCCGTGACCATCACCCGCTGCGGGGCGCGCGCCTTCGGCCCGTACTTCGTCGCCTCCGGGGGGGCCCTGGTCGCGCGGGTCGACGGAGCCGACGCGGGCTCCACCGTCCAGGTCTTCGAGGGCGTGTCGCTCACGACCCCGGCGCGCTGCACCGCGCCCACGGCCACGGGCTGCACGGTGACCGGCCCCGGGACCTTCACCGTGCGCCTCGCGGCGAGGGATCAGCCCACCGGCGGAATGCTCGACGTGCGCTACGCCCCACCGTCCGCGGAGCTCTCCGCATGCCTCCACGGGGTGTTCCCGCTGGCCGCGGCCACCGTGGCGATGGAGTGGCGCCGGGCGGACATCGGCGAGCCCTTCCCGGTGTACGACACCTCCGCGGCGGGCCTGACGCGCAGGCTGCGCCCCGGGGCGGACGCCACCTGGGGCCCGGGCGATGGCACCGCCGAGCCCGACGAGCGCAGCGTGTACACGCTCCGGCTGCCGTCCGGGAGCACCTTCCGCCTCGCGGGGATGCACCTGCGCACGCGCGAGGTCGGCCAGTGGCTCAACATCACCCTCTGGTGGTCCGACGACCCGGACACGGACTTCGGCGCCGACCGGCCGGACTCCATCCGCGCGCTGGGAGGTCCGTGGACCTCGTACAAGATGTGCGTCACCACGGATTTCAACGAGCACGACCCGGACCCCGACGGGGGCTTCGCGCGCTCGGGGCCCACCCTCGCGGCGGCGCTCCGCGCGGTGTACGAGGGCCGCGGCGCGCCGTCCTGGTGCTCGAACCCGTACATCGACGGCGCCCCCGGGCTGGTCCGGACAAACTGCGCGGGCTGCCACCAGCACGCCATGAGCGGTGTGCGGCCGGGCGAGGTCCAGATGAACGCCGTGCGGTACCCCTCCGCCGGGCGGGCGCAGGTGCGCAACAACTTCCCGTCGGACGGCTTCTGGGGCATCGACGGCGGCGACCGCCTCGGGGCCGTGCTCGCGGAGACCGTGGATTATTATCGCGCCGCGCGGTAGGGGCCGCTGCCCTGGAGCGCCCTCCGGACCTGGCGTACCCTGTGGACCATGCGAGTCGTGTACGCGAGGGCCCCCTTCCCTGATCGCTTCGCGTCATCGCTCTTCCTGGCGGGCCCCACGCCGCGCGACGAGGCGGTGCCCTCGTGGCGCCCGGAGGCGCTCCGGGTGCTGGCCTCCCTCGGCTACGACGGCGTGGTCTTCGTCCCGGAGTCGGGGGACGGCTCCGTACGGGGAGACTACACCGACCAGGTGGAGTGGGAGCGCGAGGCCCTGCGCCTCTCGGACCGCATCGCCTTCTGGGTGCCGAGGGACCTCGCCACGATGCCCGCGTTCACCACCAACGTGGAGTTCGGCACCTGGGCCTCCTCGGGGAGGAGCGTGCTGGGCTTCCCCCCGGAGGCCCCCAAGAACCGCTACCTCGCCTGGCTCGCCGAGGTCCAGGGCATCCCTTGCAGGGACACCCTGGAGGGGACGCTCCGCGCGGCGCTGGAGCCCATGATCCCAGCGCCCCGGGAGGGCGGCGAGCGCTTCGTCCCGCAGCTCCTGTGGCACACGCCGGGCTTCCAGCGCTGGCTCCAGGCCCAGCGCGCGGCGGGCAACCGCCTGGACGGCGCGGAGCCCCTCTGGCACCGAACTGTCCCGAGGACCGGCGCGGTCTTTCTATGGGTGCTCGGGGTGAAGGTGTGGGTCGCCTCCGAGGGCCGTCACAAGTCCCGGGAGGTGGTGCTCTCGCGCCCGGACCTGTCCAGCGTGGTGCTCCACGGGCCGCTCCGAGGGGGCGCCACGGAGGTGCTCCTGGTGCGGGAGTTTCGCTCTCCGGTGCGAAACGCCGAGGGCACGGTCCGGGAGTTCCCCGGGGGCTCCTCGGACGACCCGGCGCTCTCGCCGGACGAGGTCGCCCTGGAGGAGGTGCGCGAGGAGACGTCGCTCGCGCTGGAGCCCTCACGGCTGCGCCCGTTGGGCTCGCGGCAGGCCATGGCGACGCTGTCGTCGCACCACGCCCACGGCTACGTGGCGGAGCTCACGGACGACGAGCTCACCCGGGTGCGCGCGCTCTGCGCCGAGGCGACGGTGCTGGGCGTCTCCGCGTCGGAGCGGATCACCCTGGAGCTGCGCACGGTGGCGTCGATCCTCGGCGACCGCGACGTAGACTGGAGCACCGTGGGGCTCCTGGCCCAGGCCCTCTGGAGGCCCTGAGCGTCGGGAGAGGGAGGCGCACTGCGCGCCAACGTTGGCGTGACCCACCCGTCACCCTCCGTCGTCCACCCGCCGCGCGGCCTCCTCGGTGCGCCCCGCGGTGACCTCCGGGCGCCACCGCCAGCGCGGCTCCGCCGGGGCGCCCTCGACCACGTCCGCGATCCAGTCCCCGAGCACCGGCGCGAACTTGTACCCGTGGCCGCTGTCCCCCGCCGCCACCACCACCCGCGGCCTCGACGGGTCCCGGTCGATCCAGAAGTGCCCGTCGTGCGTGTCGCAGTACAGACACACCCGCGTGGACACCACCGCCGCGTCCGCCAGCCATGGCAGCGACCCCGCCAGGAACTCCCCCAGCGCTGCGCGCTCCTCGTCGGTCACCGCCCGCGCGGGGTCCTCCGGGTGCATCGCCCGCCCCACCCCGTGACGGGCGATCTTCACCACCCCCGCCGTCGGGTGCAGCGGGAAGCCGTACCACCCCGTCTCCGCAATGGCCGCCCCGAACACCGGGAAGCGCTCCCCCGTAAAGCGCTCGGGCTCCCTCGGCCGGAGGTGGAACACCGGGTGCCCCGTGGACCGCAGCGCCGGCGCCAGCGCCGTGAGGTACCACGGCGTCCACGCCCCGAGCGCCAGCACCAGCGAGTCCCCCGTGAGCCTCTGCCCGTCCCGGAGCGCCACCGTCACCGACGCCCCGTCGCCGTCCTCCACCCGCGCCAGGGAGGCGCCCTCCCGGAGCGCCACGCCCTCTCGCGACGCCCGCGCGATCCACCGCGCGAGCGCCCGCCCGCTCTCCACCCAGCCGCCCAGCGCGTGGAAGAACCCGTCGGTGTAGCCGCCACCGCCCCACGCCGGGAAGCGCGCCCCAAGACCCGCGTGGTCCAGCCGCTCCGGGCGGTGACCCCGCGCCACGAGCGTCGTGTGGCTGTCGTGCTCGAAGCCCCCGGGGACCATCGGTCCGCGGCGCAGGAACAACACCCCCGTCTCGTGGAAGAAGCGCTCGCCCTCGTCCGCGTTGAAGCGCCTCCAGCCCTCCAGCGCGCGCTCGCCCAGCGCCGTGTACGCGCCGTCCGCGCCGTACTCCAGCCGCACGGCCTTGCTCACGTCCGTGGACGCCGCCAGCGGGTGAGGCAGCGGCCCCGGGTCCAGGAGCGTCACCGCGTGGCCCCGCGCCCGCAGCGCCCGCGCCGCCGTCACCCCGGCGACTCCGGCCCCCGCCACCAGCACCCCGCCGCCTCGCGCCATGGGTCCAGCGTGCGCGCCGGCGCGGGCGACCGTCAACCCTGCGGGAGCTCCACCCGCACCACCAGGCCCTTGTCCGACGCCTCCGCCCGCATGCTCCCGCGGTGCAGCGCCACCACCCTCCGGGCGTTGGCCATCGCCAGCTCCAGCCCCGCCGGTGCCCGAGCCCCCGCGGGCGCCACCTCGAAGGGGTCGAAGAGCTGCGTGAGCGTCTCCCGCGTAGGCGTGCTCCCCTCGCTGCGCACCGTGAGCACCACCATGCCCGCCTCGCCCTCACGCACCTGCGCCGCCGCGTGACCGCTGCGCCCGGGCCGCAGGAGCCCCCACGCCAGGACCGCCCCGAGGCAGTGCGCCATGCGCCCGCGGTCCACCATCAAGCGCGCCCCCAGGGCGCCCTCCAGCGGGATCACCGTGTCCTCCGGGAGCGCCTTGCCCACGCGCTCCAGGCACAAGGTCCGCGCCAGCTCCAGGAGGTCCCGCGCCTCCACCCTCTCCCGGTGCAGGGTCAGCCTCCCCGCGTCCAGCCTCGCCGCGTCGAGCAGGTCGTCCACCAGACGCAGAAGGTCGCTGCCCCCGCGGGCCAGCGCCTCCAGGCTCTCGCGCTGCCCCGCGGTCACCGCCCCGTCCACGCCCGACAAGAGCAACCCCGAGAAGCCCAGCACCGCGTTGAGAGGCCCCCGCAGGTCGTGGGACACCCCCGCCAGCACGAAGCTCCGCAGCTTCGCCGCCTCCTCGCGCGCGTTGCGGCTGCGGCGCTGGTCCCGGCTCATCGCCGCAAGGCTCTCGGCCACCGCGTCCAGGGCCTCGGTCATCGCCGCCACCTCGGGCACCGAGCGGGCCTCGACCACCCGCGCCACCCCGAGGTCCTCGCCCTCGCCCAGCCGGTCCATCCTCCGGGCCGCCGCGTCGAGCTCGCGCGTGGCCTGGCGCCCGATCCTGCGCCCCACCAGCGCCCCGAGGGACCCGAGCGCCAGCGCCACCAGCACCGCCCACACCGGCGACGGAGCCCCCGGAGCGCGCGCCTCCGCCTGCGGGAACTGCACCCCCGGCGTGATGCGCACGCCCGCCGCGGCCAGCACCCTCGCCAGCGGGTCCGAGCGCTCCTGCGCCTCGCTCGCCACCCGCGGCACCCCGAGGGCCCGGGAGTACACCCTCGCCGAGTGCTCGCCCTGGAGCCTCCAGACCTCCGTCGCGTGGGCCCCGACGATCAACGCCGCGAAGAGCGCCGCCACCCCCGTGGGCACCGCCACCGCCAGCGACGCCCGCAGCCCCAGGCTGTCCGCGGGAGACGGCGCCCCGTCGGCGCCCCCGGAGGGGAGCACCTCCACCACCGGCCGCAGCGCCAGGCGCGCCGCGGGGTACACCACCAACGACGCCAGCACCAGCGCCGCCGCCCCCGCCAGCGCCGCGCTCTGCACGTTGGCAAAGGGCACCCCCCCGAGGGGCGCCCAGCCCGCCGCGAGCACCGCCCACGCCGCGCACAGGAGCCACGCCGCCGCCAGCCTCGGCGCGCCGTAGAGCCTCGCCACCGCCCGGTGGGACGGCGCCTCCCCGGCTGCCAGGGCCCGCACCACCCGCCGCAGCACCCCCGCGTACGCCAGCGGGAACGCCAGCGCCGACGCCAGGAGCCCCCCGCCTACGCTCAACGTCGCCGCTCGAAGCGCCTCCCTCGCCAGGTCGTCGGGCCCAAGCCAGCGAGGGATGACAAGCGCATACCCTACCACTGTTGTGGTTACAACACCTACACAAGCCCACATGAGCCGTAGGAGTAGTACCCTGGCCTTCATGTAGGGTGGCCCTCCAGGGGTGCGAGGCCCGTGGGGAGGGTGGCGGTGAAGGTGCTGCCCTCGCCGACGGTGCTGGTGGCCGAGAGGGAGCCCCCGTGGAGCTCCACCAGGGCGAGGGTGATGGCGAGGCCGAGGCCGGCGCCGCGGGCCTCGGCGGTGTGGCCTCGCTCGAAGGGCTTGAAGAGCCTCCGGAGGTCCGCGGCGGCGATGCCCTGGCCGTTGTCCGCGACGGCGAAGGCGTAGCCCGAGGGGTGCTCGTTGACGCTCACGCGCACCACACCCCCGGCGTGCTCCACGGCGTTGCCCACGAGGTTCCCGAAGGCCCGGCGCAGGGCCACGCGGTCGGCGTACACCATGGCCTCGGCGATGCCCTCCAGGGTGACCGTGACGCCCCGGACGCGGGCGATGCCCTCGGCCTCGGCGACCACCTCCCGGGCGATGGGCACCATGTCCACGATCTCGCGCTTCAGGGGGTAGCGCCCGCTGGCCATGGCCGACAGGTCCACCACGTCCTCCACCATGCGCAGGAGGTGCCCGCCGGAGGTGGCGATGACCTGTACGTCCTCGCGCTGCGAGGCCGTGAGCTCGCCGTCGACGCCCGACAGGAGCAGGTCCGCGAAGCCCACGATGGCGTTCAGGGGCGTGCGGAGTTCGTGGCGCAGCGTGGCGAGCTGCGTATCCTGGCGGCGCTCGTTCTCCTCCAGCCGCGCGAGGGCCTCGCGGTGCGCGCGGGCCTCGTCCTCGAAGCGGGCCTGGAGGCGGTTGAAGCTGGCCACGAGGCGCCCGACCTCGTCCCGGGCGTGGCGCGGCAGGGGCCCCGTGGCGGGGCGCTCGCCCTGGGCCATGCGCCGGGCGCGGGCGGTGATGCCCACGAGGTCCCGGCCCAGGTCCCGGGCGACCACCACGCTCACCGCGGTGCCCACGGCCGCGGTGGAGGCCACGGTGATGAGCAGCCTCAGGAGGAGCTGGAGGACCGACGGGGTCGCGGGCTCCAGGGGCAGGAGCGCCAGGACCCAGAGGTCTTCACGGCCGGGGACCTTCGCGCGGGCCACGCGCTGGAGGGACCCGTCGGGCGAGGCCAGGGTGCCCTCGTCGCGCACGGCCAGGGCCCGGGCGGGGACCCTCGGGGCGCCCGGGAGCACGCGCCCGGCGTCGTCTACGAGGGTGACCGCGCCCCCGACGGCCTGGGTGAGCTCCGCCGCGAGGGTCGCCCGTTCCCGCTCCGGGAGCGGGGCCATGCGCGCGGCCGACGCCCGCACCAGGAGCCGGGCCCGCTCCTCCTGCGGGTGGCGCACGGCCAGGGCCGTGAGCGCCGCCCCGACGACGCTGGCCCCGAGGCCCGTGAGCGCCACGGTGACCAGCGTGGCGGCGGTGATCCTCCGGAGGAGTCCGTCCCCCGGGAGCGACGCGCGCATGGGACGAGGTGTACCACGGTGCTACGGTGCCCCCCGTGGCCAACGACGTGGTGTTCGGCATCGACCCGGGGTCTCACCGGTGCGGGTACGGCGTGGTGGTGCGCCTCGGGAGCCGGTACCGGCACCTGGCCCACGGGGTGGTCAAGGCCCCCGCCACGGCCCCGCTCCCCGAGCGCCTCCGGGTGATCGCCGACGGGCTCGCCGAGGCCCTCGAAGCCACAAAGCCCTCGGTGGTGGCCCTGGAGCAGGCCTTTGTCCACCGGGACGTGCACGCCGCCCTGGTGCTCGGCCACGCCCGCGGCGTGGCCATGCTCGTGGCCGCCAGGGCCGGGCTCACGGTGGTGGAGTACCCTCCGGCCACGGTCAAGCGCACGGTGGTGGGCAACGGCCGGGCCGACAAGGCCCAGGTGACCGGGATGGTGAGGGCCATCCTCGGGCTCGCCGAGCCCCCCGCCGAGGACGCCGCGGACGCCCTCGCGGTGGCCCTGTGCCACGCCAGCGGCAGCGTCCCTTCAAGGGTGTAGGGGGATGTACACTAGGGCTTCTTGCGGGGCTCGCGAGCCTCGTCCCTGGGGCGGGTGGCGCCGATCACAAAGGGGCCCCCGCGCTCCTCGTCGGTGACCTCGTCGCGCACGTCCTCGGTGATCTCCTCGCCGGAGGTGGCGGCGGCCAGGTACTCCTCGGCGAGGGCCTCGGCGAGCTCGTCCGAGGCGTGGGCTCGGCGGGTGAGCCTGGGGTCGTGGACGAAGGCCTCACCCTGGTCCGGGGGGGGCGCGGGGCGTGGCCAGTGGTGCGCGGGGCGTGGCGGCTGCGAGTTCATGACGGGTGATCCTCGCACGAAGCATACCCCGCGGGGCAAGGGGGAAGCGCGCGTGGATTTCCGGCCCGGGAGGCGTATCATGGCGCCCCCTGAGCGTCATGCGCAACGCCCTCCACACCCTGCTCGAAGACGGCATCCTGGACGAGGTGCTGGGCCCTTTGCGCAGCGGCAAGGAGGCGGACGTCTTCCGGGTGGTGTACCGCGGCGAGGAGGTGGCGGCCAAGGTCTACAAAGACCGCCAGCAGCGGAGCTTCAAGAACGACGCGGCGTACCGCGAGGGGCGCACGGTGCGCAACACGCGCACACAGCGCGCGATGGACCGCGGGAGCCGCTTCGGCCGGGGGGAGAGCGAGGAGGCGTGGAAGGTCAGCGAGTCGCGGTGCTTGCACAAGCTCCACGCCCTGGGGGTGCGGGTCCCGGTGCCGGTGCTCTTCTACGAGGGCGTGCTGCTGATGCAGCTCGTGACGGACGCCGAGGGCTACCCCGCGCCGCGGTTGATGGACGCGACGCTGCGCCGGGAGGACGCCGTGGGGCTCTACCGGGACCTGCGTCGGCAGGTGATCGGGATGCTCTGCGCGGACCTGATCCACGGGGACCTGTCTGCGTACAACGTGCTCCTCGGGGCCGACGGCCCTACGATCATTGATTTCCCGCAGACCCTGGCGGCGGCGCAGAACTCCCGGGCGGAGGCCTTCTTCCGCCGGGACTTCGATGGCCTCCAGCGCTTCTTCGCGCGGCTGGACCCGGCGCTGGAGGCCCACCAGGGCGACGGCCGCGAGGTCTGGCGGGCCTACGTCCGCCGGGAGCTCACGCCCGAGTGGACCCCTCGGCCCGCCCCGGCCCCGGTCCGGCGCCCGCCCTTGGGGCCTCCGCTGGGAGCAGCCCCCCCGCGCGGTGACCCGCGCGGTGACCCCCGCGGTGACGCGCGGGGCGCTGGAGCCAGGCCCGGCGGGCAGTGGCGGGACGGGCCCCCGAGGGGCGGCCCTCGCGGCGCGGTGCCGGGCCCCGGGGGGCCGCCCGGCGGCCCGGGGAGAGCGCCACAGAGCGCGCCTGGGGCGTCGTTTGCGCGCCAGGGGCCCGCGCCGAAGCACCCGCCCCCGAGGGCGCCCGAGGTGAGCTACGTGCGCCGCACGGGGACCCGCGAGGCGCCCCCGAGGGTGGCGCCGGACGCCCCCGGGACCACTGCCCAGGCGCCGCCCGCGAGCACCCCCGAGGGCGGCGGGCGGGACCGCGGGAGGCGCTGACGTGCTGGACGTCCCCGCGGAGACCGACGAGCGGCCGACGCACGCCGGCGGCGTGGTGGCGCGCGCGGACGGGGGCGCGGTGCGCTACCTCCTGGTGCGCGCGCGGCGCAACCCGACCTGGTGGATCTTCCCGAAGGGCCACATCGAGGTGGGCGAGACCTGGGAGGACGCGGCGCTGCGCGAGACCGCCGAGGAGGCCGGCGTGGAGGCGCTGCCGGGGGCGTTCCTGGGCGTGCTGGACGTCGCCGGGCAGCGGGTGGCGTACTACCTCCTCAGGCCCCTGGGGGAGCTCCCCTCGGCGGAGCGCGAGCGGCGCTGGTGCGACTACGACGAGGCCGCGAGCCTCCTGGCGCTGCCCGCGCTGCGCGCGGTGCTGGCCCGGGCGCACACGCGCGGGACGTAGGGGCGGTTCAGAACGCCACCGCGCACCCGAGGGACCAGGGCCCCGGCGCGCACGCAACCGCGGCGCGGCGCGGCTGCGCCGGCGCCCCGAGCCACAGCGCCAGGCCCACCGCGGCGAGCGCCCCCGCGGCGGCGAAGCCCGCGACGGCGAGCGTGGTGGCCGCGCCCACCTGGGACTGCAACGACCCGCAGTCGGGCCCGTTGAACGCCGCCCCGGAGGCGCGGTCCACCATGCAGCCCTGGCCGTTGAAATCCCGCGCGGAGAGCTCCCGCCAGAGCCACGCGCCCGAGGCCCCGAGCGTGAGCACCCCCGCGCCCACGAAGAGCCCCACACCCCAGGACCGCACCGGCGCGCCCGGCGAGGGCTCTCGCGCGCCCGGCGGCGCCAGGCGCACCGCCGCAGCGCCCTCCGGGGGCGTCGCCGGGGCCTCGGGGACCAGGTCGAGCTCCTCCAGGAGGTCGTCGTCGGCGCGCACGTCCAGCACGCGGCGCGCGGGCACGTGGCCCGGCGCCCGCACCTCGATGGTGACCGTGCCCACCACCACCCGCAGCGGCCCCGGGCGCGGCAGCGGCCCCTCGTCGCGGTTGTTGATGAGCACCCGCGCGCCGGGTGTCCGCGACCGGACCGTGACCGAGCCCAGGTGCGTGCGGACCTCCGCCAGCGCCGCGTCGAGGTTGCCGCGGTTGCGCGCGACCCACGGGTCAGCGTGGGCCTCCATGGAAGCCAGGAGGCCCCGCTCGGCGTCCGCCCAGCGCCCGAGGGCCTGCTCGGCCAGCGCCACCTGCGCCCGTGCCTCCGGGCTCCCGGTGGCGTCGAGGGCCCGGCGGAAGAGCGCCAGGGCCTCCTCGTCGCGGCGCTCGGCGCGCATGCGAATGCCCTCCTCGATCCAGCCGCCCGCCTCCGGGACCTGCGCCGCAGGGGACCGCTCCTGCGCGTGCGCCGCCGCCGCGGTAAAGAAGAGCGCGAGGAACACGGCGCCGGCAGCGCGAGAGGCCGTCATCGCCCGAGGATCATCGCCCGATTGCGGCCAAGCACCGGCGCCGCGCTCCCCGCCGGGGGCGGCGAGGCCCCGGGCTCGCGCGCGGGCGACGGCGCAACCGGCGCCTGGGGCGCGCTCTCCCGCGGCGCGAGCGCCGCGTGCGCGAGGCGCGCACGCAGGACCGGGCGCCCGAAGGCCGGAGCCGTCGGGGTGTGGGGTGCTGTAGGTGCTGGCGCGGGGAGCGCGCTTGCCACCTGCGGCGCGGGGGGCGCGGGGGTGGGCGCGGAGGGTGCGGGGGTCGGCGTGGCGGGCGTGGCGGCGGTGGGGTCGCGCATGCGCGCGCGAGAGGGCACCTCTGCGCGGGGGGCGAGGGCCCGCGCGAGGCCCCCCGCGGCGAGGACCAGGAGCGCCGCGGTCGCCAGCGCGAGGCGGCGCCGGGGCCTCGGAGTCGGCGCCCGCAGGGCGGCGAGGAGCGCCCCCACCGAGGGGAAGCGCGCGGAGGGCTCCGGGGCCATGGCGCGCTCAATGGCCGCGACGAGGTGCCGCGGCGCCGAGGGGCAGCGGCGCCCGAGGGGCTCGCGGCGGTTGCGCTGGATGTTCCACGCGAGCTCCAGCGGGCTCTGGCCCTCGAAGGGTCGGCGGCCGCAGAGGCATGTGTAGAGCACCGCCCCGAGGGAGAACTGGTCGCTGGCGGCGTCGACCTCGCGGGCGCCGCGGGCCTGCTCGGGGGACATGAACGCGGGCGTGCCGAGGATGGCCCCGCTCCCGGTGAGGTCGCTGTCCTCGTCGAGGAGCCGCGAGACGCCGAAGTCCACCACCACGCCGCGGGGGCCCTCCGGGGCGCACCGGAGGAAGATGTTCCCGGGCTTGAGGTCCCGGTGGATCACGCCGGCCTCGTGGGCGCTGGCGACGCCATCGAGGGCCGGTCCCAGCGCCGCGAGGAGCTCCTCCGGCGCGAAGGGGCCGCGCTCCAGCCGCCGGGCGAGGCTCTCGCCTTCGAGCAGGTCCATCACCAGGTAGGCGGTCCCGTCCTCCACGTCCACGTCGTGGACCTGCACCACGCCGGGGTGGTGCACCCTGGCCGCGGCGCGGGCCTCGCGGAAGAAGCGCTCCCTCGCCTGGGGGCTCGCGGCCAGGGCGGGGCGCAGGGTCTTGATCGCCACGCGCCGGCCGATGTCATCGTGGGCCGCCTCGAAGACCGCGCCCATGCCCCCCTCCCCGAGGACCCTCAGGAGCCGGTAGCGCCCGAGGCGGTCCCCCACGCGCGCGCCCGCGGGCGTAGGCGCGCCTGCGCGCGAGGCCCCGACCTCCCCTGGTGAGTCGTCGCGTCCCGTCTCGCGCAGGGTGGGCTCGGACAACGGGGCGATCCTCTCCTTCGGAGTCTGGCAGAACGCGCCCCACGCGTCAAAGCGCGGCGCCGCGGAGTCCCGCCCGCGGTGGGCGCGCGGCCAGGGACCAGCCGAAGACGCCCTGCACGCCCCCGGGGCCGATGATCGGGAGCGGCGCCTCGGCGATGCCCTCCGCGCCGTGGAGGTACACGTACACCCTCCCGGTGTTGTGGAACACCCCCACGGCGCCGACGCACAGGTCCGCGCGGCCGTCGCGGTTCAGGTCCGCCACGGCGAGGGTGAAGCCGTAGCCCGAGTCCCCGCCGTCGGGCCCCAGGCGGCGCAGCCAGGCGCCCGCGGCGACGCCCTCGGGGCCCCCGCGATAGACGAACACGGCGCCGTCGCCGATGCCTCGCTCGCCGCCGGTGGCGCCGACGACCAGGTCCGTGTAGCCATCGCCGTCGAGGTCCGCGCCGTCCGCGAGCCCGCTACCAAGCCCTACGCCGGGCGCCGGGCCCGTGAGCGTGGTGGCGGGCCTCGGGCCCACCCCCGAGGGGCCGCCGTGGTAGACGTACACCCGCCCCCGGCCGCCCTCGGCGGTCGGTGCCGCGACCGCGAGATCGCTGTAGCCGTCGGCGTTTACGTCGCCCGCGCGGGAGAAGCGCACGCCGAAGGACCCCAAGAGGTCCACGCCGGTGAGGGTGGTCGACGGCGCCTCGGGGACGCCTCCCGGACCGCCATGGAAGAGGTACACCGCGCCGGAGTTCCCCGTCTGGGCGGGGGCCCCGACGGCCAGGTCCTCGAAGCCGTCGCCGTTGACGTCCCCGGCGCCCCACACCCACGCCCCGAAGCGCGCGTTGCGCTCCCCCGCCAGCGTGCGCGAGGGCTCCACCGCGAGGCCCTCGGGGCCGCCAGGGTAGACATCCACGCGGCCGCGGGCGTCGTCCGTGGCGCGGGGGCTCGTGGCCACGTCGTCGTAGCCGTCGCCGTCGAGGTCTCCGACGCCCGCGACGGCCTCGCCGTAGCGCTGGGCGTCCTCGGGCCCGGAGCGCCGCTCGGGCTCGGGCAGGAGCCCCATGGGGGCGCCGTAGTACAGGTACACCCGCCCCGCCCCGGGGGCCCCGACCGCGAGGTCGAAGTACCCGTCGCGGTTGACGTCCCCGGCGTTGGCCACGGCGTTGCCGAACTCACCACCGTTGGGGCCTCGGCGGGACATCCACGGCGGCGGGTCCGGGTCCCCGAAGCCACGGTAGAGGTACACCCTCCCCGCGTAGCCCTCGACGCGCGGAGCCCCGACGGCCAGCTCCGGGGTGCCGTTCCCGTCGAGGTCCAGGGTGGAGCCCAGGGCACTCTCCACGGTGCCCACGCGCAGCGCCCAGGTGGCCGACGGCGCCTCGGAGGTCACCGCCCCGGAGCGCGCCCGGAGGCGCCAGAACCACACCCCCGGCGTCAGGGCGAGCTCCTCCGGGGGCGCGCCCTCGGCGCCCTGGGCGTCGAAGCGCACGCACGCCTCGGTCATCCCGCGGTCCCGGCAGAGCTCCACCCTGGCGCCGTCGCCGCCCGCCAGCACCCACCGGAGGACCGGCCTGCGCGAGCGCGTGGTGCGCAGGGTGAGGGGCGCCAGCGGCCTCGGCGCGGCGAGGGCGGGCGCGCACACGCCCCGGACGCAGCGCTCCCCCGCGCCGCACGCGCGCCCGCAGGGGTCGCAGCCGCCGTCCGTCCCCGAGGCGTCGCAGGCGCCCGCGTCGGGCGCTCCCCGCGGGGCGTCTCCCGCGCGCAGCGCCGTACACGCCACCACGGGCGCGAGCGCGACGAGCATGAGACGCCTCACGCTCGCCTCCGGTGGCGCCCAGGCTGCTGGACCCGGGCCACGGAGCGCCCGAAGTACCCGTTGCGTGTGCGCCCTTCGAGCACCAGGGACGGCGCCGCCGGGAGCCCCGCGGGGCCCCCGAGGTACACCAATACCCGCCCGACGTTCTCCTCCATGGCCACCTCGGCTCCGGGGTCCCCCACGGCCAGGTCCGCGTAGCCGTCGTTGTTCGCGTCCCCAAGGCCCGCCAGCGTCGCCCCGAAGGCCCCCCCGGGCCGCGCCCCCTCCAGCACCCTGGCGGGCGCTTCACCGAGGCCCCGCGCCGAGCCGTGGTACACCAGCACCCGCCCCGCGCCCGCGAGGGCCCCCGGCGCCCCGAGGGCGACGTCGTCGTAACCGTCGCCGTTGACGTCACCTACACCCGCGAGGGCCGCGCCCAGGGCGGCGTCCGGGGCGTCGCCCTCGAACACCCTGGAGGCACCGATGCTCACGCCCCCAGGGACCCCGAGGTGCACCCTGACGAGCCCCGCGCGCCGGCGTCCTCCGGGGCTGGCCTCCGGCGCGGCCAGGGCGAGGTCCTCGCGTCCATCGGCGTTGACGTCACCCACGGACCCGAGGGGCAGGCCCAGGCGCTCCTCGGGCGAGGAGCCCGCAAAGACCCCCGAGGGAGCCCCGAGGCCCGCGGGGCCTCCCAGGAGGAGCCGCACCACGCCCGCGTGGGACACCCCCCCGGCGGAGGCTTCGCGCGCGCTCACCAGCACGTCCGCGAAGCCGTCGCCGTTGACGTCCCCGGCGCGCGCCACGGCGCGAGGGCCCGCGCCGTCCGTGTCGAAGAGCGCCTGCCACGGCGCCGCGCCCAGGCCCGGCGGGCCGCCCCGGTACACGCTCACCCGCGCCGCGGGGGACGCCCCGGCGGTGAGGTTCGACCCCAGGGCCACGTCGCCGTAACCATCACCGTTGACGTCCCCGACGCCCGCCAGGAGCGCCCCCACGTCGTGGCGCGAGCCCCGCAGGACCCGCGCGGGCAGGACCCCGATCCCGCCCGGTCCTCCGTGGAAGACCCCCACCGCCCCGGGCCACGGCGAGACCCCGCCCGGGGGCGCCCCGCTCCCTCCCAGCAGGTCCGCCACGCCGTCGCCGTTGACGTCCCCGGCGCAGGTGACCGCGAGCCCGAGGAGCTCGTCGGTGACCGCGCCCCGGAGCGAGCGCGAGGGCGCGCGGCCCACCCCGAGGGCCCCTCCCGGGAAGAGCTGCACGAGCCCCGGGCGGGTGACCGTCTCCACCACGTCCCTCAGGGACCCCACGACGAGCTCGTCGTGGCCGTCCGCGTCCAGGTCCAGGCTCGGGGCGCGGTCGCGCTCCAGGGCTCCGTCGCGCGCGCCGACCACCAAGGGCCACACCGTGCCCGACGAGGCCCCCGGCGCGCCCCCGAGGGTGCCCTCCAGGCGCCAGAACCACACGCCCTGCGCCAGGGACACGGGCACCCTCAGGGACGACCCCGTCGCCTGGTGGGTCTGGCACCCGCTGGTCATCGCCCGGTCGCGGCAGAGCGCCACCCGGGCGCCGTCGATGCCCTCGCCGAGGGTCCAGCGCAGCGTAGGCCGCCGCGCCAGCACCAGGCCCGCGCTCCGCGGAAAGAGCTGCCTCGGCGCGCCCGACGGCAGGCATGCGCCCGTGAACGCCGTAAAGCCCTCTGCGCACAGATACCCACAGCGCCCTACCTCGCAGGTGGCGCGGCCGTTCACGGGCTCCGGGCACGCGACGCCGCAAGCGCCGCAGTGGGCGGCGTCCGCGGGGGTCGCCTCGCAGCCGTTGTCCGCGGCGCTGCTGTCCTGGCGATCCTGCTCGCCGCGGTCGCCGGAGGCCTCGGGGCCGTCGTCGGGCACAGCGCCACAGTCCGCTCGCGCGGCGTCGCAGGCGTCCGTGGCGGGCGCGGTGCCAGCGTTGAGCGGGGTGCACGCGACCAGGGCATAGAGGAGCGTGCGACGCATCGACGGCAGGGCTTTGTGGGTGGTTGAGAAGCCCCTCCCCAAAGGGTACCACGGGGCGCTCTCCAACGACCCGCGGCCGGCGCGGCGGATCATGCTCCCGCCGCGCCGCTCGAAACACCAGTGTTTTCAACGATTTCTCTCCGCTCCACTGAGCATGACCCGCGCACTTCTCCAATATTTCTGAGCATGACCTGCTCAAATTCAGGGCTTTGCCTTGACAGGAACCTGGGGCGTGGGCGAAGTGTGGAGATTGGCCCGCTGTGGATTTTCCCTTCGGGTGTGTGTGGAGATGTTTTGGGCGAAGAGAACACCCCCCCGGAGGACAACACCACTCCGGACGAGCGCCCGGAGCGCAACGCGGGGCCCCCTTCGGTGTTGCTGGTGGATGAGGATGGGGCGTCGGTGCACCCGCTCCCGGCGCGGGGGACGCTGACCATCGGCCGCGGCGAGGGCTGTGACCTCAAGGTGGAGCATGCGTCCGTGTCGCGCACCCACGCGGTGCTGGAGGTGGACGGTCGGCGCCTGACCATCCGCGACGCGGGCAGCGTGAACGGGGTGAGGCTCCGGGGGCGGCGGCTGGACCCGAACGAGGCGCAGGTCTTCGGGGTGGGCGAGGTGGTGGAGCTGGGGCGGGCGTCGATGGTGGTGATCGCCCAGCGGCTGTCCACGCTCGCCGAGGCCGCCGCGGCGAAGCCCCTGGACGTCGGCGGGGCGGTGGTGGCGCACCCGTCCATGCGGGCGCTCTACGCGCTGGTGGAGCGCGTGGCCATGAGCGACATCAACGCCCTGGTGCTCGGCGAGACCGGCGTGGGCAAGGAGCTCCTGGTGGAGGCCCTGCACCGGGGCTCGCGCCGGGCGTCGCAGCCCCTGGTGCGGCTCAACTGCGCGGCGCTATCCCCCACGCTGGTCGAGAGCGAGCTCTTCGGGTACGAGAAGGGGGCCTTCACCGGCGCGCTCAGCGCGCGCGCGGGGCTCCTGGAGGCCGCCCACGGCGGCACGCTCTTCCTGGACGAGGTGGGCGACCTGCCCGCGGCCCTCCAGGCCAAGATCCTGCGGGTCATCGAGGACCGCCAGGTGCTGCGCGTCGGGGCGCAGCGAACCCGCGAGGTGGACGTGCGCTTCGTGGCCGCCACGCACCGGGACCTGCGCGCCGAGGTGCAGCTCGGCACCTTCCGGCGGGACCTTTACTACCGGCTCAACGGCATCGTGCTGGCCATCCCCCCCTTGCGCGAGCGCGTCGCGGAGGTCCGCCCGCTGGCCGAGCACTTCCTGGCGAAGGCCCGCCCCGGCGTCCGCGGAGGGCCCCTGGACCCGGCGGTGGTCGCGGTCCTGGAGGCCCACGACTGGCCCGGCAACGTGCGCGAGCTGCGAAACGTCATCGGCCGCGCGGTGATCCTCGCGGGCGACGGCCCGATCACCCTCGCGGAGCTCCCCGAGGAGCTGCGCCTGCGCGCGTCCAGGCCGCCCTCGGACGCCCCGAAGCTGCGCGACGAGATGGGCGCCATCGAGCGCCGTCGCATCGAGGACGCCCTGGCCCGCACCAACGGCAACCAGACCCACGCCGCGGTGCTCCTGGGCATGCCCCGGCGCACGCTGGTTGCGCGGCTCAAGCAGTACGGCCTCGGGCGCTCGCAGCGCCGCGAGGAGCCGTAGGCGTCCCTCACCCCCCCGAGAGGCTCGTCCAGCGCGCCACCAGCGCGTCCACCGCGGCCTCGTCGTGGTAGACGCCGAAGCCCACCCGCAGCCGGTCGTCGCGCGCGTCGGTGACCACGCCCACGCGCTTCAAGCGCGCCGCCCAGGGCCTCGCCTCCGGCGTGCGGAACGTGAGGAAATGGCCCCTCCGAGGGTCTTCCACGGGCACCACCAGCGCCTCGGGGCCCGGGGCGCCCGGGGCCCCCGCGCGGCGCAGCCCCTCCACGAAGCGCCGCTGGAGCCCGTGGACCCACGCCTCGGCCGCCGCGGTGGTGAGCCCCACCCGCGCCCTCCAGCGCTGCACGGCGTTGAAGCGGTAGAGCCCCGTGGGGTCGAAGGTCGCGCCCAGAAACGCCCTGCCGCCCGGCGCGTAGGCCACGGCCCCGGGGCTCCCGGCGCCCCGGTCCAGCGCCCCGAAGGCCGCGAACCAGCCCGTGTCCCGGGGCCTCCAGGGCACCCCGGGGGGCGCGTGCAGGAAGCACACCCCCTCGCCGCTCATGGCGTACTTGTAGCCCCCGGCGACGTAGAACGCGCGAGAGCACACCGCGGACAGGTCCGTCGGCGTCGCGAGGAACCCGTGGTAGCCGTCGATCACGACCAGCGGACCCGGGGGGAGCGCGGCCACCAGCTGGTCGAGCGCGGGCACCCTCCACCCGCTGTTGAAGAACACCTGGCTGAAGAACACCAGGTCCGCGCCGCGGCGGGCCTCCGTCACGAGCCTCTCGGGGAAGCTGTCAAAGGGCTCCGTGGGCACCCTCTCGACGGTGCAGAGCCCGTCCTCCTCCAGCCTCCGGGCCTGGCGCTCGAAGGCGTGGAACTCCCCGTCGGTGGTCACGATACGCGGTCGCTCCGGCAGCAGCGACAGCACCCTGAGCACCAGGGAGTGGGTGTTCGGCGCGAAGGCCAGGCCCTCCCCGCCGGGGAGCCGGAGCTCCCGCGCGAGGTGCCCCGCGGCCTCGGGGTACACGCTGGCGAACACGTGGTCCCATTTGTCATCGAGCATCACGGCCGCGTCGGTCCACGCCTGGCGCTGGGCGTCCAGGGTGACGTCGGGCCACGGGTGGTGGCTGTGGGCCGCGAAGTGCAGCCTCCCGGGCACGGCCGAGAGGGCCGCCGAGAAGTGCTCCGCCAGACACCCCAGGGGGGGTTCGTGCGCGTCCATCACACCCCTAGCGCCCGGCGCCCAGGACCGAGAACAGCGTCCCCAGGGCCGCCGGGAGCGCCAGCGCGCTGGCCATGGGCGCCGGGCCCGTCATGGTCCCTCGGTGCAGGAACACCGCCGTGGGGCCCCGGGCGCCGATGGCCAGGTCGTCCAGCCGGTCCCCGTCGGTGTCCGCCACCCCCGAGAGCGCCACGCCGAAATCCATCGCCTCCGAGGGCCCTCGGAGGGTGACCGCCATGGCCGCCACGGGCCCCGACGGGGACCCGAGGTACACCCTCACCTCCCGGGGCGTGGTCTGGGCCACCGCCAGGTCGCTGTACCCGTCGTGGTTCAGGTCCCCGGCGAGCGCCAGGACCGCCCCGAAGCCCGAGCCCGCCTCCCCGGTGAGCGCCACCGAGCCAGTGGTCGCCCCGATCCTGCCAAAATAGACATCCACCCGCGCCGCGCCCGGAGAACCGACCGCCAGGTCGCCGATTCCGTCGCCGTTCACGTCCCCCGCCGCCGCCAGCACGCTGCCAAAATCCGTCGCGCCCGCGGGCCCCGTGAGCCTCAGCGCCGTCGCCGACAGCCCCGTACGGGACCCTACATGCACCTGCACGGAGTTCGTCCCCGGGGAGCCTACGGCCACGTCGTCGATGTTGTCGCCGGTGAGGTCCTGGCCCCCCGCCACGGCGAGGCCGAGGTTGGCTCCGGCGGCGCCCGTGAGGGTCACCGAGGGGAAGCTCCCGAGGCCCGTGCGGGAGCCGTAGTGCACCTGGGCCCTGGACGAGATCCCGAGGCCAAAGACCACGTCCCCGAAGCCGTCGCGGTTGACGTCCCCGGCGAAGGCGACCGCGGTCCCGAAGCCCACCACGCTGTAGGTGAGCGTGGTCCCCGTGGGAGGGAGCCCCGCGGCGCCGCCCGGGAAGAACACCGCGCGGTTCGTCCCCACGAGGGAGCCGGCCACCAGGTCCGCGTAGCCGTCGCCGTTGACGTCCCCCGCGGCCAGGGCGCGGCCGAAGCCCGCGGTCCCGGGCGCCGTCAGGAGCTGCGACGGCGTCGCCGGGAGCCCGGAGGGCCCCGCGAGGAAGAGCGCGACCGTGGGTGCGTCGCTGCCGCCCAGCGCGAGGTCCCCGAGGCCGTCGCCGTTGGCGTCCAGGGCGCTGCCGTAGGCGCTCTCGGCGGAGCTCCGGGGCCCCACGAAGAACTCCCACACCGCGGACGGGGTGGCGCCGGTGACCCGGTCCTGCCGCGGGGACAGCCGCCAGTACCACACCCCCGGGGCGAGCTCCTCGCCGGGCGTGGTGCTGGTGCCCGTCACGTCCAGCGTGAGGGCCGCGCGGGTGAAGGCCCGGTCCCGCGAGAGCTCTACCCGGGCGCCGGTCACCGGGCTCGCGAGCCGCCACTCCAGCGTGGGCCTGCGAGAGCCCACCCTCGCCGTGGAGAGCGGCCACACCGGCTGCGGGATCGGCAGCGGGTCGCAGCGCGTCCCCACGGGGTAGAAGCCCGTGTTGCAGCTCACCGCGCAGCTCCCACCCGTGCACAGCGCGATGCCGTTCATGGGGCTGGCGCACGCCCGGCGGCACGCCCCGCAGTCCGTCATGGACGCCAGCACCGAGGTCTCGCACCCCGTGGCAAGCGCCCCGTCGCAGTCCGCGAAGCCCGCCGTGCAGCTCAGCCGACACACCCCCAGGGAGCACAGCGCCGTGGCGTTGGGCCCCGCGGCGCAGACATTCCCGCAGGCCCCGCAGTTGCGCCCGTCCGTGCGCGTGGGCGTCTCGCACCCGTTGGCGGGATTCATGTCACAGTCGGCCATCCCCGTGGCGCAGCCCGTGACGCAGCGCCCCGCGGCGCACGTGGCCGTCATCCCCGGCGGGGCCGCGCAGCGCATCCCGCAGCCGCCGCAGTGCGACAGGTTCGTCTGCGTGTTGGCCTCGCAGCCGTTGGTGGTCACCCCGTCGCAGTTCGCGTAGCCCGGCAGACACTCCACGGTGCAGGCCCCCAGCGCGCACGCCGACCGCGTGCCCGTGGCCGTGGGGCAGAGCATCCCGCAGCGCCCGCAGTTGCGCGGGTCCGTGTTCAGGTCCGCGCAGCCGGTCGCGCAGCGCGTGCCCGCCGCGCCGGAGCACCCGTCGGAGCACCCGTAGCGCCCGTCCCTGAGCGCGCACACCGGCGTGGGGCTCACGCACACCGTGGTGCAGTCCCCGCAGCGCAGCGCCGAGGTGAGGTCCGCCTCGCAGCCGTCCGAGGGGTTCCTGTTGCAGTCCCCGCGCCCCACCGGGCACCCCGAAGCCTCCGCGGTCACGTCCTGGGACGCCTCCAGCGCCGTGTCCGCGGGCGGCGCTCCCGTGTCCAGCGGCGGGACGTCCAGGGGCGGGGGCCTCGGCCCGTCGAGCTCCGCCGCGGTGTCCTCCAGGGCCGCTTCCTGCGTGTCCTCCCCGGCGTCCTCGATGGAGAACACCCGACGCCCGTCGCCGCACGCGGCGACCCCGAGCGCCGCCCACAGCACCCTCAAGAAAGCGCGCATACGCCGGAGGATACCCCGAAGACGCGCGCTCCGCCCCGACCGCCTACAAGAGCTCGGTCAGCCTCACCCCGACCTCGCCCTCCACGTCCACCAGCTCCCCGCGGGCGATGAGCCTCCCCCCGGCCCGCACCACCACCGCCTCGCCCAGCCGGGTCCCCAGGGTCACCACCGCCCCGGGCCTCCACGCGGCCAGCTCCCCCACGGTCACCGCCCCCTGGGCGATCTCCACCGTCACCTCCACCGGCAACGAGGACAACACCGCCGTCCGCTCCGAGGGGTCCGTCACAGGTTCGTCCACCACCAGCGCCCTCCTGCAAGGTGCCAGCGCACCGTCCACCGTCACTCCCCCCGCGTCAAGACGCACCGGGAGCTCTACCGCACCCAGACGCACACTACCGGTACCTGTAAGCCCTGTCCCACCCCAGCGTACACTGTCACACAAGAGCGCATCACCCGGGACCAGCGAGGCCACGGTCCTGGCCCCGAGGGTGTCCCGGGCGATGGTTACACTGAACCGGAGGGTGAGGTCTCCGAGGCGCTCCAGGGCCTTCTCCGGGGGAGGGACCAGGGGAGGCGCCCCGAGGGACTCCGCGGGGGTGCACAGCACCACTTCGCCTGCGTCCAGGCCCACGGAGAGCCTCCAGGGCCAGGCGAGCACCACCGTCGAGGGGTCCCCGAGGGTCTCCAGGGCGTGCTCCAGGTCCTCGGTGACCGCGCGCACGCGCGGGGCGGGAGAGCCCCCCAGGGCCAGCGCCAGGGCCCTGCCCGCGAGCACCACGAGGGCGCCCTCCTCGGCGGGCTGGAGGCCCGCGGGAGCGTGCCCGAGGGCCCGGGCCTGCTCCTGGTCCGCCCCCAGGGCGCGGTGCGCCAGGGTCTTTGCGAAGGCCCGGTCCACGAGGGCCACGGCCGCGCCGAGGGAGCCCCCACACGCCACCACGGCGAGGGCGCCCTGGCGCCAGCGAGAGAGGACCTCGTCCCGGGGCCCTCGGACCGGAGCGCCCGCCCAGGCCTCCAGCGGGCCCCCGAGGAGCCGGCGCCAGCGGGGCCCGAGGGCGTCCCTCACCGTGACGGGTCCGGCCCGACGCGCGAAGAGCCCGGCCCAGGAGGCCTCCTCCCGCGTCCAGCGAGGGAGCCACGGGAAGGGGAAGGGCAGGGCTTTCTCGGGCCTCGGGGCGAGCACCGCCGGGGACCATACCCGGGAATACTCCCCGGGCGGAACGGCCCTGTCGCGCGAGCGGTTGCGAAAGGGTATAGATCCCGCTCTACGGAGGCCATGGAGACCCATTGATGTCCGCACGGCTGCTCACCACGGAGGAGATGCTCGGGGTCTCCGAGGCATGGCTGGACCCTTCCCGGTTGCGCCCGCTGCTCGAGGGCTCGCCGCTCCTAGGGGGGCTCCTGCCCTCCATCGAGAGGGCCCACCAGGACCTGCAGGCGGTGGCCCAGGGGAGCCCCGGGGAGCTCGGCGAGCTCCTCCGCGAGGCCCTGCACACGGACCAGCGCCACGACCGCAAGGGCCGTGGGGTCCACGGGGTTCTCACGGCGCTCGCGGAGCTCACGGACCCGGGCCCCGGCAGCCAGCGCTGGCTGGACCTGCGCGGCAGGCTCTTCCCCGAGGGCCTGGAGGTCCTGGGCCAGAGCTACCAGGCCGAGGCGGGCTACGCCGAGCGCCTCGGGCGCGAGCTCGACGACCCGGCCCTGCAGGTGCTGCTCTCGGTGGTGCGCCTGCCCGACGGGGGCACGCTCCTCGATGAGGTGAAATCCCTCCAGGAGGCCGGCGTGCGGCTCGGGGAGCTCGAAGCGCAGCGGGCGAAGCTCCAGGGCGCCTCGCAGGGCACCCCCAAGGGCACGGAAGGCGGGGTGGACCGCGCCCAGGTGGTCAAGGCCCGCCACGGGTGGCTCTCGGTCACCCGGGCCCTGGAGGCCAATCTCCTGGTAGCCGGTGGGCTCACGGACGCCGAGCGGGAGAGCGTCTTCGAGCCCCTCCGGGCGGCCCTGGGCCGCAGCGGCCAGGGCGCCGCGGGCCCGGTGGGCCCCTCGACGTGAGCGCAGGCGGCACCACAGTCTCCCTGGCGGCGCACCCACGCCCACACCTCCAGAAAGAAACCGATGGACCCCACGGCGTTTGATGCGGGCATCCCGGCCTTCGGGACGGGCGTGCTCTATGCGGTGCTGGTGACGGCGGCGCTGGCCTTCGCGCTGGCGGTCACCGCGGCGGCCCGGGGGCCCGTGGCGGGGGCCCGGCACCTCCGGGCGGCGCGCCTGGCCACGCTCGGGACGTGCTCGCTCATCGGGCTGGACGTGCTCACCCTGGCGTACGGGTTCCTGTCGCACGATTTCCGCATTCGGTACGTGGCCCACTACAGCGACCGGTCCATGCCCCTGTCGTACCTGGTGGCCGCGCTCTGGGGCGGCCAGGACGGCTCGCTCCTGTGGTGGACCTTCCTCCTGTCGCTCTACACCGCCGCATGCGTGGTGTGGCTCAAGGGCCGCCACCGCGAGCTGGCCCCGGTGGTGCTCGCCACGCTCCTCGGCGTGCTGCTGTTCTTCGGCGTGCTCATGGCCTTCGCGGCCAACCCCTTCGCGGCCACCTTCGGCGGCGCGCCGCCGGACGGCGACGGGCTCAACCCCTCGCTCCAGAACTTCTACATGGCCATCCACCCGCCGAGCCTCTACACGGGCTTCGTCGGGTGCGCGGTGCCCTTCGCCTTCGCCGTGGCCGCGCTGGTCACCGGCCGCCTCGGCGAGGAGTGGGTGCTCGCCGTGCGCCGCTGGGTGCTCTTCGCGTGGCTGTTCCTGTCCATCGGGAACATCCTCGGGATGCTCTGGGCCTACGAAGAGCTCGGCTGGGGCGGCTTCTGGGCCTGGGACCCGGTGGAGAACGCCGCGTGCCTGCCGTGGTGGACCCTCACGGCCTACATGCACTCGGTGATGATCCAGGAGCGCCGGGGCTTCCTCAAGGTGTGGAACGTCTCGCTGCTCCTGTTCTCGTTCTTCCTCACCATCTTCGGCACGTTCCTCACGCGCTCGGGGCTGATCTCGTCCATTCACTCCTTCGCCCAGAGCGGGATCGGGACGTACTTCGTGGTGTTCATGGTCGTCCTGGCGGTGTTCTGCACGGCCCTGGTCGTGTGGCGCCTGCCGAAGCTCTCGGAGCCCGCGGCCCTGGACGCGGTGCTCTCCCGGGAGGCCATGTTCGTCGCCAACAACTGGCTCCTCCTGGGCATCAGCGTGTTCATCGCCGTGGCCACGGTGTGGCCCAAGGTCAGCGAGGCCCTCTGGGACGAGCGCCTCACCGTCGGGGCGAGCTTCTACAACGGCTGGCTGTCCCCCGTGGGCCTGGCGCTCTTCGGCCTGGTGGGCGTAGGGATGCTCACCCCCTGGCGCAAGGGCACCTCCCGGCTGCTCCTGCAGGCCTTCCGAGGGCCGCTCCTGGCCTTCGCCGGGGCCTTCGCCGCGCACCTCCTCTTCGGCCGCCGCGTGGGCCTCCCGGCGGTGGTCACCGTGGAGCCCATCTATGACATCTGGACGGCCCTCAAGCTCGGCCCCTGGGTGCTCGGCCACGTGAACGTGGGCCGCTCCCTGGCCTGGCTCGACGGGCACCTGCCGCCCGTGGCCGTGGGGCTCTTCGCTTTCAACCTCGCCGCCCTGGCGCAGGAGTTCTGGCGCGGCACCGCGGCCCGCATGCGCGCCAAGGGGGAGCCCGCCCCGGTGGCCCTGACGCGCCTCGTGGGGAGGAACCGCCGGCGCTACGGCGGGTACATCGTACACCTCGGCTTCGCGTTGATGATGGTCGGCTGGCTCGGGGCCGCGTGGCGCCAGGAGGCCGAGGCCACCATCGCCCCGGGGGAGAGCTTCCGCCTCGGGCGCTACACCCTGCGCTACGACGGCAGCGGCACCCGTCGGGACCCCAACAAGCGCGAGGTGTACGCGCGCATCACGGCCTTCCGGGACGGCAGGGAGTACGCCCGGCTCGCGCCCGCGCGGTTCATCTACACCACGCACCCGGAGATGCCCACCACCGAGGTGGCCATCGCCACGAGCCTCCGGGAGGACCTGTACCTGGTCATGGCCAGCGTGGACGCCGACACCCACGTGGCGCACCTGAAGGCCTTCGTGAACCCCTTCACCATATGGATCTGGCTCGGGGGGATCGTTCTCATCCTCGGGGTGCTGGTGGGCCTGTGGCCCGAGGCGTCGCTCCTGGCGGGCTCCGTGGCGGGCTCCGGGGCCCGCGCCCTGGCCGCGCTGGTGGTGCTGGGGCTGTGTCTTGCGCCCGCGGCGGCCCAGGCCCAGAACCGCCACAACGTGTCCGCCGGGCCGCCCCCCGTGGGGATCACGTCCATGACCCCGAGGGAGCGCCAGGTGTTCGACAAGCTCCTGTGCATGTGCGGCGACTGCCAGCGGCTCCCGCTGGCCACGTGCACCTGCGATTTCGCCAGCCAGCAGCGCGCCCGGATGCGCCTGAGGCTCGCCCGCGGGGACGCCCCGGGCGCCATCGTCCAGGACTACGTGGACGTCTACGGCGCGGCCTCCCTGGCGGTGCCGCCGGACCGGGGGCACAACAAGGCCCTGTACCTCCTGCCGGTGGCGGCGCTCACCGCCGGGGCGGGCCTGGTGGTTCATCTGGCGCGGCGCTGGGCCCGGGCCCGCGCCCCGGCGCCGCCCGCGCCGTCGCCCGGCGCCGAGGCCCCCTCGCCGGGCCACGCGAACGCCAGGAGGGACGCCTACGACGCCCGCATCGATGAGGAGCTCCGTGGCCTGGATGACTAGCGCGCGCCGCGCGAAGCTGGAGCGCCTGGCGCCCTACGGGCGGCACGCGCTGGGCGTGGTGGTGCTCCTGGGCACGCTCCCGGCGGGGCTCCTCCGGGGACCTCCGGCGGTGGCGCTGTGGCTGGCCTTCTGGGCCCTCGGGCTCGCGGTGCTGCTCTTCTGGGAGAGCCTCCGCACCGCCCTGGACCCGGCCGCCCCCGGCGACGACCCGGAGGAGACCGACGGCGCCCCGCTGGAGCTCGAGGCGCGCAAGAGGGCCGCCCTGCGGGCCCTCAAGGACATCGCCTTCGAGCGCTCCATCGGCCGCCTCGGGGAGGACGATTACAAGAACCTGGAGGCGCGCTACCGCGCCGAGGCCCGCGCCGCGATGCAGGCCGCCGACGAGGGCCTCGGCCCCTGGCTCGCCCGCGCCGAGGCGCTCCTCGACGGCGAGGGCCCCGCGGCCACCGCCGCGCCCGCGGCGCCCCCGCCCAGGGCTCCCCAGAAGGGCCCATGCGCGGGCTGCGGCACGCCCAACGACGCCGACGCCGTGTTCTGCAAGAAGTGCGGCCGCCGCGTCGCTGAGGAGGCCGCGCCGTGAGCACCCGACGGAAGGTATACACGGTGTATACATTGCTCTCCCGGTGCGTGCTGGCGCTGGCCTGGGCGCTGTTGTCCCCGCGGGTGGCGCTGGCGCAGGACGCCGACGCGGGGGCGTTGCCGCCGGGGCACCCGCCGGTGCAGTCGCCGCACGGGGAGGACGGACAACCCCACCAGTCGGAGCTGCCGCCGACCTTCGCCGAGGAGTCGCCGATGGTGCCTCCGGGGGTGGTGCTGGTGCGCGTGGTGGACGCCCGTGGAGAGCCCGTGGCGGGCGTGGAGGTGCGCCTCGGGTCCACCCGCGAGGGCGCCCGAGGGGACGCGCGCACGGCGCCCACGGACGGGACCGGCGTCACGCGCTTCGAGGGGCTGCCCTCGGGCAACGGGGTGGCGTACCGGGTGAGCACCGAGCGGGACGGGGCGCGCTTCAGCACGGAGCCCTTCCAGCTCGCGATGAACGCCGGGCACCGCGCCCAGCTCGTGCGCTACGACGTAGACCGCGCGGGCCGGGCGGTGCTCCTGTGGGACGCCCGCACGGAGCTGCGCTTCAAGGACGACCGCCTGGTGGTGGTGCACCGGCTCAACGTGGTGAACCTCTCGGGGATGAGCCTCGGGGAGCGGGCCCCGAGGCCCGTGGCATTTGTCCCAGAGGCGGGCCTGCGCTTCGCGCTCCCGCGCGGCTTCACGGCCTTCACGCCGGCGCCGTCGATGAGCGACGTGCGCATCACCGAGGAGGGCGGCGCCGCGGTGCTCCGGGGCTCGATCCCCCCGACGGGCACGGAGCCCCTGGAGCTGGCCTACCAGTACCAGCTCCCGCTGAGCGGGGGAGAGCTCACCTTCACGGCCTCGCTGGCCCTGCCGGTGGTGGGCGCCACGGTGGCCACGGAGGCCCCTCCGGGGCTCACCCTCTCGGTGGACGGCTTCCCCGCCGCCCAGGCCCAGGACGGCCGCGGCGAGCGGGTGCTCCTGACGAGCCTCGAGCGCAGGCCCAGCGACCCGCCCCTGCGCGAGCTGCGGATCCGCCTCGGGGGCGTCCCCAGGGCCACGGGGCCGGCGCGCTGGATCGCCGCCCTCACCGCGGGGCTGGTGGTCCTGAGCGCGCTCTACGGCGCCCTGCGCGGGCCCCGCGCGGGCCAGCGCCGCAGCCGCCAGGATCTCGAGCGCGAGCGCGACCGCGTGCTGGCCGAGGCCCGGGAGCTCACCCGCGCCCACAAGGACGGGGACGTCGGCCCGAAGACCTACGCCCGGCGCCGCCAGGAGCTCGCCCGCTGGCTGGCCACGCTCCTCCGGGAGCTCGACCAGGCCGGGGCGTAGCCCGCCGGAGCGTCGCGCGACGACGCGCATGCTACGGTGCCACCGATGCCCCCTCCCGCGCGCCGCGCGCCCCCGGAGCCCCTCCCCCGGTGGCACTGGCTCGTCGCCGCCGAGCGGGCCCTCCTGCGCTCCGCCCACGTCGCCGTGGCGGGCGCCGCCGTCGCCTTCGCCGCGGGTCTCGCGCTCGCCCGCTGGCTCCCGTCGATCCCCCGCGCCTGGGCCCTCCTCTGCCTCGTCCCCGCCCTGGCGCCCTTCGCGTGGCTGCCCCGCGCCGTCCGACGCCACGCCGTGGCCCTCGCCCTCACCCTGGACCGCCGCCTCGGGGCCCGCGCCGCCGTCGTCACCGCCGTGGAGCTCCATCTCCGCGGCGCCCCGGAGACCCCCTTCACCGCCCGCGTCACCGAAGACGCCCTCCGCGCCGTCCAGCACCGCCCCTGGAGAGACGCCCTCGGTCCCCCTCCCCCCACGACCCTCGGAGCGGTCGCCCTTGGCTTCGCGCTGAGCGTCGGAGCCCTGGCGGTCCCGCTGAAACCGGCACACATCTCCCACCCTCACCCACAACAGCCTACACTTCGGAGCCCCGCGCTGGCTTCTGCCGCTCGGGAGGCCCTCGGGGCGTTGGAGGCCGCGGCGCGGGAGGATCCGTCGCAGGCCCGGGCGCTGACGCCCCTGGTGGAGGAGGCCCGGAGGCTCTCCGAAGGGCTCCAGCAGGGAATGCCCCGGGACGAGGCCCTGGAGCGCCAGGACGCCCTGGAGCGCCAGGCCGAGGAGGCCCTGGCCTGGGCTCTGGCGTCCGAGCGCCAGAGGGCCCTGGACGCCGCCCTCGGGGCCCTGGAAGACCCCTCCCTGGCGGCCTTGAGGGAGGCCCTCGCCCGCGGGGACCTGCGCGCCGCGGACGCCGCCGCGAGGGCCCTGGCCGACGGGCGCGAGCGCGCCGACCGGACCCGGGCCGAGGCCCAGCTCACCCGCGCCGCGGAGGCCGCCCGCAGGGCCGGAGCCGGGGATCTTGCCGAGGCCCTCGACGCCGAGAGGGCGCTGGTCCAACGCCGGGGGGCCCGGTCGGAGCTGGCCCGGGAGCTCGCCCGAGCCCTGGGTGATGACCCCCGCGCGCGGAGGGTGGCCGAGCACCTCGCCCGGGGCGGCGAGAACGACGCCTCCCGCGCGCTGGACGAGGCCCTCCAGGCCCTGGACCGGGAGCTCTCCCCGGAGGAGCGCCGGGGCATCGCCCAGGCCCTGGCGCGCCTGGCCCGGGAGGCCCCCGAGGGAGCGTCCCGCGAGGGGCTCCAGCGGGCGTCCCGGGCCCCCACCGCGGAGGAGCTCCGGGCGGCGCTGAGGGAGCTGGCCCGGCAGCTCCGGGAGGGGGGCCCGGACCGCACCCCCGGGGGCGGCGCTCGCCGGGCCGGGGACGGGGCCCTCGGGGCCCTCGGGAGGCTCCGGGTCGGGCTCCAGACCGGGCGCATGCCCGGCGGTGGCGGCGGCGGCCAGGGCAGCGCCCACGACGAGGGGCACCTCCCCACGGCGGGGCGCACGCCCTCGCTGAGGGCCCCGGGGCTCACCGCGCCGCTCGACGCGCGGAGGGACCCTCGGACGCCCGCGGTGCCGGTGGGCGTCGAGCGTTCGGACCCCACGGGCGAGAGGGCCCTCTCGCCCGCCGAGGTGACGCTCCGTCAAGCGGCCCCGGCGGCCCTCCAGGGGATCGAGCGGGCGCCGGTGCCCGAGGCGTACCGCGCGCAGGTCCGGGGGTATTTCCAAACGCGGTGACAGGCACCATGGAACCCGTCGAGCCCCACGGACGTAGGGTCCCGCGGGCGCCGCGCGAGCGCTGGAAGGTGCTATAAGCGAGCACGAAAGGAATCCATGAGCCAGCAGGACCCGCCGCGGGTGGACCCCGCGAAGCTCGTCGTCGAGGCCCGGGCGCCGGTGCCCACGCGCCACGGGCTCTTTGACATGAGCGTGTTCCGGTACCTCGACGAGCCGGACAAGGAGCACGTCTGCGTGGTGGGCGGCGCCGTGAGGGACGCCCAGGACCTGCCCGTGCGGGTGCACTCCGAGTGCCTCACCAGCGAGGTCTTCGGGTCCCTCAAGTGCGACTGCCGCGAGCAGCTGGAGTTCGCCCTGGGGGAGCTCGCCCGGCGCCCGGGGGTGGTGCTGTACCTCCGCCAGGAGGGCCGTGGGATCGGCCTGGCCAACAAGATCCGGGCGTACGCCCTCCAGGCCCGCGGGGCGGACACCGTGGACGCCAACCGCGCCCTGGGCCTGCCGGACGACACCCGGCGCTACGAGGCCGCCGCGGCCATGCTCCAGCACCTCGGGGTGCGGAGCGTGAGGCTCCTCACCAACAACCCCGCCAAGGTGGACGCCCTGCGCGCCCTCGGGGTGCCCGTGCTGGGCCGCGAGCCCGTGCTCATCGCGCCCAACCCCCACTCCAGGGCATACCTGGAGACCAAGGGGCTGCGCATGAACCACGCCCTGCCCCACGTGCTGGGCCTCGGGTGGGACGCGGAGTAACGGCGGTGCCCAGGAGCCTCGCGCCGGAGGACATCGAAGAGCGCCCGGGGCGCTCGCGCAGGAGCGCCCTGGCGGCCGTGGGCGCGTGGGTCCTCGGGGCCCTGGCCGCCGCGGGGGTGCTGGCTCCCACCGAGGCCCTGGGGTGCAGACGCCGCACCGGCGCCACGGATTCAGACCCGAACGACAGCGCGGGCTTCGGGCGTACGGGCCTCACGGACTCGGACCCGAGCGACGAGGGGGGTTGTGGCCACGGCCGGGGCGGCTCCGGCCCTCCGAGGGGCGGCGGGGCGCCTCGGGGCGGAGGTGGGGGCGGCGGGGGCGGCAACCGACGGCGCCCTCGGGGTAGGGGCTGCACCGACCAGGACCCCAACGACCGGGTGGGGCGCGGGCGGCGGTGTTGACATTCTCTCGCCGGGGGCGGCGGGGATGCTGGTAGCATAGCCTCTTCGGCGCGCACCCTCCGGTGGGGCGTGGCCGAGCAGGAGGTGACGGGTCTTATGCTTCGCTGGCAGACATGGAAGGGCCTCGCGGTGGCGTGCCTCGTAGGGGCGCTCGGGTGTGACAACACGTCGTCGGTGGTGGGGGGCCGCGGCGGGGCCGACGCCACACTGGACACGACGCCGCAGTGTACGTCGGAGCAGCGCCTCTGCGGCGCCGTCTGCGCGTCGGTGATGACCGACGGGAGCAACTGCGGCATGTGCGGGCGCGCCTGCGCGGCGGGCGAGCGGTGCATGGCCGGGGCGTGCCAGACGGTGTGCCCGATGGGGCAGATGGTGTGCGCCTCCGGCGGCGACGGGGGCACCAACGTGTGCTCGCTGCTCTCCACGGACCGGGGCAACTGCGGCACCTGCGGGCGCCGGTGCGGCCCCGGCGAGGTGTGCTCCATGGGCACCTGCCAGACCTCCTGCGCGATGAGCCTGGAGACCTGCGCGGCCCCGGACGGGACGCGCCTCTGCGCGGACCTGGCGCGGGACCCTCGCAACTGCGGCCGCTGCGGCAGCGTCTGCGCCGCGGGGGAGGCGTGCGAAGGGGGCCTGTGCCGCACGTCCTGCCCGACGGGGCAGACGGCGTGCAACGCCGCGGGGATGGACGGCGGGCCGGGCGTGTGCGCCAACCTCCAGGAGGACGGGCGCCACTGCGGGGCCTGCGGGATGGCCTGCGCGGCGGGCCAGGTGTGCTCCCGGGGGACCTGCGTGACGTCCTGCGGCGAGGGCCTCTCGGACTGCATGGGGAGCTGCCGGGACCTGCAGGGCGACCGGCTCAACTGCGGCACCTGCGGCCGGGCGTGCATGCCCGGCGAGGTGTGCGGGATGGGCATGTGCGTGACCTCGTGCCCCACGGGCCAGATGGTGTGCGGCGCCACCTGCCGAGACCACCAGGCGGACCGCGCCCACTGCGGGCGCTGCGACAACGCCTGCGGGGCCGGCCAGGTGTGCTCCATGGGCATGTGCGTGACGTCGTGCCCCATGGGCCAGACGGCGTGCTCCGGGAGCTGCCGCGAGACGCAGACGGACCGCGCCCACTGCGGGCGCTGCGACAACGCCTGCGGGGCCGGCCAGGTGTGCTCCATGGGCATGTGCGTGACCTCCTGCGGGGCGGGCCTCGCGGAGTGCACCGGGAGCTGCCGGGACCTGCAGACGGACCGGGCCCACTGCGGCGGGTGCGGGATGGCCTGCGGCGCCGGGCAGGTGTGCGCCATGGGCCGCTGCCAGGTGTCCTGTCCGCTGGGGCAGGTGAACTGCATGGGCCGCTGCGTGGACCCCACGAACGACCCGCGCTTCTGCGGCGCAAGCGGGGACTGCGCGGGCGCCATGGCGGGCGCGACGTGCCCGGCGGGCCAGGCCTGCGGGGACGGGCGCTGCCAGGTGTCCTGCCCGGCGGGGCAGCTGAACTGCTCGGGCCGCTGCGTGGACCCCAGCACGGACCGGAACTTCTGCGGCGCCAGCGGGGACTGCGCCGGGACCAGCGTGGGCCGGGTGTGCCTCGCCGGCGAGGCCTGCGCCACCGGGCGCTGCGTGCTCTCGTGCCCGGCGGGGCAGGTAGCGTGTGACGGCCGCTGCGTAGAACCCAATACGGACCGCGGCTTCTGCGGCGCCAGCGGGGACTGCGCGGGAGTGAACCGCGGTTCAGCGTGCACCGCGGGGCAGGTGTGCACCCTCGGGCGCTGCTCCACGAGCTGCGTGACGGGGCAGGTGCTCTGCGACGGCCGCTGCGTGGACCCGGCCACGGACCGGGCCTTCTGCGGCGCAAGCGGGGACTGCGCGGGCGGCGCCCGGGGCGTCCCCTGCCCCACGGGGCAGGTGTGCTCCGGCGGGCGCTGCCAGGTGTCCTGCGTGGCGGGGCAGGTCAACTGCGGGGGCGTCTGCGTGGACCCCAACACGGACCGGGCCTTCTGCGGCGCCAGCGGGGCATGCACGGGCGGTTCCGCGGGCACCTCCTGCGCGGCCGGGCAGCTCTGCGCCGGCGGGCGTTGCGCCACCACGGGCCCGGCGGGGCAGGTGGTCTGCGGCGGCCGCTGCGTGGACCCGAGCACGGACCCGCGCTTCTGCGGCGCCAGCGGGGCGTGCTCCGGCGGGAGCGCGGGCGCCACCTGCGAGGCCGGGCAGGTGTGCTCCGGCGGGCGCTGTACGGTGTCCTGCCCGACGGGGCAGGTGAACTGCATGGGCCGCTGCGTGGACCCCACCACGGACCGGGCCTTCTGCGGCGCCAGCGGGGCGTGCACCGGCGGCTCCGCGGGGGCGGTGTGCGAGGCGGGGCAGGTGTGCACCGGCGGCCGCTGCGCGGTGTCCTGCCCGGCGGGGCAGGTGAACTGCTCGGGCCGCTGCGTGGACCCCACCACGGACCGTAACTTCTGCGGCGCCAGCGGGGCGTGCACGGGGGCCACGGCGGGCGCCACCTGCGCCACGGGCCAGGTGTGCATGGGCGGGGCCTGCCAGGTGTCCTGCCCGGCGGGGCAGGTGAACTGCTCGGGCCGCTGCGTGGACCCCACCAGCGACCCGAGGAACTGCGGCGCCAGCGGGGCCTGCACGGGGGCTACGGCGGGCGCCACCTGCGGCGCGGGCCAGGTGTGCTCCGGCGGGAGCTGCACGGCCTCCTGCGGGGCGGGGCTCACGGCCTGCTCCGGGGCCTGCGTGAACACCAACAACGACCCGAACTTCTGCGGCGGCTGCGCCACCTCCTGCGCCGCCCGCGCCAACGCCACGCGGGTGTGCGTGGCGGGCTCCTGCGCGTTCGTATGCAGCGCGGGCTTCGTGGACTGCAACCTCACGGCCTCCGACGGCTGCGAGGTGAACACCAACACCGACGCCAACAACTGCGGCGCCTGCGGCCGCGCCTGCGCCGGGGGGCTGCCGTGCTTCGGCGGCCGGTGCAGCTTCTCCAGCGGCGGGGACGGCGCCCTGAGCGTCACCGGGACCACCACCATCAACACCGTGGCGGCGTCGGTGTCGGGCGCCATGGGGGGCACCACGGTCACCATCAGCAACGTGACCGGCACCTTCGCCGCGGGCCAGGCGGTGATCCTGCACCAGACCCAGGCGTCCTCGGGCGCCGTCGGGGTCTATGAGTTCGCGCGGGTGGCGAGCGTCTCGGGCGCCACGGTGACGCTCACCCGGGCGCTCACCAACAGCTACACCACGGACGCCTCGCGCCGCGCGCAGATCGTGGTGATGCCGCAGTTCACGGACGTGAGCGTCGCCACCGGCGGCACGCTCACCGCCCCGGGGTGGAACGGCAACACCGGCGGGATCCTGGCCTTCGACGCCACCGGCGGGGTCTCCGTCGCGGGCACCGTGACCATGTCCGCCCGGGGCTACCGCGGGCGCAACCACGCGTGCTTCTACCGCTGCGCCCGGGGCTTCCAGGGCGAGAGCCACCGGGGCCTCGGGGGCGTGGACATCGCCGCCAACGGCCCCGGCGGCGGCGGCGGCGGCGCCGGCCAGGACGGCGCCTCGGGCGGCGGCGGGGGCTACGGCGCCGTGGGCGCCGCGGGGAACCCCGGCCTCCTCTGCGGCACCTGCCGCGAGAGCTGCCCCATCCCCGGCGGCGGCGCCGGGGGCGCGGCGGGGGCCGCGGACCTGCGCGCGTCCCTCTTCTTCGGCGGCGCCGGGGGCGAGGGCGGCGCCGACGAGGACGGCG
>JACRDB010000055.1 GCA_016218725.1 Deltaproteobacteria bacterium
CGCGCGGGCGGCGCCTCCCCACCGGGCGCGAGCGCGGCCGCCCGCGGCGCCAGGCCCGCGGCGGCGGCCAGCACGTCCTGCCGGGTGACCCGCTCGTTCTCGCCGGTGCCGCGCACCCTGGAGACGTCCACCCCGAGCTCGAGGGCCAGCTTGCGCACCGCGGGCGTGGTGCGCGGCGCGCGGCCGTCGTCCTCCGAGGGCGGCTCCTTCGGGGCCTCCGCGGGCGCCGGCGCGGGCGCCGCCCCGGCCGTCGTCCCGGCCGCCGCGGGCTCCGCGAGCTCCGCGATGGGCGTCTGCGTGGGCACCGTCTGCCCCTCCGACGCCAGGAGCCGCGAGACCACCCCCGCCGCGGGGGACGGCACGTCCATGTCCGCCTTGTCCGTGGACACCGTGACCAGCGTCTGGTCCTTGCGCACGGCGTCGCCTTCCTTGACGTGCCAGCGGGTGATGGTCCCCTCGACGACGCTCTCGCCGAGCTGGGGCATGACAACCGAGAAAGCCATGGGACTGCGTCGCTCCTCGCGCGGCGGTGCTCCTGCCCTCGCGCGGCGCCGGACGCTACTACAACCCCTCGCCCCTGGGAACGCCCGCCCGCGCTGGCGCTACCCGCGCATGTACAGCACGTACCAGAGCACCGTCGTCGCGCTGGCCAGCACCGCGATCCCCACGAAGACAAAGAGCAGCACCGAGGCCCCGCTGCGCTCCTCCGGGGGCGCCTCCGGGACCGGCCCGCCGCCCACGGGCTCCAGGGTGTAGGCGCCGTCTCCCACGGCCCCGGGGACCCCGGGCGGCTGGGAGAACAGGTCCCCGGGGGGAGGCTCCGGGCCTGGCTCCTGCGCCTCCAGGGCGCCGGGGGCCTGGCTCCGGCGCTGCACCAGGGAGATCGCCTGGGTGCGCTCCCGGGGCTCCTGCGCGGGCTTCTCCGGCGGGTCGGGCTGCGTCAGGGACACCGGCGCCTCGGGCACCGGGAAGCGCGCCGCCGCCGCGCGGAGGCTCGCGGCCACCTCCATGGGCGGCCTGGGGTCGAAGACCGTGCGGGCCTCCTCCAACGGGAGCTCCGCGGGATTGTCCGACGGGAAGGGCGTGGGCAGGGGGCTCCCCCGCGGAACGCCCCGCGCGGGCGTCACGGTCCGCGTCGGCACCACCGGCGTAAACGACGGGGGCGCGCCGTTGCGCTGCGGGCTGCGCGTGATCAGCGCCGTCTCCCCGTCGTCGTCGTACTCCAGGTTGTTCCCCACGCCCGCGACCGGGGTGGGGGGCGAAGGGGGCGCAGGGGGCGCAACGGGCGCGCGCAGCGCGGCGGGCGTGGGCGCCGCCAGCGTGGGCTTGCGCCTGCTCTGCGACACCCCGCCAGCGCCCGCGCTCTGGGCGTTCACCGAAGGTGCGCCCGGGACCGACACCCGCGGTGAGGTAGGCGCCTCGACCACCGTGGCCGACACCTCATTGGAGGGGCCGGAGCTCTCCCGGAGCCACTCGCGGACGGCGCGGCGCTCGCGCTCGATCTTCTGCGCGGCGACGCCGGAGATGAACGCCCCGACCTCCCTGGGGCTGGCGAGGTGGGCGCGGAGCTTCGCCTCGATGGCGTCCGCGAAGGCCGCGGCGGTGGGGTAGCGCTCGTCCGGGTCCACCATGAGGGCGCGGCGGCAGACCTCGTCCAGGGCCGGGGGGAGCTTGGGGTCGATGTCCGAGAGCCTGGGGTACTCACCGGCCATGATCTTCCGGGCGGTCTCCACGTCGTTCTCGCCGGCGTAGAGCCGCCGGAGGGTGACGGCCTCCCAGAGGGTGACGCCCATGCCGAAGATGTCCACCCGGCGGTCCACGGCGGAGCCCCGGAGCTGCTCCGGGGCCATGAAATTGAGCTTGCCCTTGATCATCCCGACGCGGGTGGTGGTGATCCGGGTCTCCGCCTTGGCGATGCCAAAATCCACGATGCGCGAGCTGCCGTCCACGCCGATGACGATGTTCTGCGGGGACACGTCCCGGTGGATGATCTTCAGGTGCGAGCCGTCCATGCCGCAGAGTTCGTGCGCGGCGTGGAGGCCCGCGAGGGCGTCCAGGACCACCCGGAGCGTGATGTTGAGCGGCACCCGGCGCCGGAGGTTGATGGCCATCTTCTCCACGTTGGAGAAGCTGTCCCCCTCGACGTAGTCCATGATCAGGAAGATCAGGTCGTCCTCCTGGCCTACATCTATGATGGGCACCACGTTCGGGTGGTGGATCATGGACGCCACGCGGGCCTCGTCGAGGAACATCTCGACGAAGGCCTCGTCCGTGGCCAGGTGGCGGTGCATGGCCTTGACGGCCACCAGGCGCTGGAACCCGCCGGAGCCAAGGGACCGGGCGAGGTACACCGACGCCATGCCCCCGGTGCCGATCTCCGCGATCACGTCGAAGCGCCCGATGCGCTCCCCGACCAGGCTGCTGGTCCTCCGGGGGCTTTCCTCGTCGGTCCTCATCCAGCCCTGAAAGCTACCACGCCGGACGCCCTCGCAGGAACCCGCCTCTTCTTTTCTACCCGCCGGGCTCCAGCCTCACGGGCGCGCAAAGACCCTGGGGGCCTTCCTTGAGCGGCCCCGCCAGCCAGCTCCTGGCGCCGCGCTCCAGCCGCCGTTGCAGGCGCCGGAGGGCCTGGTCTTCGATGCGCACCCAGGTGGTGAGCGCCAGGTCCGGAGGCTCCCTGCCCTCCACCACCCGACGCAGCGTCGCGGGGTCCGTCGCGTGGCGGTACGTCAGCGTGCGGGGGTAGGAGTGCGCGGGGGTGAACGCGGTGCGAAGCTCCAGCGGTCCGAAGCGCCGGTGCATCCCCAGGGCCTTCCCGGTCCACTGCGCGGCGCCCACCAGCCGCGACGCTCGCAGGAGCGCGCACCCGAGGGCCTTGGTGAAGGTCCCGAGGCCCCGCAGGCCGAGCTCCCCGCCCAGGGAGCCCACGTTGTGCTCGAAGAACTCCCCGGGGGCCACCGTGGGGATCGCCACGTGCAGGCTCACGGGCACCCACACCCGGTCCCGAGAGGCCACCTCGAAGCGCTCGCGCACCGCGGGGCTCACCGCCGAGGGCCGCGCCGCCAGGCCGAAGAGCGCGCTCGGCCACTCGGCGCAGTCGTAGAACACCCACCGTGGCATGGCCATCGCCTGGGGCCCGAAGGTGAACGCGTCCAGCCGCTCGATCCAGGAGAGGAAGAGCTGCGAGGAGAGCCTCGTCGGGTCAAGCCTCAGGGCCTTGTCAATCTTCACCCCGAGGGGGTCCAGGTCCAGGTGCTCCAGGTGCTCCGCCGGGGCCACGACGAAGGGGCGGCACACCTGGAGCGCGGCGCGGTAGGCCTCGCAGAACGGGGGCGTCACCCGGAGGGTTGTACCGCAATGGGGCTCCCGGTGAGGGACCCTTTGGACCTACAGTAGCGCCCATGGCCGAGCCGCACGTGGTGATCGTCGGGGGCGGGTTCGCGGGGCTCTACGCCGCCCGGGCCCTCAAGAGCGAGGCCGTCCGGGTGACCCTGGTGGACCGGCACAACCACCACACCTTCCAGCCGCTCCTGTACCAGGTGGCCACCGCGGGGCTCAACCCCAGCGAGATCGCCGCCCCCATCCGGGCGCTCCTGCGCGGACAGAGGAACGCTACGGTCCTCCTGGCCGAGGCGACCGCCGTGGACCTGGCCGCGCACACGGTGCAACTGGCCGACGGGGCGCTCACCTACGACTACCTGCTCCTGGCCACCGGGGCGACGCACTCGTACTTTGGCCACGACGACTGGGCGGACCGGGCCCCGGGGCTCAAGACCATTGAAGACGCCCTGGAGATCCGTCGGCGCTTCCTCCTGGCCTTCGAGGCCGCGGAGCGCGAGGCCGACGCGGCCCGGCGGCGCGCGTGGCTGACCTTTGTGGTCATCGGCGCGGGGGCCACCGGGGCTGAGCTGGCGGGCTCCATCGTGGAGGTGGCCCGGCACACCCTGGAGCATGACTTCCGCAACATCGACCCGGCCCTGGCCCGGGTGGTGCTGGTCGAGGGCCTGGACCGGGTGCTGCCGTCCTACCCCGAGGACCAGTCCGTCAAGGCCCGCAAGCAGTTGGAGGAGATGGGCGTCGAGGTCCGTACCGGGACCCGGGTGACGGCCATCGACGCCGACGGGGTGCGCCTCGGGGAGAGCGAGCGCCTCGACGCCCGGACGGTGCTCTGGGCCGCGGGCGTGGCCGCCTCTCCGCTGGCGCGCTCCCTGGGGGTGCCCCTGGACAAGGCCGGCAGGGTCGTGGTGGACGCCACGCTCACCGTGCCCGGGCACCCCGAGGTGTCCGTGGTCGGGGACCTGTGCCACCTGGAGCAGGACGGAGAGCTCGTCCCCGGCGTGGCCCGGGCGGCCATCGATGCGGGCGGCCACGCCGCGCGGAACATCCTCCGGCTCGTGCGGCGCGAGGGCCTCCTGCCGTTTCGCTACCGGGACCTCGGGGCCTTCGCCATCTTTGGCCGGGCCCGCGCCGTGGGCAACGCCTTCGGGGTCAAGCTCTCCGGGCTCCTGGCCTGGCTCGGCTGGCTCTTCGTCCACCTGCTCTTCCTGATCGGGTTCCGTAGCCGACTCTTCGTGCTCCTTCAATGGACCTGGAGCTTCTATACCTGGAACAAGACCGCGCGGCTGATCACCGGCCCCATGCCCGCGGTGCTCCTCGCCGGCCCCGTCTCCCGCCACCCCGAGAGCCCCCCGAAGGCGGTTGACGCCGCGGCCCGGACGAACTAACTCTCCCGACCCTTACCCATTCCCCCCGGAACCAGAAGGCACCTCCATGGTCTCCCTCACCCAGAAGACTCAGCGCATCCGGCGCCGCAAGCAGTCCACCGCAGGCAAGAAGAACAAGCGGGCCCGCCGCGCCCACGGCACCCCGTCGTTCCCGCTCGTCCCCGCCGCCACCACGGCGCCCGCGGGCGCGGCCACGGCGACCGACGCCAAGGGCTGAGCGCCCTCAGCTCTTCTTCACGGCGACCACCAGGCCGTCCGGGGTCGGCACGCATACTGCGTTGAAATCATTGGACAATTCCTGGTGGAAGCGCCGCATTTTCGAGGCCTCCGGGGCGTCCCCCAGGAGGTCGCCGAAGAGGTAGGCGTTGTCCCCGAGGAGCAGCCCCCCAGGGCGGAGGTTCCGGGCGGCCCACTGGCCGTAGCGGTCATAGTTGCCCTTGTCCGCGTCCAGGAAGACGGCGTCGAAGGGGCCGTGGGGCTCCAGCTCCGGGAGGCGCTCCAGGGCGGCGCCCTCGCACACGGTGACGCGCTCCGAGAGCCCTGCGAGCTGGATGTTCTCCCGGGCCACCCGGGCATGCAGGGGGTTCATTTCCACGGTCCAGAGGTGCCCTTCAGGGCCCAGGGCCCGGGCGATGTACAGGGCCGAGAAGCCCGCCAGGGTGCCGAGCTCGACCACCTTGCGGGCGCCCTGGAGCCGCAGGAGGAGCCCCAGGAGAGCCCCCTCGGCGCGCCCCACCTGGATGGCCGGGAGGCCCTGGGCGGGGGCGTCGAAGGCCCTGGAGAGCGCGGCGTCCAGGGGGTGGTGGAGGGCGTCCACCCACGCGAGGAGCTCGGGGTTGGAGTAGCGGGTCCCTGCGCGGGAGCTGGGGTCGGCCATGGGCGCATTGATGCACGCCCCGGTCACCGCGTCACGCGGAACGCACCCGCGGAAGGTCCCGCAGGCGCTCGGGCCAGCGCGAGGGCGCGCGGGGCGCGAAGCCCAGCACGGTCTCGGTCCCCGGGGACACCTCCGTGAGCCCGGCGTCCCTCACGGCCACGCACCGCTCCTCCCTCCGGAGGGCGGCCCAGAGCTCCCCGGTGGCCTCCCGCACCGCGCAGGGGTGGCCGGCATGCACCCAGCCCTCCAGGGCGCCGGGGTCCCCGGGGCCGAGCGCCTGGGCGGCCATGAGCACCGCGTGGCCCACCTGCGCGGCGAGCTTGCCCGCGCTCATGGGCACCTGGCCGTGGACCACCAGGAGCGCGGTGGGCGCCTGGGGCACCGCCAGGCCCTCCCCCGGCGGGAACGCCTCGGGCGCTGGAGAGTACGCCTGGAGCTTCACCAGGAGCCGCTCCCGCGCGCTCTTCTTCCGTGGTGGCAGGGCGCGGACGAGCCCCCCGTCGCCCGCGGAGCCCTCGACGGTGAAGCCCGCGAGGGCCTCCAGCGCGGCCCACTCCCTCTCCGAGGCCCGCAGGCACACCTTGCGAAAAGAGCGCGCTCCCCAGTGCTGGAAGGCATCCCTCCAGGCGGGGTCCAGGGAGAGGGCGGTGACCCCCGCGGTGGCCCTGGCGGCGGCCACCAGGAGCGCCTCCAGGGTGGGCGCGAGCGCGCGGCGCACGACCAGGTAGAGCACCCAGGGGTCGTCCTGGGCGGCGCGCTGCAGCGCCAGGGCCTCGTCGTCGTAGAGGTTCTTCTCGGCCATGGGTGTAGCTCGACCGTAGCACCGGAGCCGCGCTTTTAGCGCCGGGCGCGTCGGGGGTGCTATGGTGGCAGGTGTTGGAAGGCGCGGACGAAGCGGCGCGGCTCGAGCTCCGGGTGGCCGCCCTCGAAGGGGAGCTCCGGGAGGCGCTGGAGCGGGCCCGCGAGGCCCAGGAGGCCCGGAGGCACTTCGTGGCGGCGGTGTCCCACGAGCTGCGCACGCCGCTCAACACCATCCTCGGGTTCTCGGAGCTCCTCCTGGAGGAGGCCACGCGGGATGGCCTCTCCACGGCCCGGAGGCTCGCCAAGATCCACGACGCGGGGCGCTCCCTCCTCGGGCTCGTGAACGACCTCCTGGACGTGTCCCGCACGGAGGGCACCTCACCGGACCTGCACCTCGTGGACACGGACCCCCTGGCGGTGGCCCGGGAGGCCCTGAGCCTCCAGCGCTCCCACGCCGAGGAGCGCGGCAACCGCCTGGTGCTGGACGCGCCGGACGGCATGGGCATGGTGCGCACGGACGCGGTCAAGCTCCGCCGCGCGCTGGTGCATGTGCTCTCCAACGCGGTGCGCTTCACCCACGAGGGCACCGTGGCCCTCGCGCTGGCCAGCGACGGGGACGAGGTCACCTTCACGGTGACGGACACCGGCGTCGGCATGACCGAGGCGGAGCTCCAGGCGCTGACCAGGCCCTTCCCCCTCGGGGACCTGGAGCCCTTCCGGACCCACGGGGGCGCGGGCCTGGGCCTGGCGCTGGCGGACCGGCTCTGCGCGCTCCTCGGGGGCTCCCTGGCGCTCCAGAGCGCGCCAGGGAAGGGCACCACGGCCACGCTGCGCGTCCCGGCGCTGGCGCCGCGGGAGAGCGTCCCCGCGCGGGTGAGCACCCCGGAGCCTGGCCCGCGAGGCACCGCCCTCGTCGTGGACGACGACGGCTGCGCGCGGGAGATCCTCGCGGCGATGCTCACCCACGAGGGCTACGGCGTCCGCGCCGCGGCCACGGGCCCGGAGGCCCTGGAGCTCCTGCGTACGCTGCGCCCGTCGCTCCTCACGGTGGACCTGCTCCTCCCCGGTGGAGACGCCTGGAGCGTGCTCTCCACGCTCCAGGCGGACCCCGCCCTGCGCGAGGTCCCGGTGCTGGTGGTGAGCGCCCTGGAGGTGCCCTCGCTGCGCCGGACGCGGGGCGTGCGGCGGAGCCTCCTCAAGCCCGTGGACCGCGCGGAGCTGTCCGCCGCGCTGCGCTCGCTCACCGAGGAGGTACGCTAGAAGAGCCCCGCGGTGATGTCGTCGGCCAGGAGCCAGCGCGCTCGGGGGATGCGCAGGACGTCCCCGTCGCGCGCCACGTTGCCGCGCTCCAGGGCGCGCGCCAGGGCGTCTCTCCGGCCCTCCAGCGGGTCCAGGCCCGTCGCGCGCCGGAGCCCCGCGAGGTCCGTCCCGTCGGCGCAGCGCAGCCCGAGGAGCAGGGCCTCGCGAACGCGGGTGGGAGGGTCCAGGCGCTCCTCCTCGGCGGGGGGGAGGGCGCCGTCGCCAAGGGCCGAGGCGTACGCGGCGGGGTCCGGGAGGTTGCGCCACCGCCGCGCGGAGGCGCCCTCGGGGACGCAGCCCACGGCCCCGGCGCCCAGGCCCAGGTACGCCATCCCGCGCCAGTACGCCACGTTGTGCCGGGCCCGGGCGCCGGGCAGGGCGTAGTTCGAGACCTCGTAGTGCTCCAGGCCGCGCGCGGAGAGGGCGCCCTCCAGCGCGAGGTAGAGGCCCGCCACGTGGTCGTCCGTGGCGCGCGGCAGGCGGCCCTTGCGGGCGAGCTCGCCGAAGCGCGTGGAGGGCTCCACGGTCAGGGCGTAGCACGACAGGTGCTCGACCCCGAGGTCCAGCAGCGCCAGGGCGTCCTCCACGAGCTCTTCCTCGGGCTGGGCGTCCAGGCCGTACATCAGGTCCGCGCTGACGCGGAGCCCCGAGGCCACGGCGAGGGAGACGGCCCGGAGGGCCCCGGCGGCGTCGTGGAGGCGCCCGAGGTACCGAAGGTGACGGTCCCGCAGGGACTGAACCCCCACCGAGAGGCGCGTCACGCCGTGGTCCCGGAGGGCGCTGGCGCGGGCCTCCGTGAGCGAGGTGGGGTTGCACTCCACGGTGACCTCGTCCGGGGCGCCGAGGGCCTCCACGGCGCGCACCACCCGCCCGAGCTCCGACGGCTCCCAGAGGCTCGGCGTCCCTCCGCCGAAGAAGAGCGTCGCGGCCCGGAGGTCTCCGAGGGAGCGACCCCGGAGCGCCAGCTCCGAGGTCACGGCGGCGGCGTAGGGGCCGTGGGGGATCGCTCGGGGGGCCACCGCCTCGGTGGCGAAATCGCAGTACGGGCAACGCTGGAGACACCACGGGAAGTGCACATAGACCGCGACGTCCACCGCGGGGTGCGATAGCACGGCGCCGGCCCGCCGTCGCGGTGCTATGGTCCCGCCGTGATCCGGGTGTTGCTGCGCGAGGCGCTGGTCACCCTCTTGTGGCTGGTGGCCGCGAGCGCCGGGGTCTTCGCCGCGCTGGACCGCACGGGGCACCACGACTGGTACAGCACCGCGGCCTTCGCCGACGCCGCCGGGGTCCCGCGGGAGCGGGCCACCGCGCGGGACCTGCCCCTGTTCTGGAACGCCCAGGTCTCCGACGTGGCGGAGCGCACCGCGCGGGACCTCCGGGCCCTCGGGGACCCCGCCCGCGCCGAGGCCGCGCGGCGGAGGCTCCTCCAGCGCGGCCTCGCGGGGATGCCGTATTTCTTCACCACGCTCCCGGAGCTCACCCCGGAGGGGCGCTCCGAGGCCCTGCGGCTCGTGGAGCGCTGGGCGCCGACCTTGAGCCCCGAGCCCTTCCCCGCCGAGGAGCCCGCGAGGAGCGCGTGGTGGGCGAACTTCCAGGCCGTCTGGGGCCTGGACTTCCGGGAGGGCTACGCCACGCGCCAGGCCCAGCGCCTCGCGCGCCACGCGAGCCCCAACGCCGCGGAGCAGCTCCGGCGCCTCGGGACCTTCGCGCTGCCCGCGCTCCAGCGGGCGCTCGCCGTCGAGAGGGACCCGGTGGTGCTCCAGCGCCTCACGGACTCCATGGCCCAGGTGACGGCCTCTCCCAGGAGGGCGCCGGAGGGGGCCACCCCCGCGCAGGTGCGCGCCGTCGCCGAGGCGTGGAGGGCCTTCTGGTTCGTGCACCGGCTCGACTACGAAGAGCTCTCGGGGCCCGCGAAGCTCCTCGCCCCGGTGGCCGAGACCCGCTACGGTCGCTGGTGCTCCCGCGCCCTGGGAGGGCGCTTCGGGGTCTCCCGCGCCACGGGCATGCTCGCCACCGCGGAGCTCCGCGAGCGCCTCCCGGCGAGCGCCCTGGCCGCGGGCCTCGGGGGCCTCGCCGCGGTGGCCGCGCTGGTGGCCTTCGGCGGAGGCGCTGCGCTACGCAGGAGACCCCTGAAGATGCGCCTCGCGGACCTGGCCGGGGCGACGGTCCCCGGGATGGTGGCCTTCGGCGCGGCGTGGCTCGCCCTGGTGAGGCTCTGCGCGCCTCCGGAGCCCACGGCGGTCTTGGCCCTGGAGCTCCTCGGGCAGGGCTCCCGGTGGCTCCCGGCCGCGGCGGGCATCGCGGCCCTGGCGGCGCTCTCGCTCCGCCGCGAGAGGCACCGCCTGGTGCTCCACGCGGTCCGGGTGGAGGCCGAGAGCTGGGCCCTCGAAGGCCTGAGCCCGGGCCTCCGGCGTGTGCTCCGCCACACGGCGCGCCTCGGGGTGGCGTCGCTCCTGGCGCCGCTGGGTCTCGCGGGCCCTTCGGTGCTCCTGGCGTCCGTGGTGGTGGAGCCCCTGGTGGGCCTCCGGGGCATGGGCTCTCATACGCTCCAGGCGTTGAGCCCGTTGGACGCCCCATGGCTCCTCCTGGCCACGGTGGCCACGGTGCCCGTCCTGGTCGGCCGCCGCTGGGCGCTGCTCCTCCTCCTGTGGCTCCTGGATCCGTCGCTGGACGGCGCCCCCGCGGAGGCTCCACCCCCCGCGGAGGCGTGAGCTCAGGGCGCGGCGGTGCCGCACCCGCCGCGCGCTGCGCGCTCGACCGCCGCGGCGGCGGCTTCGTTGCCCTGCATCCTCGTCAGGAGCGCCCGGGCCCGAGGGAGGTCGATCCTCGCCAGCGCCGCCAGGGCGGCCTGGCCGACGTCCTGCTCGTGGGGCGGCAGGGCCGGGTCGCTCAGCCCAAGGACGCTCTGCTCCAACCCGTCCAGCGCGGCCCTCTCGCAGCGCTGCCCCAGCACCTCCGCGGCGTCCCGACGCAGCGACGGGTTCCTCCGGCCGTCGTCCACCACGGCCACCAGGGGCGCAACCACGCCGTCCCCGGGCGTCCGCGCCAGCGCCAGGAGGGCCGCCCTCACCACCGGGATGGAAGCGTCGTCCAGCGCCGCGAGGAGCGCCCCCAGGGCCCCGGAGTCCCCGCCCAGGGCCTCCGCGGCGGAGGCCCTCACCGTGGGCCAGGGGTCCTCTCGAAGCCTCTCGGCGAGCCACGGACGCGCGCCCTCCAGGCCCGAGAGCGCCCGACACGCACTCGCACGTACCCGTGGGGTGGTGTCGGTCAAGGTACGGCGGAGTGCGCTCAGGGCGTCGGTGTGACCCGTGAGGCTTCGGGCGGCCTCGGCCCGCAGGTCCGGGTCTGGATCACTCAAGCTCTGGACCAGGAGCAGGCGCCCAGCGGGGCTCCCCCCGAGGGCCGGCAGGAGCCTCCAGCGGTCCTCGAAGGTCGTGAGCGCGGGGTGGAGCGCCACGGCCCGGGCGGCCACGGAGACCGACGGGGAGGGCACCAGCTCCGAGGCGAGGCGCAGGGCTCTGGAGCGCGCCACGGGCGCCTCGGGCAGGGCCCCGAGCCAGGCGTCGAGTGTAACCTCCGAGGGCGCGCGGGCGTAGGCGGTACGTATTGCCCTTCGGGCTTCGCGCCACTGGGGACCGGGCGACTCCAACGCGCCTCCGAGGGCCCTCAGGGCGTCCGCGAGGGGCACCCGGAGCGAGGCCAACACTGCAGGCACCCGAGGGTCCGTCGCGACCTGCCGGGAGAGGGTCTCCAGGGCGAAGGGTCCGAGGCGCACGAGGGCGTCCCTGGCGGGCTCCGCGAGGTCCTCGCGGGCGAGGGCGCGCACCATGGCATCGACCACCGAGGCGCGGCGCTGGCCTTCCAGGTAGCGCAGGACCCGGCGAGCGGGCCCTTGCGGGAGCGCGTCCAGGGCACCGGCGAGCGCGTCCACGCCCGGCGCCCCGAGGGCCACGAGGGCCCGGGTGGCGTCTTCGCCGTCGGGCCTGGCGAGCGCTGCGGTGAGCGTACCCAGGGCGTCGGTGCCCGGGTCATCGAGGGAGGTGCGCGCGCGCAGGCCCGCGACCACGGCGCCCGGCGGTGGGTCCAGCGGGACCACGTCCACGCAGCGGGCGCGCACGTGGGCCCCGACCCGGAGGTGGAGCCAGGCGCCCGGGGTCACCAGGTTCGCGGGGAGCTCCACGGTCCAGGCGCCGGACTCCGTGCGGAGCCTCCAGCGCCGGGGCATGGCCGCGGTGCTCTCGGGCACCCGGAGGTCCACCCCCCGGAGCTCCAGGTCTCCGAGGGAGAAGGCCAGCGTGGCGACGGAGCGCGCGTCCACGGCCCAGCGCTGGGCGGTCCCCTCGCCCACCAGGGCCTGCACCATCACCGGGAGCTGCGGCGGGGCGCTCACCGCGAAGGCCTGTTCGGTCACCGCGGCCAGCGCCCCGGGGCGCTCCGCGAGCGCCGGGAGCACGACCGGGAGCCAGCGCCCGGAGGGGAGCTCCAGGCGCTCGGGAGACCGCAGCGGGTGACCCAGGGTGCACGTGCGGTCCCCGGCGCGGCGGCGGCCTCGCAGCACCTCGGGCGCGCCGTCGCCGTCGATGTCCAGGGCGATGGCGTCCCAGCGGCTGCGCTCCAGCACGTCCTCCTGGTCGGACCAGCGGGTGTCCGAGGCCCAGGCGAGGGCGGGAGCGCCCGAGGCGTCGCAGTACACCACGGCTTGAGCGACGGGTTCCTCTGGAGCTCCAAGGGTCACCAGCCACGCGCCCGCCCCCACGGCCTGCGCCGCGGCGCGGGCGGCTTCACCGAGGTCCCTCGGGGCGCCGACCCCTCGGAGCACCCCGTGGCCGTTGGCGTCGCGCTCGACGGTGACGGAGCGACCGCATGCGCGGGCGCTGGCCAGCACCTCCGCGCGGAGGGGCGCTCCCCCCAGGAGCGCCGCGAGCCCCACGCACGCAGCGTGCGCCTGGGACGCGCTCCGCGACGCTCGGGGCACGGGCCTAGTCCTCGTCGCGGAGGGCGCGCTCGAAGTCCCTCAGTGCCTTCTTCTGCCGGTCGCTGAGCCTCCGGGGCACCTCGATCCGGGCCACCACCAGGAGGTCCCCACGGCCGCCGCCGCCGACCTGCGGGACGCCCTCGTTGGGGAAGCGAAAGGTGGCCCCGGCCTGGGTCCCCGGGGGGATGTCCACCTTCAAGCGGTGGTCGTCCAGGGTGAGCACCTCGATGGCCCCTCCCAGGGCGGCGGTGACGAAGGGCACGGGCACCTCCACCGCGAGGTCGTAGCCCTCCCGCTGGTAGTTCGGGTCGGGCTCGACCTCCACGCCCACCAGGAGGTTCCCGTTGGGTCCGCCGTTGGCGCCGGGCTCCCCGTGGCCCTGGAGTCTTATCGCCTGGCCGTGATCGATCCCCGCGGGGATGGACACCTTGACCTTCTTCTCGCCCCGGACCTCGCCGCCGCCGGAGCAGGTGGGGCAGGGCGTGGCGATCACCTCCCCGCGGCCCCGGCAGGTGTTGCAGGGCATCATCACCAGGAAGCCCATGGACGAGGCCTGCACCTGCCCGCGGCCCCGACACTGGACGCACTGCACGGGGCTGGTGCCCTTGGCGGTCCCGCGGCCGGTGCACTCCGGGCAGGTCATGGGGAAGGCCACGTTGATCTCATGCTTGGCCCCGAGCACCGCGTCCCGGAAGGGGATCCGTACGCTGGTGCGCAGGTCCCTCCCGGGCTGGGCTCTGGGACCGCCCCCCTGCGAGGCCCGCCGGGACTGCTGCGTCGGCCGCTGCGAGGCGCCGAAGCCCCCGCCGAAGAAGTCCGCGAAGAGGTCCTGGAACTGCTCGAAGATGTCTTCGGGCGCCCGGAACGACTGCCCATCCAGCCCCGCGTGGCCGTGCAGGTCATAGAGCTTGCGCTTCTGCGCGTCGCTCAGCACCTCGTAGGCCTCGGACACCTCCTTGAAGGACGCCTCCGCGGCCTTGTCGCCCTGGTTGCGGTCCGGGTGGAACTTGAACGCCAGCGTCCGGAAGGCCTTCTTGATCTCATCGGCGCCCGCCCCGCGCTTGAGCCCCAGCACCTCGTAGTAGTCGCGCTTGTTCGTTGGAGCCATCAAGAATCCCGTTTGTGCCGAGGGGAGCGTTCCCTGCAACCTAAGCCACACCCCCGCCCTGTCAACACGCCAGGCTCAGTCGAAGAGGCCCTTGAGCTTCTCCAGGAAGGTCCGGCGCTGGGGGTGGGTCTCCTCGTTCATGGTCTGGGCCAGGGCCTCCACCAGCTCCCGCTGCTCCGGGGAGAGCGCCGAGGGGACCTCGAGCTGGATCGTCACGATCTGGTCCCCGCGGCCGTAGCCCCCGAAGCGCGGCATCCCCTTGCTCCGGAGCCTGAGCTCCTGGCCGGGCTGGGTCCCCGCGGGCAGTCGCATCTTGACCCTGCCGTCCAGGGTGGGCACCTCGATCATGCCCCCGAGGGCCGCCTGGGGGAAGCTCACCGGGACCGTGCAGTGCAGGTCCGCCCCGTCCCGCTCGAAGAGCGGGTGGTCCTTGATCTTGATGGTGAGCTCCAGGTCCCCGCTGGGTAGGCCGCCCCCCGGCGCGTCACCGTAGCCGGGCACCGTGCGCGTGGCCCCGTCCTCCACCCCCGGCGGGAGCGACACCGACAGCCGCTCGGCCTTCCTGGCGATGCCCGTCCCCTTGCAGGGCTCGCAGGGAGTGCGGGCCACGGAGCCCCTCCCGCCACACTTTCCGCACGGCCGGGTGAGCTGGAAGAACCCCTGCCGGAAGCGCACCTCGCCCCGCCCGGCGCACACCTGGCAGGCCTCCACCTGGGTCCCCGGCGCGGCCCCGCGGCCGTGGCACTCGCCGCACTCGGCCGAGCGCTCGAAGTCCACGATCTTCTCGGTGCCCCGGGCGCACTCCTCCAGCGAGATCTCCACGGTGCGGTGCACCGCCCGGCCCGCCGCGCGGCGCCCCCGCCCCACGCCCCCGAGGCCCTGGAGCAGGTCCCCGAAGACCTCGAAGAGGTCCTCCATGTTGGCGAAATTCGAGAAGTCCGGCATCCCCTGCCCCGTGGGGGCGGTGCCGAAGCGGTCGTAGTGGGCGCGGCGATCCGGGTCCGAGAGCACGTGGTACGCCTCGGACACCTCCTTGAATTTGGTCTCCGCCTGGGGGTCCCCGGGGTTGCGGTCCGGGTGGTGCTTGAGCGCCGCCTTGCGGTAGGCGGCCTTGAGCTCCTCGGGGGTGGCAGCCTTCTCCACCCCGAGCAACGCGTAGTAATCGGGCCCGTTGGCCATGGCGACGGAACCTACGTCACCGCACCGCGCCCGGCAATCGCCCTGCGCTTCGCCCCGAAGGGTCAGGCGCCGGCGCTGCCGTACATGGACTCGGCGATCTTGTACGCGCTGGCCTCCAGGGCCGCGAGGAGCTCCCGGAGGGTGGTGAGGTCCGAGCCCTCGTCCAGGGCGGCCCGGAGGTTGGCCATGTCCTGCCCGAGCTGGTCCCGGAGCGCGGCGTCCAGGAGGTCGCCGTACTCCTTGGAGGCGTTCTCCGTGGTGAAGAGCATGGCCTCGGCGTTGGAGCGCAGCTCCGCGTACTCCCGGCGCGAGAGGTCGTCCTGCTTGAAGTTCATGGCCTCCTCGACGAGGCGGTCCACGTCCTGCTGCGAGAGCCCGCTGCCGGCCACGATGCGCACGTCCTTGCTCTTCTTGGTGGCCATGTCCGTGGCGGTGACGGACAAGATCCCGTTGGCGTCGATCTCGAAGGTCACCTCGATCTTGGGCAGGCCCCGGGGCGCCGGGGGGATGCCCGTGAGCTCGAAGTGGTAGAGCGAGCGGTTGTCCCCGGCCATCTCGCGCTCGCCCTGGAGTACATGAATGGGCACGAAGGTCTGGTTGTCCAGCGACGTGGAGAAGATCTCCGCCCGGCGCGTGGGGATGGTGGTGTTGCGCGGGATCAGCGTGGTCATCACGCCGCCGGCGGTCTCCACGCCCAGGGACAGGGGCGTCACGTCCAGGAGGAGCACGCTCTCCAGCTCGCCGGAGATGCTCGCGGCCTGGATGGCGGCGCCCACGGCGACCACCTCGTCGGGGGACAGGCCCTTGTGGGGGGCCCTGCCGAAGAACTCCGTGACGCGCTTCTGCACCAGCGGCATGCGGGTCATGCCGCCCACCAGGACGATCTGGTGGATGTCCTGGAGGCCGAGCCGCGCGTCCGCCAGGGCCTTGCGGCAGGGCTCCATGGTGGCCTCGATGAGGTCGTCCACCAGGCGCTCGAGCTCCGTGCGCTTGAGCGTCCGGAGGAGGTGCGCCGGGCCCGACTGCGTGGAGGCGATGAAGGGCAGGTTCACCTCCGTCTCGAGCGAGCTTGACAGCTCGTGCTTGGCCTTCTCCGCGGCCTCGCGCAGGCGCTGGAGGGCCAGCCGGTTGGCGCGCAGGTCCGTGCCGTGCTCCTGCTGGAACTCCTCGGCCAGGAGGTCAATGATCCGCTGGTCGAAGTCGTCCCCGCCGAGGAACGTGTCCCCGTTGGTGCTCACCACCCGGAAGACCCCGCGGGTGATCTCCAGGATGGAGATGTCAAAGGTGCCCCCGCCGAGGTCGTACACGGCGATGCGCTCGTCCTCGTTGCGGTCGAGCCCGTACGCCAGCGCGGCCGCCGTGGGCTCGTTGATGATCCTGCGCACGTCCAGCCCGGCGATCTTGCCCGCGTCCTTGGTGGCCTGGCGCTGGGCGTCGTCGAAGTACGCCGGGACCGTGATCACCGCCTCCGTGACCTCCTCGCGCAGGTACGCCTCGGCCACGGATTTCATCTCCATGAGCACCGCCGCGGAGACCTCCGGCGGCGAGAGCTGCCGCCCGTGGACCTCGGCCCAGGCGTCCCCGTTGGGGCTGCGCACGATCCGGTAGGCCACCCGCGTCACCTGCTTGCGGGCCTCCTCGCTCTCGAAGCTGCGCCCCATCACCCGCTTGATGGAGACCACCGTGTGCTCAGGATTCTGCACCGCCTGGCGCTTGGCCACCTGGCCCACAAGCCGGTCCCCGGAGGGCTGGTACCCGATGATCGACGGCGTGGTCCGCGCCCCCTCCGCGTTGGGGATCACCACCGGCGCCCCGCCCTCGACCACGGCCACGCAGGAGTTCGTCGTCCCGAGATCAATCCCGATGATGCGTCCCATCGCTCAGCCCCCGCCCTCGCCCGTGCTGGCCTGACCGCCGTTGCTGCCTTCAGTCCCTTTGGGGTCCGGGGCCTCGGCCACCACGGCCTCGTCCACCACGGGCACCTCCGGCGCGGGCTCCTTTACCGCCGGGGGCCCCTTGGAGACCACCACCATCGCCGCCCGGAGGAGCCGGTCCGCGAAGAGGTACCCCGGCGCGAACTCCTGCACCACCGTCCCCGCGGGGTGCTCCGGGTGCTCCACCTGCTGGAGCGCCTCGTGGACGTTCGGGTCGAAGGGCGCTCCCACGCTCTGGAGCCGCTTGCCCCCGAGGCGCGTCAGCGTGTCCGCGAAGAGCTTGAGCACCATGCTCACCCCGTCCGCGATGGCCTTTACGTCGCTGGCCGAGCGCGAGAACGCCGCCGCCCGCTCCAGGTTGTCGAACACCGGCAGGAGCTCCCGGAGGATCTCCTCCTTGCCCCCGCGGCGCTCGTCCTGCTTCTCCCGCGTGGCGCGCTTGCGGTAGTTGTCAAAGTCCGCCATGGTCCGCAGGAGCTGGTTCTTCAGCGCGTCCCGCTCCGCCGTCATCACCTGCAACGGCTCGGGTGCCGCGGGTGTCACGGGTGTCGTAGGCGGCGGCGTGCTTCGCACGGGCTCCGGCGGCTTCACCGCCTCGGCCTCCTTCGCCGGTGGTGGACGCACCGACGCGGGCCGGGGAGCCTCCGCCGGAGTACTCTCAGCCTGGGTGGCCGAATCTTCGACCTTTGTAGTACTTGTCTCAGCCATGGCGGCTGAAACATTAGCACTGCTGGAGGCTTCTGTCGCGCCCGAGGGGGGCGCTTCGGGTTCTGGGGTGAGGCTGGTGGGCTCTGCACCGGGCGCCGCGGCCGCGGGGCTCTCCGAGGGCTTCTCGTTGGTGTCGCTCATCCTGTTCGATTCCTGCGGAGCCGTGTGGAGGGATAAGGCTCGCACGGATACTAACGAACCCACGGGGCGTAAAACAACCCCGAAAGGGACGCTGGGCCCTAGCGGTTGAAGGCCGCCACCCGCGCGATGAATGCGGCCGGTGCGATCTGTCCGGTGAGGCGGGCGCGGGTCTGTTGGAAGGCGGTGTTCCATTGTCCGCGCTCCGCCGGGGAGACCGGGACCATGGTGATGCCACGGGACTGGAGCGTGGTGAGGGCGACGCCCTCATCCCGCCGGAGATTGCGGATGAGCTGCGTGTGGAACTGCGCGGCGGTCTCGCGCAGGACCGTCTGGTGCTCCTGCGAGAGGGCGTTGAACTGGTTCTTCCCGAAGACCGTGGCGCCGATGGAAATTGCGCAGTCCACCTGCGTCATGTGCGTGACCCTGGAGGACCACTGGAGGGCCAGGGTGGCCACCGGGGAGGACACGAAGGAATCAATCCGGTTGGTCTGGAGGGCCGAGAGGACCTCCGGGACCTGGAGCGTGACGGGGGTGGCGTTGATCACGCTGAAGAACGCGGGGAGCACGGAGTCATCGCGCCAGGCCCAGGGGTGCAGTGGCCGGAGCTCCGCGGGGGTGCGCACGGGGGTGCGGGTGAAGGGGTGGGTGGTGCCCACGTCGGCCCAGCCCATCAGCACGAAATTGGCCTGATCGAAGGCCTGGGCCATCTCCGTGTTGAGCCCGTTGCGGGCCGCGTCGAGCTGGGCGTAGCCCCGGAACATCCCGGGCATCTGGAAGGTGAGGGCCGGGCGGTGGATCTGGGCGAGGCCCACGGCGGTGACGCCGGCCCCGTCCAGGCGACCCTGGCGGATCTTGCGGATGACCTCGCTCTCATCGCCCTGGACGCCGCCCGGGTAGAACGTGATGGACAGGGCCTTGTTGGTCCTGCGGCGGATCTCGCGGTTCCAGGCCTCGAAGACCCGCATCCAGGCCGAGCCCGCCGGGGCCAGCGTGGCCACCGAGAGGGTGCGCGTGGCGCCCGCCGCGGGGGGTGTGGGGGGCGAGGGCTGGGCGTCCACGCCGCGGCCGGCGAGGAGCGCCCCCGCCGCGCCGAAAATCACTGCCAGTGCGCCGAACCGTGATCGCTTCATGGGACTACCGTCTCCTTGAGGGCTCTCCGAGGGGCTCGACGGCTCCCCCGGCGATGGAATTCACTAGGGACCGTTTCAGGGTGTGGCCGCGGGGGTCGCGGGGGCCGGGGTGGGGGCCGCCGTGGGTTCCGTGGGGACGGCGTCCACCGGGGGTTCCATCACATGGTCCCCGGTCGGTTCCTCGCCGCCCTGGGTGGCGCCGGAGGGCTCCTGCGGCAGGAAGAGCGAGTCGATCTGGTCGAGGTAGCGTCGGGCCCGGCGCCGGGCGAGCTGGTTGGCCAGGCGCTGGTCGGGCATCACGTCCCCGGCCTCGATGACCTCGGTCAAGAGGCGCTGGAAGAGCGCCCGATCCTGGACCATCACGGCGTAGAGGCGCGCCTTGAAGACCTTGTACATGAGGAAGTTGCCCTGGGTCAGCTCGATGGCCCGATCGAAGTTCCGGAGGGCCTCCTCGGGCTGGCCTCCGAGGGCCGCCGGGCGCCCGGCGTGGTAGGCTCCGAGGGCCGCGTAGCCCGCGTGGAAGTTGTACGTGGGGTCCAGGGCCATGGCCCGCTGGAACAGTGCGACCACGTACGGCAGGTCCGCGATGGCCGTCACGTCATCCTTGTGGAGGTTGATGTAGCGCCCCCAGGCGTAGCCGGTCCAGAAGAGCACCGCGGCCTGGTCCTCGTCGTCGAAGCGGGAGAGGTACTCGGTCCAGGCCTCCTGGTGCTCCTGGGCGCGCCGCAGGGCGCCGTCGGCCCCGCCGTCCCCGTCCTCCTGGCGGGTGAGCTCCTCCAGGCCCAGGGCCTTGGCGCGGAGGTACGCCGCGGTGGCCCGCTCCCGGTAGTGCTCGATGCGCACCTCGTCGTCGTCCACCTCGGCCTGCTCCATGCGGTCCTCCAGGAACCCGAAACCGTAGGAGCCGTAGGCCCTCATGGCCTGCACCCGCAGGGCGCCGTTGTGGGGCACCACCAGGAGGAGCCCCTCCATCTGGGCGATGGAGTACGGCAGGGCCGCCTCGGCGATGCCCGGGTCCGCCTGGGACTGGAGGGCCGGGGCCGCCCGGCCCATGATCCTCACCGTGGAGTTGGCCGCGAGCTGCGTCATGCAGCCGGTCTGGGAAAGCGCCAGGAGCGCCGCCAGCGCCCCGCCCGTTACGATCTTCCGCATAGGTCCGTTGGGGTAAACCGGTCCCTTCCCCGCTGTCAATGCCCCTACGGGGGTGGACAGGATACGTCCGAGGGGCGTTGCGGGGGCGCCCTGGGAGGGCCTATGTTGCGGCGCGAGAGCCCCGGAGTCCCCCCATGGCGAGCGTGAAGTCCTACAAATTCGGCGACCCAGGCACCCCGAAGTTCCCCGACGACTTCGAGATCCTGAAGAAGGCGGTCCTCCAGGTGACGGACCTGAAGACCAACCACAACAAATACTACGGGCTGGAGCTCCACGAGGGGAAGGTGAAGGGCGCCCTTGTGTACCGGGTGTTCACGCACTACGGCCGCACGGACGACCTGGAGACGAACCCCAACGCCGGGCAGAAGGAGGTTCGCTTCGCGGCCACGCGCGCCGAGGCGGAGGGGCTCTACCGGGAGATCTATGGCGAGAAGACCAGCGCCCGCAAGGGCTACAAGGAGCTGGCCCTGGCCTCCAGCAAGATCGGCAGCGGCAAGGCCCGGGGGACCAGCTCCGGGGCGGTGGACGCCAAGACCATCGCGAAGATCGAGGCGGGCAAGGCCGCGGGGGCGGCGCCCGCGCCGGCGGTGAAGCGCTCGGAGCTCCAGCCGGCCCTGGCGGCGCTGGTGAAGTACCTCTACGACGAGGCCACGGAGGCGCTGACCACCACGGTGCAGGCGAAGATCACCGCCGAGGGGATCGAGACGCCGCTCGGGGTTCTCACCATCGGCCAGATCGAGAAGGGCGAGGCCATCCTCGACGAGCTCTACGACCACTTCAAGAAGAAGACCGCGAGCCGGGCGATGATGGAGAGCCTGTCGAGCGATTTCTACACCATGATCCCGCACCGCATCGGGCGCAGCCGGGCCATGGTGGACGCGGCGGTGATCGACACCCTGGAGGAGTTCCACCAGAAGCAGGAGACGCTCCAGCTCATGAAGGACATGCTCCAGGTGAACGGCGACAAGGGCACGGTGCTCTACGACTCGCAGCTCGACGGGAAGTACGACGCGCTCAAGTGCGAGCTGGGCCCGCTGGAGCGCACGAACCCCACCTGGCAGGAGGTCGCCGACCTGGTGCAGAAGAGCCAGCTCCGCACCAGGACCATCCGGGTGCAGAGCGTGTACTCCGTGAAGCGCCCCGTGGAGCATGCGGCCTTCGCGGCGGGGGTGCCCAACCAGCGGCTCCTGTTCCACGGCTCGCGGATCAAGAACTGGGTGGGGATCCTGTCGCGCGGGATCCTTTTGCCCAAGATCGTGGTGAGCCTCGGGGTGAACCGCACGGACGCCGGCTGGCTCGGCAGCGGGATCTATTTCGGTGACGCCTCGTGCACGTCGGCGGGGTACACCTCACCGGGAAGGCCCGGGACGCGCTTCCTGGCGGTGACCCGCGTGGCCCTCGGGAACGTGAAGGATTTCACCAAGATCACCTACGGGCTCTCGGCGCCGCCGGCGGGGTTCCACTCCTGCCACGGGGTCCGGGCCCGGCCCGGGGTCACGTCGCAGTTCGCCGACGACGAGTACGTGATCTACGACTCCAGGCAGCAGCGGCTGGAGTACCTGGTCGAGTTCAAGATGTAGCCAACGGTCGAAGGAACAGAGGTATCGCCATGGACACGAGCGTCAGCGTGGTGCTGGTGGACGTCAGCCCGAAAATGATCAAGGCCTGGAGGGAGGTCTTCGAGGACAACCCCGAGGTCACCGTGGTGCACGGGTCCATCCTGGACCAGAAGACCACGGCCTGGGTCAACCCCACCAACGCCAGGGCCATCATGGAGGGGGGCGTGGACGGGGTGATGAAGAAGCACTTCGGCCCCAAGATCCAGACCCGGGTGCAGAGCGAGATCGCCCGGCTCTTCGGCGGGGCGCTCCCCGTGGGGCACGCCACCTGCGTCGAGACCGGCGTGGCCATCCCGCGGTTCCTCATCTCCACGCCCACCATGCATGCCACCTCGGAGGACGTGAGCGACACGCTCAACGTCGTGCTGGCTGCCTCCGCCGCGCTCCAGCGGGTGCACATGCAAAACAAGAAGGTGCCCGGGAGCATCACCTCCGTGGCGATCCCGGGCCTCGGGACCAACACCGGCAAGGTCCCCGTGGAGATCGCCGCGGACCTCATGTGGACCGCCTACGCCCTCTTCCGGGAGAAGGCCTTCGACGACTTCAAATCCATGCGCGAGGCCCTGGAGGAGAGCCTCGGGAGCCTGGGCAACAGCCTGGCCCCGGGCGGCGCCCACGCCGCCAAGCCCTCCGGGCCAAAGCTCGCCGTGGCCACCCCGGGCCTGCCGGGCATCGCCGCTGCGCCCCCAACGACCGCACCAACGCCCCCCGCTGGAAAGCCCCTGACAGACTTTGACGACCACGAGTAGGTGTAAGACCTACCTTCTCCTACCTGTCTCCGTGGCGAGCTGTCCGCAGGCGGCGGCGATGTCTTTTCCGCCGGAGTAGCGTCGGACCACGGGCACGCCCAGGGAGGCCAGGGCGTCGTGGAAGGCATTGCGTTCGGCCTCCGTGGGGCGGCGCAGGTCCACCCCCGGCACGGGGTTCCACTCGATCAGGGACAGCCTCGCCGGGAGCCTCTTGAGGAGCGTGGCGAGGGCCCGGGCCTCCTCCGGGTCCATGTTCACGCCCCCGAGGAGGGGGTAGGCGAGCATCACCAGGCGCCGGGAGCGTGCCTGGTACACCCTCGCGGCGTCGATCACGTCCTCCAGGGGGTATTTCGCCTCCAGGGGCACGAGCGTCCGGCGCAGGGCCGCGCGGGCGGAGGTGACGGAGATGCCCAGCCGGGGCCTGCGGGTGGCCTCCGCCAGGCGGAGGATCCCGGGCACCACCCCCACGGTGCACACGGTGATGTTCCTCGCGTCGATGGCCAGGCCGCAGGGGTTGGAGAGCACCTCCAGCGCGCGCAGGACGTTGTCCACGTTGTGCAGCGGCTCGCCCATGCCCTGGAAGACCACCCCGTGGACCCTGCCCTCGCCCGAGGCCCGCAGGTCCCGGGCCACGCGGCGCACCTGCTCGATGATCTCCCAGGCGTGGAGGTTCCTACGGAGCCCCATGCGCCCGGTGGCGCAGAACACGCAGCCCATGGCGCAGCCCACCTGGGAGCTCACGCACACGCTGAAGCGCCCGGGGGCCTCCAGGGGGATGCGTACGGTCTCCAGGAGGGCGCCGTCAGGGCACTCCAGGACGTATTTTACAAAGGGGTCTTCGAGGGAGCGCGCGACCTCACGGACCTCCAGGCGCCCGACGGGGACGGCCTCCCCGGCGCCGTCGCGCACCCGGGCCCGCACCTGGGAGACCGCCCGGTAGTCGTCGTGGCCCCGCTGGAGGACGTGGGCGCAGAGCCTCCGGGCCTCCGGGAGCGTGGCCCCGAGGTGCTCCAGGCGCGCGAGGAGCGATTCCGGGGTCTCCCCCTGGAGGCAAGTGTCCATGGTGGGTCGTGGGTCCCTCGGGGAGTGCTATACACCACCGTGATGGATCCCCAACTGGAGAGGCTCCGAGGAGCGATCAGGGCCCTGGGCTCGGCGGTGGTGTGCTTCTCCGGCGGCGTGGACAGCGCGTTCGTGCTGGCGGTGGCAAAGGAGGTCCTCGGGGACCGCTGCCTCGGGCTCACCACGGTCTCCCCGTCGCTGCCGGAGAGTGAGCGCCAGGGGGCCGAGGCGCTGGCCCGGGCCCTGGGGGCGCGGCACCGCACGGTGGACTCCCGCGAGGTGGAGGACCCGCGCTACGCGGCCAACCCCGTAAACCGTTGCTACTACTGCAAATCCGAGCTGTACACCATCGCCGCGCGGGTGGCCCTGGAGGAGGGTATGGCCTGCGTGTGCAACGGCACCAACGTGGACGACCTCGGGGACCACCGCCCGGGGCTCGACGCGGCCCGCGAGGCCGAGGTGCGCTCGCCGCTGGTGGAGTGCGGCTTCACCAAGGCCGACGTGCGCCGCTGCGCGAAGCTCCTGGGGCTCCCGGTGTGGGACAAGCCCGCCGCGGCGTGCCTGTCCTCGCGGATCCCGTACGGCACGCACGTGACGCCCTCGCGGCTCTCCATGATCGACCGCGCGGAGGGCGCCCTGCGCGCGCTGGGGCTGCGCCAGGTGAGGGTGCGCTACCACAGCGACCTGGCCCGCGTCGAGGTCGGCCCCGAGGAGCTGGAGCGGGCCTTCGGGCTCCGGCGGGACATCGCCCGGGCCTGCCGCGAGGCGGGCTTCGCCTACGCCACGCTGGACCTGGAGGGGTACCGTATGGGCTCGCACAACGAGGTCGTGAGGCTCAAGGTCCTGTCCGCGTGAGGTCCGCGTGAGGTCGGGCGGGGCGCGAGCCGCCGCGCTGGCGTCGACGGCCTTCGGGGTGGTCCTGACGGCCCCCGGCGGGCTCCGGGCGGACCCGCCGGTGCCGCGGTTCCTCCCGCCCACGGCCACGCGCGTGGCGCCCTCGGCCAAGAAGGACCCCGCGGTCACGGTGGCCTCGCCCACGCTGCGCCCGACGGCGTTTACGGCGTTTCATACGCACACCCTGGAGGCCGTGGCCTTCGGCCCGGAGCCCGACGCCGAGGAGCCCCTGGTCCTGCGCAGGCTCCTGCGGGACCGCACCAACTGGGAGGAGCACGCCGTGGACCCGCGGTGCTGGGCCACCCTGCGCGCCAGCGCCCTGCGCTTCACCGCGCGGCGCGTGGAGCTGGTGTCCGGGTACCGCTCGGACAAGCTCAACGAGCACCTGCGCAAGAAGGGCCACCAGGTCGCCCGCCACAGCCAGCACACCGACGGGGGCGCCGTGGACTACCGCCTGGTCGGGGTCCCCACCGCGGCGCTCCTCGCCTGGGCCCGGGGCGCCCACCGCGGGGGCCTCGGGTACTACCCCCGCAGCGCCTTCATCCACGTGGACGTCGGCCCGCCGCGGCGCTGGAACGGTGACTGACCCCGCGCGCCCTCAGAGGGCTCCGTGCGCCGACGGAGGGCAGCGCGCGCGGTACCCGCGGTGCAGGGCCCGCGTCACGGCGCCGGGGCGCCCGTCCCCCACCTCGTGGTCGTCCACCCGCACCACGGGCACGAGCTCCCGCACGCTGGACGTGAGGAACACCTCCTCGGCGCAGAGGACGTCCTCGCGGGTGACAGTACCCTCCTGCGTCGGGAGCCCCTGGGAGCGCGCCAGCGCCAGCACCAGCGCGCGCGTCACCCCGAGGCGCAGCCCCGGCCCCGACGGGGTCTTGAGGACCCCGTCAGACACCACGAAGACGTTGGCCGCGCCCGCCTCCAGGAGCTCCCCCCCGGGACCTACCCGGAGCACCTCGTCCACCCCCGAGCGCTCGGCGTCGCGCGCGGCCAGCACCGCCGGGAGCCAGCTCAGGCTCTTGACCTCCGGGGTGTCGTACGGCCCCGGCAGGGGACAGCCCTCTCGGAGCTGCACACAGATACCGTTGGTGTAGAGTGACGTAGGTAAAGGTAGGAGCTCTCGGGCAAAGACCCACCTTGTGGGATGGGTGTTTCGTGGGGCCAGGGTGGCTTCGCCCTCGCCGCGGGTGACCAGCACCCGGAGGTGGGCGTCCACCGGGCGCTGGCGATCGAGGGCCAGGGCGCTCGCCGCCAGGTGGAGCTCGGCGCGAAGGACGTGGGCGGCGGCGAGCGGCAGGCCGAGCCTCAAAGCCGAGCGCTGGAGGCTCGCGAGGTGCTCATCCACGGCGAAGGGCGTCGCCCCGTAGGCGCGCAGGACCTCGAAGACGCCGTCGCCGTAGAGGAAGCCCCGATCGAAGACGGACACCACGGCGCGCTCGGGCGGGACGCGCTCGCCGTCGCGGAGGACCACGGTCATACCGCGCGACCCCAGGCGCGGGTGGACTCGTCGAGGGCGCGGGAGCAGAGCGCGTGGAGGCTCGCCTCCACCCGCGCGCGCACGGCCTCCAGGGCCTCGCCGCGGGCGCCCTCGGCGGCGATGGGGTCACCGGCCAGGAGCAGCACCCGCGCGAAGGGCCACGGAAGAACAAAGCGGTCCCAGGCGCGCGAGAGCACCCAGGCCCTGCTGGCCACGAAGGTCAGCGGCACGATCGCCGCGCCCGCCAGGCTCGCGGCGAGCACCACCCCGGGCTTCACGCGCCCGTAGGGGCCGCGGGAGCCGTCCACGGCGAAGGCCCCGTCGAGGCCCCCGCGGAGGCGCCGCACCAGGGCCCTCAAGCCCGCGCTGGCCTCGCGCGAGGGGCTGCCGCGCACCACCGTGAGCCCGAGGGACGACAGCGCCCCGGCCTGCAGCGCCCCGTCCGGGGAGTGGGAGACGAGCACCACCATGCCCCGCGGGCGCGGGAGCCTGAGGAGCCCGAACTGCCGACCGTGGAGAAAGGCATAGACCCTCGGCGGACCGGTCTCCACCGCGGGGCCCCCTCGGAGCTCCACCCGGAGCGACCGTAGGAGGAGCGCCGCGAGGGCCCCGAGGAGGCGCCCCCACAAGGGACTAGGCCTTCAGCCGCGCGGTGAGCTCCAGGGCCCGGGCGTGGGCCTTGTCGGCCTCCAGGGCGCGGTCGAGCATGCCCAGGGCCTTGGTCTTGTCGCCCTGCTGCGAGAGCGTGCTCCCGAGGTAGAAGTACACGTCCGCCTTGGTGATCCCCGCGGTGCCGTCCAGGCGCTGCAGGAGCAGCGCGCGGAAGGTCTTCTGCGCGCGCTCCAGGTCCTCGGTCTTCAGGCACAAGAGCCCGAGGTCCCGCAGGATCGGCACGTTGGTGAGGTCGATCTTGAAGGCCGCGTCGTAGCTGGTGAGCGCCTGCGGCAGCTCCCCGAGGGCCTCGTGGGCCCGGCCCAGCCGGTGGAGCCACTGGGCCATGTCCTTGGTGCGGCGCGTCCCATAGGACTGCACGATGCGCTCCAGGATCGGGACCGCGTCCCGGTCCCGGCCCACCTCGCCGTAGAGCTCCACCAGCGGCAGGAGGAGCTCGCGGTCCTCCGGCGCCAGCGCCACGGCGGCCTCAAGATACCTCGCCGCGCGCGGCGGGTCCGAGAGCTGCGCCCTGGCGGCCTCCGCCAGGGACTTGTAGAGCGCCACGGTGGCCTTGGCGTCCGTGGCCAGGGCCACCTCGCGCTCCAGCATCTCCACGAGGAGGGCGTGGTCCCCGCGCCCCTGGGCGATGGCCTTGAGCCGGTCCAGCGCCGCGCGGCACGTTGGGTCGAGCTCCAGCGCGCGGCGCAGGGCACGCTCGGTCTCCCCGGGGTTGTGCATCCGGTCGGCCTCGAGCTGCGCCAGCGCGAGCGCCAGCGCCGCCCCCTCGGCGCCCGGCGTGGCCAGGGCCAGCGCGCGGCGCACCATCTCCGCGGCCCGGCCCCACTGCTCCGCGGCCTCGTGCAGGCGCGCCAGCGCGCGCAGGGCCCCGAGGTGGTCGCCGTCCCGCGCCAGCACCCGCTCGTAGAGCTCCACGGCCCGGGCGGTGTCCCGCAGCTCGCGCTCGTTGAGCTCGCCGATGCGAACCAGCGTGGCCAGCTCCGCTTGCGTGTCCCCGGCCGCGGCCAGGTCCTCGGCGCGCCGCTCCAGGAGCTCCGAAAGGTCGCTCCAGCGCGCGTCCAGGGCGTACAGCCGCTCCAGCCGCTGCCCCGCCTCGGCGTGCGTGGGCAGCTCGTCCAGCACCTCCCGGAGGAACTCCACCGCGTCCCGGCGGTTGTGGAAGCGCTCCTCCGCCAGCGAGGCCAGCCGCAGCCGCGTGACCGCGCGCTCCTCCGCGGAGACCGCCACGTCCATGCGCCCGCGCAGGGCCTCCTCCAGGTCCTTCCAGCGCTCGGCGCGCTCGAAGATGCCCTCCAGCGCCTCCCGCGCCCCGAGGTCGTTCGGGTCGAAGTCCAGGAGCTCCTTCCAGGCCAGCACGGCCCGGTCCACGTCCCCGATGGGGCCCGCGTAGAGCCCCGCCACCTCGCGCCGCAGCGCCGCCGCCTGGGCGGGGTCGTCCGCCAGGCGCGCCCGGCGGGCCAGGAGCTCGGCCACCTCTGCGTGGCGCCCCTGGGCCTTGCGCAGCCTCGCCAGCGTGTCCAGCGCGGCGGTGTCCGAGTCGTCCACGTCCAGGAGCCCGGCGGTGAGCTCCGCCGCCCGGTCCACGTCCAGGAGCCTCGCCTCGGCGAGCTCCGCGGCCTCTCGCAGCATGCGCTTGCGCGCGTCCACGTCGAGCTCCAGGTCCGCGCGCATGCGCAGCGTGGTCACCAGGTCCGCCTCGCGCCCCTCGGCGCGGTGCAGGCCCTCCAGGAGCTCCAGCGCCTCGGCGTTCTGGTCGTCCGCCGCGAGCGCGGCGCGGAGCCGGGCCTCCGCGGCGGCCACGTCCTCCAGGTGATCCCGGTACCACCGCGCCGCCCGGAGGTTGAGCTGGGCCACGTCCGTGGGCCCGAGGTCCGGGTGCTCCGCCAGCGCCGCCTCGGCGATGTTCCGCAGCCGGCTCCACGCCGCCGCGGCGGGCGCCAGGCGCTCGATCTCGGCCACCAGGGCCTCGTCCCGCGGGTCCTGCCGGAAGGCCGCCACCACCGCGTCGAAGGCCCCGGAGACGTCCTGGAGCCGGTCCTCCCGGAGCCGGGCCAGGTCCGTCCACAGCCGGATCCGGTCGCTCGGGAGCTCCGCGCCCTGCACCCGCAGCTCCAGGAGCCACGCGAGCTTGCGCGCGTCGTCGTTGCGCTGGAAGCACGCCTCCAGCACGTCCAGCGCGTCCGCCCGCACCTCCGGCGACCCCAGGAGCCGCTCCAGGCCCGCCAGCGCAGCCTCGTGGGTGGGCGTGCGGTCCGCCACGCTCCGGTACGCTGCCAGGGCCCCGCGGGGCTCCTCGAAGCGCTGCTCGCGCAGCTCCCCGATGCGCACCTCCAGCCGGTCCAGGAGCTCCGGGTCCGACGCGATGGCCACGCGCCGCTCCAGGATCTCCACCAGGTTCTGCCACTGCGAGGTGCGCGAGTAGATCGCGTCCAAGGGCTCCAGGGTGCCGTCCTCGTCGCCGCCCTGCTCCAGCGCGCGGCGGTAGCTCGCCGTGGCCCGGCGGTCGTCCCCGAGGTGGTCCGCCGCGAGCTGCGCGGCGCGCACCGAGAGGTCCCGGCTCACCAGCGGGTCCGTGACCTCCAGGGACTGCTGCTCCAGGAGCGTCGCCACGTCCGCCCAGCGGTCCAGGGAGGCCCCGAGGCGCTCCAGGTCCTCGAGCGTGGTCTTGTCCGCGCCGTCCTCGCGGAAGGCCCTGCGGTAGGCGTCAAACGCCGCGCCGGGGTCCCCGCGGCCGTCCTCGTGGACGGCGGCCAGGGCCCGCAGCTCCTGGAGCCTCCGGGCGGGCTCTTCCAGGCTCGTGAGCTTGAGCTCCAGCGTGGCCACCAGGTCGTCCCAGCGCTCGGACCCGCGGAAGATCGGCTCCAGGATCTCCACCGCCGTGGCGCGCTGCTCCGGCGCCTCGGCCAGGGAGCGCACCGCGGCGATGGCCTCGGCGTGGGTGGGGTCCACCGCGAGCATCTCGCGGTAGGTGTCCAGGGCCCCGTCGGGGTCCGTGAGGTGCTCCGCCAGGAGCCTCCCGATGCGCAGCCTCAGGGGGTTCTTCTGGCCCTCCTCGGCGCACAGCTCCACCTGCTTCCGGAGGTTCTCCAGGAGCTCCGCGTGGAGCTCCTGCCGGGCGTAGAGGTCCTCCAGCGCGAGGATGGCCTCGCGGTTGCCGGGCTCGTCGTCCAGCGCCCGACGGTACGCATCGATCGCCTGCTGCGGGTCCTTCAGCTCCGTGTTCCAGAGCTTCCCGAGGCGCAGCGCGGTCTGCCGCCGCAGCTCCGGGTCGCCCTCGATCTCCAGGCGCTGGGAGAGCACCTGGGCCAGGGCCCGGGCGTCCCCGCGCGCGGCGTAGAGCCCGTCCAGGGCGTCCAGGGCGTCCACGTCCCCGGGGTCGCTCTCCAGGGCGCGCTTCCAGGCGTCCACCGCGGCGTCGTTCTGGCCGAGCATGTCCCGGTGCGTCTCGCCGATGGTGTGCAGGAGCCTCCTGCGCTCCTGGTCGTCCAGGCTGCGCGCCACCTTGCGCTCGAGCACCTCCACGAAGCCCGCCCAGTCCGACAGGAGCACGTGCAGGTCCTTGAGCTGCTCCAGCACGTCGAGCTGCGTGTCGTCCATCGCAAAGAGCCGGTTGTACGCGATGATCGCCGCCCGAGGGTCCCCCCGGCGGTGGTCGTGGGTCACCGCCACCGCGCGCACCAGGTCCGCGCGCAGCACGGCGTCGTCGGTGGCGGCCAGGGCGCCCTCGTAGGTGTCCACCAGGGCGTCCCACAGGTCGTGCTCCGACGCCAGGCGCTCGACGGCCTCCCGGGCCTCGCCGTCCCCGGGGTCCGCCGCGAAGGCCTGGCCGTAGGCCCCGTACGCCGCGCGCACGTCCTTCGCGCGGGTCTCCCGCAGCCGGCCGATTTCCCGCAGGAGGCCGCCGCGGTCCACCGGGTCCCGCGTGGCCTCCAGGCGCACGCCCAGCACGTTGATGAGCTTCTGCCAGTCGTCCAGGTCGCGGTAGAGCGGCTCCAGGATCTCCACCGTGGACAGCCGCAGGGGCTCCTGCGTGGCCGCGATGTCCTCCAGGGCCTCGATGGCCGGGCGGTAATCCCGGCGCTCGTCGAGGATCTCCCGGAAGGCCTCCACGGCCCCCCGAGGGTCCTCCAGGCGCTCCACCCGCAGCCGCCCGAGGCGGAACCGGAGCCCCGCCCGCTCCTCGGAGTCCACCGCGTCGTTGACGCGGCGCTCCAGGAGCTCGGCCAGGTCCCTCCACGCCGCGGTGCGCACCAGGAGGGCGTCCAGGCGCTCCACCGCCCGGGCGTCCCCGGGGTCCACCTCCAGGATGGCGCGGTAGTCCTCGATAGCCTTCGGAAGGTCGCCCTGGGCGCTCTCGTCGATGTCCGCGATCTTGAACAGGTACGCCTTGCGTGCGTCCACGTCCGCGGCGCGGTCCGCCGCGTCGCGGTAGAGCTCCAGGAGCTCGGGCCACGCCCGCTCCCGGGTCAGGAGCGCCTCGAAGGCGTCGAAGACCTCGGCGCGGCCGGGGTCGAACGCCAGGGCCCGGCGGTAGTACCTCCGGGCGCGGGCCGAGTCCCCGACGCGGTCATCAAAGAGCCTCGCGGTCTGGAAGGCCAGCTCGGCCACCACGTCGTCGTCGCCCGTGGAGGCCTCCAGGGCGCGGGCGTAGATCTCCGCCTGGCGGTCGTAGCGCCCCAGGGCCCCGGCGAGGCGCGAGAGCTCGTCCCAGGCGCCCCGGTCACCGAGCTCCTCGGCGAAGACCCTCGCCCAGGTGTCCAGCGCCCGGGCCTTGTCGTCCAGGCTGTCCTCGTAGAGCTGCGCCAGGCTCGCCAGGAGCGCCTTGCGCCCGACCACGTCATCCTCCGCGGCGATGCGCGCCTCCAGCGCGAGGATGAGCCTCGGCAGGTTGCCCCGCGCGCGGTAGATCGGCTCCAGCATGGCCGCGGTGCGCGCGGCGTAGCCGTCCCGGGCCCCGAGGGCCTCCAGGGCCTGCACCGTGGGGTCGTGGTCCGGGGCGCGGTCCAGCACCTCGCGGAAATGGTCCAGGGCACGGTCGGGGTTGTCCAGGTGGCGCATGGACACCACCCCCAGGCGGAAGTGCAGGTCCACCACGTCCGCGCCATCGATGGTGAGCTGGCTCTCCAGGAGCGAGGCCAGGTCCTCCCAGCGGGCCTCGGCGTCGTAGATGCGCTCCAGGGCCTGGGCGGCCTCGCGGTCGAAGCCGAGGCCCAGGATGGCCTCGTGGGCCCGCGCCGCGGAGGCCCGGTCCCGGAGCTCGTCCTCGGTGATCTTCGCCTGCTTGCGCCACAGGGCCCGGCGCTCGTCGTCGGAGACCGCAAGGTCCGTCTTGAGCCGGAGCACCTCGATGAGGGCCCCGAAGGCGCGGCCCTCCTCGTGGAGGGTCTCCAGCGCGTCCAGCGCGGGGAGGTAGTCCCGCCGCTGCTCCAGGGCCTTCTCGTAGTACTCCCGGGCCATCGCCGGGTCCCCGAGGGGCCCGCGGGCCAGCGAGGCCACGTTCATGAAGACCTCGAGCTGCAGGTCCGAGTCCAGGAGCTCAGGCGCCACCTCGCGCAGCACCCGCGCCAGGTCCGCGTGGCGCCCCGCGGTGCGCGCCAGGCGCTCCACCTGCGCGAGCCTCGGGCGCAGCTCCGGCTCCCCGAGGGACTCGCGCAGCTCCCGGGCGGCGTACTCGAAGGCCCTCCCGGCGTCGTTCAGGCCGATCTCGCAGACCTCCGCGGCGCGGGCGAGCGCCCGGCGGCGCTCCTCCACGTCGTCAGTGTCCGCGGCGACGCGGTCGAGCACCTCCACCAGGCGATCCCAGGACTGCTCGGCCTGGAGCACCTGGTCCAGCGCGCGGGCCGCGGCCAGCGGGACCCCCGCCTCCGTGGACCCGAGGAGCGACACCAGCGCCGCCCTCGCCGTCGGCTGCGACGGGTCCAGGTCCAGGGCCTCGCGGTAGCCCTCGACGGCCCTGGGGAGCTCGCGCGTGCGGAGCCTCCGGAGCTCCGCCGCGCGCACGATGAGCCCGAGGCGGTCCGCGGCCTCCGTGGCCACCGCCAGGTCCTGCTCCAGGATCTGCAGCAGCTCGGTCCACGCGTCGGACAGCTCGTAGAGCCTCGCCAGCGCGGCATGCACGGCCCGGTCGGCCCCGAAGGCCATCAGCACGTCGCCGTAGAGCGCGATGGCGCCGGAGACGTCCGCCAGGCGGCTCTCCAGCACGTCCGCCGCCCGGAGCTGGAGGGCCTTCTGCTCCTCGCCGTCGGCGGCCAGGTGGGCGTCCTTGCGGAGCGTGGCCACCAGGTCACCCCAGGCCTCGGTCTTGGCGTAGAGCCTCGCCAGCGCGGCCAGCGCGGCGCGGTCCGTGTGCTCCAGCTCCAGCCGCTCGCGCTGGGCGCGCACGGCGCCCGCGAGGTCCCCGAGCTCCTCCTCCAGGATCTCCCCGGCCTGCGCGAAGAGCGACCGGCGAAGCTCCTGGTCCAGCTCGTGCCGGGCGCGCAGCTCCAGCGCCTCCACGAGCCCCCGCGGGTTCTGCAGCCCGCGGTAGAGCCGCTCCAGCGCCACGGCGGCGTGGAGCAGCACCTCCAGGTCCTGCCCGGCGGCGGACAGCAGCCGGCGGTAGGTGCGCTCGGCGCGGCCGTGGTCCGCCAGGCGGTCGTCGTAGAGCGCGGCCAGGTCACGCAGGAGCGGCACCCGGGCCTCGTCCTCGGCCACGGCCTCCACGGCGCGCTCCAGGGCCCCGGAGGCCCGCTCGTCCTGGCCCGCCGCCGCGGCCAGGCGCAGGAGCTCCGAGCGGAACACCTCGCTCAGGGGCTGCGCCAGGAGCGCCTCCACCACGGCGTCAAAGGCCCCGGGGGTGTCATCCAGCACCAGCTCCCGGAGCTCCGCCACGCGGCGGTAGAGCTCCGCCCGCCCCACGGCGTCCTCGGTGCCCTCCAGCCGCACCAGGAGCATGCGCACCAGGTTCGCGGCCCCGACGTCTCCGTCGCTCTCGTAGCGGGGCTCCAGCACCGCCGCGGCGCGGCGCCGTAGCGTGGGGTGCCCGACCAGGCGCTCCAGCCCGGCGCGGGCGCCCGCGTGGCCGCCCTGCTCCAGCACCACGGCCTCGAAGTCCTCCAGGGCCCCGGAGGCGTCCCCGAGGCGCTGCTCGCGCACCTCCCCGCGACGGAAGACCAGCTCCCGGGCCTCCTCGCCCGTGGCAATGCCGAGCTCCACCGTGCGGGTGAAGAGCGCCGAGAGGTCCGCCCAGCGCTCCAGCCGTGTGTACAGCCGGTCCAGGGCGCGGGTGGCCGTGCGGTTGCGCTCGTCCAGGGCCAGGATCTGCGCGTAGACCCCCGCGGCGTCCGCGGGCTGCTCCAGGATCTCCTCCAGGAGCACGGCCTCCTCCACCAGCAGCTCCACCCGCGCGGGCACCTCCGGCGTGCGCGCCACCCACGTGGCGTACAGCGCGCGCAGGTCCGCCCAGCGCTCCCGCTCTTGATAGAAGCGCTTGAGGGCGTTGAACGCATGCACGTCCAGGTCGCCGGCGTCCAGCACCAGCTTGTGGAAGCGCTCGGCCGCCTCGGCGTTCCCGTGGCGGTCCTCGTAGATGGCCGCGGTGCGGCGCGCGAGCCGCACCCTCACCGCGGGGTCGAGGCCCTCGCGATCGACGATGTGGGCCAGGGCCTGGGCGAGCTCGTCGTTCCAGCCGCCCTGGAGGGCCAGGGCGGCGAACTCATCGGCGAGCTCGTCGCTGGCGGGCTGCTGCTCCAGCACGGAGCGCACGAGCTCGAAGCCGCTGCGGTTGTCCTCCAGGCGGTCGCCGTAGACCCTGGCGAGGCGCAGGGCCAGGGCGCGGCGCCGGGCGGCGTCCTCGGCGGTGTCCAGGAGGATCTGGAGCACCCAGGCGAGCTTGCGGTGCTCGCCCACGGCCTCGAACTCGGGCTCCAGCATGGTGGCCGCGGTGACGCGCCAGCGGTCGCTCCGGAGGAGCGCCTCCAGCGCGGCCAGGGCGCCCGGGTGGTGCGCCACCAGGGAGAGCACCTCCTCGAAGGAGGCCAGGGCCCGCTCGGTGTCCCCGAGCCGCTCGCCCTGGAGCGACCCGAGCTTGAAGGCCAAGGCGGCGCGGGCGGGCCCCGCGGCGGCGTCCCGGCGGCGGGACAGGAGCCCGGCCAGCTCTGGCCAGCGCCCCGCGGCCTCGGCCAGGCGCGAGAGGGACTCCAGCGCCGCGGCGTCGTCGGGGCTCTCCTCAAGAATCGTCCGGAAGCGCCCGCTGGCGGCGTCCGGGTCCTTGAGGCTCTCCTCCTCCAGGCGGGCCACCTCGTCGAGGAGCGCGCGCCGGGCGGCGCCCGACGGGGTGCGCGAGAGCCGGTGGTCATAGAGCGACCGGAGCTGGGCCCAGCGCTCGCCGCGGCGCAGGAGCCGGTCCAGGGTGGAGACCACGGCCTCGTCGTCGGGGGTCTCGGCCAGGGCCTGGGTGTAGCGCGCGATGGCGTTGTCAATGCGCTGCAGCCGGTCGGCCTCGACGAGGGCGGCCTTGTCACGCAGGCGCGCGCGCTCCACGGTGTCCGCGGTCTCCGCCGCGCGGGCGTCGAAGGTGGCCACCAGCTCCTTCCAGGCGCCCGCGTCCGCGGCGGTGCGCTCCAGCGTGGCCTCGAGGTCCGCGCTGGTGGGCTCCAGGCGGTACGCCCGGTGCGCCCAGCGGAAGGCCCCGACGCGGTCCGAGAGGCGCGCCGACGCCAGCTCCCGGAGCTTCTGCAGGTGGTCGAGCTGCCCGGCCACGTCCTCCGCGGGGAGGGCGTCCAGGAGGACCTCGTAGAGCTGCGCCAGCCGCGCCCACTTCTCCTCCTTGAGGTAGATGGGCACCAGGGCCGTGGCGGCCTGGAGGTTGCGCGGGTCCACGGAGAGCACGCGCTCGTAGCTCCGGAAGGCGCGCTCCGGGGCCTTCAGGCGGCCCTCATAGATCCGCGCCGCGCGGAAGGAGAGCTGCACGCGGGTGTCCGGGTCCTGGGCGCGGTCCGCCGCGCCGCCCAGCACCTCCGCGAGGCCTTCGAAGTCCCCGGAGGCCGCGAAGAGCGCCTCCAGCGTGTCCCAGGCGCCGGCCTGGGTGTACGCGTCCCGCAGGACGCGCATGGCCTTGGGGTGCCCGGGCTTCACCGCGAGCACGCGGCGCCAGGCGTCAATGGACCGCTCGTTGTCCTCCAGGCGCTCGCCGTAGACGGCCCCGAGCTTCATGAGCACGGCGACCTTCTGCTCGGCGTCGGCGGTCTCGCCCACGCGGCGCTCCAGGACCTCGGCGAGGCCCTGGTAGTCCTTCTCGCGCTCGGTGAGCTTCTCCAGCGCGTCCAGCGCGCCCGCGGTGGACGGGTCCAGGGAGAGGGCCTCGCGCCAGAGCGCCACGGCCTCCCCGGCGGCGCCGAGCTTCTCCGCGGCGAGCCGCGCGAGCTCCACCACGGCGTCGCGGCGCGCGGGCCCCCCGAGGAGGTCCGCCTCGCGGCGGGACACCTCGAAGAGCTGCCGCCACGCGCGCCGACGGGTGTACAGGTCCTTGAGCTGCGCGATCGCCTCGTTGTTGGCCGGGTCGATGGCCAGGAGCTGCTCCAGGGGACGTGTGGCGTTGTTGACGTTGTTGAAGCGGTCCAGCCAGATCCCCGCGATGCGCTTGAGGAGGGCGATCTTCTCCGAGGGCGCGGCGGCGTGCTCGGCCTGGCTCTCCAGCACCTTGATCACGTCCGTGTGGCGCCCGAGCTTCTCGTAGCTCACGGCCAGGGCGGCCAGGGCACCGGCGTCCGACGGCTCCAGCGCCAGGATGGCGTTGTAGGTCTGCACCACCATGGGCTCGAGGTTCATCCGGTCGCGGTAGAGCACCACCATCTCCCGGAGGAGCTCGAGCTTGCGGTCCTTGTGGGGGCCCGCCTCGGCGCCGGGGCGGGCGCCGCCGAGGGCCTCGAGCTCCTGGCGGTGCAGCTCCACCAGGTTGTTCCAGCGCGCCGCGGCTGTGTACAACCGCACGAGCGCCGCGCGGGCCTCGGCGTGGTTGGCGTCCTGCCGGAGCACCAGCTTCCAGTTCTCGATGGCCTTGTCCGGGTGCCCCGAGGACTCCGCGGTCTGGGCGGTCTCGACGGCCACCCGGAGCCGGTCCGCCGCGGTGGCCCCGGGCCTCGGCGGCGGCGC
>JACRDB010000056.1 GCA_016218725.1 Deltaproteobacteria bacterium
CCGCCGCCGCGCGGACCGGCACGGCGCCGGGGCGGCCGCCGCGGCGGTCGCGCTCGCCACGCTCGCGGCGGCGCTGGCGCTGCTGGTGGCCCGCTCGGTGTGGCGTGCCTTCGACGAGCCCCTCGGGCGGCTGCGCGTGGTGGCCGCGCGGGTGACCGCCGGGGACCCGCGCGCCCGCGTCGGGGCGCTCGCCGCCCCGGAGCTGCGAGGGGTGGCCGTCGCCTTTGATCGCATGCTCGCCCGCCTCGCCCGCCGCGAGGCGGAGCTGGTGCGCGCCGAGCGCCTCGCCACGCTCGGACACCTGGCCGCGGGCGTCGCCCACGAGATCAACAACCCCATCGGGGTGATCCGCGGGTACCTCAAGACCATGCTCCGCGACGGGCACGACGCGGGGCTCCGCCGCGAGCTGGAGATCCTCGACGAGGAGGCCCTGGCCTGCCAGCGCATCTGCGAGGACCTGCTCACCTGGGCCCGCGCCCCGGCGCTCGCCCTGGAGCCCTGCGCCCTCGCCGCGCTGGTCGCCGAGGTGGTCGAGCGCCTGCGGGCCACCGGCGAGCTCGGCCGCGCGGACGTGCGCCTGGACCTGGAGCCGCTCACGGCGACGGTGGACCCGCTCCGGCTGCGGCAGGTGGTGGCGAACCTGCTGCGCAACGCGGCGCAGGCGTCGCCGGGCGCCGTGGAGGTGACCGCGCGGCGGGACGACCAGCGGTTGCGGCTGCGCGTGCTGGACCGCGGCCCGGGCGTCGCCCCGGAGCTGCGCGGGCAGCTCTTCGAGCCCTTCGCGACGACGCGCCCTGGCGGCAGCGGGCTCGGCCTGGCGGTGTGCCAGGGGATCGTCCGGGCGCACGGCGGCGAGCTCCGCGCCGAGGACCGCCCCGGCGGCGGCGCGGTCTTCGAGGTGACGCTCCCCCTGGACCCGCGGGGGGCGCCATGAAGCCCCTGGTGCTCGTCGTGGACGACAAGCCCAACCTCCTCTCGCTCATGGTGAAGGTGCTCGGCGCCGACGCCGAGGTGGTCACCGCCCGGTGCGTCCAGGAGGCCCTCGCGGCGCTGCGCTCGCGCGCCCCGGACGCGGTGGTGTGCGACCTGCGCATGCCCGACGGCGACGGGCTGGCTGTGCTGCGCGCGCTGCGGGCCACCGAGAGCCCCGCGCCGTTCATCCTGATGACGGCGTACGGCACGGTGCCCACCGCGGTGCAGGCGATGCGCGAGGGGGCCTGGGACTACGTCACCAAGCCCTTCGACCCGGACGACCTGCGCGCCCTGGTGCTGCGCGCGCTGCGCGAGGCCCGGGTGCTCCAGAACAACACGGCGCCCGCGCCGGAGGCGCTCGCCGCGCCGGCGCCCGCGCCCGCGGAGCGGGACCGCCTGGGGCGGCTCCTCGGGCGCAGCCCCGCGATGCAGGGGCTCTACCGCATGATCGAGCGGGTGGCCCCGACGGACGCGACGGTGCTGGTGCTGGGCGAGACCGGCACCGGCAAGGAGCTCGTCGCCCGCGAGCTGCACGAGCGCTCGCCCCGCGCCGGGCGGAGCCTGGTGGCCGTCAACTGCGCGGCGATCCCGGCGTCGCTGATCGAGAGCGAGCTCTTCGGGTACGTGCGCGGGGCCTTCACCGGCGCCAGCGCCGACCGCGCGGGGCTCTTCGAGGAGGCCCACGGGTCCTCGCTGCTCCTCGACGAGGTGGGCGAGCTGCGCTTCCCGCTGCAGGCGCGGCTCACGCGGGCCCTGGAGGAGCGCGCCGTGCGGCGCGTGGGCGACCCGCGCGAGCGCAAGGTGGACGTCCGCCTGATCGCCGCCACGCACCGGGACCTGCCCGCCCTGGTGCGCGACGGAGCCTTCCGGCAGGACCTGTGGTACCGGCTGAACGTGTGCGTGCTGACGGTGCCCCCGCTGCGAGAGCGCCGCGAGGACGTGCCGCTGCTGGCGCACCACTTCCTGGCTTCGCTGGGTCCGCGGGGGCCCAGCGGCTTCGCCCCGGGGGCCCTCGCCGCGCTCGCCGAGCACGACTGGCCGGGCAACGTGCGCGAGCTGCGGAGCGCCGTCGAGCGCGCGGCCATCCTGGAGGAGGGCGACCGGATCACCGCGGCGTCCCTGCCGCCGGAGCTCCGGGGCCTCGCGCCGGCGGAGGGCCCCCGGCCGCTCGCGGAGATGACCTACCGCGAGGCCGTGGACGTGGCGCGAGAGGCGGCCACCCGGCGCTACCTGGAGGCCGTGCTGGCCCGACACCGCGGCAACGTCACCGCCGCCGCTGCCTTGGCCGGCGTGGAGCGCGAGAGCTTCCACCGGCTCCTGCGGCGCCACGGCCTGCGCGCCGACGCCTGGCGCGAGGAGCCCTCGCCCGGCCCGCGCGCGGAGCCGCCCGCCCCCCCCGAGGAGGACGGCGAGCGGTGACGGCGCCGAAGCGCACCACCTGGGACGTCGTGGTCGTCGGGGCGGGCCCCTCGGGGACGCTCGCCGCCGAGCGTCTCGGGGAGCTCGGACACCGCGTGCTGCTCCTCGACGCCGGCCCCCGCCTGCGCCGCGGCGAGCCGGTGCCCGAGGCCGACCGCCGCGCCTGGGCCTGGCGCACCGTCGGGCTCCCCGCGGACTGGTACCGCGTCCGCGCCGTGGGCGGCCGGGCGCTGCTCTGGGGCGGCTGGTCGCACCGCTTCACCGACCACGGCCTGCGGCGCGGCGGGTGGCCCTACGGCGCGCGGGCGCTGGGTCGGTATTACGCCGAGGTCGAGCGCCGCATCGGCGTGCGCGAGGGCGCCCTCGACCCGCGCTATGAGGCGCTCGGCCGCGCGCTGGACCTGCGCGTGGTGCCCAAGCGCGGGGCCCTCCCGCCCGGCGGACGCCTGTGGACCCCGCTGCGGCACCGCGCCGCCCGCCGCGCGCAGACGCTCTCCGTGGCCCTGCGGCTGGAGCACGCCGCCGGTCGCGGCGTCGCCCTGGAGGTGCTCGACCTCAACACCGGCGCCACGGGCCGCCTCGCGGCCAGGGCCTTCGTGCTCGCGATGTCCCCCGTGGAGACCGCTCGGGTGCTGCTCCGGAGCGAGCTCGGTGCCCGCGGGCGGGGCGTCGGCCGGGGCCTCGTGGACCACATGGTCGCGAGCTACCTGCTGCTCGAACCGGCGCCCCCTCGCTCGGCGCGGGGCCGCGGTCCGTTCCCCGGGGACGCGCTGGTCGAGAGCTTCGTGAACGACGCGGAGGGCACCGAGAGGCCCTACCCCGGCGGGTTCTCCGTCGAGCTGCGCGGGCCCTCGCGCCTCGACGCGCTCGGCGTCGAGCGCATGGTCCCCGGTGACGACGTCGAGCGCTACGGCGCCACGCTGCTCCACGCGCTGGGCGAGGTCGCCCCGCACCCCCGGCGCTTCGTGGACCTCGACCCCGCGGAGCGCGACGCCTTCGGCCGCCCGGCGCCCCGCGTGCGCCTCGCCTGGGGACGCACGGACCGGCTCCTCGCCGCGGACCTGAAGCGCGCATGCGTGCGCATCGCCGACGCCCTGGCCGTGCCCGGCAGCCGCCTGGTCCCCTTCCGCGACCCCCTGCTCTTCGGCGGCGGCCACGAGGCGGGCACCTGCGCCATGGGCCGCGACGAGCGAGCCCCCTGCGACCCGTCCGGCGGCCTCCGCGCGCTGCGCAACGTCTGGGTCGCCGACGCCTCGGCGATGCCCTCGGCCGGAGACCGCCACCCCACGCTCACGCTCCTCGCGCACGCCCTGCGCGCGGCGGACGCCGTGGCGAGGGCCCTCGCGCGCGCGGCGCCGTGACCCGAGGGGTCACAGTTGCGAGCGGCCCGCGCGGGTGTTACGGCTTGATTTCAGCGAGGTGTACGATGAAGACTCTGCAGTCTAGCAAGCTCAAGAACATCACCGTCGAGACCCCGGCCCCGCAGCTCGCCGCGGAGCGCCATTGCGGCGACCTGCGCTGCTGCGGCGACCTGCGCTGCTGCGGCGACGTGCGTCGCCCCGGCGAAGGCTCCAGCGAGAGGCGGTAGTCCCCGGCGGCGCACGCCGTACCGCGCCGGACCGGACCCACCCGCTCATCCCGACCGCGGCGCGCTGCCCTCGTTCGTCGGCCGCGGCGCGAGGGTGCCCCTCCGGCGCTGCCGGTGTCGCCAGAGCGCGTACATCGCGGGCAGCACCCCGAGGGTGAGCACCATGCAACTCCAGAGACCTCCCACCACCGGCGCCGCCGTGCGCGCCGAGACGTCCGCCCCCACGCCCGACCCCCACAGGAGCGGCAAGAGCCCCAGCACCGTGGTGGCCACGGTCATGACCAGCGGGCGCACCCGCGCCGAGGCGCCCTGGACGATGGCCGCGTCGAGCTCCTCCGCCGTAGGTGTGGGCGTGCGCGCGAGCAAGCGGTCCGTGGCCTCATCGAGGTAGACCACCATCACCGTGCCCGTCTCCGCGGCCACGCCCCCGACGGCGACCAGCCCCACCCACACCGCCGTGGACAGGTGGTAACCCCGGAGGGCCAGCAGCGCGAAGCTCCCGATGAGCGCGAACGGCAGGCTGGCGAGCACCAGCCACGTCTGCGCCCAGCCCCGCATGGACAGCCGCAGCAACGCCACGATGAGCACCAACGTGAGCGGGAGCACGTACCGCATCCGCTGCTCCATCTCCCGTTGGAACTCGTACTGCCCGGTCCACACGAGCTGGTAGCCCGCGGGCGCTGGCAGCCTCCGCTGCACCAGGGCGCGCGCCTCCTCGACCCAGCCCCCGAGGTCGCGGCGCGCGGTGTCCACATCCACGAAGACGTAGCCCGCGAGCACGCCGTCCTCGTCCTTGATCATCGGGGGGCCCTGGGCGACGCGCACGTCGGCCAGCGCCCCGAGCGGAACGAGCGCCCGCCGCGGCGCCCAACGCGCGAGGGCCTCGGGCCCGCCCCCGCCGGGCGCAGCCATCGCCCCCGGGGACGGCGGCGTCGCGCGCGCCGCAGCGGCGCCCATCGCGCCCATGGAGCCCGCCGCCCCGCCCATGGGGGAGCCCTGCGGAGGCGATGTCCCGGCGCCGCTCGCGCCCTCGGAGGCCGTGGGGTCCAGGGGCTCGAGCTGCGGCACCGGCACGAGCACCTCGCGGATGGCCTGCGGATCCGCGCGGAAGTCCTGCCCCAGGCGCACGTTCACCGCGTAGCGGCCCCGGCCCGCGACCACCGTCGAGACGTTCGCCCCGCCCAGGGCGCTCTCGACCACGTCGAGCACGTCGCGCACCGAGAGCCCGTAGCGGGAGATCGCCGCGCGGTCGGGGGTGACATCCAGGTACTCGCGGCCGCTCTGGCGCTCGGCGAAGACGCTCCGGGTGCCCGGCACCTCGCGCAGGATCCCCTCCAGGGCCACGGACAACCGCTCGATTTCACGGAGGTCGCCGCCCAGGACCTTGACCCCCACGGGGGTGCGCACGCCGGTGGTGAGCATGTCCACCCGCGTGCGGATCGGCGGCGAGACGGCGAGCTGGTAGCCCGGCGTCCGGAGCGCGTCCGAGAGATCCCGCGCGAGCTCGTCGAGCGTGCGCGGGCGCCGGTCGGGCCACGCCGTGCGCAGCGCGGGGACCAGCCAGCCCGGAGCGCCGCCGCTCCACCAGCGACGCGCCGGGCGCAGGGGCCAGCGCTCCCGCGGGCGCAGGGCGACCACGGTCTCGATCATGTCGAGCTGCGCCGGGTCCGTCGCCGTCTCCGCGCGGCCGGCCTTGCCGTGCACCGAGGCCACCTCGGGGAAGCCCCGCAGGATGCGGTCCTGGGCCTGGAGGACCTGCCGCGTGGTCTCGATGGAGATGCCCGGGAACGTCGTAGGCATCACCAGCAGCGAGCCCTCGTCGAGCGGCGGCATGAACTCGCTGCCGAGCCCGCGGGCCACGGGCACCATCGCCGCCGTCGCCAGCGCAGCCAGGGCCAGCACGAACACCCGGCGGCGCACGGCGAGCCGCGCCACTGGCGCGTACACCCGGGCGAGGGCGCGGGCGACGGGGTTCTTCGCCTCGGGGCGGATCCTCCCGCGGAGCAGCAGCACCATCAGTGGCGGGGCCACGGTGATCGAGAGCGCCGCGGCCGCCAGCATGGAGAAGGTCTTGGTGAACGCCAGCGGGCGGAAGAGCCTCCCGGCCTGACCGGCCAGCGTGAAGATCGGCAGGAAGCTCACGGTGATGAGCAGCAGCGAGAAGAAGATCGGCGCCCCGACCTCCTTGGCGGCGTCGAGGATCACCTTGCGCCGGTCGGACCCCGGGGGGGCCTCCGCGAGGCGCACGTGCGCGTTCTCGATAAGCACGATCGCCGCGTCGGACAGCTCCCCCACGGCGATGGCGATACCGCCCAGGGACATGATGTTCGATGAGAGCCCCAGGTAACGCATCGGGATGAACGCCAGCAGCACCGCCAACGGCAGCACCACGATGGCCACCAGGGCGCTGCGCAGGTGCGCCAGGAACAGCACGCACACCAGCGCTACGATGATCCCCTCCTCGAGGAGCGTCCGGCGCAGCGTGCCCACCGCCCCCTCGATGAGCTCCGCGCGGTCGTAGGTGGGCACGAGCTCCACACCCTCGGGCAGGGCCAGCGCAGCCGACCGCGCGCGCACCGCGCGGATGACGTCCAGGGCGTTGGCCCCGACACGCATGACCACGACGCCGCCGACGGCCTCGCCGCGGCCGTCGAGGTCCGCGGCCCCGCGGCGGAGCTCGGGGCCGAAGCGCAGCGAGGCCACGTCGCGCACGCGCACCGGCACACCCCCGCGGCCGACGGTCACCGCCGCCTCGCCGAGGTCCTCCAGGCGCGTGGCGTAGCCCCGGCCGCGGAGCACGTACTCGCGGCCGGCCATCTCCACCACGCGGCCGCCGACCTCGGCGTTGGCGTCACGCACGGCGCGGGCGAGGTCCGCCACGGTGAGCCCATAGCCCGCGAGTCGGTGCGGATCGGCCACCACCTGGAACTGCCGCTCGTACCCGCCGAAGGAGGCCACCTCGGCCACGCCCCCGGCGGCCTGGAGGGCGGGGCGCACGGTGAAGTCCTGCAGGGCCCGCAGCTCCGCGAGGTCGCGGCGCCCCGTGCGGTCCACCAGGGCGTACTGGTACACCCAGCCGATGCCCGTGGCGTCGGGGCCGAGCTCGGGCGCGGCGTCCGGGGGCAGGAGCGCCCGCGCGCGGCTTAGCTGCTCCAGCACCCGCGAGCGCGCCCAGTAGAGCTCGGTACCCTCGCGGAAGATCACGTAGACGAAGCTCATCCCGAACATCGAGTAGCCCCGCACCGTGCGCACCGCGGGCGTGGACTGCAGGGCGCGCACGAGGGGGTAGGTGACCTGGTCCTCGACGAGGTCGGGGCCGCGGCCCATCCAGTCGGTGAAGACGATCACCTGCGGGTCCGTCAGGTCCGGGATGGCGTCGAGCGGGGTCTCGCGCACGCAGACCACCGCCCACGCGGCGAGGGCGAGCGTCACCGCGAGCACGGCCCCTCGGTGCCCCGCGCAGTACGCGATGATGCGCGGGACCATCAGTGCCCCCCGTGGCCGCCGTGGCCGCCGTGGCCACCCGCGCTCCCCGCGCCGCCTTCGCCAGTGCCCGCGGCGGCCTGCATGCGGCTCTCGGAATCGAGCAGGAACACCCCCGAGGCCACTACGCGCTCGCCCTCGGCCACCCCCTCGCGCACCTCGATGCGGTCGCCGACCCGCACCCCAAGGGTGACCGCGCGGGGGCTGTAGCGCCCCTCGGCGTCGGCGACGAAGACGTGCGTGCTAGCCCCGGTGTCCACCACCGCGTCGCGCGGGACCGTGAGGGCTCGGCGGCTGCCTACGGCCAGCGTGGCGGCGCCATACATCCCCGGGCGCAGGGCGCCGTCGGGGTTCGGCAGCGGGATCCGCGCGCGGAGCGTGCGGGTACGCTCGTCCAGCGTAGGGTACACGAAGGACACCGCGGCGGTCACCGGCGCGGCGGCGCCGTCGAGGGCGAGCGTGGCCTCCTGGCCGACGTGCACCGCGGCGGCCTCGCGCTCGGGCACATCGATGAGCGCCCAGAGCACGGACAGGTCTGCCACGGTCAGCAGCTCCGTCGAGGGGTCCACGGCGGTGCCCGAGGCGATGCCTCGGTGGAGCACCACGCCCGCGCGCGGGGCGGCCACGGTGACCGCGCGAAGCGGGCGCCCGGTGCGCTCGACCTGGGCGATCTCCCCCTCGGTCATGCCGAGCACCGCGAGGCGCCCGCGCGCGGCGGCGAAGAGGGCCGGAGGGGCCGGGGCCGCGCCCGCCCCGCGCCGGAGCGCCAGGAGCTCGTTCTGCGACGCGAGCAGCTCCTGCGAGAAGATCGCGGCCAGCGGGGCCCCGCGCGCCACGCGCTGACCAGTGGTGGACACGTACAGCCGCTCGATCCACCCGGCCACGCGCGTGTGCACGTGGGAGACCCGCGACTCGTCCAGGGCCAGCGTAGCCACCGCGCGCACCGGGCGCGCGACGTCCTCCATGGTGACCGGGACCGCGCGTAGCCCGAAGGCCTCACGCTGCGCCGCGGGCACCGCCACGGGCACCCGCGCGGGCGGCTGATGGGCGGCGTGCGGGTCCTGGGCATGCGCGGCGGGGGCGCTCCTCGGCTCCACCCCGTGGTGCAGCGAGAAGGGCCAGCCGTGCCGGTGGTGCTGCCAGACGAGCCCCGCGGCGAGCGACGCGAGCACGGCGAGCTCCGCGAGCGAGAGCGCGCGCCAGTTCGCCTCCGTCGCGCTCACGACGAGCCCCCCGGGAGCGCCCCGGTGGCCCGCGCGAGCCGCGCCCAGGCGGTGCCCAGGGCCACGTCGGCCATCACCTCCTGCTCGCGGGCCATGAAGCGAGCGGTGGCCGCTTCGAGCACGCTCACCAGCGGAAGCCTCCCGGCGGCGTAGCCCTCAAGCGCGGCGGCGACGGACTGCTCCACGGCGGGGAGCACCTCGTCGCGCAGGGCCTCGCGGCGGGCGCGGGCGGCGAGCACGGAGCCGCGGGCGCGGGCGACCTGGCCCAGGAGCATGGTGCGCATGGCCTCCAGGTCCGCGGAGCGCATGGCGGTCATGGCGTCGGCCTCGGCGACGCCCGCGTGGAGCCTCGCGCGCCAGAGCGGGATGCTCACCCCGAGCATCACCATGGCCCCGGGGCCATCGGTCATGGTGTATGCCGGCCCCGCCCGCACGAAGGCCATCGGCGCGTACATGGACCGCATCACCGCTCCCTCCGCCTGCGCCGATTGCCGCGCGGCCTCGCCGGCAGCGAGCGCCGGTCGCGCGCGCAGCGCCCGCGCGGCGAGGGCGTCCAGCGGCTCCGGCTCGCCCTCCGGGGGCGCGACGGCGGCTTCGGGCACCGGGGTGCGCGCGTCCCGGCCGACGGAGGCGGCGAGCATGGCCTCGGCGCCGGCGACCTCGCCATCGAGAGCGCGGCGCTCGGCGTCCCAGCGGGCCCGCTCGGCTGCGGCGCGGAGCGCGTCGGCCTGCGGCGCCAGGCCAGCCCCGTAGCGCGCCGTGGCCGCCGTGAGCGCCTGCTCGGCGATCGCGCGCTGGGCTTCGTAGAGGCCCCTCATCCGGCGCAGCCCGGCGAGCATCCAGAGCGCCTCGACGGCCTCCAGTGCGACGTCGAGCGCGCTTTCGCGGGCCGTCGCCGCCGCGGCGCGGGCGTCGGCCTCGGCCCCGCGGCGGCGGTGGCTGAGCACCCGCGACAGCGGGAAGCGCTGCTCGACCAGCAGGCTCATGTCCACTCCGTGCAGGGCCACCGGGAGGTGGTCCACCGAGGCCATCAACATCGGGTCCTCCAGCGTCGAGACGATGGTCGGGCGCTGCGCGCGGGCGAGGGCCTCGGCGCGCGCAGCGCGCGGCTCCGCGCGGGCCTGCACGGCCTCGCGGGCTACGGCCTCGACGGTGAGCGGCGACGGCAACGGCGCCGCGGTCTGTGCGAGCGCCGCGCGCGGCCCCAACGCGAGCAGCAGCGCGAGCGCGACGGACGGGCCTCCTGGGTGTGTCATGAACGAACCAGTGGCAGGGTCCGTGCCACCCAGGAATTGGCGCCGAGTTGGCGACCGCTGCGCACCCTTTGCGCGCGGTGCCGCCTCCGAGGATGGCGCCTACCCCAACGCCTACTGCGGGTCGGGGTTCGCGAGCACGTCCTCGACCGCCGTACGGATCGAGGCCAGGCCTGTGTCCGAGCCGTACTCCCGCCAGCGGATGCGCCCGCGGCGGTCGATGATCACGTTGCCCGGGAACGCCGAGCGCGGGACGAAGGGCGAGGTGATGAACGTCGGGTCCATGAGCTCCGGGAGGCTCAGCCTGTAGCGGCTCACCCAGCTCCGGCACGTGGGCTCCGAGATGGGGGAGCGGTCGGCGTTCTGCACCAGCACCTGGACGAAGCGCACGCCCCGCCCGCGGAACGGCTCGATCAGCGTGCGCTCCAGCACCTCCGCCTCGCGCTGGCACGGCACACACCAGGCCGCGGAGATGATCAGCACCGTGAGCTGCGAGGTGAAGAAGTCCGGGCCGTCGAAGCGCCACGGGGCCGTCGCCCCGCCCTCGGCGTTGCAGTTCTGGAGGACGAAGGGCTCCAGCACCGCGCCGATGCCCGTGCCGTAGGGCCCCGCGGGGTAGGCCTCCGCCTGCGGAGGCGGCGTCGCGTCGGCCGCGGGCGCCGCCGTCGCGGCGTCTGCCAGCGGCGACGGCGCCCCGTCGGCGGTCGGCGGCGCGGCGTCCGCTGGGGGGCCCGACGGCGCGGCGCCCGCGCCGCCGCAGCCAACCACGCACGAGAGCGTCAGTGTTCGAAGAACCGAAGATCGTTGCATCGTTGAATCCCCAGCCGGCGCGAGGGCCGCGGACCATTCCGCCGGGCGCTCCGCGCGCGCCCGGAGACGCTACGACAACGAGCGCCCGCTGCCAGCTGTGGCCGCCGTGGTCACAGCCACGGTGTGTCGGCCGCGCCCGCACGGACTGCGCCTCGTGGTGCATCGCTTGCGCGCCCCATGGTGGGCGCGGTCGGTTGTGGCTTCGAGCACCGTGAACCGGTACGCAAGGCTCGCCCCGGGCATCACCGAGACCTGCGAGTGGGGCCCGCCATCCATGTCCGCAGGCACCCGAAGCCCCGGGCGACGCGTCGACCTGCTCGTAGCTCGAGACCTCCCTGGGCCGATCCGGCGTCCCCGCCACGTCCCCTAGGCTCGTCTCCGGCGCCGCTCCGTCGCCTCTCTGCCACTCCTGCTGTCGGATCCTCGCTCCTGCGGTGGGCAGGCGCCGGTGACTCCAGGGGGGTCACGCTTGCGGGGCGTCCCCCGTCGGTGCTACCCGATGCGCCATGAAGGTCTTCGAGGCGGTCGGGCTTTGGGCGCTGGGTGGTGCCGCGGGCTGCGGACCCGTCTTGTCCACCATGACGCCCGCGAGGGTCCTGGAGCCCCGGGGGTTCCAGTTCAACGCTGGCGGCAGCGCCTCGGTCCCCCTGGGGCAGCTCGTGACCGTGGTGGATGGCGCCAACAGCGCAATTCGCGCGGTGGAGACCGGTGGGTCGTTGACGGACGCGCAGGTGAACGAGCTGGCCACCAACGCCGTGGGCCTGGTGCTGAGCCCCCCGAGCGTGACACCGGAGTTCCAGCTCCGGCTCGGGCTCGGGTACCGCCTGGAGGCGGGCCTGCGGAGCACCTCGGGCGCCTGGCGCCTGGACGGCCGGTGGCAGTTCCTGGACCGCTCCGTGGCGCCCCTGGACGCCAGCGTCGGCGTCGGGTTGAGCTACGGGGCCGCGGGCTTCAGCCTCGCCAACGACATCGTCAAGCTGGACGACTACCGCCAGTTCGCCGTGGAGGTGCCCGTGCTCTTCGGTTGGAGCGGCCAGTTCGGGCACTTCTGGTTCGGGCCCAAGCTGATGTTCTCTACGGCCTCCGTGGGCCTCGGGCTCAACCTCAATGACATGAACGGCGACGGGCAGCGGGACACGCGACTCTTCGACGCCTCCGTAAGGAATATCCATTATGGGCTCCAGGTGGGAGGGGCCCTCGGGTACCGCTGGCTCTTCGCCACCTTCGAGCTCACCGTCGCGGGCCTGTCGGCCCGGGGGAGCCTGGCGCTTGGCGCGGGCGCGCCGACGGCGCTGTCCTATGGGGGCCTGGTGCTGGCCCCGGCCTTCGGGGTCATGCTCCGGCTGTGACGGCGGCCCTCCGCGGTCAGAGCTGGAGCATCGCCCGCACGCTGGCCCCGGCGCTGCCCGCGGGCGTACACGCGATGGCTCGGAGCAACGAGTCCCGGCAGCCACCGGTCCGCTCCGAGACCGGCGCGGGGAAGGTCGGAGCGCCCGAGAAGAGCGATGCGCTGAGCGCCGTGATGTTCCCGGCGAGGTCCCCGACGTAGACCCTGGTGCCATCGGGAGACACCAACACGCTGTACGCAGCACCACTCACGCCTACGTCGTAGGTGGTGGCACCTCCGTCGAGGGTGCCGAGGAGCACGACCCCGAGGCCTGAGAGGCGCGTCCCGGAACGGCCCGAGAGGTCCCCGATGGCCACCCTCGCCCCATCGGGGAACCAGGCCACCGTAGTCGGCGTGCTGCGCGTGTCGAAGCCCCTCTCGGACGCCGAGGGGTTCACGTCCACGACGGTGTCCGTCGCGGTGTCAAGAATCATCACCCGGTTGTTTACGGTCCCTACCACCGCGAGGCGCTCTCCGGAGGGGCTCAAGGAGAGCGCCGCCGGTGATGGCATGGGACCGCCGCCAAGGTCGGTGACATACCCTGTCACTTCGCCACCGGGCGTAGCGCAGTCCGTGGCGCGCTGGACATCCAACCGAGCGAGGGCGTGGCCCGGCGCACCGGGAGTCCCTCACAGGGACACATACGCGGTGCATGCGTCGCCCCGGAGGGAGCTCCCGCCTCGGCAGCGAGCGCGCGGCAGGACCACCACGGAGTCCGGGACCGAGGGCCCGGTGCTCCCAGGCTCACGGGGCACGGCGAAGCGCTTGCAGAGCGCGCGGGCGTCGAGGTCCACCACCGCGACCTCGTCGGTGCCGCTCACGGCCACGAAGGCGTAGCGCCCGTCGGGCGTGACCGCGACGCCTCGGGGCGAGGTCCCCACGGCGAGGCGATCGGTGCTGGCCGTGGCGGGCGTCCAGTCCACCTCGCGCTCGCGCCCTCCGGCGATGGTGTAGAGGGCGAGGGAGCCCTCGGAGAAGCTGGTCACCACGGCGCGCGTGGGCGCGGGGCCCTCGGCGCGCAACACTGCCATGGAGCGCGCGTTCCTCGGGGTGGCGAGCCCCACGGACCCGGGCGCCCCGAGGGCGAGGCGGTTGACCACCGCGCCATCGAAGCGACAGCGCTGGAGCTCCGACTCCGTGAGCACATACGCATAGGGTCCGGAGCAGCGCCTCGGGCCTCCGTCGGCCACGGTGTACGGCGCGGGGCACTGGGCGAAGCTCGAGCGGTTCTTGAAGTTGTAGAGCCAGCTCCCGACGGCCACCTCCCGGAGCTCGGCGTCGTAGCAGGGCGAGGCGCAGATCCAGCCGGCGAGGAAATCCGCCAGGTCCACGCCGGCCGCCCCGTGGTCCAGGCCTACAGCCCTGGAGGTGACATAGCTCTGGAGGGTCCAGAGGAGGGGCGCCAGGGGGTCGAAGGCGGCGCCGCTCCAGCGCGCCGGCGGCGAGAGCTGCGAGAGCTGCCACAGCACCCCGGAGACGAGGCCCTCGGACACGTTGCCCGAGGCGTTGTCCGTCGGGTCCGTGTTGGTCGGGAGGGGTGGGGGGAAGCCGCGGATCGGTGCGTTGTCGATGTAGTAGGTAAAGATCCCGCCGCCCGCGACGGTGTCCCAGTAGCAACGGTCGAGGGCGACGAGCTGGCCCCAGAAGGTCGCGAAGCCCTCGGACCATGCCAGCGCGGGGGCGACCCGATCCAACACGTCGTGGCGGCCTCCCGGGCTGTCTTCGCGGGAGCGGTAACACTGCACCAGGTGGCCGTACTCATGGCGGAGGACGGGGTCGTCCCAGGCGTCGTCTTCGGCGCCGCCTTCGATGTACAGGTGCCCCTCCTCGCCGGGCGTCGCGACGCCGCACCGCGAGGAGGGTGAGAAGCAGCTCGTCGGGCTGGAGCACTCGGTGCGGGAGACCCCCGCCGCCCAGTGGAGCGTGGCCGCGGGGATGGTCCCCCCGAGGATGCCCAGGGTCGTGTTCCGCGCCTCGATCGCGGCCTCGAACATGCTGAGCGGCGCGGAGACGGACCGCTCCACCAGCAGCTCCAGGGGAACCGCCGAGCCCGCCGCCACGCCGGTGAGGGAACCTCCGGTCATCGCATAGGGCGCCCCGGTCGCGGTGGCCACCTGCACCGCGCCGCGGCTCCGGGCTAGCACCTCGATGCGCAGCGCACCTGTGGCACCAGGGAGCTGTACCTCGTAGGTCCCATCGGCGTAGACAGTGCTTGTAGCCCCGGCGAGCGCCGAACCGTCTCGGGCGTTCACCACCCGGAGCTCAGGCTGTCCCGCGACGGTCCTCCACGTCCATACGAGCGAAGCGAGGAGGGCACAGGGGTCTCCGCTCGGGATGAGCTGTTTCTCGTACTGGAGGGTCCCGCGGATCGTCGCCGTGCCGCCGCCCGCCCCGAGGCCGTCCACCATAAGCGTCCTGGTCGCGGCCGTGGACGCGGTCCTCAGGGCGTCCACCACGCGCACGCGGAGCTGGTAGCCTCCGGTGGTGACCGTTTGCGAAGCCGGGAGGGCCACGGCCAGCTCCGCGCGCGTCGCCGTCGGGTCTGCGATGGGCAGCGCGAGGTAGCCCTCGAAGCCCTCGATGGAGAGCTCCACGAGCACCACCGGGGCCTCGGGCCTGGCGGTCCACTGCGCCGTGAGCGTGGCGGAGCCGCCACGACCGATGCGGCCATCGCCCGTCAGGACACCACCCGAGGGCTCTCGCCAGCCGGGGACTCCGCGAGCGAAGGCGGCGCCCCGGGGCGTAGGAGCCCGCCCGAGAGCTCAATGGCCTCGGTGAACGATGACACCGCCCGCCCGTCCACCAGGACCGAGAAGCCCCCGAGGCCGTCTGGCGCGGTGTGCTCGAACTCCAGCGTCGTGAAGCCCGTCAGCGTCGCGCCCTCCCGCGGTGACAGGAGCCTGAGCGTCGGGGCTCCCAGGGAGGGCCCGAGGTCCCCTGGTGGGGTGTCCCTCGCGGGCACGTCCGGCGAGGGGCCCTCGGAGGGGACTCCATCCGAGGAAGGTACTTCCGGGGCGGTGGCATCGCCCGGAGGCGAGCCGTCATCCATCGCGGTGCCATCGTTCCCGGAAGGGACATCACTCCCTGGTTGGGAATCCCCTGGCGCGTCGGGGGCTCCGTCGATGGTGGCGATGTCCTCCACTGGGAGGTCCGGGGCCGCGTCCAGGGGCTGCCCGGGCGTCGACGGAGAAGACGAGCACCCGAGGGAGCCCACGAGGACCAGAGCGCAACCAGGAAGCGAAGAGAAGCACCCGCCATGCGTCTCACGCTAGCACGGCGGGTGCGCCGGACTCCCTGCGACGACCCTCCTCGAGGTCAGCCCGAGCGCTCGGGGTCGTCGGACCCGCCACCGCGGTCCGTGGCGCCGGCCGCGGCCGTCGGGACCGCGCCGGGGCTCTTCTCCTTCTTCGCCTTCTTCTCCTTGGAGGCCTCGTCACCGCCGTTGGACCGGAAGGTGTTGACGTAGTCCAGGAGGAACCTCCAGCGCCCCGGGAGTGTGGGGTCGTCCTCGGCCATGCCCTGCACCCTCCGGGCGATCTTGAAGAGGACGCGCATGGCCTCGTCGTCGGCCTCCATGCGCTGCTCGAAGACGGCCCGCTGCACCGCCTTGAGCGCGCTCTCCAGCGAGGTCAGGCGCTCCTGCTGGTCCACGATCTCCTGGACCTTGGTGGGCGACAGGTCCTTGAGGTGGAGCACGTCGGCGTCCACCGTGAGGTGCCGCGGGATGTCCCGCAGCACGCTGGCGTACCCCGGCAGGGGCCGCAGGAGCCGCGCCACCTCGGAGGGTGCCAGTGGGTCCTCGAGGGCCACGCCCAGCAGCTCCGCGAGGGAGTGCGCCGTCATCGTCCCCGGCGTCGCCGGGGCGCCAGGGGCGCGCTCCTCGAGAGTTGACAGGACGACGTGCCGATCAGATTGCGTTGTAGTTTTCATGGGTCACCATGGACGAGCTGAGACGCGGGACCATCCCCGCGGGACTGGTATCGCGGCGACAGCGAGGGTGGTTGCGTCGATATTGAATATTCCTCCGAGATGGCCTCCGTTGGGCGCCCTCGGTCGGGTCGCCGGTCCTGCGGTTCGGTCCTTGTGAAGGGCGCCACCCCCGCGTTCTGAGGGTCGTACCCTCACCGGCTGGGGGTCGTACCACTGGCGGTTGGGGGTTGCGCCTCCACGGCACTGGGGTCCGCCCCCCAAGACTTGAGGGTCTGGCCCTCTACCGCTGGGGGTACAACCCCCAGTTCCTGAGGGTAGGACCCCCAACCGCGGAGGGTACGACCCCCAGAGAACCCCTCGAGTCGCCCCCGGCTGCCTCGCTCCAAGGGACTCCGGCTCAGACGTCGGTGCCTGGTACCGCAGCGTCCTCGGGGGGCGGCACCAGCGCCGGTGGGACACAGAGCCCGGACTCCGACTGGCAGCGGTAGCCCTCCGAGACGCGGCACTCGGCGTCCGAAGTGCACGGGCGAGCGCACAGGTGGAGCACCAGGCCGTCGCAGCCAGGGATGATCGCGAGCTGCCCGGAGCCCACCGGGCAGACCAGGGCGTTCTGCATCGGGAGGTGGAAGAGCGCCCGGGTGCACTGCCCGCCGGGCAGGTCCAGCACGTATTCGTGCGCCCGGACCGGCCCCTGGCAGCTCCTGCGTAGGACCGTCTCGCACGCCAGACCAGCGCCGCAGTCAGCGCCGCCCACGCAGCGCTGCCCGAGGGTGGGAGGCGGCGAGGGGCGCGAGTCCGATGCAGGGGCCCCGCCATCGGTGGGAGGCGCACGCCCTGCGCAGCCCAGGGAGACCAGCGCCGCGACGAGGTTCTGATACCGCCGGGGCAGACCGCTACCTCGCGAGGGCAGCAAAGACTCGGGCGCGGATTTCGTCCACGGTCCCGGTGCCCGCGACCTTTGTGACCCTCGGGGCCCGGGCGGCGTCCTCGGACGCCCAGGCGGTGTAGAAGCGCACGATCGGCGCCGTGTCCCGGTGGTAGACCGCCAGGCGGTTGTTCACGGTCTCTTCCGTATCATCCGCGCGGTGCACCAGGGGCTCCCCGGTGACGTCGTCCAGGCCCGCGACCTTCGGGGGGTTGAACACCACATGGTAGACCCGGCCGGAGGCCGGGTGCGACCGACGACCGGTGAGCCGTGTACGCACCTCCTCGTCGGAGATGTCTACCTCCAGCACCTGGTCCAGCCGCACGTCCGCGTCACGCATGGCCTGGGCCTGGGGCACCGTCCGAGGGAAGCCATCGAAGAGGAAGCCTCGCGCGCAGTCGGGCTGGGAGAGGCGTTCCTTGACCAGGCCGATGACCACGTCGTCGGGCACCAGGTCTCCGGCGTCCATGAAGCGACGAGCCGCCAGCCCCAGCGCCGACCCGCTCTTGACCGCGGCCCGGAGCATGTCCCCGGTGGACACCTGCGGAATGCCGAAATGTTCCATGATGAAGCGGGCTTGCGTGCCCTTCCCGGCGCCGGGCTTGCCTAGCAGGATGATCCGCATGAGGTCAGGTGCTCCCTATGGTTGCGTTCTGTACTCCCAGTCTCGGGCCCTCCGCAAGGAGCACCTTCGGTCCTGGACGCGGGTAGCGGGACTGGCGTTCAATACGGCCCCGGGACACCCATTGATGCACCGAACGTTCCTTGCGCTCTGGCTGCTGCTCGTATCCTCGGCCCTCCCCTCGTGGTGCCTGGGCCAGACCGCTCCGCCGCCGCCACCAGACCCCGACGAGGCTCCCGCGACGCCTCCACAGGAGCCGTCGGCGTCGCCCGTAGCGGCCTTTCCACCGCCTCCCCCGGACGGTCCGCCAGTCCCCTACAACTACTATCCAAGCAGGCTCTCGCGGCCCCAGAGCCTCCCGGAGGCCCCGCTGGAGACCTCCCCCACGGAGGAGGTGCGCCCGGACCCGTCACCAGGGACTCGCTATGCGCTGGAGGCCCTGGCGGGGCTCGGGGTGGGCGCGGGCCTCGCCCTCGGCGGAGGCATCGTCGGCCTCGGGCTCGGGGCGGCCTCGGCGTCCCGCAGTCGGGGCATCTCGGTCTCGGGCGCCGCCAGCATCATCGCCCTGTCGTCGCTGGGCTACTTCTTCGGCGTGCCGTGGGGCGTGAGGCTCGTAGGAAACGCCCGCGGCGGCAACGGAGGCTACGGCTGGTCGCTGCTCGGTACGCTCCTTGGAGGCATGGCGGCAGGCCTCGTGAGCATCCCGCTGAACGAGGCGTCGAGGTCCTCGGAGGCCATCGCCGTCGTCGGGCCGGTGCTGGTCTTGACCCTCATGGTCGGAGGGGCCGTGGTGGGCTACGAGCTGTCCAACGACCAGCACTCGCTCCCTCGGAGGCGCGCACGGGCGGCGCCCACGCTGGGTCTCTGCCCCACCACCAACGGGCTGCAGCTCGTCGGGACCTTCTGAGCGAGCTTCAGCGGTACCGCAGGATCGCGCCACCAGAGCCAAAGACCCAGGGCCTCCCGGGGCGCTCCAGCCACACGCTGTTCAGGTCCTCGCGCGTCGGTGAAGGCACCGCCCGAAAGGCGCCGCCGGGCCGGGAGCGGTGGAGCACGGTGCCGTCCATGCCCACCGCCCACACATCCCCCGCGCTGGTGCCCGCGACGCCGAAGAGCGTCGCGTGGCTGCCCGTCGGGACGGTCGCCCAGCGCTGCCCGTCGGCGGAGTGCACCACCGCGCCGTCGAAGCCCACCGCGAAGAGCTCCCCGGTCGGGGAGCCCCAGAGGTCGAAGAGCGAGCTCCGGTTCTCGCTGCTCCGCGGGAGCCACTCGGCGCCGCGGCGCGTGCCGTGGAGGATGGTCCCCTGGCCCCCCACGGCGTAGAGGTCGTCCGGGCTCCGCCCCCAGACCGCGGACAACTCCGGCGCGCTCCGGTCCGCGCGGCGGCGCACCACCCAGTGGGCGCCCCGGTCGTCGGACGTGACGATCACCCCTTTGATCCCGACGGCCACCACGAAGCCTCCGGCGCCCAGCCACACGCCGTAGAGGTTGTCCGGGGTGCCCGAGGGCCTCGCGGAGACGCCCCCGGCGGCGCTCTGGAACCACCCGGTCTGGCCGTCGAAGCCCACGGCCAGCACGTCCTCGGCGCTGGTGCCGTGGATCCCGACGAGGTTCCCGGTGAGACCCGTGGGCACCATCGCCCAGGATCCGTCGGGCGCGCGACGCAGGAGCCCCCCCTGGGGACCCACGGCCCAGAGGTGCAGCGGGTCCGTGCCCCAGGCGTGGGCCAGGGGCATCCTGAGGCCCTCGGAGCGGGCCTCCCAGGGCCCCTGCCCCCGTCGTCGCAGGAGCCACCCGCCGTCACCTCCGGCCACCGTGATGTCCCGCAAGCGCCCCAGCGCACGCAGCGAGGCCTGCGTGCCCGAAGGCTCCGCGCGCAGGGTGATCCCGTCATCGCTCCAGACGATGGCCCCGCTCGCCCCGACGGCTCTGGGCCTGCGACGCCCTTCCAGCAGCACCGCGTGGAGATCCTCGACGCCTGCGCGGGACAGCGGCGTCCAGCTTTGTCCCTGGTCGCCGCTGGTGAGCACCAGGCCGTTGCGCCCCACCACCCACCCGTCGTCAGGACCGGTCCCGGACACGGCCAGGAGGCTCTGGGACACCCCGCTGGGTGACGGCATCCAGCGCTGCCCCCGGTCCACGCCGTGGAGCACCACGCCGTTGCGCCCTACGGCCCACAGGTCATCGGGCCCGGAGCCCCAGAGCCCGAAGAGGTCCTCGGCGGTCCCCGTGGAGAGGCGCTCCCAACGGGCGCCGTCCGTGGAACGGAGCACCAGCCCTCGGGGGCCGGTGACGAAGACATCCCCGGAGTCCATGCCCCAGGCGCAGGTCCAGCGCTCGCGGACTGGGAGCCTCGGAGCCACCCAGGACCGCCCCCGGTCCTGGGAGACCAGCAGGGTGCCGCGATCCCCCACGAGCACCACCCTCTCGGGGTTTCGGGTGCCGGAGACGCCCGTAAGGTCCTCCCGGGTGGGCACCGGGGCTCGCCGCCAGACGGCGCCGTCCTCGGACCGCAGGAGCAGACCTCGGGCGCCCACGGCCCAGAAGCCCGAGGTCTCCGACGCCCAGACGGCGGTCACCCCGCTCCCTTGCGGCTTTGGGTTCTCCCAGGTCCAGCCGTGGCTGGAGACCGCCCTGCGGCGGCACCCCCCCGCGACCAGGAGGAGCGAGGCCACGCAGCAGAGCCCCACGGTGCGCTTGCGGATTCCCATCGGGCCCGGCACTTGAGCATGACACCGCGGGGCGCCGTCAAGGGCGGCGGGCAACCGGAAGGTCCTCGCGGGAACGCTGGGACGGGTATAGGCTCCGAGGGGACGGCGGCGCTGTGCTCGATGGGGCCGGCGGGGTCGTCGGGACCGCCCCGAGGAGCGACCATGAGAAGGTTCGTACTGCTGGCCGCCGTGATCGTCGTTGGGGGCTGCGAAGGCAGCCCCGTGGTGCGAGGGGGGCGGGACGCCGCGCCGGACCTGGCGTCCCCGCCGCCCCCGCCGCCGCCGCCGCCCCCGCCCGACGCGAGGGTGTGCAACGCCGCGGTGGACTGCGACGACAGCATCCCGTGCACGACGGACACCTGCAACGCCGCCGGGGGCTGCGACCACACGCCGGTGGACAGCATGTGCCCGGACGACACCGTGGCCTGCACCGTGGCGCAGTGCCAGCTGGGCCGGGGCTGCGAGCAGGTGCCCGACGACACCCGCTGCGCCGCCGGGCAATTCTGCCGCGGGGACACCGGGTGCTTCGAGCGCCCGGCCTGTTCGGCGGTCAACGACCCTCGCTGCGACGACCGGCAGGAGTGCACCGAGGACCGCTGCAACCTGGCCACCGGGCGCTGCGAGTACGAGCCCCGGGACGCCATGTGCACGGACGGGCGCTTCTGCAACGGCGAGGAGGTGTGCACGCCCTTCCGCGGGTGCCTCCTCCAGAGCGTGCCGAGCTGCGACGACGGGGTGGCCTGCACCCTGGACCAGTGCAACGAAATGGGGCGGCGCTGCGAACACTTTCCGGAGGATCGCCTCTGCGACAACCGGAGCTTCTGTGACGGGCCCGAGACCTGCCACCCGGTCATGGGCTGTCAGGCGGGCATGGCCCCGCGGTGCGACGACGGGAATGACTGCACCGTGGACCGCTGCGACAGCGCCGTGAACCGCTGCGCCAGCACCCCCCGGGACCGGGACATGGACAACCACGCCGACGCCCTCTGCGGCGGCGACGACTGCGACGACACCAACCGCGACGTCCACCCGAGGGCCACGGAGGTCTGCAACCGCCGGGACGACAACTGCAACATGATGGTGGACGAGGGCGTCACGAGCCCCTGCGGGGACTGCGACGCCACCTGCCGCCGGGCGCGCGTGGGGAGCATGGGCACGGCCTTCCGGGACACCGGTCGGCGCGGGACCGAGTTCAACGCCATGCGCGGGGGCCTGGTGGTCACCGAGGAGACCACCGTCAATGACTTCCTCTGGGTGCCCAACACCGCCGAGAGCACCCTGTCGCGCTGGGACGCGGCCATGGCCCGGGAGATCGGGAGGTACCGGGTGGGCCTCCCCGCGGGCGAGTGCAACGGGCGCTGCTGCTACGAGTCCCCGTGCAACCAGCCGAGCCGCGTGGCCGTGGACACCAACGGGGACGTCTACGTCGCCTCCCGGGGCTTCGGGATGCAGGGCACCGTCACCAAGATCGCCGGGGACCGCCGGGACTGCGTCGACCGCAACATGAACGGCATGATCGATACCTCCACCAACTCCACGCCGATGCCCTACGGCGCGGACGAGTGCGTCCTCTGGACGGCCCCGGTCGGCCCCTCCGGGTGCGTGCTGCGCACCATGGTGGTGGACAGCGGCGACGCCATGTTCCCGCAGGGGTACCCCTGGTCCGGGTGCTACTCCAGCGGGACCAACTTCTACCGCCTGAACCCCACCGACGGGCGCATCGTCAACACCGTGGCGCTCCCCTTCAGCCCCTACGGCGCCGTGGGCACCGCCGACGGCCGCGTCTGGATCAGCACCCTGGACCAGGGTGCCCTGGGGTACATCAACGCCGCGGCCTCTCCGCCGACCTTCGGCGCCCGGATCCCGTACCCCACCGGGATGCGCAGCGGCTGCGGCAACGCCTACGGCATCACCGCGGACCGCACCGGGCGCATCTGGCTCGCGGGCTGGACCTGCCGCGACGCCCTGGGCTTCGACCCGCGCTCCGGCCAGTGGACCCGCGTGGACACCACCAGCCTCGTCACCGGCGGCACCTCCGGGCGCGGCATCACCGTGGACTCCACCGGCAGGGTGTACATGGCCCACAGCACCCGAGGCACCGACGAGGGCAGCGGCATGCTCGCCTGGGACAGCGCCATGTTCATCCCGGGAGGCACCGTCTCCCCCTTCGTCGTGGAGCGCATCGCCATGCCGAGCTCCCACAGCGGCGCCGCGGGCGTGGGCGCGGACCGCTCGGGCAACATCTGGCTGGCCCACTGGTACACCTCGCAGCTGGTGCGGTACACGCCCCGCACCCGGGCGCTCACCACCTTCACCGGCGCCAACCGGGTATACACCTACAGCGATTTCACGGGCTCCGTGCGCCGCTCGGTGATCGGCACGGGCACCTACGAGGAGGACTTCGACCTCGGCTGCGCCACGCCCGAGTTCCGGGAGCTCTCCTGGGAGGCCGACCTCCCCACGGGCACGAGCCTCACCTTCGTCGCCCGTTCGGCGGACACCGCCGCGGGCCTGGCCACGGCCACGAGCGTCCCGGTGGCCGTGGCGCCGAGGGACTCGCCGCCGGTCAATGTCTCCCGGGCTCTCATGATGGCAGGCCAGGCCTCCCGGCAGTTCCTGCGCGTGGTGGTGACGCTCCAGGCCTCGGACCGCGGCGTGACGCCCGTGCTCCGGAGCTTCAGCCTCATCGCCAACTGCCGCTGAGCGGTGCTCCGCGGGCTCGTCGGGGGCGTCGGGCTGTGGGCGCTCCCCCTCACGGCGCTCGCCCAGGGCGTTGCCCCCAGCGCGGAGACCGTGGTCCGGGGCTCCCCTCGGGGCTCCTCGGAGCTGCGCGGGAGGAGCTTCACCACCGTGCCAAGGCCCGCCCTGGAGGAGACGCTCCCCAGGTCCACCCCGGACGCCCTGAGGACGGTCCCGGGTGTGAGCGTCCAACAGACCGCCCACGGCCAGGCGAGCCCCTACCTCCGAGGCCTCACGGGGCAGCAGGTGGTGCACGTCTTTGACGGCGTGAGGCTCAACAACGGCACCTGGCGCCAGGGGCCCAACCAATACCTCTTCACCGTGGACCCTGCCACGCTGGACCGCGTGGAGGTCGTGCGCGGTTCGGCCTCCACCCGCTGGGGCTCCGACGCCCTCGGCGGCGCGGTGCTGGTATACCCCGTGGAGCCCAGGCTGGACTCCTCCCGCGGGGGCCTGACCCTCCACCCACGCGCCTGGACCCGCTACGGCTCGGCGGACACCACCTTTGGCGGGAGGGCCGAGCTGGACGCGCAGCTCGGGCGCTCCGTGGCCATCCTGGTGGGAGGGGGCTACCGGGACGTGGGCCTCCTGGAGAGCGCCGGGGCGACGCGCTCGCCCCTCACGGGTCGCCCGCCCCAGGTGCCCCTCCTGGAGGGCGATGGTCGCACCCAGCGTGGCACCGGCTTCCGGGAGGGGACCTTCGACGCCAGGGTGGTCGCGAGGCTCTCGCCGGGGCTCCACGCCGTCGCTGCGGTGTACGGCTACCGCCAGTTCGACGCCCCGAGGACCGACCAGTGCCCGCCGCCGTACGCCCCGGAGCGCGAGTGCCTGGTGTACGAAGAGCAGTTCCGTACCCTGGCCTACACGGCCCTTCGAGGCTCCGCAGGGACGCTCCTCCCCGAGGTGGACCTGACCGCTTCGTACCAGCGCCACCACGAGCGCCGACGCAGGGACCGGCCCCTCTCCTCGGCGGTCAATGGCTTCCTTGACGACGTGGACACGCTGGGGCTGTCCTTCCGGGCAAGCACCCGACGCTTCGGTCTGAGCGCCGGGGACCGCCCCACGGCCGCCCTGGGGCTGCGCTGGAACCTTGGCGTCGACGCCCAGCGGGACCAGGTGGCGAGCAGCGCGTGGATCACCTTTACCGACGTCTCGGTGACCCGTCCCTACTCCCGAGGGCAGTACCTCGACGGCGCGCTCTGGCTCCAGGCGGGCGCCTTCACCGAGGTCGAGCTGGATCTCCACGAGCGCTTGTTCCTCCGCGTGGGTGGGCGCCTCTCCGCGGTGGGGGCCCAGGCCCCGGGGGACCCCGAGAGCGGCAGCCGCGGGGTGCAGCGCAGCTACCTCGCCCCGGTGGCGCGGGCGGGTCTGGAGTTCCAACCCACCGGGGCGCTGTCCCTCCACGCCAACCTGGACCAGGGCTTCCGCGCGCCCAACCTGGACGACCTCACGGCGCGGCAACAGGCAGGACCCGGCTTCCAGTTCGAGAACCCCCGCCTGGACGCCGAGCGCTCGCTCACCGCGGAGCTCGGGCTCCGCACGCGCACGCGGCCGGTGCAGCTTGAGCTGTGGGGCTGGGCCCTGGCGCTCGATGGCGCAGTCACCCGCGTGCTCCGCGGCGCGGAGGAGTGCCCGCCCTCGACGCCTCAGTGCCTGGCCTCGTGGTCGCGCTACCAGCTCGTCAACGCCACCGGTCGGAGCTGGATCTACGGCGGTGAGCTGAGCCTCAAGGTGCTGTTCCCTCGAGACTTCTCGTTCCTCGCGACGCTGGCCTACGCCTGGGGCGAGGGGCCTGACCCCTCGGCCCCGCCGTCACCGGACAACCCTCCCCCGGTGCCGCTGTCCCGGATACCTCCGCTCAATGGCACCGCCCAGGTGCGATGGCAGCCCCGGAGCCTTCCGTTGATGACGGCGCTGGTCTTCCGCTGGGCGGCCGAGCAGACGCGCCTGGCGCCCGCGGACCGCGGAGACGCCAGGATCCCGGAGGGGGGCACCGCCGGCTGGGCCGTGCTGGACCTGCGCGCCAGCGTCCGAGTGGGCCAGCACCTGCGCACAAACCTGGTCCTGGAGAACCTGCTGGACACACCCTACCGGATCCATGGGTCGAGCATCAACGGCCCGGGGCGTGGGGTGTTGCTCTCGCTCTTCGCAGCGTGGTAGCGAAGCGCCGTGAGGCAGCGACCCACCTGGCTCCTCGCGGCGCTCCTGGCCGCAGCATGCGAGACGCCGGCCCCGGCGCCCAGTCCGCGCGCGGACGCCGGGCTGGACAGCGCCGCTTCCGTTGACGCGTCCGCGGACCAGGGACCTCAGGACGGCCCTCCCACGGACGCCCCTCGGGCGTGCATGGCCCGTGACGACGACTACCGCCTGCCCCGCACCGGGGCGTGGATGCCCTGCGTCAGCGACCGCGGGGCCTACGCGCGCTTCTCCACGAGCACCAGCACCATCGCACGGGTGGAGGCCTTCGAGCGGATGCACCGGGACCCCGTAGGGGGGCGCCCCTTGGGCTTCTTTGATCCTGCGAGGGACCCGTCTTTTGAGGAGTTCACCTTCGCCCGGACGATCTACCTGGAGCCCGAGGGCCTGGACTCCAGGGTGAGCCGCCGGAGCGACGAGCACTACCCCGCCCCCACGGTGAACGACTGCCGGATGGACGCGGTGCGGATGGCCAACCCGGACTACTGCGTCGGACCCGCGAGGCTCCTGCCGGTGCTCACCGAGGCCTTCCGGGCCGGCCAGACCGGCGCGGGAGCCGCGCCGTCCAGGGTGCATGCCGCGCGCATCGAGGCGGCGCTCCTGTGGTTCTTCTACGTCTCTCCCTACAAGGAAAGCCAGACGTGCGCCACCACCCAGGCCGACTGCGACTCCGCCTGGGCATACTATACGGGCGGAGCGCCGCCGGACGCCCCCACCCAGCTCGGCCTGGCGAGGTATGTCGCCGCGCTGGAGCCTGGCACCCACGCCCGGATCTTTGACGGGCTCCTCGCCCTGCGGTGCTGGAGGGACCTGGACCCCGCGCCCACCGCCACGGACGTGGCCTTGCGGGAGCGAGCCCGGGCCCAGCTCGATCGCGCCCTGACCCGCGGCGTCGTGGCGGTGACCGTGGCGAGGCTCCGCGCCCTGGCCACGGCCACGGGCCCCGAGGCCCTGGCTCACCAGGCCTTCGCCGCCACGCTGGGGCCGCTCCTGGAGCGGGCCGTGCTCACCTCCCCCGGCGGCCCCGCGTTGCGCGACGGACTGCGCGCGCTCGCCGGGACTTCGATCCTCACGCCCTCGGAGGCTCGGGCGCTGGCCGACGCTCTGGACCGGGCCATCCCCTGCCCGTAGACACCCTGCTCCGGGGGGTGGTACCGATGCCCGACCGTGATCGCCGTGGAGGAGCTTGTCTGTCGCTTCGGCGAGCGCGTGGCCGTGGACCGCCTGACGCTCACCGTGGGACCAGGCGCCGTGTGCGGCCTGCTCGGGCCCAATGGCGCGGGCAAGAGCACCACCCTCCGGGCGCTCGTGGGCCTCGGGACGCCGAGCGAGGGCGCCGCCTCGGTGCTCGGCTTCGACGCCCAGAGGCAGCGCGTGGAGGTGCTGCGCCGGGTGGGCTACGTCCCCGACACGGCGGACTTCGACGGCTTCCTGACGGTGCGCGAGCTCCTGGAGTTCGCCGCGGAGATGCACGGCTTCCCGCGCCCCGAGGCCCGGGAGCGGGCCCGCGCGGGCGCCGCCCGGTGGGGCCTCGCGGACGCGCTGGAGCGCCCCGTGGGGGGGTTCTCCCTCGGGGAGCGAAAGCGCCTCGGGCTCGCCCTGGCCACGGTGCACGAGCCCACGGTGCTCCTCCTGGACGAGCCCACCAACGCCCTGGACCCTCGCGGCCAGGCGACCCTCAAGGACGCCGTGCGCCGGGTGGCCGAGGGCGGCGGGGCCGTGCTCCTGAGCACCCACCAGGTCGCCCTGGCCGAGGCCCTGTGCACCCACATCGCCGTACTCCACCGAGGTCGCTGCGTCGCCCGGGGGCCCGTCCCCGCGCTCTGGCGGGAGCGTGACGCGCCCTCGCTGGAGGCCCTCTACCTCCAGGTCACCGAAGACGGGCCCGCGCCGTGAGGCCGCCGGTGGGCGCCCTCGCCGCGCTCGGGGCGCTCGCCCGGCTCGGCCTCGGTCGCTCCTGGCGTGACCGCGGCGGCGCCGCGAGGGCGCTGGCGGCGGCCTCCGGGCGCTCGCTGGTGACGCTCTCGCTGGCCGCCAGCGCCGCCGCGCTCCTCGTCACCTCCGCGCGTTCGCTCGGCGGGGCCTTCGCCACGCCCCACGCCGACGGCGCCGTGGCCGCGGCGCTCGGGCTCGCCGCCCTGGCGGTGCTGGTGGCCTTCTGCGCGGGCTTCCGCGCCGAGCACCAGGACCCTGGCCTGCCATGGCTGCGCACGCTTCCGATCCCTCCGCTGGCGGTCGAGGCGTGGCTCGTCCTGCGTCACACGTCGTGGCGTCGGGCGCTGGTGCTCGCGGCGGCCCTGGCAGGGCAGGCCGCGGGCCTTGGGGTGGGCGTCCGGGGCTGCGCCGCGGTGGGTCTGGCTGGCGCTTGCGTCACACCGCTCCTGGCGGCCCTGGAGGCGAGAACCATGCGCCGGATGCCGCCGTCACGCATCGAAGACGCTCGGCTCGCGATGAGGCTCCTCGGGGCTCTGGCTTCCCTGGTGGTGGTGTCCCTCGCGGACCCCAGACCCGCCGGCCCGGTGCTCTCGTTGGCGGGGCGGCTCTCGACGTGGAGGGGAGAGCACCTGTGGACGTGGGTGTATGCCGACGGCGAGGCCCCGGGGCTCTGGGCGAGGGCGTTGGCGTTTGTGTTCGGCTGCGTGGCGCTCACCACTTGGTTCACCGTGCGCGCCGCGAGGGACCCTCACGGCTACCGCACCTTCGAAGGCTCCGCGCACCGCGCGGCGAGCGCGCTCGGCGGAGCACCGGAGGGCCTCGGCGCCCTCGCCCGACGGGAGTTCCTTCGCGTACGGCGGGACCGCAAGGTGCTCCTCCGCGCCCTGGCGGTGCCCTGGGTGGGGGCGCTGCTGTGGCTGGCGCTGGAGCCCGGTGGCTCGACGCTCTCGGGGGCGGGCGTGTGGAGGGCGCTGGCGGTGGCCACGGCGCTCGGGGCCTTTGCGCTCTACAACGCCGCGGTCGAGGCCATGGACCTGGAGGGCTCGGCCGGGTGGCTCCTGTGGTGTCTGCCCGTGACCGTGCGCGCGGTGCTCCGCGCCAAGGCGACCTTCTGGGGCACCGGGGCCGTGGCCCTCGGCGCCCTGGGGCTGGGCGCGTGGGCGCTCCGGAGCCACCCGGGCACCCTTCGGTGCCTCTTCGCAGCCTGGGGGACGCTGGTCACGGTGAGCGTCTTGTCCGCCGGGGCCGTGGCCCTCTCGCTGGACGGAGCACGGAGCGAGGGGCCTCGGGTGGGCGTCGGGCGCCTGGGCTCGGGTGGCTTCGTGCTGGCGGTGCTGCTCTTGGCGCTCGCGTTGGACTCCGGCGAGCCCGGGACGGCGCTCCGAGCGACGGCGCTCGTGGCCCTCGCGGTGGGGGGGCTGTGGGTGCGCGCCGAGGCGTCCCTCGGCGAAGGCGGCACGGGGCGTCCCCCAGCCACGGAGCCACCCATGCTCGCGCTCGCGTCCCTGGCGCTCCTGGCAGCGCAACACGGCGCGCGAACCCTCGGAGGCGTCGGGGGGACGGAGCCCGCGCGAGGGGCCGCGGCGGCGGGCTTCGTGGCGGTGCTCGCGGGGGCGCTCGGGTGGCTCTCGCGTAACCTCCGGGGCTCTCGCGGCGTAGACCGCTGGGGAGCGCTCCACACCATCGCCGCCGGCGCCCTGGCCCTGGGGTGGGTGCAGGTACTACATCGGGGTGGGTTCACCCTGGCGTGGGGAGGGCACACGGCGCTGCACCAGGCGGCGGAGCTGTTGGTGCTGGGGTACCTCGGGTGCGCGATGCCCTGGAGGGGGGCCGAGGGGGTGCTCGGCCCGCGGTGGGCGTGGGCGCTCGGGTGGGCGGTGCCGGTGCTGCTGGGTGGTGTCAGGGACGTACCCGCGACGGTGGTGCTCGCGGGGTGCGCGGCGTGGGCGTACCGCGAGACGCGCCTCGGGCTCGCGCCGGTGGCGGTGTGGGGCCTCGCGGCGGCTCTGTGAGAGGGCTCAGTGCCCGGCGTCGTGGCTCGCCTCGGGGTGGGCCTTCGGCGCGGGGCCCGCGCCCAGGTCGCGCACGGAGAAGTAGAAGTACGCGCCCTCGACGGTCTTCCTGCGGAGCGAGACGTAGCGCACGAAGAGCACCGCGGCGCCCAGGAGGAGCTGGGCTGCGGTGACCCTGGCGGCCACGGTGGGCGGCGGACCCCAGTGGCGGGCCGCGGCCAGCGCCAGGAACCCGACCACCAGGGCCCGGAAGAACTTCTGCTCGCCCTCGTGCTTCTCTACCTCGTAGAAGGCCTCGGGCATCTTCACCTTGAGGTAGGCGCGCACGGTCTTGTACACCGCCGTGGGGCGCTGCCCCAGGAGCGCCGTGAGCGAGGTCAGGAGCGCGTCCCGTCGGTCGTCCACGCCGAAGTCGCAGAAGGACAGCGCGAGGCGGGCGAGGAGCCGCCGGGGGCGGTGCTTCTCCCGCAAGGAGAGGAGGCCCGTCCCGGGCTCGTAGAGCAGGTCGTAGAGCACGTCGAGGAAGACGCTCCCGAGGCCGTTGGCCACCTGGCCGAGGACGTACCCCAGGAGGACGAACATGAGCGCGCGGGCCTCCTCGGACTCTGGCAAGCGGGCGCGGAGGGCCTCCGGGAGGCCCGACGGGATATTGAGCGCCAGCGCCGCCCCGAGGGTCACCAGCCCCGGGAGGAGCGCCCCGAAGAGGTCCAGCGCTCCGACGTAGTAGTCCTGGGGCTTTGTCATGGGAGCGCCGGCGCCGGGTCGGCGCTCCCGACGCTACGTCTTGAACCACCATTTGAACAGGTTCTTCGCCGCGATGGCGACGACCGTGAGGAAGTACGCGGTGGGGGACCCGGAGACCCCGGCGAGGAACACGAGCTGCGCCAAAGCGATCTCGTAGAGCGTCGTGACGATGGCCTTGGCGCCGGCGCCCGCCGTGGCCAGGAGCGGCAGCGCGCCCACGATCAGGAGCCCGGCGATGACCCCCACGAGGGCGCCGAGGACCACCCCGGCGAGGATCTGCAGCGGCGTGCCGCCGGCCCCCGCGGTGGCGAAGCCGCCGATGATGGCGCCCATCACGCCCATGATGGCGACGAAGGCCCACTCCGCGGCGGTGACCTTCCCCGAGGGGTCGGTGTTGTTGATGGGATCATTGCCGACGTAGCGGTAGAGGTTGGTGCGATCGCCGCCAAAGAGCATCGGGTCCCTGGCGGTCCAGCGCCCGGCCTGGGGGTCGTAGTCGCGCACGCCGAAGCGCACGAGGCCCACCTCCCGGTCCCAGAGGCCCCCCGCGAAGCCGAAGGGCTGGAAGCCTGGGCTGGTGTCCCGGGTGACCACCCCGAAGGCGTCGTAGTCCATGCGCTGCGCCACGGCGCCCGTGGCGGTGTTCACCACCAGCCGCGGCGAGCCCCGG
>JACRDB010000054.1 GCA_016218725.1 Deltaproteobacteria bacterium
CCCTTCACCACCACCCAGGACGCCGCTCCCGAGCCACCCTTCTCATCGCTCCGAGCGGCCCTCTCCTTGCCCGCCTCGGGCGGGCGTCGGAATCCTGGCGGCGGGGTTTCAACCCGCCGACCCGCATCGAGAACGGTCACTCCACGGGGCGGACGCGCATCTGTCACTTCGCTCACCGCCGCAGCGGCGTCAGTGTCTTCACCAACCAGAGCTCGCCTCGAAAGGTCACCTGGTATGGCTCGTAGCCCTCCGCGCGGAGCGTGACCTCGTGGCTCCGAGAGTCGTCCGTCGGGCCGTCCCAGCGACCGTCCCGCCCCACCGGATTGCCGTCCAACAAGATCACCGCGCTCGTGGGGACCACCTCGATGTGCACCCCCGGGCTCCTCGGAACCAGCGTGGAGCCCGCCAGGCCCAACCCCACCACCAGCGCCGCAAGGACCGCTCCGACAACCCACCTCGCTCGCCCCTTGCGCACCGGGACGACCACGCTCCCTCCCGCCGACGCGCCGACGCCCGACGGCCGCGAGGGACGCTTCATCACCGGCGTGACCGACTCGTCGTTCCAGCCGTCCACGGCGAGCGCCGCTTCGCCTGACGCGGAGGCGGTCGCCTCCTCCACCAGGCGCTTGAGGTCCTCCGAGAGCCACACCGTCGGCGCCGCGTCCCCTAGCGGCGCGTTGATGCGCATGGCCCCCGGGACCAGCGGGATCGCCGCGGCGCTCTCCTCGCCGCCTCGCACCCGGAGCTGGAGCGAGCCCGTGTGGCGCGTCCCCAACGCCCGTCCGGAGTAGCCGGCCTCGAACTCCTCGCAGTCCAGGAGCGCCTCGATGAAGGCCGCCGCGGTCTGCCACCGCCGCTTCGGGGCCTTCTCCAGCGCCCGATGCACCACCGACGAGAGGGCCGGGGACACCTCCGTCACCGCCTGGTGCAGCGGCTCTGGCGTGTGGGTGTTGACCCTCACGATGGTCGCGCCGAGGTTGGGGCCCGCGAAGGGGTTCGTGCCCGAGAGGAGCTCGTACAGGATCACCCCGAAGGCCCACACGTCCGCGCGGACATCGAGGTCGCGGTCCGCCCGGGTCTGCTCCGGGGCCATGTACGCCGGGGTCCCCATGGCCAACCCCGTGTCCGTCCGTACCGCCGCGATCGCAGGGTCCACGAACTTCGAGAGGCCAAAATCAATGAGCGTCGGCCGCACCCCCCGCGCGGGATCCGTGGCCAGCACGATGTTCGCGGGCTTCAGATCCCGGTGCAGGATCCCCTCCCGATGCATGGCCAGCGCGGCCCCCATCACCGGCACCAGGAGGTCCACCGCCTCGCGGGGGCGGAAGCGCTTCACCTGCGCCAGCACCGCCTTGAGCGAGCGCCCCCGCAGGAGCGCCTGCACGATGTACAGCGACCCGTCGGCCGGGTCCTCGCCCAGGTCCAGCACCTCGACGATGTTCGGGTGCAGCAACCGCGCGGCGATCCGAGCCTCCTGCTCGAAACGACGCGCGGTCCTCGGGTCCGCGCCCACCTTGCGGCGCAGCGTCTTGATCGCGACCCGACCCCCGGTCCAGGTGTTCTCGGCCTCATAGACCACGCCGTACGTCCCCTCGCCCAGGACGCGCAGGACGCAGTACTTCCCACCCAGGACCTGGGGACCTCCCGCGGCGCCTGCCATCGGTCTGGGACCATACCACGGCGGTCCCCCACCGGCCGCCAGCACCAGGCCCAAGGCCCAAGGTCCCCCGCGGTAGCAGGTCTCACTACATCCCACTACATGCTTCTCAACCGCCCGCGCTTGTACCCGGCCATCACCCGCGCGGGGCGGGCTAAAAGGTCGTAGACTCGCGGTCGCTCATGCGCTTGCCTGGAATGCTCCTGGTCGTGCTCCTGGGATCCCTCGGCGCCTGCGCGGCGGACGACGGACTCGAGCCCGGGGTGCCCCGCGACTCGGGCCGTCGGGACACCCTCGGTCCTCCGCCGGACACCGGCGTCCCGCCGCTGGACACAGGTATACCCCCCGTGGACACGGGAGGGGTCCCTCCGGACACGGGAGCGCCCCCCGTGGACACCGGCGCACCGATGGACCGCCCGACGCCCATGGACACGGGAGTGCCTCCGCCGGACACCCGACCGCCTCCACCGGACACCGCGCCTCCGCCGCCGGACACGCGCCCGCTGGTGGACACCGCCCCGGCGATGGACACGGAGCCGCCTCCCTTCGACGCGCCGGAGGTCGTCCGTGACGCGGACCCCAGACCCCACGACACGGAGCTCGTGGTGGGAGGGGCCCCCGCGGACAGCGCCTCGCGCTTCGCGGGGATGAGCGACGCCACGCGCGCGCCGTCCATCGTGTATCCGTCCGACGGGGTGGTGCTCCCGCCTAACCTGGGCGCCTTCGAGGTGCACTTCCGTCCGGGCGCGGGCAACGACCTCTTCGCGGTGACCTTCACCGGGGACCGCGGGGCCCTGCGGATCTTCACCCGGTGCACCGCCGTGGGTGGAGGGTGCGTGCTCTCCATGGACACCGCGGCCCTCGATGAGCTGTACCGCGTGGCCCAGCCCGGAGGCACGGCCACGCTGGTGGTGCGGGGAACCAGCTCCACCTCCCCCGGGCGCGTGGGCAGCTCCGCGGCGCAGACCGTGGGGGTGACCCCCACGGACCTGCGGGGAGGGCTCTACTACTGGGCCGCGGGCGCCGGCGCCATCCTGCGGTACGAGTGGGGCCTCCCGGGCGCCAGGCCCGAGCGCTACCTCACCGGCGACCCGCTCAACTGCGTGGGCTGCCACGCGCTCTCCAGGGACGGGCGCCGCATCGCCGTGGGGCGCTTCATCCCCGGCCCCGCCCGGTCCAACGTGTATGAGACCTCGGGCCGCCGGGCGATCTCTCCGGACTTCGGCGCGAACTTCTTCACGTTCTCTCCCGACAACGCCCGGATGGTCATGTCCGATGGGGCCCGGCTGAGTCTTATAGACCCGAACACCGGCGCGGCGCTGCCGGGGCTCCCGCCCGGCACCACCGGGAGCATGCCCGACTGGTCCCGGGACGGGCGCGCCCTGGTGGCCTCGCGCACGCAGGGCTTCGTCCCGCCCTTCTTCGGTCAACCCGGCCACAACGGCCCCGCGGACCTGCTGGTGTTCCCCTGGAGCGGCACCGCCTTCGGCGCGGCCAGCACGCTCGTCCGAGGGAGCGGGATGGAGAACAACTACTATCCCGCGTTCTCTCCAGACAACAACTGGGTGCTCTTCAACCGCGCCAACGGGGAGTCCTATAACAACATCGGCGCGCACCTCTACGCGGTCCGCGCGGCCGGGGGCGCGCCGGTGCGCCTCGCCGCCGCGGACGGCGCCGGGGAGCTCGGGAACTCCTGGCCCAAATGGGCGCCCTTCGTGCAGATGTACCAGGGCTCTCCGCTCCTGTGGCTCACCTTCGCCTCGCGCCGGGACTACGGCCTGCGGTTGCAGCAACAGACCGCGGAGCCCGAGCGCCGCACGGCCCAGCTCTGGATGGCCGCCTTCCGCCCGGACCGGCCCGGGGACCCGAGCGCCCCGGCCTTCTGGCTGCCCTTTCAAGACCTCGGCGTGGGCAACCACATCGCCCAGTGGGCCGAGGTGATCCTGCGCCAGGGCTGCCGCGACGACCGCGACTGCGCCGCCATGGAGCGCTGCCGCGCACTTCCAGGCCGCATGGCCTGCCTGGGGAACTGATGACCTCTCCGCGCTTTCCCTTCCCGAGCCTGCCCGCGGGCTGGTACTCCGTCGGCCTCGCGTCGGAGCTCCTCCCGGGGACCGTGGTGCCCCTGCGGCGCTTCGGGCGCGAGCTGGCCCTGTTCCGCACCCAGGGAGGCCGCGTGGGGCTCTTCGACGCCCACTGCCCACACCTCGGAGCCCACCTCGGGGGCGGCGTGGTCGAGGGTGAGCTCCTGGTGTGTCCCTTCCATCGCCTGGGCTTTGCCACTGATGGGCGCTGCGGGTCCCAACCCCGGTGCTACCCTGGCAAGATCCCCGAGAAGCTCTCCGCGCGCCCGTGGCCCCTCCTGGAGCGCGATGGGTTCCTGGTGGCGTGGTATGATCCGTTGGAGCGCCCTGCGGCGTGGGAGCCTCCGACCACGGATCTTGTGCCCTTTCGGCCGCTGCGCACCCGTCGCTGGACGCTGCGCACCCACACCCAGGAGACCGGCGAGGGCAGCGTGGACCTGGCGCACCTCCAGGCGGTGCACCAGTACCTGTCCGCCGAGGCCCTGCACCCGGTGGCCACCGAGGGCCCCATGCTCCGCGCGGCCTACCGGCTGGAGCGCCGCGCCGCCCCGGGGATGCACGGGGACACGTTCCATATGGACATTCACGTGAGGCTCAACGGCCTGGGCTTCTCCACGGTGGACGTGACGCTCCCGAAGCAGGGCTTCAGCCACCGGCTCTGGGTGCTGTCCACGCCCATTGACAGCGAGACCATTGACTACCGGGTGGCCCTGGCCATGCGCGCCCCGGAGTCTCCCGAGCGCGTACACCGCGCCCTGGGGCTCCTCCCGAGGCCCGTGGCCGTGGAGCTCGTGGAGGCCATGCTCTGGCGGGAGTTCGTGCGGGACGTCGAGCTGGACTTCCCGATCTGGGAGAGCAAGGCCTACGTAGACCCCCCGAGGCTCCTCGCGGGGGACGGCCCCATCGGGCATTTCCGTAAATGGGCGCGGCAGTTCTACGCGGCGCTGCCGACGGCGGAGGCGTCCGCGGCCACGCCCCGGCGCCAGGACGACCACGCGGGGACCACCACCAGCGCGAACCCCAGCGCGCCTCCCACGATGGACGACCAGAGCTCCCCGCGGTGCGGCCCGAGCGAGGTGAAGCGCCCGGTCACGTAGATCGCCGCCTCGGTCCAGATGCTCGCCACGGCGGGGCCCACGAACGCAAACTCCGCCCAGAACCGGTGGGCCCTCAAGCTCCAGCGACGGCTCCGCGCGGTGATGGCCACCATGGTCATGGGCGGCAGGAAGGTCCCGAGCTGCGAGACCAGGAACCATTTCATGGGCGCGTTGCCGTGGTAGAGGATCGCGATCACCGGCGCCACCAGGATCCCCGCGAAGCCCAGCGCCAGCAGGGAGGTCCCGAGCACGGCGTGGGCCCGACGGTGCTTGAGCCAACGCTCCCCGGGCTCGGCGATGCTCTCGCTCATCCTCCGGGCGAGGTGCTTCTGCCCGAGGGTGGCGGCGATCCAGAGCCAGGCCATGGCCACGTGAATCCCGAGGAGCGCCGGGTGGATCTGGCCCTTCAGGGACACCAGGTTCCCGATGTGGTTCTCGCGCAGCAGGGGGTGCTCCGCGGTGGGCACCGAGGCGTACGCTGCGTCCGCCACGAAGTTGGACACCACCCGGGTGTAGAGCACGGCCTGCACCAGCAACAGCGGCATCCAGAGCCAGCGGTAGCGCCAGTCCAGGGCGTCGTCCCGGAGCGTGGCGGCCATGGCCTCGCGGCTCCGGAGCCTGGCGGGGGTGAGCGTCACGGCAGCTCCTGTTCGTAGAGGTCCCTCCGCGTGCCGTCACTCGGAGAGACGAAATACAACCTCGTCCCCGCGGTCCGGGGCGCGTACGCCACGGTGTCCGTGGCCAGGGCGCGCTCGGTCCCCGTGGAGAGCTCGTAGCCCCACACCTCCACCCGCGTATAGGCCGCGTCAGGGCCTCGGTCGGGGTGTGGGTCCCTGCGGGCGTCCACCCACACCACCCATCGTTCACCTACATGTGGGCTCCCTCGCCATGCCGGCGGACCACCGGAGAGCCTTCGGAGGGCGCGGCGGTCGAGGTCATAGAGGTAGACCCTTGGGTCTCGGGGCGCGTCGAGGGTGCCCGCGGGGTTGTCCCGTTGGTCCACCCAGGCGAGGAGCCCGTGGGCGGCGCTGGGGCTCCACTGGGCATTCCCGGTGGGGGCCACGGGGCGAGAGCCCTCCTGGGGGCGGGCGTTTTCGACGGTGGAGCCTGCCTGGAGCACCAGGAGGGCGCCATCGGCGCTCAGGGGCCCTGCGGGGCGCACGTCCATGCGCACGGGGAAGGCCACGTTGGAGGGCGGGTTCAGCGCCCAGACGCCGGGCACGGCCACGGACCAGGACCAGGCCACCCACTGCGCCGAGAGGGCGGGGTGCTCGGGCGGCGGGTCATCTCGTCGCGGGGGCGCGTCGCGCCAGAGGACTCGGGCCTCGGGGTCACCATCGCGGAAGCGCGCCACGAGGTCCACGCGGGTGCCCGCGGGCGTGGTGGCGGTGAAGAGCACGTCGTCGCCGTGGCAGCCTACGCCGGTGGCGCTCACCCTCAGGGGCCCGGAGGGCGGCCCCAGCACCGACGCGGAGGCTCCATCCGCGAGGTTGAGGCGGTAGAGGTTTCCCTCGGCGGTCCACCACGCGGCGCGGGAGGTGAGGCACCACCCATCGCTGGCGGTGGGGAAGTTCCCGACACGGCTAAGCTGCCGGCAGCGCTCGCCGCACTCGTGGCCGATGGTGACCGGCGGGAGGGGGCAGCGCTGGAGGGTGACGGCGCCCTCCTGCACCCAGGCCTGGCGGCACCGGGCGGCGTTGGGGTCCACGCGGCGGCAGCCCGCGAGCGCGAGCCACGCCCCGAGGAGCCACGGTGATCGTCCGCCGAGCATCGCGCGGGATGGTACCTCACCCGCCCCGGAGCTCAGCCGTTGTTCTGGAGCACGGTCTTCACGGTGGTGCCCGCGCGGTCCACGAGCTTGGCCACCAGGTCCACCTCCTGGGTGTAGCGGTAGATCCGCGCCTGGAGGACCAGGAGCTCCTCGTTGGAGAAGCCCCGACCCCGGAGGCCCTCGCGCACGGCCCAGGCGGTGTAGCGCTCGCCGGCGGCCACCCGGCGCAGGAGGTCCTCGCCGGTGCGGGCCAGCGAGGGGGCCTCCTCGCGGGAGTGCTGGAGCACCTCGGCGAAGGACCGGCCCTGGACCCTCGAGGCCGGGGAGGGAGGAGAGACCGAAGCGCCCGGGATGTTGTTCACCCTGTGTACCATGGTGGGGGTGATCGCTCCGGGGTGCGGGTGGGTTGCGTCCCGGGGAACCTTTTCGTACGGAGGCCGTCCAAGGGAGACCGATGCACCGTCGAAGATTCCTCTCGCTGGTCCCGGCGCTGGTGGCGGTCGCTCCGAGGCTCCGGGCGCAGCCCGCGGCGCAGGCGGGGCGCCAGACCGTGGCGGTGGTGCCGCTGGGGGCCTTTCCCCCGGCGCTGATCGCCGAAATCGACGCGGGGCTCCGGGCCGAGCTCGGCGTGGCCGTGGTGGTCCAGGGGGCGCAGGCGCTCCCGCCCGCGGCGTTCTACCCCCCTCGGAGGCGCTACCGGGCGGAGCGGTTGTTGGATTTCCTCCGGACGGTGATGGCCCCTCCGGCCACGAGGGTCCTCGGGGTGACCGAGGTGGACATCTCCACCACGGCCCACGGGGTGCGGGACTGGGGGCTCCTGGGCCTGGGGGACCTGGGCGGGACGGCGTGCGTGATCTCGACCTTCCGTTGTCGGATGAACGCGCCCAGCGAGGCCCAGGTGCATTTTCGCATGGTCACCACGTGCATCCACGAGATCGGCCACACGCTGGGCCTGGAGCACTGCCCGGACACCTCGTGCCTGATGACCGACGCGCGGGGCACCGTGCGCACGGTGGACCGCACCACCGGGCACCTGTGCCCCCGCTGCCGCTCCCGGGTGGGCCTCGCCCCGAGGCCGTAGAGCCAAGGCCCCTACCCCTCCACCCCGAGGGCCCGGAGCATCGGGCGCAGCTTGGCGTCGGTCTCGGCGTACTCGTCCTCGCTGCGGGACGTGGGCATCACCCCGGCGCCCGCGTAGAGGTACGCCCTCGCGCCTCGCAGGAGCGCGCAGCGCAGCGCCACCCGCGCCTCCAGGGCGGCCCCCTCGCCCTCCCTCGGGAGCTCCACCCACCCGACCGGACCCGCGTAGAGGCCCCTCGCGGCGGGCTCGTGGCGCCGCAGCCACGCCGCCGCGCCCTCCCGGGGCAGCGCCCCGACGGCGGGCGTCGGGTGCAGCGCCGTCACCGCCTCCAGGGGGTCCATCGCGGCCCGGAGCCTCCCACGGACGGGCGTCTCCAGGTGCAGGAGCTCCCCCGCGCGCCGCACGCCGGGCGACGGTTCAACGTACACTTCATCGCATAATCCCTCAAGGCTCCCGGCGATGCCTTCCACCACGGCCCGGTGCTCGGCGAGGTCCTTGGGGCTCGCCCGGAGGGCGCCCTCGGGGTCCTCCCCGGCGTCCCGTCGGGTGCCCGCCAGGGCGTGGGTGACCAGCGCCCCGTCCCGCTCCACGCGCACCAGGGTCTCCGGCGTGGCGCCCACCAGCGCGCCGCCATCGAGCCCCCACAGGAGCGCCGCGGCGCCAGGGTGCAGGGCGCCCGCCCGGAGGAACACGGCCTCGGGCTCCGGGGCGTGGTCCAGCTCCAGGGCCCTCACCCGGGCCGCGACGATCTTTTGATAGTGTTTATTTTTCAATGTATTATGAATATTCAATAGATATGTATTCCAGTCTTCAATGGACAGGTCCCGCTGCCGAAGGATGGTGGGAGACCGCGGCGCGACGGCGCGGGGTGAGGTCTCCAGAGCATGGAGGAGCGCCCCGAGGGCCTGGTGGAGCGCGCCGGGGTCCGGCGCCTCGCCCTCGGCCAGCGCGAGCGAGAGGGACGCATGAGCGCCCGCGCGCTGGTACTGCCACCGCGGCAGGCGGTGCGGAGGCTCATGCCCCAGCGCCCAGGGCACCGCCTCCACACGGAGCGCGCTGTCCGTGCAGTGGTTGCGAGGGTCCTCCGGGTCGAAGGGCCTCGCGAAGAACACCGCCGCCCGGTGGTCCGGCGCCCCCTCGGCCAGCACGGTGCGGAAGCCCCTCGGGGCGCGCTGGAGGGACCCACGGTCGCCCGCGAGGGGCACCGCCCCGCCCCCGAGGCGCAGCCCCGCGGGGGCGCTCACCGCCACCCGAGGGGCCTCGAAGGCCGCCAGGAGCGAGCGTTCCAGGGTCACCACCGGGGCCGGGAGCACCAGCACCCGGGGCGCGCGGGGCTCCGACAGGAAGCGCCCGAGCGCCGCGTGGAGCGCGCTCACCAGATTGTACCTTTCGGATCAAGGGGAGGCGCGGATGCCCCGGACCTGAGCGGAAGCAGCGGTCCGGGGAGGAAGCGCCCCGGCAGTGGGTCCGCGGCAGCGCGAACTGGACGCGGACAGACAATGTCCACGGAGCCCGTCGCGGTGCTTGCGTTCCTGGCGGGCGCTGCGACGATGCGTACGTGCTGCTCCAGCGCGCCACCCGCTTCCGACTGTACCCCACGCGCGAACAATGCGCGCGCGTCGAGGCGTGGGAGTACGGGCTGCGGTGGCTGTGGAACGCCATGCACGCGGAGTATGTGGCGAAGTGGGAGGGCGGTTACTTCGTGCCCACGGCGAAGCGGCAGAGCTACACACTGACAATGTTGCGCGAGAAGGTGCCGTTCCTCGCGGAGCTGCCGCGCAACGTCTCGATGCAACTGCTGCACGAGCTGGACAGGGCGTGGCAACGCTTCTTCAAGGGCCTCGCGGAGAAGCCCCGGTTCAAGAGCCGCAAGCGTGGGGAGCTCGCCCCGATGATCGAGCCGCACCCCGCCCTCTTCTCCGTCCAGGGCGAGGGCCGACACGCCGCGGTGACGTTCCCCAAGCTCGGGGCCGTGCGCGCGATCGTGCACGACACGATGCACGGCACGCCCAAGACCTGCGCGCTCGTGCGAGAGGGCGATGCGTGGTACGCCGCCGTGTCCTGGGTGGCGGAGATCGCGGACCCTGCGCCGAGCACCGACCCCGCCGTGGGGATCGACCTTGGCGTGGTCAACCTGCTGGCTGACAGCGACGGACGGAGGATCCAGAACACCCGCCCGCTCCAGAAGAGTCAATGCGCGCTCCGCAAGGCACAGCGCCGCGCGAGCCATACCAAGAAAGGATCGAAGAACCGAGCCCGCGCGAACCAGCGCGTCGGACGTATCCATCGCCGCGTCTCCCGGCAGCGAGATGCGGTGCTGCATCGCGAGTCCAAGCACTACGCCGAGAGCCAAGGCGTCGTGGTGGTCGAAGCGTTGCGGCTCAAGAACATGACCGCGAGCGCGAAGGGCACCGTCGAAGCACCAGGCACCCACGTCGCGCAGAAGGCGGGCTTGAACCGCGCGCTGCTCGACGGGGGCCTTGGGCGCTTCGTGGCGCTTCTCACCTACAAGGCCGAGCGGACGGGTTGCCGCGTGGTGGAAGTGGACCCCGCCTACTCCTCGCAAGAGTGCGCGGCGTGCCACCACATCGCGGTGCAGAACCGTCTGAGCCAGAGCGAGTTTCATTGCGTGGCGTGCGGGCATCGCGCCAACGCAGATGTGAACGCTGCCAGGGTGCTCCTCAACCGTGGAATGCACGGTGGTGAAGTCTGCGGAGGCGACGGGACGGCCCGGCCTGCGAAGCAGAAACTCCGCGCTGCGAAGCGCGCGACTTGGTCTGTGGCACAAGGGGCGCTCGTGGCAACCACGAAAGCCCCGTGCTTCAGCACGGGGTAGCATTACCGCGCGTCTTCGTCGGGGCAGTCGTAGCGGGTGGTGACGCGCGCCCCGTCGCGCTGGGCGGCCTGGCAGGCGTCGCCGTAGAGCACGAACTCGCCGGCCTCGACGCGGTGCCAGTCCCAGCCCGTGAGCCTCGTGGGGTCCCGGGGGACCCTCTGCCCGCCAATCCATACCGACACCCGCCCCGGGTCCGGGACGGGGTTGGTCACGTAGCGACAGCGCACCAGGCTCCCGGTGATCTCTCGGAACACCCGCGTGAAGGCGTCGCTGTCCTCTGCGCGGTAATAACGGGGAGTGCCCTCCCGCGGGCGACCGCCCGCGATCGCCATGGCGTTGAGCGTATTGTCCAGGAAGGCCAGGTCCCCGCTCGGGATCCCGATCACGAAGGTCTGCACCCCCTGCGACACCAGCGTCCTCAAGGCCCCGAGGGTGCGCACGTCATCCAGGCACGAGGTGTTGGCGCTCAGCCCCGAGCACCCTCGGGGGTTGGTGCAGGTGCAGGTGTTGATCGAGAGACCGGCGTTGCAGTTGGGCCCCCCGTCCGTGGCCAGCACCAGGAAGCGCCCTCGCACGCGCCCCGTGGGGGGCGTGTTCTGATAGTGCCTCGCCGCCACCTGGAGGGCGTCAAAGGTCGGGGTGCCTCCGCCGGTGGCCGCGGCCCGGAGCGTGGCGAGGAGCGCCGAGGCCTGCTGGGGCCTCGGGGGAAGGTCCACCTCACGGCCGACGCCGCACGCCGTGGTGCCGCCTCGGGGCACCGCGGGGAAGACCACCAGCCCCGTCCAGAGCTCCCGGTCCACGGCCGGGAGCACCTGCCCCAGCGCCGCGGTGAGCGCCCCCCAACGAGTCGCCCCGGACTCCGTGCGGTCGCTCATGGACGCCGAGCGGTCGATCACGAAGAGCACCTCGGACGTCAGCCGGTCCACGGGTTGAGGCACCGCGCGGCAGGTGTCCGGCAGGTCCGGCAGGTCCGGCACGTCCGGCGCGTCCGACGCCTCGGGCACGTCCGGCGCACGCTCGTCCAGCACGTCCGGGACGCGAAGGCCGGTCTTGGCGCCGCACGCCGTGGTGAAGAGCGCCAACCCCACCGCTGCCCACCGGGGTGCCATCACCCCCCAGCGTAGCTTTTTCTCCCCCGCGCTCAAGGAGGGCCTCCTCCCTGCCGTAGAAACGTCCATGGCCCCCGCGAACACCCACGCCGAGATCCTCCTGGTGGAGGACGAGGCCATGCTCCGCACGGCCATCCAACGGATCTTGCGGGCCCAGGGCTATTCCGTGGCGGCCCTGGGGGACGGCACCGCCCTGGAGGAGTACCTGGCCTCCGGTGCCTCGCCCCGGCTCCTGCTCCTGGACCTGTGCGTCCCCCGCCTGGACCTGGCCACGGTGCGCCGCGCCCAGCGCCCCGGAGGCCCCCTGGCCAGCACCACGCTCCTGGTGATGTCCGGCCTCGACGAGGCCCCCCACGCGGCCAGCGCGCTCGGGGCCGCCGGGTGCCTGCTCAAGCCCTTTGACCTGAGCGAACTCCTGGGCGCCGTGGCCCGCTTCGGACGCACCCGCACCTCCCTACGTCCCCCTACGTTGTAGGGCGATGTGGTGGAGTAGTTGAGAGGCGCGCCCGACCGCAACGGGGTTTCTCAGCGGGAATCGAACCCGCGCATCCTGATCTCGAATCGGGCGTCCTGACCTCTGGACGATGGGAATCGCTGCGCCCCACGTGGCGCGCCTCTCGGGGGTGGAGCATGCCCGCGGGGGGGTCCCTCGGCAACCGGAAAGGGAGTGATGGCGGCGCGCCCGACGAGGACTTTGGGTTCCGACAGGGGAGTTGAACCCCCGTCCTTCAGATTTGCGATCTAACGCTCTACCGGCTGAGCTAATCGGTGCCGTCCTCTGCCCACCTGGCGCGCCGCCGGAGGGAGGGATAGCGCACAAACGCCAAGGTGCAAGCGCTACGCCTCAGTGCGCGCCCTTCGGCTGCGCGCGGGCGTTCCACACCCGCAGCGCGAGGAGGAAGCCCACCACCGCGGCGGGCAGGATGGCCGCGGGCCACGTCCACCAGTTGGCCGGGTCGTGGGCCGCGGCCCCCTTGGGGAGCACCCTCCCCAGCACCACGGCCTCGGCGGCCACGCCGAGGTACACGAAGCCGTCGATGATGCCTACCGCCACGCCCGCGTTGCGCTTGCCGCCAAAGTCCATGCTGGCCGTGCCCGAGAGCATCCCGTGGACACCGATGATGGCCAGGGACATGAGCATCAGCACCCACCCGAGGGCCCCGGTGCCCAGCGCGAAGAACATCACCCCGCAGCCCGCGATCATCACGCCGTAGAGCACCGCGGACACGGGCCCCCGGCGCGAGCCGAAGATCCGGTCGGAGATCACCCCGGCCAGCACCCCCCCGAGGATGCCCGCGATGCAGTTGAGCATGCCCCAGTGCTCCATCACGTAGTCCCCGCGCAGCTGCAGGTCCTTTACGTAGGGCTTGTAGTACTGGAGGATCGCGTTGCGGAGGTAGCCCGAGCAGAACTCGATCATCGCGATGGTCACGATGGCCGGGTTCTTCAGCATCCTGGTGGCGACCTCCAGCACCGTGGCCTTCCTGGATGCGTCCTCCGTGGACGAGGCGTCGCCGGGGTCGAAGTCCTCCAGGCCCGCGCCCGACGGCGAGTCCCGCACCACGGCCAGGTCCGCCAGGGCCCAGAGCCCGAGGAGCCCCGCGGGCACCCAGAAGGTCCACCCGGCGGGGTAGTGCTCCACGAGGAATTTGCACCAGTCAAACGCGAAGTACAGCCCGAGGGAGATGAGGATCCCGAAGATCCCGCCGAAGGTGCCCCGCTCCCGGAGGTGGAACCACTGGGCGTTGACCTTCACGATGCTCACCGCGCCGAAGCTCTGGAAGTACATGTTCATCGCGTACAGGGCGGAGAAATAGGGCACCCACTGGGCCCGGTCGGCCACCGGGACCACCGGCAGGTGCGTGCGGCTGTCCGGGGGGATGAAGCCCGCGGAGAGCGCGTGGGTGGCCAGGAGCCCGAGGAGCACGTTGGCCGTGAGCGCCCCCAGGGCGGCGATCACGATGGTCTTCTTGCCCCCGAGGCGGTCCGTGAGGGGGCCATTCACGAGGAAGCTCACCCCGTAGGTGAGCGTGCCCACGGCGTAGATGTCGCTGAACTGGGCCTTGTCGTAGAGGGTCCCGATGCACGCGTTGAGGTTGTACCGGCCCATGTACAAGAACGCGTAGGTGAGCCCCACGGGGAGCCAGTTGAGCACCCGGCGGCGTAGGAACCGCGGCGAGTGACCCACGTCCACCCGCGGCAGCCGCGAGACCACCAGGGACACCACCACCAGGAGCGTGACGATCGGGAGGAGCTCCTGGAGCCAGGGGGGGAGGCTTGACAGCATGGCAGGTGCGTGAGGATCGCACGACCGGGGCGCCGGAGAGAAGCGCTACGGGTGATTGCCCCTTTGGGGGAAACAGGGTTACCTACCGTGCATGACGCCCTGCGCCCCCTGCGCCCCCACCCGGGAGGCCACCAAACACATCTATTTCAGCGCCACCAAGGGCCTGTGCTCGGTGTGCAAGCGCCAGGTGGAGGGGAAGGTCCAGTTCCGCGGGGACGCCGTGTGGCTCCAGAAGTTCTGCCCCGAGCACGGGCGCCAGGAGGCCCTGGTGGCCTCCTCCGTGGACTGGTACCTGGACGCCCTGTCCTTCGTGGCCCCGAGCCGCCCGCCGAAGACCGTGAAGAAGGACGTCGAGCACGGGTGCCCCCACGACTGCGGGCCGTGCGCCTCGCACCAGCAGAAGGTCTACCTGCCGGTGATCCCCATCACCAGCCAGTGCAACCTGGACTGCCCCATCTGCTACACCATCAACAAGAACGACGACGCGTTCCACCTGTCCCCGGCGCGCTTCGCCCAGGTCCTGGAGCACCTGAAGCGCGACCACGAGGAGCTGGACATCATCAATTTCACCGGCGGCGAGCCCACCATGCACCCGCAGCTCCTGGAGCTCCTCCGCCAGGCCCGGGACGCGGGCATCCGCAGGCTCACCATCTCCACCAACGGCCTCAAGCTCCTCGACGAGGACTACGTCCGCGCCCTGGCCTCCGTGGACGCCCGGGTGATCCTGTCCCTGGACACCTTCGACCCCGAGGTGGACAAGGCCCTCCTCGGCGCCAACACCATCCACGTCAAGAAGAAGGTCCTGGACCACTGCCTTGCCCACGACGTCACCTGCACCATCCTCCCGGCCGTCGCCGCGGGCCTGAACGACAAGGACGTGGGCCCCCTCTTCGACCTCGTCCTGGAGCGCCGGAACATCGTCTCCCTGGAGCTTCACACCCTCACCTTCACGGGGGAGAACGGCTCCGCGTTCGAGCGCTCCTCGCGCATCACCACCCCGGACCTGCACCGCGCGCTCGAGGTCCACACCCGCGGGCGCCTCTCGCCCAGGGATTTCGTCCCCTCGCCGCTGGCCCACCCCCACTGCTACTCCATCGCCTACCTCCTGATGCTGGACGACGGGGGCTTCGTCCCCTTCGCGCGGCTCATGCCCCGGGCGAAGCTCTTCGAGCTCCTCGGGGACACGCTCTACATCGAGCCCGGGCCCCGCATCGATGAGGCCTTCCGGGACATCATCGATGATCTCTGGGGCGACCCGGACAAGCTCCCGGAGTCCGAGGCCGTGCTGCGCACCCTCAAGCGCCTCCTGCGCGAGCTCTTCCCCCCGGAGCCCCTGCCCCTGTCCCAACAGCGTAAGGTCGCCGAGCGCAGCGTCAAGGCCGTGTACATCCACTCCCACATGGACGAAGAGAACTTTGATGTCTCCCGCATCATGAAGTGCTGCGTCGGCGTCCCCGAGGCCGATGGGACCAACATCCCTACCTGCTCCTACAATGTACTCTACCGCGAGAAGGACCGGCGCTTCACCACCGAGGCGCAGGAGTCTCGCATGGCCACCACCCGGCGCTCGTTGCCGATCTTGAACGCCCCGGAGGCGCGATGAAGCTCCCGCTGGCCCGCCCCGAGTACACCGCCGCGCCGCTGGTGGGCGCCGAGGAGGTGTTCCACTCGTTCTCCAGAGCGATGTGCCCGAGGTGCCACAAGCTGGTGGACGGGGCCCGGATCCTGCGCGGGGGCAAGGTCTACCTGCGCAAGCAGTGCCCCTCCTGCGGGCGCTCCGAGGCGCTGATCTCTGGTGACGCGGACTGGTTCCTGAAGAGCCTGACGTACATCAAGGAGGGCTCGGTGCCGCTCAAGTTCTCCACGCAGGTCACCCGCGGGTGCCCGGAGGACTGCGGCCTCTGCGAGGACCACGAGCAGCACTCGTGTCTGCCCATCATCGAGGTGACCAACCACTGCAACCTGGAGTGCCCGATCTGCATCGTGCAGAACCGGCACAACTACAACATGACCCCGGAGGAGTTCGGGCGGGTGATCGACGGCCTGGTGGAGAAGGAGGGCACGCTGGAGACCATCAACCTGTCCGGCGGAGAGCCCACGCTGCACCCGGAGTTCTTCACGCTGCTGGACATCGCCTCCCGGGCGCAGATCTCGCGGGTGTCCATTTCCACCAACGGGCTGCGCTGCGCCACGGACCCGGACTTCTGCCGGGAGCTCGCCCGGCGCGGCACCTACGTGTCGCTCCAGCTCGACGCGCTGGCCAACCCGGCCCTGCGCACGCTCCGCGGCGGCGGGGACCACCACGCCGTCAAGCGCCGTGCGCTGGCCAACCTGGAGGCCGCCGGGGTGCGCACCACCATCGTGTCCACGGTGGCCAAGGGGATCAACGACGACCAGGTGGGCGAGTGCATCAAGCTCTTGTACGAGCGGGATTTCATCCTCTCGCTCATGTTCCAGCCGGCGGCCTTCACGGGCTACGGCGGCGCGCACTTCGGCCCCCACGATCCGTCCGACGTGATGACCATCCCGGACGTGGTGGCCGCCGCCGAGGCCCAGTCCGAGGGCAGGCTCCTGCGGTCGGATTTCCTCCCGCTGCCGTGCTCGCACCCGAGCTGCTTCGGGCTCACGTACCTGCTCAAGGTGGACGACGGCTTCGTGCCCTTCCCGCGGTTCCTGGACCTGGACCAGTACATGGACGTGATCTCCAACCGCGGGACCATCCGCCCGGACGAGGGCTTCGAGGGCGCCATCCGCCACGCCATCAATGACATGTGGACCAGCGCCGACCAGGTGCCCGACAGCGAGAAGATCCTGCGGGCCCTCAAGCGGTCCATCAACGTGCTGTACCCCCCGGACCGCGCCCTGGCCCTGGCCGAGCGGCTGCGCCTGGGCGAGGCCCTGGTCAAGACCGTGTTCATCCACGCCTTCATGGACGAGTACACCTTCGAGGTGGACCGCATCCGGAAGTGCTGCACCCACTACGCCCTGCCCGACGGGAGGCTCATGCCCGGCTGCGCGTACAACATGCTCTACCGCGACAAGGACCCGCGCTTCACCGGCCCCGTCGGGGAGACCACCATCTGGGGCAAGCAGCTCGTCGAGCAGAACGCCCTCACCCGGAAGGCCTGAGCTTCACCCTCCCCAGCCGCAGGGCGTTGAGCACCACGGACACCGACGACAGCGCCATCATCGCGGAGGCCAGCATCGGCCCGCCGAAGCGCTCCAGGAGCCCCAGCGCCGCCAGCGGGAGGCACAGGAGGTTGTACCCCAGCGCCCAGAAGAGGTTCTGACGGATCGCCCGGAGCGTCGCCCGGGAGAGCTCCAGGGCCTCGGGCACCCCTCTGGGGTCTTCCCGCAGCAGGGTCATCGGCGCCGCGGCGAGGGCCACGTCCGTGCCCCGCCCCATGGCGAAGCCCACGTCCGCCAGGGCCAGGGCGGGCGCGTCGTTCACCCCGTCGCCCACCACGGCCACCACGCGCCCCTCGGCGCGCAGGGACTCCACCACGCGGGCCTTCTCCTCGGGGCTCACCCGCCAGCGCACCCTCTCCGGCGCGAGCCCCACGGCCCGGGCCACCGCCAGGGCGCTGTCCTCCTGGTCGCCGGTGAGCATCCAGACGTCCACCCCGCGCGCGCGCAGCGCGCTCACCGCGCCCGCGGCGCTCGGGCGCACCGGGTCCGTCACCGCCAGCGCCCCGCGGTATACCCCGTCCCAGGCCACCGCCAGCACCGTGCGCCCCTGCGCGAAGGCCTTGAGCCTCGCGCGCACACCCTCGTCCGCCAGCGCCAGCGCCCGCTGCCCCACCACCACCGAGCGACCGTCCACGGTGCCCTCGACGCCCTGGCCGGGCACCTCTAGCACCCCCTCGGCGGCGCGCTCCGGGGCGCCGTCGTCCGCCGCCCGCTGCGCCACCGCGCGGGCCAGGGGGTGCGCGCTCGGGCGCTCCACCGCGGCGGAAAAAGACAATAATTCCAATGGGTTACAGCCGTCTTCCGGGAGCACCTCGGCGACGCTGGCGCGGCCGAGGGTGAGGGTGCCGGTCTTGTCAAAGAGCACGGTGTCCACGGCGGAGGCGCGCTCCAGGGTGGGGGCGTCGCGCACGAGGATCCCGCTCCGGGCGGCGAGGCCGGTGCCCACCAGGAGCGCGGTGGGCGTGGCCAGGCCCAGGGCGCAGGGGCATGCGACCACCAGCACGGTGACCGCGGCGGACAGCGCCTGGGTGAAGGCATGCCCCGAGGCCCACCAGGCGAGGAAGGTCACCGCGGACGCCAGGAGCACCGCGGGGACAAAGACCCCGGACACCCGATCGGCCAGGCGCTGGGCGCTCCCCTTGGTGCCCTGGGCCCGCTCCACCAGCGCCACGATGCGCGAGAGGGTGGTCTCGGCCCCCACGCGGGTGGCGTCGATGGTGAGCGGTGAACCGCCATTCAGCGTGCCGGCCACCACGGGGTCGCCCGCGCCGCGGGGGACGGGCATGCTCTCGCCGGTGACCATGGACTCGTCCACGGCGCTCTGGCCCTCGCGCACCACGCCGTCCACGGGGACGCGCCCGAAGGGGGGGACCTTCACCGTGTCTCCGACGCGCACCTTCGCCAGGGGGATGGCGCGCTCGACGCCGTGGCGCAGGACCGTGGCGGTCTCGGGCAGGAGGGCCCCGAGGGCCCTCAGGGCCTCGGCGGTCTTCCAGCGCGCGCGGGACTCCAGCCAGCGCCCGAGGAGCACGAAGGCCACGAGCACCCCCGCGGTCTCGAAGTAGAGCCCGTGGTGCCCCGCGTGGCCGCTGGCCAGGGTGGCCACGGAGGCCCCCCAGGCGGCGGTGCTCCCGAGGGACACGAGGGTGTCCATGGTGGCCTCGCGGTGCCGCAGGGCCCCGAGGGCCGCGCGGTGGAGGGAGCTCCCGGCGCCGAAGACCAGCCCCGTGGCCAGGAGGCCCTGGACCCAGGCGTTCCACGGCCCCTGGAGCCAGGGCCCCATGGCGAGCGTGCCCAGCGGAGCCGCTAGCGCGAGGGCCACCACGGCGCGCTGGAGCTCCGGGGAGGAGCGCGCGGGCGAGCGCTCCGAAGCCTTGTCTTGCAAGGGTCTACGGCGTTCGGCATCGAAGCCTGCGCGCTCCACGGCGAGCACCAGGGCGGCGTCGTCGAGGTCCCGGTCCAGGGTGACCGTAGCCCTCCGGGTGGCCAGGTTGACGCTGGCCTCGGAGACCCCCGGGACGCGCTTCAAGACGCGCTCCAGCCGCGTGACGCACGACGCGCAGGTCATCCCTTCGATGTCGTACTCGCGCACGGGCTCCATGGGGCCAATGTGGGGCCTGTGCACCCGCGGTGCCAGGGCCCGCCTTGCGCTGGACTTTCGTTCAGTGCATGGTGCGAGGGTGTCCCGACCTCCAGCCCGCAGGCCACAATGGAACGCCAGGGTGCGCGCGGACCCGGTGGTGGACTGCCACCTCCCCTGGGAGGACGCATGGTGTGCGCTCGGGGCCATCCATGACGCACGGCGGGTGCTCAAGGCCCTGGCCTCGCACCCGGAGCTGGTGCGCGCGTTGGAGGCCCACGAGCGGGCGCTGGGGCTGTGTCTTGGGCCCTTGCGGGCGCGGCGCTGGCTCCAGGCGAGGGAGCCTCTGGGGCCTCAAGGGAACTCGCCGGAGACGCCCGCGACGAGGCCGTTGGCGCCCAGCGAGAAGTCCGGCGAGAGCCTCACGGAGGGGGCGGGCGCGCGGGCCGCGGCGCCGTCGCGGGAGGACAGCTCGTAGGCGGCCGTCATCGCCGCGCTCCCGGCCCTTGGCCGACGGGGCTTTGGGCGTCAGGCGATGGCGCTTCCAGTTCGCGCTCGAGCTGCTCGATGCTTGGGAGGCTGGTCTCCAGGGGGGTCGGCAGCGACTGGACGAGCTGATACTCCGCGACGCCGATGGGCTTGTTCGTGTCGCGGAGCGCGTACTCGGCGATGATGCGGTTCTTCGTCCTGCAGAGGATCATGCCTATGGTCGGGTTGTCGCGTTCGTCGCGCATCTGGGCGTCTACGGCGCTCAAATAGAAATTTAGCTTGCCCGCGTGTTCAGGCCGGAACTCGCCGGCCTTCAGCTCCACGACGACGTAGCAGCGCAAGCGCAGGTGGTAGAAGAGCAGATCCAGGTAGAAGTCCTCGCCGCCGACCTCGAGGTGCACCTGTCGGCCCACAAACGCGAAGCCCGCGCCGAGCTCCAGAAGGAAGCGCGAGAGATGGGCCATCAGCGCGTCCTCGACGGTCCGCTCCTGTGCCTCGTCGCCGATCCCGAGGAAGTCAAAGCGGTAGGGGTCCTTGAGGCTCTCCCGCGCGAGGTCCGACTGCGGCGGAGGCAGGCTCGCATCGAAGTTCGTGGTGGCCCGCCCGGTGCGCTCGCGAGCGTTTGTCTCGATCTGTAGAACCAGGATGCTGCGTGACCAGCCGTGTTGGAGCGCCCGCGAGAGATACCAGTCGCGGTCCTCGCGGGTGCTGAGCTTGTCCAGCAGCGTACAGAGGTGGAACCATGGCAATCGTGCAGCAGCCTGCTGCACGAATTCAGCCTCGGGCCAGGCCTCCGCAAAGGCGCGCATATATTTGAGGTTCCGGGACGAGAATCCCTTCATCGCAGGGAACTCGGCGTGGAGGTCGTGCGCGAGGCGGTCGACGACCCGGGCTCCCCAGCCCTCCCTCCCCTGCCGATCCAGGATCTCCCGGCCGATGCGCCAGTACAGCAGCACGAGCTCACGGTTGACCGCGATCGACGCCCGGAGCTGCGCAGACCGGATCTCGGACTTCACCACCGCGAGCCACTCGGCGTAGCCCGAGGGTGTGGGAAGGATCGAGGGAGGGGCTTCGCCGCTGGACGTCGGGGCCTCTGGGGTGGGCGGCGCCCCCGGGTTGCTCATGCCCTTGCCACGCTGGCGTCCTGTCATACAACGCCTCCTCAATAATCGTCGTAGCGAGGCTACCTCACGCGGGGGTGCGGCGCTCAAGGGAACTCGCCGGAGACGCCCGCGACGAGGCCGTTGGCGCCCAGCGAGAAGTCCGGCGAGAGCCTCACGGAGGGGGCGGGCGCGCGGGCCGCAGCGCCGTCGCGGGAGGACAGCTCGTAGGCGAGCACGGCGCCGACCAGCGAGGGCAGGCCCACCAGGGCGAGGCTGGCGGAGGACGGCACACCGCCCGCGCCGCCCACTCGCGGGAGGGTCAGCGCCAGGCCCGCGGCGGCGCCGAGGGAGGAGCCCAAAGCGGTCCACCAGAGGTCTCCTCGGCCGCCCGCGAGGCTCCCGGTGCGGTGCACCACGAAGGGCGTCAGCCCCGGCCCCGCCATGATGAGCCCTCCGGCGCCCAGGAGCGTCCAGAGCTGCCGGGTGACGCAGCGAGCGGGCGGCGCGGGACAATCCCTCACCGCCAGGTCCGTGAGCACCCCGTAGCCCCCCGCGGTGAGCGCCAGGGTGCCGAGCCCCGCCCCCGCGGTGGCGGCGATACGCAAGGCCCTCGGCGCCGGACGCACCCGCTGGGCGCACGCCTGCGAGGCCCCCAGCGAGACCACCCAGAGCGCCAGCACCGCCACGAACACGCGCATCGGGAGAGGGCATGATGCACCCCCCGTGCCACCCACGCCTCCCAATAAATTCTAATAAATTCAATATGTTACTGTTTCATCCGGGGTGGCGCCGGGGGTTGCCGTGTTGACAGCCGTCTACAGTTCCGTTGAGATGCCGCCGGGGGACTCTTGGAGCACCGATGCCGAACGTAGAACTGTCGCATCGCCAGCGGGTGTCGCCCTTCCGGAAGATCGCGATCGGCACGTGGCAGGACGCGTACGACCCATCGATCTACGGCTCGATGCGGCTGCGCATGGACGAGGCCCAGCGGTACATCGACCGTTTTCGGGAGAAGACGGGGCGGAAGCTCACGGTGACGCACCTGGTGGCCAAGGCGGTGGCGCTGGCGCTCAAGGAGTGCCCGGAGGCCAACGCGGTGCTGCGCTGGAACGGGGTGTACCAGCGCAAGCACATTGACGTGAGCGTGCTGGTGGTGATGGAGCACGAGGGCAAGAAGGACCTGTCCAGCGCCAAGCTGGAGCGCCTGGACGAGCGCTCCCTCTCGGACGTGGTGGACGAGCTGGAGGCCCGCGCGGCGAAGATCCGCGCGCGGCAGGACAAGGCCCTGGAGGGCACGCGCCAGAGCATGAGGGGCGTGCCGGGGCTCTTCATGAACGGGCTGTTGAAGGTCCTGTCGTTCCTTCTGTACACGCTCAACCTGGACCTGCGCTGGGCGGGGCTCCCCAAGGACGCGCTGGGGAGCGCGGTGGTGACGTCCATCGGGTCCCTGGGGCTGGACATCGGGTACGTGCCGCTGTTGCCGTACGCGAGGGTGCCGATCTTGGTGGCGCCGGGGCGCATCGAGCGGGTCCCGGTGCTCGAGGGCGACCAGGTGGTGCCCGGCCACATGATGAACCTGAGCGCGACCTTCGATCACCGGATCATCGACGGGTCCCACGCGGCCTCCCTGGCGACCACCGTGCGCAAGGTGTTGGAGCGGCCCTTCGAGCACCTGGAGCCGCTGGAGTAGGTGTTCACCGCTCGGCGAAGAGCAGCGTGCCGGCGCCCATGCGCACGCGGTGGCCGCGCCAGGAGATGTGCTTGCGGAAGAACGCCAGGGCCCAGACCACCAGCACCACGGCGTCGCGGAGCCAGCCGTAGACCATCGGGCGGTGCAGCTCCCGCGCGCCCCGGAGGGACACCGAGGCCACCACGTCCCGGAGGAACAGCGTGGACACCGCCCAGGCCAGCGCCCACGGGCCCCAGAGCGCCCACGCGAAGGGCAGCACCGCCAGCGGGCACGTCAGGGGCTCCAGGAGGAACGCGAAGGGCCGCAGCCGGAAGCGCATCATGGACCACCGCAGGTGCCGGTCCGCGAAGGCCTTGAGGGTCATCCTCCCGAGGACGTTCTCGATGATCACCGGCGCGAGCACCACCCTGCGGCCCGAGTGCTGGAACATCTTCCCGAGCACGTAGTCCTCGGCCAGCACGTCCGCCAGGCGCTCCAGGCCCCCGAGGCGCTCGCACGCCGCGAGGGAGAAGAGCATGCTCTTGCCGATCACCGCGGCGTCGCCGAAGGCCGTCGGGAGCGCCACCCCCGCCGCGCAGAAGCCCGCGAGCTGCACGCTCTCCAGCGCGCTCCCGAGGCCGGTCCCGCCGGAGCCCACGAAGAGCGTGCTCACCAGGCCCACCTCCGGGTCCGAGGCCGCCACCGCGCACATCGCCGCCACGTAGTGGGCGGGGGCGCGCACGTTGCTGTCGCTCACCAGCACCAGGTCGTGGGAGGCGTAGGGCACCATCCCCCGGAGGTTGGCGATCTTGGGGTTCTGCCCCGGCGGGGGCGCGTGCACCACCACCCTGGCGGTCACCTCGGGGTGCCGCGCCCGCAGCCGCTCCACCACCGCGAGGGCGGGGTCCTCGGGGTCCGTCACGCCGAAGACCAGCTCGTAGCGCGGGTGCGTCTGCGTGAAGAAGCTCTCCAGGCAGTCCTCCAGCGAGGGGTCCGCCCCGCACAGGGGCTTGAGCACGGTGACCGCGGGGAGGAGCACCGGCGCCACGTTGGGCGCCCGGGTGGCCGCCAGGCGCGCCAGCGCCGCCGAGCCCAGGATCGTCCAGGCGGAGCACAGCGCCACGGGGATCGTCGCGAGGAATTGGCTCATGGATCTAAGCCTCCTGGGGCGCCGCCGCGGCCTCCCCGCCCTCCGCCGGGGACCGGAAGATCCGGGTCCACAGCGGGAGGCACACACAGAAGTACACCAGGTTCGTGGTCACCAGGCGCAGCGCCACGGGCGCCGTCGGCACGGCCCTCACGGCCAGGTCAAAGAGCACCAGGTTGGCCACGAACCCGAGGGCCTCCACCGCCAGGAAGCGAAGCGCCTGCCGCGCCCAGCGGGGGTCCCGGTCCCGGAACGCGAAGAGCTTGTTGCCCACGAACTGCACCAGCACCCCGAGCGCCAGCGCCGGCGCGCTCGCCTGGCGGGCGTCCCAGTGGAGCCCGTGGACCAGCAGCGCCAGGGTCCCCAGGTCCGCCGCGGTGGCCACCGCGCCCACCCCGGCGCTGCGCGCCAGGAGCGCCACCCGCCGCCCCAGGGAACCCGCCCACGCGCTGAAATCGCTCATGCAGGGTGTCAGTGCACGAAGAAGGCCAAAGGGCGGCGACCTCACCCCCCGGCCCCCTCTCCCTGCCAGGAGAGGGGGAGGCAGAAGGGAAAATATATTGTAATTTCAATGGGTTATTCTCCTATGACTCCCCCTCTCTCGACAGGGAGAGGGGGCCGGGGGGGTGAGGTCGCCGCGCTGGAGGCTCGCGTCGCCAGCGTGGCGCCTCGAACTGCCTGTAGAACGTGCGACGCACCCCACCTACATTGTACCCTATGGTGGTGAGGACCACGGTCCACGGTGTGTGCGTGCTGCTCGCGTCGCTGGCGGCGGGGTGTGAGACACCGGTTACGGCGCGCGCGGACGCGGCGGTGGCGCCTCCGGACGTGGGGGTGGTAACGCCCGTGGCGCTCGGGGTGTACAGCGAGTTTGTGCCGCCGTCGCAGGTGCGGGGCGCCCTCGGGGCGCTGGCCGCGCGGCGGGCGACGCTGCAGCTCGCCATCCCCGCGGCGAGGGTGGGGGACCCGGAGCTTTTGGGGTTGCTTCGGGAGGCCCGCGGGGCGGGGGTGCCGGTGCGCGCGTGGCTGCTCCTGGAGCGGAGCGAGGGCTACTGGCCCAACGAGGGGAACCTCACGCGCTACCGCGAGGCGGCGCTGGCGCTCCTGGACTGGACGGCGCGCGAGGGCGTCTCGCCGGAGGCGCTGATCTTCGACGTGGAGCCCGCGTACGCGTACACCTTGGAGCTTCGCAGGACCTGGTCCCAGGGGCTCGGCGCGGTGCTGGAGCGCATGCGCGGGCACCGCGACCCGGCGGCCTTCCGCGCGTCCGTGGCGGCGATGACGGAGCTGGTGGAGGCGGTGCGCGCCCGCGGGGTGCGCCCGGTGTGCGTCACGTACCCGCAGGTGGTAGACGACGCCCTGGACGGCGACGACGACCTGCAGGACGCGCTGGACCTGCCGGTGCGGGGCGTACCCTGGGACGAGGTGTCCTTCATGGTGTACCAGACGGGCTTCGCGGAGGGCGTGCGCGCGTGGATCGGCCCGGGGCTCGTGGGCGCCTACGCGCGGGACGCGCGTCGCGCCTTCGGGGAGCGCGCGGTGATCGCCCTCGGGCAGATCGGCGACGCGGGGATCTTCCCCCCGGCGGGGCCGGTGTACACCGACCCGGCGGTGCTCTCGCAGGACATCGCGGCGGCTTCGGACGAGGGCATGCGCCGGGTGGAGCTCTACTCCCTCGACGGGATGTTCTCCCAGGGAGGGGTCCCTCGGTGGCTGGGCGCCACGTCCCCCAGGCCGGAGCCGGGTGAGGGCAGCGCCCTGGTGATCCTGGTGCGCTCCCTGGCCCGCTCCCTCGACGCGGAGCTCGGCGCGGGCCGCGGCGACGCGGGCGCGCCCTAACGGCAGGTGGCAGGCACCGGCGCGCGGACGGCGTCGCAGGGGTGCCAGAGGCGCCCGAGCTGGTTGGGCTCCAGCGTGGCGGTGGGGCTGCTGCCGGGCACCGGGTCCCCGCACGCGCCCACGGCGTCGAAGCCCACGGAGCGGCAGTCGGGGTCGCCGCCGCGGTACGGTCGGATGCGCGCGACGGTGGTCCCGGCGGTGATGTCCACGAAGGCCCCGCTGGCGACGCGCAGCGTGCTCATCCCCCCGCCCGCGTTGTGGAACCAGCCGCTCTGGAGCGACAGGCCCCGCATGGCCAGGCGCGACACCCGCAGCCCGAAGAGGCCCGGGTCATCAGGGCCCAGGAAGGGGAACGGGCAGACCGACGTGGCCCGGTTGCGCAGGGCGACGTACACGCCCCGGGGCGGGATCACGTCCTCGGCGCCGAAGTCCATCCAGCGGTAGCTCGGGGCGTCGCAGGGGGGGTTGCAGTAGCCAAAATGGAACCCCGCGAGCGCGACCGGGCAGTGCGACAGGTTGGTGATCTCGATGGCCTCGCCGGCCTCGCAGTCGGGGCCCGGGCAGGGTCCGCCGTCGCCGTTGATCAGGTACTCGCTGAACACCACGTTCGCCGCGGAGGGCGCCTCGGGCGCGGCGCACGCCTCGACGAGGTTGGCGGTCACCGTGGAGCTTGTCGCGCAGCACGACGGGGCGCCCGTCCGGCAGGCGCGCACGTAGAGCCGGAGGGCAGTGCCCGGCGGCGGCCCCCCGGGGCCCAGCGCCGACGGCGGGCGGTAGTGGTTCTGGCCCACCAGCGTCAGCGACGCCAGCGGCGAGGCGTCGCCCACGCGCCAGACCTCGTAGGTGACGCCCGCCGGGAGCGGCGCGAACTGGAGCACCGGGCGGCGGTCCCAGCTCGTCGGGCAGGTGCTCGGCGCGGGCGCCGCCGGCGGCGTACAACAGACGCCGTCCTCGTCGGTCGCGCCGTCGCAGTCGTCGTCCGCGCCGTTGCAGGTCTCCGGGCCAGGCGCCCCGGGGACGCACCCCCGCGGCGCGCCGCCGACACACGCAGGAACGGTGCGCGCGCAGACGCCCCGCCCGCAGGACACCGTCCCGAGCTCCTCATCGGTCATCCCGTCGCAGTCGTCGTCCGCGCCGTTGCACGTCTCCGCGCCGGGCGCGCCAGGGACGCACCGCGGGGCGGCGCCGCCCACGCACGCGGCGACGGTGCGCGCGCAGGCCCCCACCCCGCAGGAGACGGCACCCAGGCCCTCGTCGGTCATGCCGTCGCAGTCATTGTCGAGGCCATCGCAGACCTCCGCGCCGGGCGCGCCGGGGACGCACCCCTGCGGCGCGCCGCCCGCGCACACAGCGACGGTGCGCGCGCAGGCCCCCACGCCGCAGGAGACCGTCCCGAGGCCCTCGTCCGTCGCTCCGTCGCAGTCGTCGTCGGCGCCGTTGCAGCGCTCCGCCGCCGGGGCGCCGGGGAGGCACGGCGGGGCCGCCCCCCCGAGGCACGCGGGGACGCTGCGCGCGCAGGCCCCCACGCCACACGAGACAGCGCCGAGGCCCTCATCGGTCATCCCGTCGCAGTCGTCGTCCGCGCCGTTGCACGTCTCCGCGCCGGGCGCGCCAGGGACGCACCGCGGGGCGGCGCCGCC
>JACRDB010000002.1 GCA_016218725.1 Deltaproteobacteria bacterium
CGATGGCCCCGGGGGGGTAGTCCGATGGCCTCTGGAGGCCATCCGATGGCCTCAACCCCCGAGGACCGCCACCAGTTGCAGGAGCATGCGCAGGGTGGTGCCCCACACGACGTGGTCGCCCACCCGGACGGCCGGGACGTGACGCACGAGCTCGGGCTCCACCGCCACCGGGAGCTCCGTGACCGGCCCCAAGAAGGCCGCCACCGGGAACTCCTCGAGGTGGGTGACCTCGGACGGAGACAAGCGGTAGCCGTAGCCCGGCGGGACGCGGCCCACCACCGGCGTGACCTTGTACGAGGAAATGGTCAGGTGGTCGTCGAGGCACCCGAGGACCGTCACCACCGAAGGCTCCAGGCCGATCTCCTCGTGGGCCTCGCGCAGGGCCGTGGCGGCGAAGTCCCGGTCCTTGGAGTCCCGCGCCCCTCCCGGAAAAGACCACTGCCCGCGGTGATGCCGCAGCGTCAGGCTCCGGCGGGTGAGCACCACCCGAAGCCCCGACGGGTGGAACACCAACGGCACCAGCACCGCCGCGGGGCGCCCATCTCCGTCGGGCGTCGCACGGTCCCGGGCGCCGAGCCTGCGACGGACCTCCTCGGGCTCCAGCACCACGCCCCGGGCTATGGTGTCTCCAGAGCCGCAAGTCAAAGGCCCCGAAGTCCGGATCGTTCCCTCAAGCGTACAACCGCGCTAGAGACTCCCCCACCTTGAGACCCACCCGACGTGAGCTCCTCGGCGCGCTGGCGCTCCTGGCCGCCTGCCGCCGCCACCGCGCCGGGCCGCGGGTCACCACCGTGGACGCCGGACGCCCCGCCCGGAGGATCGTGTCCCTGGTGCCCAGCGCCACGGAGACGCTCTTCGCCCTCGGGGCCGGGGACCGCGTGGTGGGCGTGTCCACCTTCTGCGACTACCCCGAGGAGGCCACCCGCCTCCCGAGGGTGGGCGGCATGGTCAACCCGTCCTTCGAGGCCATCATGACCCTGAGGCCCGACGCCCTGGTGGGCGTCCAGGGGCCCTTGAACCGCGCCGTCATCGACCGCGTCGAGGCCTCGGGCGTGCGCGTGCTGTTCCCCAGGGTAGAGTCCGTCGCCGAGGTGTTCACCTCCATCGACGCCTTCGCGCGGCTCCTCGGGGAGCCCGCCGCGGGCGTCGCCCTCAAGGGCCGCATCGAGAGCGAGCTCGGCGCCGTGCGCCGGGCCGTCCAGGGGCGCGTCGCCCCGAGGGTCGTGGCCGTCTACGCCCAGCGCCCGCTGGTGGTGGCCGGAGGGGGCTCCTGGGTAGAAGAGATCCTTACCCTCGCGGGAGGACGCAACGCCATCGCCGCCGCGAGGCCCTACCCCATGATCTCCCTGGAGCAGTTCCTGGCCGCGCAGCCCGAGGTCGTTCTAGACATGACCTGGCACGAGGACAGCGGCGACCTGGCCGCCAACCTGGCCCAGTACAACACCCTGCCGGTGGTGAGGGATCATCGTATCGTGCGCATCACCGACCCCGCGGTGGTCCGCCAGGGCCCCAGGATCGGCCAGGCCGCGAGGCTCGTGGCCCGCGCCCTGCACCCCACCGCGGGGCTCTGACCGCACCGCAGGTAAACCATGGAAAACACAAGCGTTCTCGTGCCCGAAGGGAAGGTCTTCCTCGGGGGCCGCTGGGTCGATGCGCCGGACACCCACACGGTGCGAGCGCCCTGGGACGGAGCGCCCCTCGGGGTGGTGGGCCTGGCGGACCACGCGCTGGCCGAGCGCGCCGTGACCCTGGCCCACGAGGCCTTCCCGAGGCTCTGGCGCCAGCCCGCCCACGCCCGCCGGGCCGTGCTCGACCGGCTGGTGCTCGGGCTCGAAGGCGCCCGGGACGAGCTGGCCTCGCTCCTGGCAAGCGAGGCAGGCAAACCCATCACCTTGGCCCGCGTCGAGGTCGCTCGGGCCATCGCCACGTTCCGGCTCTCCGCGGAGGAGAGCGTGAGGGCCCCGGGGGAGTTCCTGGCCCTGGACGGGACGCCCGCGGGGGAGGGCGCCGGGGCCGTGTGCGCGCGGGTCCCGACGGGGCCCGTGCTGGCCATCTCGCCCTTCCATTTCCCGTTGAACCTCGTGGCCCACAAGCTCGGTCCGGCCTTCGCGCTGGGGGCCCCGGTGGTGCTCAAGCCCGCGCCGCAGACACCCCTGGTGGCGCTGCGCCTGGCCTCTCTGGTGGCAGCCGCGGGGGCTCCGGAGGGCTTGCTCTCGGTGCTGCCTTGCGCGCTCCCGGTGGCCCGGGCTCTTGTGGACGACCCCAGGCTCCCGGTGGTGTCCTTCACGGGCAGCGCGGCCGTGGGCTGGGGCCTCCGGGCGCAGTGCCCGCGCAAGAAGGTGCTCCTGGAGCTGGGCGGCAACGCCGCGGCGGTGGTGGAGCCCGACGCGGACCTTGAGCACGCCCTCCAGCGCATCACCGCGGGGGCCTTCGCGTACGCCGGCCAGGTGTGCATCAAGGTCCAGCAGGCGTACGTCCACCGGGACGTGCCCGACGCCTGGGTGGAGGCCCTCACGGCGAAGGCGGGTGCGCTGCGGGTCTGCGCCCCGGAGGACCCCTCGGGGCTCCTCGGGCCCATGATCGACGAGGCCGCGGCCGTGCGTGTCGCGCGCTGGGTGCAGGAGGCCGTGGACGGCGGCGCCCGGGTCACCGCGGGGGGCGCGCGGGAGGGCAACCGCCACGAGGCCACGGTGGTGTCTGGCGCTCGCGCTGGGATGAAGCTCGTGGACGAGGAGGTCTTCGGTCCCGTGCTCACGATCCACCGGTACGCCCACCTGGACGAGGCGCTGGAGACCCTGGAGGCCGGGCGCTACGGGCTCCAGGCGGGGCTCTTCACGCACGACCTGCGCAAGGTGACCCGGTGCTTCTGGGCGTTGCGCGTGGGGGCCCTGGTGGTAAACGACGCGCCCACCTTCCGGGTGGACCAGATGCCCTACGGCGGCGCAAAGGATTCCGGTGCGGGACGCGAGGGCGTGCGCTATGCCATGGAGGAGTTCACCGACCGGAGGCTGCTGGTGTTGAAGGGATTTCTCCCGTGAGGCGCGGGGGCAAGGTGGCGTGGGCGCTGGTGGTGTTCGGGCTCTGGGCCTCCTGCGGGGACTCGCACCCCACGCTGGACGCCGGGAGCCCGTGCGCCAACCCGACGCTGGTGAGCCTCCCGAGCTGTCCCGTCGAGGACCCCTTCTCCGACGAGGCCTGCGGCGCGCTGGACGACCGCGTGAGCGCCGGGCGGGTCAGCACCACGGACGCCAGGGCCTCCGCGGTGGTGAGCCCGATGGAGGCCGAGGTGGTCCCCTCCGGGGCGCCGTACGCCTTCCGGTGGAGCGAGCCCATGGTGCGGCGGAGCGCCCCTCGGAGGCCCTGGACCCTCGGGGGAGAGCTCCGGCGCTGGGTGGTGCTGGTGCCCGAGGCCGAGGCCCACTGCGCGCCCTTCAACGGTCGGGGCTACGAGCTGTCCTTCAAGGCGGGCGGGCGCGTGGTGTTCCGTCGGCAGCAGTCGGGCACGTCCTGGACGCCCACGATGGACCAGTGGACGCGGCTGCGGGGGCTCCTGGGAACGGACACCGTGGAGCTCACGGTGTACAACGCCTTGTTCAGCAACAGCCAGATCGCGAGCGGCAACGGGCCCTTCGTGGGCTCCGCGCCGCGGCGCTTCCGGGTGGCGCCGTAGGCGAGCGCTACTCCTGCGGGGCGTCCTTGAGCTCCTCGGCGAGGTAGGCGAGGATCACCTCGTCGAGGGAGCGCTCGGTGACCTGGGCCTCGCCGAAGATGTTCATGGGCGCCAGCACCGGCGGCGCGTGCCCGGGCGGCGGCGGGGCCACCACCGGCGGGCGCAGGGCGAGGTGGACGGGCGTCTGCGCGTTGCGCCGGGCGGGCGGGGGCATGGCCACCAGGGCCACGGGGGTGCGAGAGCCCGCCCGGAGGGTGACCGACACGGGCGTCAGGGGCCGACTGGAGCGCAGCGCCGGGCGCTCCGACGGCCCCTTGGGGAGGACCGACGGGGGCACCGCGGCCACGGCCACGGCCACGTCCAGGTCGAACTCCAGGGGGCCCAGGTCTGGGAGCGGCTCCGCGGCCCCGAGGGCCGTGGGGAGCGCCACCTCGGGCTCCGGCGGCAGGATCGAGGGCACCAGCGGCGCGGGCTCCGTGGGCGCCACCGGGCCGTCAAGGTGCGCCGGAGGACCCGGCGCGGCGGGCGTCTCCGCCGCCTCGGCGGACTCGACGGGCTCCTGCCCGGTCGCGGAGGTGGCCTCGGAGGTGACCGCCCCTGGCACCGCCGCCGCCGTCTCGGGGGGCGCCCCGGGGACCTCGAGCATGGCGTCGAAGGTGCCATCGCGCAGGGCGATGAACATCGCCTTGTGCTGCTCCTGCATGAGCTTCTTGACCACCGCGGCCACGTCCGGGGCGTCCAGCTTGTCCGCGTAGGAGGTCTTCTGGGACTTGAGGATCCGCCCCCCGTCGGCGAACAGGTGCGTGATCACGTGCGGGCGGCCGATGCCCGAGTCCTCCGTCTGGATGTGGAACACCCGCCCCTTGTGGCGGACGTTGTTGTTGTACCCCAGCAGCGGTGACTGCGCCTTGGCCATGAGCCCTGGGAGAGTCTACCACAGCCCCGGAGGCCCCACGAAAGGACCGTCACTGGAGCTCCGTGAGCATCCCCTCGGCGGTGAGCCGGTCGGCGGCCAGGCCGTCGGCGTAGCGGAAGAGCCCCGCGGCCTCGTAGCGCGGGGCCACCCGCGGGGAGAGCAGCCCGATCTCCCGGAGGTTGGGCACCAGGCGCCGGAACATCACCTCCCGGAACTCCTGCATCCCCGGCGCGGCCTGCACGAAGCTCACCCACTGGGCCCGGGACAGCCTCCCGGCGAACCACTCGTCGTAGACCTCGAAGGCCAGGAAGCGGTTGCGCAGGAGGAGCGCCACCTCGAAGGCCCAGTCCTCGCGCTCCTCGCGGTCCCGCGCCGAGAGCCCGTGGGTGTAGTGCTCCCGGAGGGCCACCACGCCGTAGTGTACGTGCCGCGCCTCGTCCTGGATGACGTTCTTCAGGAGCGCCTTCAGGAGCGGCTCGCCGGTGCGGCGGTAGAGCACCCCGAAGGCCCCGAGGGCCAGGCCCTCGATCATGATCTGCATCCCGAGGAACTTCATGTCCCAGCGGCCGTCCTGCATCAGCGCGTCCAGGATCACGAAGAGGTTGTCGTTCACCTGGTAGAGCCGGTTGAGCTTGGTGTCCAGGTAGCGGTTGAACACCTCCACGTGGCGGCCCTCGTCCATCACCTGCGTGGCCCCGTAGAGCTTCCCGTCGAAGAACTGCACCGCCTCGGTCACCTGCGCCGCCGCGAAGAGCGCCCCCTGCTCCCCGTGCAGGAACTGCGACAGCATCCAGGTGGCGAAGGCGCAGCGCAGCGACGCCTCCTCGCGCTCCGTGAGGCGCACGCCGAAGTCCCCGAGGCGCTCGGCCGCGATGAAGCCCCTGGGGAGCAGCGGGCGCTCAGGGTCCAGCGGGTCCACGGAGGTGTCCCAGGGGAGGTCATCGCCGTCCCACTGGCCCTCCTTGGCGCGGCGGTAGAGCGCCGCCATGGCGGGCTGGTCGCTCGGGTAGTGCCAGTCGAACCACGCGTCGTGGTGGGCCCTCATGGGCGTGGCCCCGCCCTGCTTGCCGCGTTGGAGCAGCAGGCCCCGGACGCCGCTCGGCCCCAGGGCCCGGAGCACCCGCGGGTCCCGCACCGAGGCCAGCATGGCCGCCGCGTCGAGCCAGCGCTCCAGCGCGCTCCGCATGCGTACAGGCAACAGGTTGTAGAGCTTCGGGTTCTGCATGGTCGTCCCTTTGTGGTGTCAGAGCACCGAGAGCCAGGCCCTGGCGCGCGAGAGGTAGGCCCGCCGGAGGAACTCCGCGATCAGCGGCAGTGCGCGGTCGAGCATCGCCGCGGCCTCGGCGGGCTCCAGGCGCCCGAGCCGCGCGGCCAGGAGGCGCGCGTGGACCTCCACCAGCCTCGCGGCGGCCTCGTCGCTGTGCGAGAGGTCCCGGGCGGTGAAGCCCCGGTCCCGGGTGAGCCCCGCGGCCCGGAGCTGCCCCCAGAGCTCCAGCACCCAGAGGTCCTCGGTGGGCACCGTGGCCCCGTCGGCGCCGCACTCCACCGCCAGGAGCCCCGCCGCGGAGAGGTCCTCCAGGTCCCCCGCGTCGAGCCCCGCGGATTTGAGCGCCGGGGCCGCCGCCGAGCGCCCCTCGCGGCGCCCGAGGTGCTCGCTCCCGGCCATGCGGGCCTTGACCTCCGCGAGGAAGCCCCGCTGCGCGGGGCTGAACACCTCGTCCCGGTGCTCCAGGAGCGCCCGGATCGCCTTGAGCGGCAGGAAGCGCTCGTGCTGGAGCTCGCGCACCAGCTGAATCCTCTCGACGTGCAAGTCCCCGTAGAGCGCCGTGTTGGGGCCCGTCTTGCGCCCCGCGGGCACCAGCCCCTCGCGGATGTAGAAATGCACCACCGGGCGAGGGAGCCCCGTGCGCTCGCACAGGTCCTTCATGCGCAGGGTCCACCCGGCGCTGCCTCGCGGGCGCTTCACCCATCCTCCGGCAGCCGGAGCGTGCACGGCCCGCGGGCGCGGCCCACGCACGCCAGCACGTAGCCCTCGGCCCTCTCGGCGTCCGTGAGGCAGTGGGGCTCGTCCAGGTCGCAGTCCCCGTCGGTGAGCTCTACCCGGCACGCCCCGCACCCTCCCATCGCGCAGGAGAACGGCATCGGCGCGCCGGCCCGCAGGCCCGCCTCCAGCAGCGTCTCGTCCTGCGCGGGGCGCACCGTGAAGCGCCGCCCGCCCGCCAGGAGCGTGACCTCCGGCGAAGCGCCCGTGCCGCGCGCGCCCCTCGGGGCCTCGCGCGAGGGCGGGGCCGCGCCCCCTGGACCAATGGCGAAGCGCTCCTCCCGGAGGGCCCCCGCGGGGACGCCCCGGGCGGTGAGCACCTCCCGCGCCGAGGCCATCATCGGGACCGGGCCGCAGAGCAGGTACTCGGCCTCGGAGAGCGAGCCCCAGGCGGCCTCCAGGGCGTCCAGGAGACGCCCCGCCACGGCCCCCTCGAAGCGCCCTTCGAGCGCGCCCGGGAGCTCCCCCGTGGGCACCAGTTGTTCCAGGAGGTGCGTCACCCGCAGGCGCCCGGGGTGCGCCCGGACCAGCGCCCAGAGCTCCTCCCGGAAGGCCACCCGCGAGGCGTCACGGTTGGCGTACACCAGGGCGATTTGTGCATCTCCAGAGCGCTCCAGCGCCGCCCGGGCGATGGACACGAGCGGCGTCACCCCGCTGCCGCCCGCCAGGAGCACCAGCCTCCGCGCGTCGGGGGATGGCCCAAAGGCCCCCGACGGACCAAACACCGCCAGGGTGTCCCCGGCCCTGGCGTTCTCCCACAGGTGCCCCGAGGCCCGGCCGCCCTCCACCCGCTGCACGGTGATCCGCACCCGCGGGCTCCTGCCGTCCGGTCCCGGCGCGCTGGAGGCCGAGTACGCCCGCCGCAGGAGCTCCCCCCCGACGGGCACCAGCACCGAGAAGAACTGCCCCGGACGGAACGCCAGGAGCGCCCCGGACGGGTCCTCCAGGTGCAGGGACACGCAGCTCTCGGTCTCCCTCACCACCTCCGCAATGCGCAGCACCCTCGGCGCGAGCGCCGCGTTCGGCGCGAGCGCCGCGTTCGGCGCGAGCGCCGCGGGAGCCACCCCCCCCGAGGGGCCCCCCCGGCGCGCCAGGAGGTGCCGGGGCCCCGGAGACCGCTCCGTTACCACCGGGAGGGCCTGCCCAAACCAGGGCCAGGGCCCGAAGAGCCCCCGGAGGTCCCGCCGAAGCTGCACCAGCAAGCCCGTCTCACCCATGAGCCCCAGTGTGGGACCCCCTCCCGCGTGTGTCAAGTACTACTTTACACTTTACGCTCCCTGGGGTGTCCCCGGGGCAGGCGGTCTGGTATGTACCCGAGGGATGAAGGCGTTGGAGGAGGTGTTGGGGTTCCTGCGGCAGAACGAGGTGGGGCGCCGGGCGTCCATCGAGACGCCGTACGGTCGGAGGCTGATCACCTACGCGGACCTGACGGCGAGCGGGCGGTACCTGCACTTCGTGGAGGCGTGGATCCGTCGGGTGAGGCCGTTCTACGCCAACACGCACACGGCGGTGTCGTCCACGGGGCGGATCATGACGGAGCTGCGGGAGGAGGCCCGGAGGGTGATCCGCCGGGCGGTGAACGCCTCGGACGAGGACGTGGTGGTGTTCGTGGGCAGCGGCGCCACGGCGGCGATCAACAAGCTGGTGGGGCTCCTGGGCCTGCGGGTGTCCGAGCCCCTGGAGCGGCAGTACGGGCTCAGCCGCCTGGTGCCCGTGGACGAGCGGGCGGTGGTGTTCGTGGGGCCCTACGAGCACCACTCGAACGAGCTCCCGTGGCTGGAGGCCGTGGCGGACGTGGTGGAGATCGGCCTGGACGCCACCGGCGGGGTCTCGCTCCCGGAGCTCGAGGCGGCGCTGGCGCGCTACGCCTGTCGGCCGTTGAAGATCGGGGCCTTCTCCGCGGCGTCGAACGTGACCGGGGTGCTCACGGACGTGAGGGCCGTGGCCCGGACGCTGCACCTCGGCGGCGCCGTGGCCTTCTTTGATTACGCCGCCGCGGGCCCCTACGCGCCCATGGACATGCACCCGCCGGACCCCCTGGAGCGCATGGACGGCCTGGCGCTGTCCACGCACAAGTTCCTCGGGGGCCCGCAGGCCACGGGGCTCCTGGTGGCGCACCGGGACCTGTTCCGCTCGCGCGTACCGGAGCGTCCGGGGGGCGGCACCGTGGACTACGTCGCGGCCTTTGAGCGCACCATGGTGGACTACGTCCACCGGCTGGACGAGCGCGAGGAGGCCGGCACGCCGTCGGTGGTGAGCGACCTGCGCGCGGGGGTGGCCTTCCTGGTGAAGGAGATGGTCGGCCCGGAGCGCATCCTCGCGCACGAGACGGCGCTCGCCGCGCGGGCCCTGGCGAGGCTCTCGGGGCACCCGGCGCTGCGGCTCCTCGGGCCCCTCGGGCGCCCGCGGCTCGGGATCATTTCCTTCAACATCGACGGGCTCCACCATGACCTGGTGAGCGCCCTCCTGGACCACCTCTTTGGCATCCAGAACCGCGCCGGGTGCTCCTGCGCGGGGCCCTACGGCCACCGGCTCCTGAACATCGACCGGGAGACCTCGCAGCGGTACCGGGCGCAGCTCCAGCGCGGGGTGCTGGGCGTCAAACCCGGCTGGGTGCGGCTCTCGCTGCCGTACTACGCCTCGGAGGAGGACCTGGAGTACATCCTCTCCGCGGTGGAGTTCGTGGCCGACCACGGCCGGGACTTCGTGCCCGTGTACCGCCTGGGCTGGGGGGACGGCGTCTGGCGGCACATCGAGCGCGCCACGCCCGACGTGCCGCCCCTGGAGCTCACCGTGGAGGCGCTCCTGGAGGCGGCCCAGACCTTCGCCGCCGGGGACCACGAGGCGCCGCTCTCGGAGGCCCAGCTCCGCGCCGAGCGGCGGCGGTATTTCACCGAGGCCCGCGCGCTGGCCGCCTCGCTCCGGGCGCGCTGGGAGGCCGACCCTCCGCGCTGGAACACCCCCACCGGGGACCCCTCGGTGGACGCCCTGGTGTGGTTCAAGTACGTCCACACCGAGGAGCTTGGACCCTGGCCCAAGGACCGACCGGCGGAGCCCGTCCAAGGCCCACCCTGAGCCGCCCGGAAAGGCCGCACACTGATGGATCGCTACCTCCTGCCCTGTCCGAGTTGTCACCGTCACTTCTGGAGCGAAGCGCGCGCTTGTCCGTTCTGCGCGGCCGCGGTGGACGCCGGGGCGCTCCCGGCGCCGCCTCCGTCCGGGGGCGAGCGCATGTCCCGCGCGGCGCTGGCGGCCTTTGCGTCCGCGGTGCTGGCGGCTGGATGCTCCGAGGTCCAGGCCCAGCCCCGGGACGCGGGCACCCGCGCCCCGCCCATGATGGTGACCGCCTACGGTGTGCCGCCGCCCCCCGCGGTGGACGCCGGCGCCCCGCCGTCGCGCCCGACGCCGCCAGGGGCGCCGCGACGGCGTCCCCGGCGCCCGCGCCCGCCCACGCGCATCCCGGCGGACGCAGGGATGGCCGTGCCGGCGTACGGCGTCCCTCCGCCGCGCATTACACCGCCCGCGCCGCCCGCTACACCAACGCCGCCCGTAGCGCCCCCCGTGGTGCGCCCCTCGCCCCCGGACCACGGCGCGCCGGCGCCCCTCTACGGCGTCCCCCCCAGGCCCTGACCGCCCACCGCGGACGCCGCGCGACACTGTCGCTCCGCCGCGACGGCGGCCAGCGCGGTGGCCTGCGTCGCGCGCTTCGCACCCCACCCGGGGACATCGCAGGCGCTCCGCGGAGACCCGCGCTGCGTCGGTCGTGACGCGCCTCCCTCGACGGGGTCCCCGCCGGGTTGGCACCGCTGTTGCGATGGTCCCCGGCGCGGCCCACGACGCGCCGCGCGACAGGAGTCCTCACCATGTCCAGTTCCTACGCCCGCTCCGGGATGCTCTTCGCAGGGATGCTCGCGCTCGGCGGCTGCTACGGCGGCCCCGAGGGCGAGGCCCTCGGCCAGACGGCCGACGCCATCAAGGCCGGGGACCGCTTCCGGCACAAGCTCCCCGGCAACTGGGGGAGCGCCCTGACGGGACTTCTATGCGCCTCCAAGGCGGGTCCGACAACCTTCACCGTCACCGTGGGCCTCTGCACCATGACGTACATGAACGACTTCTGCCGACGCATGCAGAACGAAGAGGGCGGCTGGGACTGCATCTGCGACTCCCACGTGGTCTCCGCCTCCGAGGGCTGCTCCAGCCTCGGCATCGGCCAGATCCTGGGCAGCTAGCGCTCACCCCTGGGCGCGCGCAACCCCCGCGCGGTGCACGACGTCCACCCGGGACCGCGCCGCCTCGGGCGTCTCCCCGAGCGCCACCAGCACGTCCGCCGAGCGCTGGAGCACCCAGCCCTGGAGCTCGTCGTCCAGGGACCCGTCCTGCGCCCCGAGGCACAGCCAGTCCACCGCGCTGTACGCCGCCGCCGACGCTCCCTCGTCCCGGAAGGCCGACACCTCCGTCACCTGCTCCGAGGCCTCGTCCACCTCGTCGTCGGTGGCCTCGCCCTGGCTCCAGCGCCGCACCACCCCCAGCGCAAGCCACGGCCGGTCGTCGTCGAGCTGCCCCGCCCGCTCCAGCTCCTCCAGAGCCAGCGCCACCACGTCGCACAGCGCCAGGAACTCCGCTCTCTTCCGCTCGGGCTGCGCCAACTCCCCGCGAGCGTAGCACCGTTTTCATGGCATCCTCCGGCTGCCCACGTGAAGCTCCGGGTCCTCGGTGGATGGTTGTTGCTCTCGGCGGCCTTCGTCGATTGTGTAGGACAGGCACCCACACGCAGACCCACCACGGCCACCCGCCGGACGCGCCGCCGGAGGCCCCGTCGCGCCCCGGCGGCGCCGGTGGTGGCGCCCCCGAGCGCGGCGTGTGAGGCCTCGCGTCAGGCCACCGAGCGCGCGCTGGCGGCGCTCCCGGCGAGGCTCTCCCGCGGCGCCCGGGCGCGCTGGCCCGTACTGGACGCCCTGGGGGCGTGCGTCTCCGCCGGGAGGGGCTGGTGGAGCCTGCGGCTGGAGAGGGCCACCGCGGACCGCGAGGAGCCCCGCGGAGAGCCCGTGCTGGAGGGCGTCTGGGCCCTTGTGTACGAAGACCCCTCGGGGGCGGTGGCGATCACACACCCCTGGAGCGAGGGCCCCGAGGCCAGCGGGACCAACCTCCTGTGCGCCCCGGAGGACACCTGCACGCGGATCCTCGCGCCCACGGTGTTCGACCACGACGGCGACGGCGTGGCGGAGCTGGCGCTCGTGGTGCGCGCCGAGCGCCCCTGGGTGGACGGGGGCCTGACCGGGACCTCCTACGGCGTCCTGTGGACCGTGAGGGAGGGCCGGGTGGTGCCCTACGGTCCCACCCGGGCGGTGCCCGTGCTGGAGCACCGCGACATCGACGGCGACGGGCGCCCGGACCTCTACACCCACGGGCCGTATGTGGCCGAGGCGCCGGGGCCCTGCGGGCGCAACGGCTGGGTGCTCACGGGGCCGCGCTTCCTCCTCCACGCCCGTCCGGACGGGGGCTTCTCGGCCACCGACGCCGCCGCGCGCCGCGGCCTGGACTGCGAGGCGCCGGAGGACACATCCAACGGCGGCGCCCAGGCGTATCGGCTTGGTGTGCTCCGCGCGGCCAGGGAGGTCGTCTGCGCGAGGGTGCGCGACCCCCGCGGGGTGGCGCTCCCCCGCGCGCTGGAGGAGGCCCCGGCGCTCCACCCTCGGGGCTGCCGCAACAGCGCCCCGGGCGACCTGGACGTGCTCCGGGAGTGGGCCTGCTGGGCGCCCTGGGTGGTGTACTGAGCGTGTTCCCTGGGGAGTGCGGGACGTCATTGACAAGTGCGTTTGGTCAGGGATGTTCTAAGGTGATGTCTTCCTTGAGAACGATGGGGGCGCCCTGGGGAGTGCTCCTCGCGGCGGCGCTGGGCGCGGGCTGCGACGGCGCCTCGCCGCCCCCAGCGGACGCCGCCGTGGATGGGCTCGGCGCCCCCGACACCGCAGCACCCGACACCACAGCACCCGACACCACAGCACCCGACACGCCCGACGGCGCTCGCTCGGACGGCGCCGTGGACGCCGACGCCGCCGCGGAGGCCTCCACCGCCGACGGCACGGCCGACACCCCCGACGCGCTCTCCTGCGAGGACGGCGCCGTGCCCGTGGGGGGTCGCTGCGTGGACCCCATGACCGACGCGCGCCACTGCGGCGCCGCGGACCGTGACTGTACGGCCCTCCCCGGGGTGCTCACGGAGCGCGTGCGGTGCGTCGCGGGCCGCTGCGACGTCGCCAACGCCTGCCGCCCCGGGCTCGGCCACTGCTCCGCGGAGCCGTTGGACGGCTGCGAGGCGGACCTCACGACCACCGAGCGGTGCGGGGCCTGCGGCGCGCGCTGCGCGGAGCCCACGCCGGTGTGCGAGGCCCCGCCCTCGCCCGAGGGCGCCCGGCGCTGCGGCACGGGGTGCGCCGCGGGCACCCCGGACCGCTGCGCGGGTGCCTGCGTGGACACGCGCACGGACGCGGCCCACTGCGGCGCCTGCGGGAACCGCTGCCCGGCGCCCCCGGCGCGGGGGCGTGCCGCCTGCGCCGCGGGCGCCTGCGGCGTGCAGTGTGACCCGAGCCACCACGCCTGCGGGGCCCAGTGCGCGTCCAACAACGCCACGGCCACCTGCGGCGCCCGCTGCGAGCCCTGCCCCGCCCCGGCCCACGCCGCCGCGGCATGCGACGGCCTCGCCTGCGGCTTCACCTGCGACCCGGGCTACGGCGACTGCGACCGGAACCCCGCCAACGGCTGCGAGGCGGACCTCTCCACCTCGGGCACCTGCGGCGCCTGCGCCGTGGCCTGCGCCGGGGCCACGCCCCTGTGCGCCCGCGAGGGCGCAGGCGCCCGCTGCGTGTCGGGCTGCTCGTCCCCCACCCCCACCCGCTGCGGCGCGCGCTGCACGGACCTCGCCGCGGACCCCAGGGCCTGCGGCCGCTGCGAGAACGCCTGCCCGGAGCCCACCAACGGCCGCGCCACCTGCGGCACCGGCGTGTGCGGCTTCACCTGCGACGCGGGCTTCCACCGCTGCGGGAGCGCCTGCGCGAGCGACGCCAGCGTGGCCTCCTGCGGGGCGTCGTGTACGCCCTGCCCCTCGGTGGCCAACGCGACCACCACCTGCGCCGCGGGGACCTGCGGCTTCACCTGCGACGCGGGCTTCCACCGCTGCGGGGGCGCCTGCGTCAGCGACGCGAGCCCGTCGTCCTGCGGGGCGTCGTGTACGCCGTGCCCCGCGGTGGCCAGCGCGACCACCACCTGCGCCGCCGGGGCCTGCGGCTTCACCTGCAACGCGGGCTTCCACCGCTGCGGGGGCGCCTGCGTCAGCGACGCCAGCGTGAGCTCCTGCGGGGCGTCGTGTACGCCCTGCCCGGCGGTGGCCAACGCCACGGCCACCTGCGGCGCGGGGGCCTGCGGCTTCACCTGTGACCCGGGCTTCCACCGCTGCGGGAGCGCCTGCGTGAGCGACGCCAGCGTGAGCTCCTGCGGGGGGTCGTGCGCGCCCTGCCCGGCGCCGTCCAACGGCTCCGCGGTGTGCGCGGGCGGGGCCTGCGGGTTCCGGTGCAACGCGGGCTTCCACGCGTGCTCCGGGGCCTGCGCGGCCAACACCGCCGTGGCCACCTGCGGGGCGTCCTGCGCGCCTTGCCCCACCCCCGCGGGGAGCGTCGCCACCTGCGACGGGGTCTCCTGCGGGTACGCCTGCACCGCGGGCGTCGGGGACTGCGACGGGAGCGCCGCCAACGGCTGCGAGACGGACCTGAACGGCACCAGCGCCCACTGCGGCCGCTGCGGCAACGCATGCCCCGCGGGCGGGGCCTGCACCGCCGGGAGCTGCCCCGCGGTGCCCACCCCGGGCGCCGGGACCGTCGTGGCCACCTTCGGGTACGACGCCCAGCGCAGCGGCGCCAACCGCACCGAGCGCGCGCTCACCACGGCCAACGTGCGCGCGGGCACCTTCGGCCGGGACACGGCCTTCGGCGTGTCCCTGGACGGGGAGCTCTACGCCCAGCCGCTGTACGTGCCGCAGGTGCCGACCCCGAGCGGGCGCCGGGACACGCTCTTCGTCGCCACCCAGGCCAACAGCGTGTACGCCCTGGACGCGCGCACCGGGGCCACCCTCTGGCGCCGCGCCACGCTCCCCGCGGTGCCCCTGTCCAGGATGTTCTGCGGCAACATCGCCCCCACCACGGGCATCGTCGGCACGCCGGTGATCGACACCACCGCGTGGACCCTCTACGCCGTGGCGTACACCACCACCGACGGCGGCGACAGCAAGCGCTTCCAGCTCTACGCCCTGGACGTAAGCAACGGCGCCGTCCGGCCCGGGTACCCCGTGCAGCTGTCCCCCCCGGCGGTGGGCGCCTCGCGCTTCAGCAACGAGGTCCACGGCGAGCGCGGGGCCCTGCTCCTCCACGGGGGCTTCCTGTACGTCCCCTTCGGCGGGCTCTACGGCGACTGCGGGGACTACCACGGCTGGGTCGTCGCCGTGGACCTCGCCGCCCCGTCGCGGCAGTACGCCTTCGCCACGCCGGGCTTCGGCAGCGGGCTCTGGGCCGTCGGGGGCGTGGCCGCGGACAGCGCCGGGAGGCTCTTCGCCACCACGGGCAACGGCAACAGCCCCGGCGCCATGGGAGAGTATGTCCTGCGCCTCACCCCCACCCTCGCGGGGCCCGTGTTCACCAGCTCCCCGTCCAACTACTTCACCCCCTCGGACCGCCTGGACCTGGACAACGGCGACGTGGACCTCGGCTCCATCGCCCCGCTGGTCCTCCCGGACCACGCGGGCTCCAGCACCCCGAGGCTCCTCTTCCAGAGCGGCAAGAACGGCGTCGGGTACCTCCTGAACCGCGACGACCTCGGGGGCCAGGGCACCGGCGACGGCACCACCGGCGAAGGGGTCTACTCCGCGGCGCTGTTCTCCGGCGGGAGCTACGGCGCCGCCGCCACCTGGAGCGACCCGAGCGCCGTCACCGTGCTGGTCCCGGGCCGCGGCAGCCGCAGCGGGTGCTCGGGCTCCGGCGGGGTCATGGCCCTGCGCCTGACCCTCTCGGGCTCCCGCAGCCGCTTCGCCACCGCGTGGTGCTCCGCCAGCGCGGGCAACACCGCCTCGCCCACGGTGAGCTCCAACGGCAACGCCGAGGCCATCGCCTGGGTGGCCTCCACCTCCCCGGTCCTGCGCGCCTACCGCCTGAGCGACGGCGTCGAGCTCTACGCCTCCAGCGGCGGTGACAACCCCCCCAGCGTGCGCCAATGGACCCCCGTGCTCGTGGCCGACGGGCGGGTCTACGTCACCGGCAACAACACCCTCACCATGTACCGGAACCGTTAGGTGACCGAGGTCTTCGTCCGCGTCGAGGTGGACCCCGGCCCCGCCCACGAGGACGGGCTGTCCCTGCGCTTCAAGCGCGCGGGCGAGGCCCTCGCCGTGCGCTCGGTCCCCTACGAGTCCGACGAGGGCCTCGCGGGCCGCTGGGAGGCCCACGCCGTGGACGACCCCGACGGGCTCTCCCGCGGCGCCGCCACCGCCGTGCTGGTGGAAGACTCCTCGGACGGCCAGGCCTGGGTCGTCCTGGGCGGGCGCCAGGGCCTCCTCCTCGTCCACGAAGACACCCGCGCCACCGCCCGCGTGCCCTACCTCCTCCTCAGCGCAAGCGCCTCCCTGCGCTGAGAGGTATACACGGTGTATACTCTATAAACGCCCCGGCTCATTCCCCGGCGGGGGTCAGGTGGACGTGGGTGTCCGGGGCGGCGCCGCGCAGCTCGATCACCTGGTCGGCGCGGTGCTGCGTGAGGAGCGCCGTCAGGTCCACCCCGAGGGCCCTCAGGGCCTCCAGGTGGGCCCGGCGGTCGGTGTCCCGAAGGCGCGCGAGCTGCTGGGTCTGGTCCTCGTCGAGGCGGGCCTGGGCGCGCACGACCTCCTGCCGCGCGCGCAGGGCCTCCAGCTCGGACTCCTGGCGCTGGCGCGCGAGCTGGAGCTCCTGGGTCTGCTCCGCCGCGCGGTCGCCGCGCATGCGCTCGCCGCGGGCGAGCTGCCGCTCCAGGGTGAAGTCCTCCAGCTCCTGGGCCTGCTGCTGCGTGGCCCGCTCCAGCGCAAGGCGCGTGCGGCTCTCGATGGCCTGGTCGTGCATGCTCTGGAGCGACGGCGGCAGGCCGTAGCCCCGGTAGACCACCTTGTTGATGCGGTAGCCACACTGCCGCGCGCGCTCCGCGAGCTGCGGGTACGCCGCCAGGTCGTTCAGGCGCTCGGTGTCCCGCTTGAAGCCCTCGAAGTCATGGCGGCCCATGAAGTCCACCACGTCGCTGGTGGTGGCGTTGACGAAATCCCCGATGGGGTCGTGGGAGGTGGCCAGGAGCATCTCCACGTCCAGGAGCTCGAAGAACATCATCAGCCGGATGGTGAGCACCGCGTCGTCGCGGGTGCGCACGTCCGCCACGTCGTGGTACATCTGGTCCGGCAGGCGCCAGAGCTTCTGGAACACCAGCGCGTTGGCGACCTTCTTGTTGCCCTCGGACCCGCCCCTGGAGCCGTGCCAGGAGAACGTGTGGAGCCACTCCCCGGGCTCCGGCACGAAGACCGCCGGGCCGTCCACCACGCGCCGTGTGACCGCGCCCGCCGCGCCCGTTGCCTTGGGGTCCCGGGCGTACACCACCACGCTCTCCTTGGAGGCGATCTGCAGGGCCTCCTCCTTGGTGACCCCCAGGTGCTTGCGAGGGTCCACCCAGACGTGGGCCGGCCCCGCCAGGTGCTCCTGGCCCCCGTCCCGGTACCGCACGATCAGGAATTCTCCAGGGTGCGCCACGTGGTGCGCCATGGCACGGAACTGCTTGCCCCAGCGCCAGATACGCCGCGGGCCCACGACCTCTTCCATGGCCCCGTCGCGCCCCACCACCAGCACGTGCTGGCCCTCGTCCACCGTGTACCAGAACATCCCTCGCCTCCCGAACCGCGGTGTGCCATCCAACGAACCCCCGGGCGCCTCCCCCGCGAGCTCGTGCCGCCCGAAGGCCACACGCCGCGCCCGCGCCGGGACCGGGACCCCGTGCTCCTCCAGGGCTTCCAGCGCCTGGACCTGCTGCCGCGCCCGCGCGTTGTGCCCTCCCTCCTCCCGGTCGAGCCCCTCGCCCTGGGCGATGTTGGTCATCCGGGTCTGGGCCATCACCGGCGGAGCCCCCGCAAAGGACCGCGTCACGGACGTGGACGCCGCCATGGGCGCCGGCGCCTGGCTCACGCCCTCTTGAAGGGCCCCGGCGACCTTGTTGTACCGGTACTTGGACTCCACCGCGCACGGGAGCATCGCACCGCGGGAGCGCCTGTCAACGCCGACCCTACGGCGCCGGCGGCGGCTCCAGCCTCGCGCTGCCTCCGGCCTCCAGGGTGACGGTCTGCTCGCTCACCGCGACGCGGTCCTCCAGCGTGACCTCCACCCTCACGGTGACCACGCCCTCCGGGGCCTTGAGGGGCACCGCGAGGGTCTCCGGCGCGGGCGGCTCCACCGGCACCGTCACCACCCGGAGGGGCTCTCCCCCGCGGGTGAGCGTGAGCCTCACCGCGCGCGGCGCGTGCCCCAGCCGCGCGTAGCCGTCCAGCGGGAGCCGCAGCTCCGTGTCCCGCTGCACCCTCCCCCGGAGCGTGCGGCCCACCAGCAGCACCCCCGACACCAACGCCAGCGCCGCCAGGACCTGCCTCACCCGCGGAGAAAGCGACGCCACGGGCCGCAGCATGACCCGATTTGACGTGCCGCGCCATGAAGGGTGTGGCATGCAAACAGGACGGAATTTTGCAATGGACCCGCTCTCGGACCTGCTCGAACGTGTGACGGCGTATCACCCCGAGGTGGACACGGACCTGCTCCGGCGGGCGTACCTCTTCGGGCTGCGCGCCCATGACGGGCAGCTGCGCAAGTCCGGCGAGCCGTATTTCACGCACCCCATCGCGGTGGCGAGGATCATCGCGGAGCTGCGGCTGGACACCGCGAGCCTGTGCGCGGCGCTCCTGCATGACACGGTGGAGGACACCACGGCCAGCGTGGAGGAGGTGGACCAGCTCTTCGGGCAGGAGGTGGCGTTCCTGGTGGACGGCGTGACCAAGCTGTCCAAGTTCAATTTCACGTCCAAGGAGGACCGCCAGGCGGAGAACTTCCGCAAGATGCTCCTGCACATGGCCCGGGACATCCGGGTGCTGCTGGTCAAGCTGGCGGACCGGCTGGACAACATGCGCACCCTGGAGCACATGAAGCCCGACGCCCAGGAGCGCATCGCGCGGGAGACCCTGGACATCTACGCCCCGCTGGCCAACCGGCTGGGGATCGCGTGGATGAAGAGCGAGCTCGAGGACCTGTCCTTCCGGTACCTGGAGCCGGACGGGCACCGGCTCGTCAAGGACAAGCTGGCGCAGCTCACGGCCTCGCGGGAGCGCTACGTGGACAGCACCGTGGCGCTGCTCTCGGACCGCCTGGCGGAGGCGGGCTTCGCGGCGGAGGTCACGGGCCGGTTCAAGCACCTGTACTCGCTCTGGCGCAAGATGCAGTCCCAGGCCTGCGAGTTCGAGCAGATCTATGACGTGATCGCGTTCCGGGCGCTCCTGGAGACCACCGCGGACTGCTACGCGGCGCTCGGGGTGATCCACGGGATGTTCACGCCGATCCCCGGGCGCTTCAAGGACTACATCGCGCTGCCGAAGCCCAACATGTACCAGTCGCTGCACACCACGGTGCTGGGCCCGGAGCGGGAGCGCATGGAGGTGCAGCTGCGCACGCGGGACATGCACCGGGTGGCGGAGCTCGGCATCGCCGCGCACTGGAAGTACAAGGAGCGCAACAAGGGCGAGGGCCACGGGGCCGTGATTGACTTCAAGGACGCCCAGCGCTTCCACTGGCTGCGGCAGTTGATGGAGTGGCAGAAGGAGCTCAAGGACCCGCAGGAGTTCCTGGAGAGCGTCAAGGTCGAGCTCTTCCAGGACGAGGTGTACGTGTTCACCCCGAAGGGGGACGTGAGGGTGTTCCCGCGGGGGGCCACGCCCATTGATTTCGCCTACGCCATTCACTCGGACGTGGGGGACCACACCTCCGGCGCGCGGGTGAACGGGGTGCTGGTGCCCCTGCGCTCGCAGCTCCGGAGCGGGGACGTGGTGGAGGTGCTGACGGAGAGCAACCGCCACCCCAGCAAGGACTGGCTGGACCACTGCGTGACCTCCAAGGCCCGCGGGAAGATCCGGGCCTTCCTCCGGAGCGAGACGCGGGAGCGCTCGCTGCGCCTGGGCCGGGAGCTCCTGGAGCGGGAGCTCCACGGGGCGGGGCTGTCGTACAACAAGGTGCTCAAGAACGCGGCGATCCAGAAGGCCGTGGAGAGCGCCAAGGTGGGCACCGTGGAGGAGCTGCTCATCCAGGTGGGCTACGGCCGGGTGAAGCCCCAGGAGGTGCTCGCGGCGCTGCTCCCGCCGGAGACGCGCCCGCCGAGCGAGCTGCGCGAGGGCACCGTGGAGCGGGTGCTCCGGAAGGTCACCGGCCGGGACACCGCGGGGATCCTGGTCTCCGGCGAGCCCGACGTGCTGGTGCGCTTCGCGAAGTGCTGCTCGCCGCTGCCCGGGGACGAGATCCAGGGGTTCATCACCCGGGGCCGGGGCATCACCGTGCACCGCCGGGGCTGCACCAAGGGCCTGGACCTGGACCCCGAGCGGCGCGTCAAGGTCGAGTGGGAGAGCGGCGCCAAGGTGTCCCGCCCGGTGTGCCTCCGGGTGATCACCGCCAACCGGCCGGGGATCCTCGCGGAGGTCGGGCAGACCTTCTCCAAGTGCGAGATCAACATCGAGGAGGCCAACTGCCGCGCCGCCGAGAGCGACCGCGCCACCAACCTCTTCTCGTTCACCATCACGGACCTGGGAGCCCTCAAGACCGTGATCCGCGCGCTCCAGAAGGTGAAGGGTGTCTTGTCCGTGGAGCGGGTGTAGGCTCAGAGCGCCCAATGCCCCTCGACGTCGCCCTGGGAACGTCCTCCGCGCGGGTCCGCACCTCCCGTATCTCCAAGGACCTGGCGCGCGCGCTGCCGCAGCGGCAGGCCTTCGGGGTGGTGGCCCCGCTGGCGCCCCCGAGGCTCTGGACCATGGTCACCGGGGCCGTCCTCGGGGCCTTCGAGACGGCCATCGTGGAGGGGGCCATGAGCGTGGGCACGCTCCAGCGGGCCCTCGGCGCGGGGGCCCAGGCGCTCGCCCGGGTGCAGGCCGCGCTGGTCGAGCCCAACCTCTCCCTCGACGCGCAGATGGTGTGCATGGCCGCCGCGGGGGACGTCACCCACATGGCCGTGTCCTCCGGGATGCGGGTGTACCGCGCCCGCAACGGCGAGCCCCAGCGGCTCCTGGGCAAGGCCCAGCGCTCGCCGGGGATCTCCCACGGGGGCCTGCTCGTGGCCACGGAGCGCCTGGTCCTCGGGGACCTGTACGTCTTCGGCAGCCGGGATGCGTTTGGCATGCGCTCCATCGGGGCCATCGCGGGGCTCCTGGCCCAGCGCCCGGACGCCCCGGTGGCGGACCTGTGCGATGCCGTGCTTGCCCCGTGCCGCGCCGCGGGCCTCGGCGCGGCGCTGGTGGTGCTCCGGGTGCTGTAGGGCGCTAACGACCGAGCCAGGTACCCCAGCCGGTGATGCCCGCCGGGGCCCTGAAGCCTGTGACCAGAGCGCGCCGCAGGGCCCCCATGGGGAAGCGCACCAGGAAGACGGTGTTGGTGGACGGAGCGCCCACCAGGACGTCCGGGTAGCCGTCGCTGTCGTAGTCGCCAATGCCTGCGACGGTCTCTGGAAGCTCTCCGGACTCGAGGGTGACCGCGACGTGGGCGGTGAGCGCCCCCGGGGCCACAGGGTAGAAGACCACCTCGCGGCTCTCGGGGTAGACCACGGCGAGCTCGTCCCGGCCGTCGAGGTCGAGGTCTTCGACGGCGGCGACCGCGGTCCCTGCCCTGCCCGAGCGCTCGGGGATGGTGAGCATCGCGGAGCTGCCAAGGGGATCCGTGTAGAGATAGGCGGACGAGACCCTCCCCGCCACCGTGAGGTAGACCAGGAGCTCCGTGCGGCCACCGCCGGTGAAGTCCCCGGCGACGACGTTCGGTCCGAAGGCCGGGACAGAGCCCATCGCGAGGCTCGGGCGTCGGAGCTCCCGGGTCCCGGGGGCGCAGCCTCGCGGGGCGCCCTGGAACACGCAGACCCCGCCGGGGCCCCCGATGACCACGTCGCCGAAGCCATCGCCGTCGTGGTCCAGGGCGCCCAGGAGGAGCTGCGGCGCGGAGGCCACCCCACACACCAGGGACAACGGGGCCGGGTCGAAGCCGCTGGAGGCGCCGTAGAAGAGCCGGACGACGCTGCTCGCGGCGTCCGTGGCGACGAAGTCCGCGTAGCCGTCGCGGTTGAAGTCCCCTGCGGAGGCCACCTGGGCGCCGAGCGTGGGGATCGCGAGGGAGGTCACCGGGGTCACGCGCCCGAGCCCCATCGAGGAGCCGTAGTAGATCGCCATGCGGCCATCGGTGCCGGCGGAGCCGCCCACGATGGCGTCGAGGAAACCGTCCCCGTCGATGTCCCCCGCGATGGCGAGGGAGCGACCGAAGCCCGCGTCCGCGCCGTCGGGGGGATCCAGGCGGTGGAAGTCCGGGGTGAGGCTGGTGCCGGAGGTCTGCAGGTAGAGCACCCTGGAGCCGCTGGTGGACCCGGTGCCGACCACCAGCGGGTCCGGTCGGCGGTCCCCGTTGAAGTCCCCGGTGAGGCCCAGGGTGAAGCCCATGGGCGAGGCCGTGGGCCGCACGGTGAAGAACCAAGGGGTGGTAGGCATCACCCCCCCGGAGATCGTCGGGGTCAGGCGCCAGGTGTTGGCGCCGTTGGCGAAGGGCACGCCCGACAGCGCCGACGTCAAGACACGGGTGCCCGCGACCATCCGACCGGTGAGCCCCGCCGCCGCACAGGTGTGGGTCTCGCAGCGCTCCAGACGCACGCCGCTCGACGAGAAGGCATTCTCCCACTCCAGGGTGACCGGGAGCCCGAGGACCCGCGCGCCATGGGGGGGGAAGAGCGCCCGCGCCTGACGCCCGGCGGAGCTCCCAGCGCCGCAGCCGGTGTCGCGCGGCGGGCGCGCGTCCGGCGTCACCACGTCCACCGGGGACGCGTCCGCGCCGCCGAGGTCCGTCACCGTGACGTCCATGGGCGTGAGGTCCAGCCGCACGTCCATGAGCGCCAGGCCCGTGTCCGACGGCGCGTCCGCGGGCGCCGGTCCGTCCAGCGGCCGGTCCGGGGCGGTGTCCGCGCCGACGTCCGCGCCAGCGTCCGCGCCGGTGTCCGCTGCGTCCCCCGCGTCGACGGCGGCCTCGGGCCGGTCCGCGGGCGCCTCCCCGAGGTCCGTCGGGGCGTCCGGCGGCGGCTCTGCGCCGTCCGCGCGGGCCTCCGGCGTGGTGTCGGTTGTAGTGTCCGCTAGAGTGTCTGTTTGAATATCCGTTGAAACGTCAGTTATAGCGTCTCCACCAGCGTCTACGGCGATACATGCTCCCGGCGTCGCGGCGCTCTGTGCGTACTCCAGGCGCCCGGCGCCGCAGCGCGCGGAGGCGAAGGCGCAGCCCCCCTGGACGCACACGGCGCCCGGGACGCCGTCGCACTGCTCGTCGCGCTGGCAGCGGAAGGGTCCGGGGCCCTGGCAGGCCGCGGGCCCGAGGCACAGGAGCGCCGCGAGGGCGGCGCCCCAGCGGGGTCGGGCCCTCAAGGGTCCAGCGGCGCGGCGTCGGCGAGGACCTCGGCGACGTCGTCCTCGGGGGGGATGTTGCTATCGCCACGGGAGCCCGAGCGCCCGGTGACGGTCCAGTGAGCGGCCTCCGCGCGCAGGTCCACGTGGACGAAGTTACCACCGCTCGCGTAGCCGCACCCGACCCTCGGGAGCGTCTGGCAGAACTCGTACACCTGGCGGGTGGCCACGCCCTCCACGCGCAGGTCCAGGGCGGCCCCCAGGGCGTGGTGGTTCTGGAGCGTGCTCCGGCCCCCGCGGTGCGGGCGGTACCCGGAGAGCACCACGATCCGCCGCCCGCCGAAGCGGTCCGAGAGGGTGGCCAGCACCTGCCGCAGCCTCGGGTGCATCACCCGCTGGGCGCCGTTCCTGGCCTGGGCCCAGCGCTCCAGGCGCAGCCTCGGGGCGCTCCCGGCGGCGTTGAAATTGGTGGTGGTCTCTGCCTGGTCGCGCTGGCGCACCAGGGTGACTACCCCGGGGCGGTGCCCGGTGCCCGTGCCATCGCTCCCGGCGGAGACCTCGTCCCGGGTGGGGAGGGTGCGCAGGACCTCCTGGGGGACCCCCTCCGGCAGCCGGAGCCGACGCCCCACCCGGAGCGAGAAGGGCGCGTTGAGCCCGTTGCGCGCGGCCAGCTCCCGGGGCGGCACCTGGAGCCTCCCGGCGATGCCCTGGAGCGAGTCCCCGGGCCGCACCACGTACACCCGGTCCGTCACCCTCACCACCACGGGCGCAGCCCGTTGGGCGAGGGCCTGGACGGGCGCCCACAGCGACGCGCAGACGGCGGCTCGGAGCAGCACCACCTCCCAGTTCATAACCTCCCCGCGGTATCGCACGACGCCCGGTCGGTCAAGGCCCTCACTCTGGGCCTGGCCCCCCTGGTGGAGGGTCGTCCGGGGCGAGGAACTCTACCGCGGGGCCGCTGCCTGCGGAGACCAGGAAGGCGGCCAGGCCCCGATCAGAGGCGAGAAGGACCCTCCCGAGGGTGATCGCCGTCGCAGCGATGAAGATGTCCGCATCGCCGTGCCCCCCGGGGACCGCCGCGAAGAGCTCCGCGGCCTTGGCCCAGGTCGGTTCGTACGACCAACCCATGTCGATCGACGTCGCGCCTTCGAGGAGCCGCGTCAGCTCGGCGCGACGCCGAGCGCCTACCTGCCCGGCGAGGAGCCCGCGACGCAGCTCGTAGAGGCTCACGACGGAGACGCAGAGGTCCTGCTCCGCGAGGATCGCCAGGAGCCTCGCACGCAGCATCGGATGCCGCCACGTCCCGTCCCTGGCGTGCTTCACGGCATCGGAGAGGACGCAGGTGTCAACGACGTACTGCGTCACTGCGACGGACTCCGGCGAACAGCGAAGCGTGCTCCCCGGGAGTCAGGTCCTCGCCCAACTGCTCCAGCGTATGCACTGCGCGCTCGCGCCGCGCCGCGGCGGTTTCGCTCGCATACGGATCCAGGCGCACGCCCACCTGACGCAGCATCGCCAGGAACGCCGCGGCGTCGAGGCACGCGCGGTGCGCGAGCTCCTCACGGTGCGGCACCTCGGCGTGGTCTTCGGCGGCGTCGAAGAGCGCGAACACCAGGAGCTGCGCGCGCAGGAGGGCCAACCCCACGCCGGGGCTCGCAGCGGGACCCGCCTCCGGGCCTCGCATCGACTCCGGAGGAAGGGCCGTCGTCGCCAGCGCCACGCGGAGGGCCCACTCCGCTGAATCCGCGGCCGGGCGCCCCGCGGCCGAAGCGCCCAACCACGCGCGCAGGCCAGCCATCTTGCGCTGGAAAAAGGCCTCCGTGACTGGCGCCAGGCCCTGCCCGAGAGCCGGGCCGCGGGGGGCCGACCCCGACGCCCGCAGGAGCCGGACGAACTCCATGGCCAGGTCGTCGAGCTCCCCCTCCGTCGGCACGGAACCACGGATCCTCTCCGTCACCCTGGCGAAGAGCGGCCCCATGAAGCGATAGGCAGCGCGCTGCTGCGCCGGAAGCTCCTCGATCGCGCACAGGAGCTCTCGAAGGTCCGGCGCGGGTGCCCTGGGTAGGAGTTCGGTAGCCGCCACGGACGGGCATGCTAGCACAGCCGAACCCTCGCGGCCCTACACCCTCCCGCCTCCGCGCGGCAGCGCCGGCCGCGTGAGGTTGTCCACCGGCGCGCCCTCGCGCACCACCACGTCGTCCTCGATGCGCACGCCCCCGAGCGGCGTCAGCGCGTCCACCAGCGCCCAGTCCACCAGCGCGCGGTGAGGGCCCTCGCGCACGGGGCCGAGCAGGCTCTCGATGAAATACACCCCGGGCTCCACCGTGAAGCTCTGCCCCGGCGCGATCACCGACGTGTTCCGCAGGAAGGGGTTGTCCGCCCGGGGCTTCACCGTGGCGCACCCCACGTCGTGGCACTGGAGCCCCAGCGAGTGCCCCAGGCCGTGAGGGTAGAACGCTCGCGTCACCCCCGCCGCCACCGCCTCCTCGGCGCCGCCCCGCAGCACCCCGAGGGTCGAGAGCAACGCCCCGAGCCTCGCGTGGCTCTCGTCGTGGAGGGCCTCGTAGGGCCGCCCCACGGCGGCCTGCGCGCAGAGCGCCTGCTGCATCGCATCTACGCCCTCGACCAGCGCGGTGAACAGGTCCGCCGCGGCCCCGCGGCCGCGCACCCACGTCCGGGTGATGTCCGCGCAGTAACCAAGGCACGTCGCCCCCGCGTCCAGGAGGAGCGCCTGGGCGCCGCCCGCGCCCTCGTCCGGGCGCTTGCCGTAGCTCACGTGGTGCAGCGTGGCGGCGTTGCGGCCCAGCGCCACGATGTTCTTGTACGGCGTCTCCGGGTCGTCCTGCGCCGTCGCCTGGAGGAACGCCAGGTGCAGCTCGAACTCCGTGCTGGCCCCGCCCTCGAAGGCGCTGCGCACCGCGTCGTGCCCCGCCGACGCCCGCTGGTTGGCCTCTCGCAAGCACCACTGCTCGTACGGCGTCTTGTGCACCCGGAGCGCGTCGAGCGCCTCCCTCAACGCCGAGGGGTTGTCCGCCTCCGCGGGGCCGCCCCACGGCGACGCCCCCTCCTCGGCCAGGTACGCCACCCTGGACGCACCGGCAAAGTGCTCCCGAACCTCGCTGGGTTCGTCCACCCACACTGTAGGGAACTGTGCGAGGAAGTGGTCACTCTCCAGCACCGGGGCCTGCTCCCAGAAGTCCCTGGTGCGGTGACGGACCAGCGTGGGACCATTGCCAGGGCGCACCAGGAGCAGGGCCCCGGGCTCCACCAGCGGGAGCCAGTGCTGGAAGTGCGGCATGGGTCGGAGGCTCCAGCGCTGGTCGTCGTACACCGACCGCGGCCTGGCGACGCCCACGTGGAGCACCACGGCGTCGAAGCCATGGGCGGCCAGGGCCTCGGCGTAGCCCTCGCCAAGCGCCTGGAGGTGGGCCTCGTAGAGCCCCTCGGGGACGATCACGCCCACGCGCCGGCCTCCGCGGGGGCGGTGCTGCGACGCCCCTCCAGGGCCTCGTCGAGGATGGCGAGGCAGCGGTCCAGGCCGTCGGTGACCACCAGGCGCTGGCGGAGCTGGGCGGCGCCGGGGAGGCCCTTGAGGTAGCCCGAGAGGTGACGCCGGGTGACGCACACCCCGTGGTGCTCTCCCCGCGCCTCGACGTTGGCGCGCAGGTGGGCCTTGCACAGCGCGATGCGCTCCCTGGCGTCCGGCGGAGGGAGGCGCTCGCCGCGGTCCAGGAGCGCGCGGGCCTCGCGGAAGATCCACGGGTGCTCGATGGCCCGGCGGCCCACCATCACCCCCGCGCAGCCGGTCTCCTCCAGGGCGCGCCGGGCGTCCTCGGCGCTCTTGATGTCACCGTTCACCAGCACCGGGATGGACACCCCCTCGCGGGCCCGGCGCGCCCAGGACCAGTCCGCGGCCCCCGAGTGCCCCATCTGCGCCGTGCGACAATGGATGGTCAGAGCCTGCACCCCGGTGTCCTCCAGGCGCCGGGCCAGGTCCAGGATGGGCATGTGGCTCTCGGGCCCCCAGCCGATGCGGGTCTTGACCGTGACCGGCAGCGCCACGCGCTCGACCACCATCTTCGCCATGGACACCATGGCGTCCGGGTCCCGGAGCCAGCCCGCCCCGGCGCCGCGGCCGGCGATCTTGGGCACCCAGCAGCCGCAATTGATGTCCAACGCCAGGGGCCCGGAGGCCTCGGCCACCGCGGCGGCCTCGGCCAGGCGCGAGGGGTCCGAGCCATAGATCTGGATCATGGTGGGCTGGTCGTCCGGCGGGAGCTCGAGCTTGCGGCGCGCCGTGCGGCACCCTCGCAGGAGGCCCTCCACGTTGACGAACTCCGTCACGCAGAGCTCCGCCCCGAGGCCCCGGCACAGCCTCCGGAACACCACGTCGGACACGTCCTCCATGGGGGCCAGCACCACGGGGCGCGCGGCCAGGAGCGCCCGGAGCGTCTCCGCGGAGGGCGCGCTGCGCGCCCGGAGCGTTTCTGTGGGGCTCATAGCGCGCGCGCCCAGCGCTCGAAGGCCTCGCACGCGCCCTCGAAGGAGCCCCCCTCGGTGGAGGCCACGGTGTCCCGCCCGTGCACCACGCGCACGGTGCCGCCCAGGTCCACGGGCCCCGTGGGGCGCGCGATGGAGGGCTCCCGGGCCAGGGCCTCGCGGGCCTCGCGGACGGCCTCGTCGGCGCTGCGGTCGCACGCGGCCACGATGGCGTCCGCGGAGAGGGCGCTGCCGGTGAGCCCCTGGAGCAGTTCATTGAAGGGCACGGCGTTGCCCGGGGCCCAGTAGCGCTCGGCGAGGTCCGGGCCCACCCTGGGGTTGTCCACGAGGTAGCCGTCCCGGGCCAGGAAGAACGCGCGGGTCTGGTACACGGCCATCTCGGCCATGACGTAGGCGTGGTAGTACGCGCTGGCCTCGCCGGTGAGGAGGTGGGGCACGGCCAGCACCGGGCGCACGCCCGCGGTGAGGCCCTGGAGGTCGGTCTCCACCCGGCGGAACTCCTGGAGCACGGCCTCCGGGGTGCGCTCGGCGTCAGAGAGCTGGTAGAGCCTGCGCTCGGCCATGGGGACCGTGAGCATGGCGCGCACGTCCCACGCGCGCAGGGGCTGGGCCTCGCGCACGCTGGCCTCCAGGAGCTCCACGGGGACGGGCCTGCCCGACGGGTCCCGGAGGTACCTCCGGCGCCAGTCCGGGTCCTCCAGGAGGGCGTCCATGAACATGGACTGGGTCTCCGCGTAGGCCACCGAGGTGGGCGCGAACTCCTGGGCGAAGCACGGCGCGTCGGACAGCACGTTGGCGAAGTGCGCGGCGTGGCCGCCCTCGTGGAAGAGCGTCTCGGTGGCGCGCAGGCCCGAGCCCACGGCCCCGGGGACCGCGTTGGCGGTAAAATTGATCCGGGCCGGGCGCCACACCCCGCGGTCCCGGAAGGCGATCCCGGGGCCGTGCATGAAGCCGTTCTCGTATTTGCCCGCCCGGTCCACGAGGTCCAGGGTGAGCGTGGCCCCGCGGTAGCGCACCCCCAGCGCGGAGAAGCTCCGCCCCCAGCGCCCGAGCGCCTCGCCGAGGGACCAGTACGGGTCGAGCTGCGCGGCGAGGCTGCCCTGTCGAAGGAAGAGAAAGTTCCACGGGCGAAGGGCCCCCTCCCCGTGGACCTTGACGAAGGCCTGGAGCTCCGCGGTGGAGCGCGCGCGGGTGCGCTCGGCCAGGTCCTCCAGCACGACGAAGAGGTCCCGGCGCGAGAGGCCCTCCACCACGGTGGTGCGCCAGTCGTAGTAGTCCTCGAAGCCCAGCGCGCGGCCCAGGCGGTTCCTGGCGGCGACGATGTCCAGGAAGCCGTGCTGGAGCACGTGCGCCTCCACGGTCCCGAGGGCCTCCCACGCCGCGCGGCGGCGCGCCTCGTCCGGGTCGTTCCGGAGGAGGAGCGACAGGCGGTTGCAGGAGGCCTCCTCCCAGCGCCCGGTGGCCGGGTCCCGAAAGCCCAGCTGGAGCGCGGCGCGCTTGTCCTGGAGCTCCGCCTCGCGGGCGACGATCTCCTCGGAGAGCGCGCGGGCGGCGGGGTCTTCGATGGTGTTGGCCCGGAGCATGGCGATCCAGCCCCGGAGGACGTGCTGCTGCGCGGAGGAGCCCTCGCGGCGGGCCTCCAGGTCGCGCAGGAGCCTCAGGCGCTCCGGGTCCTGGAGGAAGCGGTTGCAGGCGATCTCGGCCTCGGCCAGGGCGCGGCGGGTGGCCCCCGGGTCCTCCGTGAGGCCCATCTTGGAGGCCCAGAAGAGGTCTTCTTTGTGGCTATGGAGCTCGGTGTAACGGTCCTTCAGCGCGTCCAGGACCGACTCAAGGGAGGCCATGATGGTGAGGGAATGTAGTATAGCCCCCGCGGGGATGCACGCCGCGCGCTCACGGCAGGGGGCGCCGTGGGGGGCGCCGCGGGAGGCGGCCAGGGGGACGCCGACGTCGAATATACGCATATACGCATGAATGAATATATCGTGGGTAGAAGCCCCGGAGCCTCGCGGGGCCTGCGTGGTATTGTCTCGGGCCGCGAGGGAGTGCCATGGCGGAGCCCGACGGCCGGAGCGACTACGAGAAGCAGTACATGTCCGACGGCACCAGCCTGTTCCGGAGCCGTCAGAAGATGCCCTGGTGGTGGTTCGCGCTCATGGGGACCATGGGCCTGCTCGGCGCCGTGGGCGCCGCGGCGGATCACGCCCTGCCGGTGCTGCTCTTCGTGCTGCCGCTGCTGGCCTTCGTCACGCTGCTGTTCTCGCACCTCCGGGTGAACCTCACGGACCGGGAGCTCCACGTGCAGTATGGCCTCTTCGGGCCAAAGGTCGCCCTCTCGCAGATCCTGTCCTGCGAGGCCACGGAGTACAGCATGATGCGCTTTGGCGGCTTCGGCATCAAGCGCGCCATGGACGGCACCTGGGCCTACAGCCTCCCCGGCGCCGAGCGCTGCGTGGAGTTCTCCTACCGGGACGCGAAGGGCAAGGTGCACAAGGTCGCCGTCACCAGCCTCGAAGCCGACGCCCTCGCCGCGGCCATCAACCAGGCCCGAGGGGCGGCAACGGGCACCGGCGTCCGGGCCGCGCCCACGAGCGCCGAGGTCCCGGAGGCCGCCGAGGCGCCCCGCGAGGCCCCCCAGGCCCACGAGGCGCGCAAGGGCTGAGCGCTGGCGCGGGGCGCCCTCCCGGGCCACACTCCCACCCATGGGCGCGACCCTCGACGACCGCGTGGGGCTCTCGGCCGCCGAACGGGCGCGGCTCGCCCACCTCCTGGACGCCCACCATACGCTGGAGGACGTCCTGCGGTGGGGCCTCGCGCAGGAGCCCCCGCGGCTCGTGGAGGACGTGGTGGTCCAGGACGAGTACACCCACGACGTGGTGGTGCCCTGGGAGGCCGGGCGCTACCTGGTGTACGACTGCACCTGACTGGGCGCGGTGACGGCGGTCGCCGTCTGGAGCGCTCGCCCCGACGCCGAGGCCCTCCTCCGCGCCCGCCTCGCCGGGGGCTGGAGCCCCACGCCCACGCGCCTCAAGGACGGCCCGGCGGTCCTGGGCTACGCCGCCTGCGCGCTCGCCTCCCGCTGAGCATTGACCGCGGGCCCATGGTTGTCGTGGAGTGTCCGCCATGGACTCCCAGGCCCCGCCACCCCCGTCCTCCCTGGGCGGCTACCTCCAGCTCCTGTTCGGGCTTCGCCACCCGGTCACCCGCAGGGTCTACCTCGCCGCCGGGGTCGGGCTCTTCGCGCTGAAATGGGTGTGCGACTCGGTGATCACCTATGCCTTCCTGCGCCGGGTGTTCAACCCGCTGGCGTACGCCGTCCCGCTCATCACCGTGCGAGAACAGCTCCTCGGGGTCACGCACCAGACCCCCGTGCCCACGGCCTTCCATGTGCTCGGCGCGGCCGCGGCGCTGCCGTTCCTGTGGGTGGGCCTCACCATGAGCGTGCGCCGCGCCGCCAACGCGGGGCTCTCCCCGTGGGTCGGCACGCTCTTCCTGGTGCCCGTGGTGAACCTCCTCACCATGCTGGTCCTCACGGTGGTGCCCACCTCCAAGGCCCCCACCGCCTGGGTGGCGCCGCAGCAGATCTACCGCCCGAGCCCCGCGGCCGGACCCAGGCCCGCCCTCGACGCCTCCATGCGCGCCTCCGTCCGGGGCGTCCTGGGCGGCGTCGCCGTGGGCCTCGCCATGACCGCCCTCGGGGTCTACGGCCTGCGCACCTACGGGGTGGCCCTGTTCTTCCTCACCCCGTTCGCCCTCGGGGCCGTGAGCGCCATGCTCACCAACCTGCGTGAGCTCCGCCCCCTCGGGCACACGCTCCTCACCGCGCTGGTCACCGTGGCCCTCACCGGCGTGGCCATGCTGCTCTTCGCCCTCGAGGGCGTGCTCTGCCTCGCCATGGCCCTGCCCATCGCCGCCGTGGTCGCCGTCGCCGGCGCCGCCATCACCTGGGTCATCCTGAGCCTCGGACGCAAGAACACCGGCCCCGTCGTGGCCTGCTTCGTCTTCGGCCTCCCGGGCTTCGCGGGCCTTGAGGCGAAGCTCACGCAGCCCACCCTCCGCGAGGTGAGCACCACCGTGGACATCGACGCACCCCCCGAGGTGGTGTGGGACCATGTGGTAGGCTTCACCGAGCTGCCTCCGCCGCCGGAGTGGTTCTTCCGCCTCGGGGTCTCGTACCCGCAGCGGGCGCGGATCCAGGGCGAGGGCGTGGGCGCCGTGCGGCGCTGTGAGTTCTCCACGGGGCCCTTCATCGAGCCCATCACGCGCTGGGAGGAGCCCCGGAGGCTGTCCTTCAACGTGACGTCGCAGCCGCCGTCGATGACGGAGCTGTCGCCGTACCGTCACGTGAACGCGCCGCACCTGGAGGGGTACATGGTCTCGCGCCGCGGGGAGTTCCGGCTGACGCGCCTGCCGGGGGGGCGCACGCACCTGGAGGGCAGCACCTGGTACACCTTGGCCATCGCCCCGGAGGGCTACTGGGTGGTGCCCGCGGAGGTGCTCTTGCACGCCATCCACGGGAGGGTCCTGCGGCACGTGAGGCACCTCTCGGAGACCGACCCGAGGAACATCGCCGTGGCGCGCGCGGAGTGAGCATGCGCGCGATCGCCCTCTTCGGCGGGAGCATGAACCCGCCGGGGCTGCACCACCGGGCCATGGCCGAGGCCCTGGCCCGGCGCTTCGACGAGGTGCGCGTGGTGCCCTGCGGCCCCAGGCCCGACAAGGCCCGCACGGAGGACGTCTCCCCCGTGCACCGCGCGGCCATGACGGACCTGGCCTTCCGGGGGCTCCCGAGGGTCACCGTGGCCCTCGAGGACCTGGAGCGCCCGGAGTTCACCCGGACGCACGCCCTGGAGGCCCTCTACGCGCGCGAGGGGGAGCTGTGGCATGCCGTCTCCGAGGACAAGGTCCGCGGCGGCCGGGACGGCGCCAGCGAGGTCCAGCGCGCGTGGGAGCGGGGCCCGGAGCTGTGGCATGCCCTCCGCTGGGCCGTGTGCCACACGCCCGAGGCGCCCCCGGACCCGCGGGACCTGCCGCCCCGGAGCGTGACCATCCCCTGCGAGCGCGTGGGCACCAGCGCCATGATCCGCGAGAGGGCCTTCCAGGGCGCGAGCCTGGACGCGCTGGTGACGCCGTGCGTGGGGGCCTTCATCGCGCGCCGGGGGCTCTACCGCGGGGGGGCCCTCCCGCGCGGGCGGAGCGCGCCGCTCGACCGCTCCCGGCCCTGCGTGCTCTTCGATGAACGCAACCCCCGGGCGGTGACCGCGGCGCGCGCGCTCACGGAGCGCTACCCCTGCGTGGCCTCCCCGGAGGACGACCCGAGCGTGCTGGTGGTCCTCGGGGGCGACGGGACCATGCTCCACGCGATCCGCGCGCACTGGCGCCGCAGGGTGCCCTTCTTCGGGGTGAACCTCGGGCACCTCGGGTTCCTGCTCAACGGCCCCGAGGACGTCACCGAGGGGCTGCCCTCGGAGGCCATCCACCGGGAGCTGCCGCTCCTGCGCGTGGACACCACGGCGCGCGACGGCACCCTCACGTCGCACCTGGCCTTCAACGACGCCTGGGTGGAGCGCGAGGGCGGGCAGACGGCCTGGGTCGAGGTTCGGGTCAACGGCGCCGTGCGCCTGGCGCGCGCGGTGTGCGACGGGGTGCTCCTGTCCACCGCCGCGGGGAGCACGTCCTACGCGAGGGCCATGGGCGTGGCGCCGCTGCAGGTGGACACGGCGCTGTTGATCCTGTGCGGCTCCAACGTGATGAGCCCCGAGGGCTGGCGCCAGGCGCACCTGTCTCTCGACGCGAGGGTGGAGTTCCAGGCCCTGGACCAGGGCAAGCGCCCGCTCCGGGGCTTCGTGGACGGCGCCCCCTGCGGCCCCGTGGAGCGCATGACCCTGGCGGCCAGCCGGGTGGCGTCGGCGGAGCTGGCCTTTGTCCCCGGGCACGACATCGCCCACAAGCTCACGCGCATCCAGTTCCCCGCGGTGCCGTGAGAGAGTGTCCAGGTGGTTTTTCCGAGGCACTTGCGAAGAGCCGCGAGCTGGACAAGGAATGTCAACGAAGCCGTGCTGGTGGCACGGCGAGTTGACATGACGCCGGCCAGCGAAGTGGATCTGACGCAAGTGCCCGGAAAAACCACTTGGACA
>JACRDB010000057.1 GCA_016218725.1 Deltaproteobacteria bacterium
CCCCGCGGAGCACACCTGGCCCGCGGCGCAGGCGTTCCCGCAGGCCCCGCAGTGGGCCGTGCTGCTCGCGAGGTCCACGCAGGCCCCGGCGCAGCTCGTCCGCCCCGACGGGCACACGCATGCGCCCATGGAGCACACGGTGCCGCCCGCGCAGGCGCGGCCGCAGGCGCCGCAGTTGGCGTTGCTGGAGCTCGTGTCCACGCAGGCCCCGCCGCAGGAGGTCAGCCCCGTCCCGCAGGTGGTGGCGCATGCGCCCATGGAGCACACGGAGCCCATGGCGCAGGCGCTCCCGCAGGCGCCGCAGTGGGCCACGTCGCTCGACAGGTCCACGCAGGCCCCCGCGCAGAGCGCCTGTCCGGGCGCGCACGTCGGCCCGTCACCCGCGGGCGTGTCCATCGCCGGGGTGGTGTCCGCCGGGGGCGCGTCCATGCCCGGCGTGTCCATGCCCGGCGTGTCCATGCCCGGCACGTCCATGCCCGGCGTGGTGTCGTCGCCAGGGCCGTCGGCCACGGCGGTGTCCGTGGTGGGCACGTCGTCGCCGCTGTCAGCCACCGCGGTGTCCGTGGTGGGCACGTCGTCGGCGCCGCTGTCGACCACCGCGGTGTCCGCCGTCGACGTGTCCGCGGGTCGGGAGTCACCGCTGGGGCGATCCCCGGTGGCGCTGTCGCTGCCAGTGTCCTGCGGCGTGTCCGTGTCCCCGCTCGCCCCGTCGCTCGAGTCCGCCGTGGGCACGTCCGTCGGCGGCGGAGCGTCCTCGCCGCAGCCCTGCGCGCCCACCGCGGCGAGCAGCAGGAGCGCCGCGCCCCAGCGCCACCTCACCCGGGGCTCCTCCGCGCCTCCAAGCAATGTCTTCTGTCTCATAGGCTCCTTCGGCTCCCTTTCCGCGCGCGGACGCGGGTCCGCGCGCATCCACCCTGCACGATACACCCTCCTCGCACGCCCACGCTCGTCGCCCGCGACGCAACAAGCCTGCGGCGTCGGTGCCCTACCCCGCGGCGCCTCGCGGTCGCGAAGGACCTGCCACCCGACAGGTCATGGGAGTCACTCCCTGGACCACCACGCGCGGGAGGCGCTACCCTGGCCGGGCCTTGGTCGTCGCCCGCGAGCTCTGCGCAACGGCGCGCCGCGCGCGCCTGGGTCTGGTGGTGTTGGCGTCGGCGCTGGCGGCGTGTGCGGCAGCGACGCCGCAGGGTGCGCTCCGAGGGCCGTCACCGCGCGCGGTGCACGAGGCCCTGGAGCTGGTGACTCCGCTGGCCGAGCGCTGCCTCCGCCCGGGGGACCGCGTCACCGTGGAGGGGGTCTTTGATGGCCCGACCGGCAGGCTTCACCTGGACCGCGCCGGTGCGCTCGCGCCGGAGACGCCGGTGCGCTCCATCGATTGTGTGATGCACACGCTGGAGCTCGCGCGGGTGCCGCCCTTCCGCGCGCCCGGGCGGTCCGTGCGTTGGACCGTCGCGCGTCGTGGGCCCGAGGACGCGGGGACGGAGCCAGCCTTTCAACCGCGGCCGGTGCAGCAGGAGGGCACCATCGACCCCGCGCTGGTGGCGGCGGTGGTCCAGGCGCACCTCGGCGCCGTTCGGGACTGCTATGAAGCCGCCCTCGCCGGGGACCCCCGCCTCGCCGGGCGCGTGGAGGTCCACCTCACCATCACCGTCGAAGGTCGTGCGACGGATGTGCGCGCGACGGGGCCGGAGGCCTTCCGCTCCACGATGCGCTGCGTGGAGGGCCTCTTTGGCGCCCTGCGCTTCCCGTCGGCTCGGGGCGGGTCGGTGGTGTTCTTCTTCCCCTTTGAATTCAGCCCCGAGGCCGCGCCGCGGGCCTCGCCCAGCACGCCACGCTGAACCCGAAGCGCCCGCCGGGGCCGTCGGGGCCCGTCAAGATCTGCATGCGGTCGAGCCCCGACGCGCTGCCGTAGAACACCCTCGCCTGGCCCACGAAGGTCGACGCCCGCTCGGCGCTCACCACGATGTCGTCGTAGCCATCGCGGTCGATGTCCCTCCCGACGGAGACGGCGTTGCCGTGGTAGGCCCGCGGGGTGGTGGGCCCCGGGAGCATGCGCCAGGGGCTGGTGCGCACGCCCATGGCGCTGCCCTGGAACACGTACACCTGCCCCTGGTAGTCCAGCGAGCGCGGCGCGGACACCACCACGTCGCTGTACCCATCGCCGTCGAAGTCCCCGCCGCCCAGCGCCAGGCCGAAATCCGCGTTGACCCCCGCGGGCCCCGGGATCACCGTGATCCGCTCGGCCTCCAGGCCCCGCGCGGAGCCCGCGTACACGTACGCCCCGCCGAGGCCGTCGCGGAAGCCCGGGCCCCCGACGGCCACGTCCGGCCGCCCGTCGCCGTCTACGTCCCCGACGCCCGCCACGGCGCTGCCGTACTGCCCGCCCTCCAGGCGCTGGAGCGTCACCTCCGGGCGCAGGGACGGCCCGTCCCTTCCCCCGCGGTGGAGGTACACCCGCCCGGTGAAGCCGTCCTCCGCGTCGGCGCCCGCCACCAGGTCGGCGAAGCCGTCCCCGTCGAGGTCCCCGGGCACCGCCACGGCGATGCCATAGCGCCCCTCGCCCATGCGCCCCTCCGCCGGCCCCGGCGCCGGGAGCACCCTGGAGGCCTCCTCGGGGATCCCCTGGGGGCTGCCGAAGTACACGCTCACCACGCCCTCCCGCAGCGCGCGGTAGGCGCCCACCACCACGTCGCTGTACCCGTCACCGTTGAGGTCCCCGCCCGCGAGGGCCGCGCCGTAGAACCCCCCGACCGGTGTGCGCGCCCGCAGGGTGCTGGCGGGCAGCTCCTCCAGGCCCCGGTTGCCACCATGAAACACATACGCCCGGCCCGTGTTCATCGCGAAGCCCGGGGCCCCCACGGCCACGTCTCCGTAGCCATCGCCGTTGACGTCCCCGACGCCCACCACCACCATCCCGAAGAGCGAGTCCACCTCGGGGCTCTCCACGGCCTGACCGGGGGTTCGGGCACCCATCGGCCCACCCAGGTGCGTGTACAACCGGGACCCCGGCAGCGCCAGGAACGGCGCCCCGGCCACCAGATCACCGTAACCATCCCCGTCCACGTCCGTGGTCAACAACCCGAAGGTGGCCACCGTCGCGCTGCGTGCGGGCGTGCGAAACCACCAGGTAGGTCCAGGTAGGTCTCCATCCGACAATACCCTCCAGAAGACTACACCCGTGGGGAGTTCTTCCATGGGGGTCGCGCTCTGGTCCATGGAGGCTCGGGAGGCGAGCACGGTGGTGCATGCGCGGTCCTGGCAGAACTGCACCGTGGCGCGGGTGGCCTCGGCGGGGAGGCGGAAGCGCACGGTGGGGCGGCGGGTGCTGACCCGGCTCATGTCCGGGGGGCTCACGGGGCGGGGGAGCTCGCGGCAGCGGTCGCCCTCGCGGCGGTAGCCCGGGTCGCAGCCGAAGTCACAGCGCCCGGCCGAGCAGGTGGCCTGGGCGTGGGCGGGGGCGGGGCAGGGCGCGCAGAGGGTCCCGCAGGAGGCGGGCGAGGTGTCCCGCAGGCAGCGCCCGGCGCAGTCGTGGAAGCCGAGGTTGCAGCGCACGGCGCAGCGGCCGGAGACACACGTGGCGGCGCCGTCCGCGGGGGCGGGGCAGCGCACGCATGCCTCGCCGCAGGCCTGCGGGTCCGTGCCGTCGGAGCAGCGGTCGCCGCAGGCGCGGTAGCCCGCGTCGCAGGCGATGCCGCAGCGCCCCGCCGCGCACGTGGCGCGGCCGTGGGCCGGGGCGACGCAGGGCTCGCAGCGCTCGCCGCAGGAGGCCACGGCGGCGTCGTCGAGGCAGCGGGTGTCACAGCCGTGGTAGCCCGGGTCGCAGCGCGGGGCGCAGGCGCGCGCGAGGCACGCCGCCCGTCCGTGCATGGGCGTGGGGCAGGGCACGCACAGGGCGCCGCAGGTGTTCACGTTGTCGTCGTCGGCGCAGCGGTCGCCGCAGCGGTGCGTGTTCGGGCCGCAGGTGAAGGTGCAGTTGCCCGCGGCGCAGGCGCTGGTGGCCCCCGGGGGCCTCGGGCAGGGCTCGCAGCGGGCGCCGCAGCTGTCCACGCTGGTGTCCGCCGCGCAGGCCTCGCCGCAGCGGTGGGTGCCCGGGAGGCACGGCGTGCGGCAGCGGCCCTCCTCGCAGCGGGCCGTGGCGGGGCAGCGGTTGCCGCACGCCCCGCAGGCGTCCGGCGCGGAGGACAGGTCCACGCACCCGGCGCCCGGGCACCACGCCTGCGGGGCGGAGCAGCGGCACGCGCCGCCCAGGCACCAGCCCCCGCCCCCGCAGGAGAGCCCGCAGGAGCCGCAGTGGTCCGGGTCCGCGGAGGTGTCCACGCAGCGGTCCCGGCAGAGCGTGGGGCGCCCCTCGGGGCAGGCGCAGAGGCCCCCGCGGCAGGCGCGCTCGCTCCCGACGGCCCCGCAGGGCGTGCCCGCGAGCGCCTCGGTGAACACGCACAGGCCCTGGTCGCAGCGCTCGTCCAGGGTGCATGCGTCGTCGTCGGCGCAGTCCTGGTCGCGGGAGCAGCTCCGGCGAGGGGTGCAGCCCCGCTGCGGGTGGCACGCGCTCCCGGCCCCGCAGCGCGACGCCAGGGGCTCGCGCGCGCACGTCCCCGCGCGGCAGGTGTCCTGGGTGCAGTCCACGAAGTCGTTGCAGTCGAGGTCCAGGCGGCAGCGCCCCGCGACGGGCGCGTCGGTCACCGTGGCGTCGGGGCCCGTGAGCCCCGGGGGGCGCGCCCCGTCCCCGCAGGCGCCCAGGAGCGCGAGCGCGCACCACCACCGGGCCCTCAACCGAGCTTCTCCAGGAGCCTCCGAGGGACGGCCTTCCCCGAGAGGGCCAGGCGCTGGCCGCCCTGTTCGAGCACCAGCGCGACGGTCTCCAGCGCGCGGAACACGCCGTAGCGCCCGAGGCCCTCCCAGCGGGCCTCGACCTCGCCCTGCACGGCGATGGCGCAGTTGCCCTGCTCCAGCGGGCGGAGCGTGGCCCCTCGGAGCGGGACCTCCATCCCCGGCCAGCCGAGGGCCGCCAGGGTGGCGTCCGCGTGGAGCACGTACACCGAATCGCCCGCGCGGGGCACCGCGAGCCAGCGCGACGAGCCCCGCTCCGGCGCGGAGAAGAGCCTCACCACGGTGGACCCCTCGCGCAGGAGCGAGAGCTCCCCGGCGAGCCAGTACTCATCGCTCAGGTGCAGGAGCACGTCCCCCACGCGCCACTCGCCCGGCGCGCGCGGCTCGGCCTTGCGGGCAGGGGGGGGCCTGTCTTTGTCCCGGTCCCGGTCCCGGGCGGCCTCACGCCTGCGGCGCCAGCGGGCCACCGCGGCGGCTCCACCGGCTCCGACGGCCATCAGCACTCCCAGGGTCAATGGGTCCACGGGTCGCCCTGGAGGCTACCACCGAGCGCACGGCACGGCGGAGCGAACGCCCAGGGGAGCAAAAAATGCCGTGGCACCAACGCCTCACCGCGCGGCGGGGTCCTGGAGCCACGCGGCGAGCTCCTGCGGGGCGAGGTCGAGCACCACATCCCCCAGGCGCGCGGCGCCGAGCGCTTCGAGGCGCAGCCGCAGCACCGCCCGCTCGTCCTCGGTGAGCGTACGGTCCAGGCGCCGCTCGAATTGCCGCACTAGCGGCCCGATCCCCTGAGCGATGCCCTCGTCGCGGGCGTCCTTCTTCCAGGCCTCGTACCACTCCTGGGTGCTGAGCATGTAATCCTCCTCGTCTTGTGTCCGTGGGGCCGGGATCTCTGGGATTTGTGTACGCCATCGTAGCAGCACCGGCACCAGACGCCGCTCCCAGGCGTCGCGCGGGAGGGCCAGGAGCTCGAGGGCGGCCCGGCGGAGCACCCTCCCTCGCCCGAAGAGCCGCAGGGCCAGCGTGTCCCGCGTCTCGGGCAGCGAGGCCACCACCACCACGCAGAGCCCGAAGCCCTCCGGCGCGCCCAACACCCCCTCGGGCCAACCACGAAGCCGGCGCAGCGCGAAGGCCCGACGCACGAGCACCGGGTCCCCGGCGACCACCAGCCACAACCTGGCGCGCTCACGGCCTTCGCTCAGGGCGTGGCGCCAGGACAGGAACTTGCGGTGACAGTCCCGCACTTCTTCCCCATCGGGTGCCTCGTGGAACGCCTCCAGCATGCTCGGGTCCGCCACCATCCGGCCCACCAGCCCGCGACCCGCGAGGGCCGCCCGGTGCGCCTCCACCGGCTCGAACACCGCGTCCGCCCGCTGCGGCGGGGCCGTCACCTCCACCTCCACGGTCACCCGCCCGAGGTCCCCGAGGCCCTCACGCCAGAGCTCCTTGGCGATCGCGTCGAAGCGGGTCCGCATGCACCCGTTGTCGCCCCGGGCCCCTTGGTGGTTGCGTCCCGGGTGCGGAGCCTACCCCCCACGACCGCCGAGCGCGCGATGCAGCGCCCGCACCACCGACGGGAGCGCCTCGTCGGGCACGCTCAACGCGGAGATCACCGCCCCCGCCCGCGCCCCACACGCCCGCACCGCCTCGGCGTTGTCCAGCGTGATCCCGCCGATCGCCACCACCGGCCGCCCGCCCGCCAGCGCCACCGCGCGCCGCAAGCCCTCCAGGCCCACCGTCGGCGCCGGGGCGTCCTTGGAGCGCGTCCCGAACACCGGCCCGTAGGCCACGTAGTCCGCGTCCGTGGCCAGCGCCCCGGCGAGCTCCCCCGCGTCGTGGGTCGAGGTGCCCACCCGTAACTCATGGAATATTCTACGGATTTCGTCCACTGGCAGGTCCTCCTGGCCGACGTGCACGCCGTACGCCCCGGCCAGCGCGGCCACGTCCGGCCGGTCGTTGACGTAGAACGGTACGCCCCGCTCGCGGCACCAGGGCGCAAGGGTCCGCGCCCACCGGAGCACCTCCGCGCTCCCCCGGTCCTTGGCGCGGAGCTGCAGCGCCGAGAGGGGCCCCGCGTCCAGGAGCCTCCGCGCAAAGTCCTCCACCGTCCTCGCCCCGAGGCCCTTCACGTCCACGATGGCGTAGAGCCCGGGCTCCACCAGGGCCCTACCGCTTGAGCGTGACCACCGGGCGCAGCACCGCCCGGCCGTCCTTGATGGCCACGTCCAGCCGTACGTCCGCGCCCTGGTACTTCTCCTGCAACCGCGGCAAGGTGTCCCGCACCTGGCGGGCCACGGTCTCGAATTTCACCTCCACGCTCTCGCCGGTCTGCCGTCGGGCTTCCACGTAGCGCTGGAAGAGTTGGCGCAGCGCAGGGTCCTCGGCGGCGCCGGGGGTCTCGCGCGCAGGCGCTGGCGCGCGCAAGGGCGCCTGCCCCTGCGCGGGCGTGGGCGCGGGCGCGGGCACCGAGGCCCGCAGCGCCCCGAAGGGCGACAGCCCGGGCCTCGCGACGGTGGCCTGCGGGGTCGCGGGGGTGGTCGCAGCGGGGACCTCCACGGGGACCTTCGCGGGGGCCTGCACGGGCTCCTCCGGGACCTCCTGGAGGTCGCTCTCGGAGAGCTCCTCGCCGTCGCTGGGGCTCCCGGCGCGCTTCTCCGCGGCCAGGCGGCGGGCCCTGACCACGTCGCGCTTGTAGGTGCCCTCCTCGATCTGCCGGATGATCCGACCCCAGAAGGTCTGGTACATGGTGTACCGCTGCACCAGGGACTGGAACCGGAACCGCAAGCCCGTGTTGCGGATCTGCTCCTTGTGGAGCTCCGCCATGCGGCGGTCCAGGTCCTTGCGCGGGACCCACGGGAGCATCTTCTCGAAGCCCTGGAAATACTGGTCGTACTTGATGCGCAGCCGCTCCAGGCGGGTCTCGATCTCGTCGAGTTCCTTGGCGATCTCCGCGGGCGTCACGGGCTCAGACTCTTCCAGGGAGTATCACACCCGGGGGCCCCACCGTCACAGCGGAGTGATCACCAGGTTGTCAAAGTGTACCAGCGCCTCCCAGTCGTTGAAGGCGAAGTACTCGTGACCGGGGCCCGCCAGGGGGTCCGGGTCGTCCCACTCCAGCATGGGGTTGCCGTCCAGGAGCCACTGGAGCCTCCGGCCCTGGCGCTCGACCTGGAAATGGTACCGCCGCCCGAGGGACACCCTGGGGCCCACCCGCTGGCGCCGGTCCGGGGCATGCTCGTCCATCCGGGCCAGGACGTTGTACCGGTTGCCCCAGCCACCAAAAATCACCACGTAGCTCGTGGCCGTGTACGACGCCTGCTGGGCGAAAGACTGCCCGTCCCCCCAGACCTCGCACTTCAAGTCCCCCGCCGGCGAGTCGCTCCAGGCGTCGAACTCGATGCGGGCGTCCCGCGGGAGCCGCCGGGTGAGCCACAAGGGGTGGTTGCGCACGTTCTCCCCCCGCAGGGAGCCGTTCTCGATGCGCCACCCGCTGCCCGTCTCCCGCCAGTCCGGGCCCAGCGTCGTGCGCTCGAAGGCGTCCTCGAAGCGCTGGGTGATCACCCGCGGCCGGGGCTGCGTGCACCCGTGAGCCCCGGCCGCCAGCGCCCCGCCGACCGCCAGGACGAACCACACCAGGGAGAGCCCCGAGGAACCCTTTCGCGCCATCCCGCGGACCATACCAACGGGGGATGTATAGTCCAGCACGGATGAACACCCAGGAGCCGCACCAGGGTCCCCGCCTGGGGCGCTACGTGCTCGAACGCAAGATCGCCTCCGGGGGCATGGCCGAGGTGTACCTCGCCCGCCAGGAGGGCGCCTTCGGCTTCGCCAAGAAGGTCGCCCTCAAGGTCTTGAAGGCCGACGTGGCCGGCGACCACGACCACGTCCGGATGTTCCTCCGGGAGGCCCTCGTGGCCGCGGAGTTCCGGCACCCCAACCTCGCCCAGATGTACGAGGTCGGCGAGGACAACGGGCGGCTGTTCCTCGCGATGGAGCTCATCCGGGGCATCTCCGTGTCCACCCTCATGGTGCTCCTGGCGCAGAAGAAGCGCTCCATCCCCATCCCCCTGGCGGTGCGCATCGCCCGGGACGCCCTGGAGGGCCTCGGGTACGCCCACGAGGCCCGCGGCGCCGACGGCCAGCCCCTGTGCCTCGTGCACCGCGACGTCACCCCGCAGAACCTCATGATCGACGCCGACGGCGTGGTGAAGGTCGTGGACTTCGGCATCGCCCGCGCGGAGACCGCCCTGGGGCGCACCCAGGCCCCGAAGATCAAAGGCAAATTCAGCTACATGGCCCCCGAGCAGTGGGAGCCCGGCCTCGCCCTGGACGCCCGGGCGGACCTCTTCGGCCTCGCCGTGGTGCTGTATGAAATGTCCACCGGCAGCGGGAGGCTCTTCAAGGCCGCCACGCCCGTGGAGGCCTACCGGGCGGTGACCACGGGCACCATCCCCCCGCCGTCCACCCGCGTACCGGACTACCCCGAGGACCTCGCCCGGGTGGTCCTCCGGGGCCTGGAGCGCGCACGGGACGCGCGCTGGGCCACCGCCAGGGACATGGCCCAGGCCCTCACCAGGGTGCTCGAAGCCCACGCCTGGCAGGTGGAGACGCGCACCCTCGCGCAGCTCGTGGCCCTGGCCCTGGACGGCCAGCCCGTCGAGGCCCGCTGGGAGCGCATCGCCGCCGAGGGATTGTCCCCCGCGGAGGACGTGGCCACCCTCGTGGACCACGCGCCCCCCGGCGCCATGACCGAGGAGCCCGACGGGTTCTCCTCGCCGAGGGTGCGCCTGGCCCTCGGGGGCGCGGCCCTCGGGGGCTGGCTCCTGACCGGCGCGGCCCTCGGGCTCTACCTCCGGGAGCGCGCCCGGGCCGACACCCTCACCGCCCAGGTGCTGTCCCAGGCGTCGCGCCCGGCGGCCACGGCGCCCCCGGAGGCGCTCCCCGCGGCGGCAGGGCTCATCGTCCTGGCGGACCCGTCCATGGCCCAGAACGTCGCCGGCGCCTGGGGCGCGCTGGTGGAGCAGTCCAACCCCGCGGTGAGGGTGCGCGTGGAGGCGGGCCTGGCCCTGGACCGCATGCTCCTGGGCGCCGCGGGGGTGGCCGTGGTGCCGGGCTTCGCGGCCCCCCAGGAGGTCGCCCGCGCCAGGGCCCAGGGCTTCGAGCTCCGGGCGGCCGCGTCGGAGCACGTCGCGGGCTGGGACAACGCCGTGCTGGTGGTGCACCGGACAAACCCCCTCGGGGCGCTCACCGTGGCCCAGGTGGCGGCGCTCTTCACCAGCGCGCCGAGGGCCTTCCCGGGCCGAGGTCCCGCGGGAGCCCCACGGAGGGTGCTCTGCGGCCTGGGCAACCCCTCGCGCGCGCTGGCGGACGCGCTGGTGTTCACCGGCGCGGCGCCGGACCCCGGGGTGGAGATCGCCGCGGACGAGGGCTCCGCCGTGCGCGCCGTGGCCCAGGACCCCCTCGCGGTGGCCCTGGTGCGCCTGGCCTGGGTGAACGACACCGTGCGCGTGGTGCCCCTCCAGCGAGGCTCCCATGATGATCCGGTGGCGCCCTCGCGGGAGGCCGTGAGGGCCGGGGCCTACCCCCTGGTGCGGCCCGTGGTGCTCTACACCCGCGGGGCCCCCTGGGGCCCCTGGCAGGACCTGGTGCGCGCGGCCACCAGCGCCGAGGGCCAGAGCCTCCTGGAGCGCGCGGGCTATCTCTCGCGGTAGCCGCCGTCTACGAGCGCGACACGCGCACGCGCTCGAGCTCCGTCAGGCGCTCGTCGGCCTCGCGGAAGCGCTGGGCCAGGGCGCCGACAAAAGACCCGAGCCAGGCGTTGGCCCCGAGCTGCTCCTGCATGGACTCCCGGGTGACGCACAGCACCGTGGTCTCCTCCAGGGCCTGGACGCTCGCGGTGCGCGGCCTGGCGGTGAGCACGGCCATTTCACCGAAGACGTCCCCGGGGCCCATCTCCCGCAGCGGGACCCGGGAGCCCTCGACGGTCTTGAATGCCAGGCAGCGCCCCGCGGTGAGAATGAACGCCGTGTCGCCCGTGTCTCCCTCGGCGACGATGAGCGCGCCGGGGGCGTAGGTTCTCTGGATGAAGCGGTCCACCCCGCGGAGGTAGCGCTCCAGGGCCTGCTTGAAGGCCCCCACGGAGGCGTACCGCTGGGACTTCTCCCGCGCGAGGGCCTTCATGGCGATGCGGCACAGGCCCAGCGGGAGCCGGGCCTCCGGGAGCAGCACCTCCGGGGGCGTGACGTTCCCCTGGATCGCCTGGTAGAGCACCGCCCAGAGGGAGGTGCCGAGGTACGGCCCGCGGCGGGTGAGCATCTCGTACAAGATCCCGCCGAGCATGAAGACGTCGGTCTGGACGTCGATTTCGTCGTGGAGCCCGAGGGCCTGCTCCGGGGACATGTACGCCGGGGTGCCCACCAGGGCGCGGGGCCTGGACCCGCCCGGGGGCTCCTCCTCCGAGGGGCCTCCCGCGCCTGCTTCCCCCTCCGCGGGGTGCAGGGACACCGGCGCGGCGCCCGCGGCGCAGACCTGCTGCTTCACCAGCGCCACGCCCCAGTCCATGAGGTACACCTGCCCGAAGGTGCCCACCATGATGTTATGGGGCTTGAGATCCCGGTGGAGCACCCCCCGGCTGTGGGCAAAGGCCAGCGCGTCGCACACCTTGAGGAGGATCTCCAGGAGCCCGTCCAGGCGCCCCGAGTGCCACGGGAGCGCGGGCCCGTCATGGATCTCGGCCTCCAGCGAGCGGCCCTGCACGAGCTTCATCATGAAGTAGCAGCGGCCCTTGTCGTCCCGGCCGAGCTCGTGCACCGGCACGATGTTCGGGTGGTCGAGCTGGCCGGTGATCTGCGCCTCCACCACGAAGCGGTTCATCGCGTCGGGGTTGTTCCCGAGCGACGGATCGAGCACCTTCATGGCCACATGGCGCAAGAGCTCTCGGTCGAACACCCGGTGGATGCTCCCCATTCCCCCGCGGGCCACCGGGTCCACCACGCGGAAGCGCGCCTCCGACGGGTGGGCCATGGTCTCCTCCCCGTCGGTGGTCTCGCGGTCTTCGCGCAGGGCTCCGTCCGCGGTGGCGAACACCGTGTCCGCGGTGCTCGCCTCGGGGTTGAATGGTGCGCTCCCTTCCCGCGTCACCCGAACACTCTTAGCACCATTCCCCGCGGGGGTCTGCCATGATCCACCGGCTGGAGCTCCCCACCGGGGCCGTGGTGGCCGGAGACTTCAAGGTGCTGGGCCCCCTGGCCCAGGGCGGCATGGGCTCGGTCTACCGCGTGGAGCAGCTCTCCACCGGCCGCCAGCGGGCCCTGAAGGTCATGCACCCGGGCCTCCTCCAGGACGCCGTCCAGCGCCAGCGCTTCGCGCACGAGGCGCGCGCCTCCGCCCTGGCCGACAGCCCTCACATGGTGGACGTCGTGGCCGCTGGCGTGGACGAGGGCTCCGGCATCCCCTGGATGGCCATGGAGCTCCTCCCGGGAGAGACCCTCTCCGCGGTGCTCACCCGCCGGGACACGCTGCCCCGCGCGGAGGTGCGGGGCCTCTTTGAACAGCTCGGTCAGGCGTTGGGAAGCGCCCACCGCGCGGGCGTGGTCCACCGGGACCTGAAGCCCGACAACCTCTTCCTGGCGACCGCCCGGGCCCCCTCGGAGCCCTTCTTCCTGAAGGTGCTGGACTTCGGCATCGCAAAGGTGGTGCTGGACTCCGCCGCGGGCAACACCGCCGCCCTCGGGACCCCGCTCTGGATGGCGCCCGAACAGGCCACCACCGGCGGGCTCATCACCCCCGCCACGGACGTCTGGCCCCTCGGGCTCATCGCGTACCAGTGCCTCACCGGGCGGCACTACTGGCGCGCCGCGGAGGACCCTCGGGCCGCGGGCGTGGGCGTCCTCAAGGAGATCGTCGTGGACCCGCTCCCCCAGGCCAGCGCCCGCGCCGCAGAGCAGTCCCGCGCGGGCCTCGTGCCCCTGGGCTTCGACGCCTGGTTCGCCCGCTGCGTGTGCCGCGACCGCGCCGCCCGCTACCCCCACGGCGCCGCCGCCGCCGAGGCCCTGGTCGCGCTGCTCGCGGATACAGCGCCCTACACTTCCCTACCAGTAGGCTCTCCGCCGCCCGTGCTGGGGCTGCCCTGGGCGGAGACCGTGAGCGCCGAGGCTGCGGTGAGGGTCTCGGTGAAGGTCTCGCAGCCGGTGGTCCCGCCCGTGGCGCCGGTGGTGGCCCCTGGCAAGGTCTACGGCCTGGCGAAGCCCGTGGTGCCAATGGCCCCCAAGGCGCCCGCCCGGAGCCTCTGGCCCTGGGTGGCGGTCGGGGTGGCCCTGGGGTGCCTCCTGGCCGCCGTGGGGCTCCTGTGGTGGCTCTGGCCCGACGACGGCGACGACACCCCCGTGGGGACGTTGACAACCCGTGAGGGTGGGACAAGTGCTATGAGGCGGCGATGGGAGATTTCCTCACGGCGTTGCGAGAGCGCCCCCTGGTGGTGGACGGGGCGATGGGCACGGAGCTCTACGCCCGGGGCGTGCTCTCACGTCGAATTTTGAAGAGCTCAACCTGACGCGCCCGGAGCTGGTGAAGACGGTCCACAAGGAGTACCTCCGGGCGGGCTCCACGGTGCTGGAGACCAACACCTTCGGGGCCAACCGGTACCGCCTGGCGCGCTTCAACCTGGAGGGCAGGGTCCGGGAGCTGAACCAGGCGGGGGTGCGGGTGGCGCGGGAGGCGCTGGCCCAGGGCCCCGCCGGGGTGCAGGGCTTCGTGGCCGGGTCCCTCGGCCCGACGGGGCTCAACAACATCAAGGGCCTGGGGGAGAAGGACCTGGCCGAGGTGCGGGCGGCCTTCGCGGAGCAAGCCCGGGCCCTGGCCGACGCGGACGTGCTCGCGCTGGAGACCATGCGCCAGCCCGAGGAGCTGCGCCTCGCGCTCCAGGCCGCCAAGGACGCCACGGGGCTCCCCGTGGTGGCCATGGTGAGCTTCGACGCCTTCGGCACCATGGCCGACGGAACGCCCCCGGAGGCCCTGGCCGAGAAGCTCGCGTCCTGGGGCGCGGACGTCATCGGCGTGAACTGCGGGGACGGCCCCTCCGGGGTGTACGAGGTCGTCGAGCGCATGAGGGCGGTGGGGCTCCCGCTGGCGGCGATGCCCAACGCGGGCGTCCCTCGGAGGGTGGAGGGGCGCTTTCTGTACATGGCCAACCCGGAGTACTTCGGGGTGTACGCCCGGAGGCTCCTCAAGCTCGGGGTGAGGCTCCTCGGGGGTTGCTGCGGCACCACGCCGGAGCACCTTCGCCGCGCGGCCAACGCGGCGCGGATGCTCTCCCACGACGGCGACGCGGACCCCGAGGTGCCCGGAGGAACCCTGGCGCAGCCCTCGGAGCCCACGGTGGCGCCGGGGATCCGGGTGGCGACCCGGGAGGAGAAATCCCCCCTGGCGAAGAAGCTCGGCAAGCGCTTCGTGGTGAGCGTGGAGGTGAACCCCCCGGCGGGCGTGGACCCTCAGCGCGCGGTGGACGGGGCGAAGAACCTCGTACGTCACGGGGTGGACGTGATCAACATCGCCGACGGGCCACGGGCCTCGGCGAGGATGAGCAACCTCGCCCTGGCCGCCAGGCTCCTGCGCGAGGGGATCGAGCCGCTCCTCCATGTGTGCTGCCGGGACCGCAACCTCCTGGGGCTCCTGGGGCACATCCTCGGGGCTCACGAGCTGGGGGTGCGCAACCTCGTGGTGATCACCGGGGACCCGCCCAAGATGGGGGACTACCCGGACTGTACGGCGGTGTACGACCTGGACTCCATCGGGCTCCTACGGATGGTGAGGGGCTTGAATCACGGGCTGGACCCTGGGGGAAAACCCATTGGCGGGGCGACGCGGTTTCTCTTGACCACGGGGGCGGAGCCTGCGGCGATGGACTACCCTCGGGAGCTGGACCGGACACGCAAGAAGGTGGAGGCGGGGGCCGAGGCGGTGCTGACGCAACCCGTGTACGACCCGGTGGTGCTGGAGCGCTTCCTGACGGACCTGGAGCCCCTTGGGGTGCCGGTGCTGGTGGGGATCTTGCCGCTGGCGAGCCACCGGAACGCGGAGTTCCTGCACAACGAGGTGCCCGGGATGCGCATCCCGGACGAGATCCGCGAGCGCATGCGCCGGGCGGGCACGGGGGCACCGGCCCGCAAGGAGGGGGTGGCCATCGCCCGGGAGATGCTCTCGGCGGTGCAGGGGCGGGTGGCGGGGGCCTACGTGATGCCGCCCCTGGAGCGCTGGGAGATGGCGCTGGAAGTGATTGACGGCTTCGTGCAACCCGCGCACTCTCCGGACGCGCCCTGAGGGGCCTTGGACCGGGAGAGACGTGATCATGGCCGACATCAACATCAGCAGGAGCCACACCCTCGGCAAGGATGAGGCGAAGAACCGCGCCAACCAGGTGCTCGACCGGCTCAAGAGCCAGGGCATCGAGGGGAGCTGGAGCGGTTACACGTTCAACATCACCAAGCCGGCCAAGGGGACCTTCACGATCACAGACACCAACGTGGCGGTGGCCATTGACCTCCCGTTCCTGATGAGGCCCCTCAAGGGCACCATTGAAGATCGGGTGAAGAAGGAGCTCGACCGCTCGCTGACGTAGGGGTTCGCACGGCCCGCTCAGCCCCTAAGGGGCGCTCGCCAGGAGCGCGTCGACGGAGGGGACCGAGGCGACGGCGCGGAGCCACGCGTCGAGCACGGCGGCGTCACGGCAGCCGAGGACCGCGGCCACCTGCGGCTCCGTGGCCGCGAGCCCCCGCGCGGACAGCACCGCCAGCACCGCTTCGGCTTTTCCTCGTGCGAGGCCTTTCTCGATGCCTTTGGTTTCGAGTTCGAGGGTCCATGCGCGGAGTGCGGGTCCGTCGGGGATGTCATCGAGGGTCATGAGCGTGTCCTTGAGCCACGCGAGGGTGGCGTCGCTGAGCACCCGGAGGATGGCGCGGGCCTGCGCCGCCCGCAACTCTGCGGGGAGCTCCCGGGTGAGCTCCAGGGCGTTCCAGACCGTGAGCCTGGCGTCGAGGGTGTCCTTGTCCTTGACGGCCCAGGCGGCGTAGAACGCCAACGCGGGGGCACGCGGATCGAGGAGCCTCCCCAGGAGCTCGCCCGCCAGGAGCACCACCACGGGGACCATCGCCAGCATGCAGCCCGCGGGGCTGCGGTGCACCGCCACCTCCTGCGCCCAGGCCGCGACGTGGGGCTGGGTGGTGAGCACCAGGAGCTCCCCCAGGACCCCTCGGCGGTCCAGCAGCAGCGCGGCCATCAGGGGCCAGCGCCGGGCCTTGGCGGGGTCCTGGGCGCGCTGGACCTCCAGTACGACCCAGGCCCCGTCGGGCGCGAGGTACACGGCGTCCGGTCGCACCTCCGCCGCCTCCGCACCGCGCAGCACCGAGTCGTCCAGCGCCAGCGTCGCGGGAAGGGCGACCTGCCCGCTCTGCAGCGCCACCAGCGCCGCGAGGTGCTCCGGGTGCGCCCGCAGCATCGCCACCACCGTCTCGTGCTCCACGCTCGCCATGGGAGAGGCCCAGAGCAGCCCCCGTGCCGGAACACCTATCCAATAATTTCACGTAGTTACACCACCATACATGGCGGAATCGGGGTGGCAGGTGGCGGCGGCCGCCACCTCCGCCGCCAGGTGTTACTGCGCGGTAACACAGCCCCAGAACCGCGCAGTCCAGCACCTGCCCCGGCGCCGGGTGGAGCGTCCGCCATAATACTACAGCCGCACTTCGCCGAGGCCGTGGGCGGTGGCGAAGTGCGGCTGTAGTAATAAGCCGGACCAGCCAAACGGGACATCTTGCCGCACGTTGCCTACCGGAGGGGAGCGGGCGGACCCCGTCGTGGTGGGGCCGTGGTCCCGGGGCGGACGCGCAACGAGCATGGTCCCCAACGCCTCCGAGAAAACACCGGAGCGCCCCGACGGTGGCCCACGGCCCCACCACGACGGGGTCCCACGGTCCCATCGCGACGGCGTCCTCCGTGTTTGCAGCACGCGCCGCGAGACACCCGCCCTCCCGGCGGCGCTCGCCGAGGTCGCGACGGACCTCGGCGAGGCGCTCGACTGCGCCCACGGACTCCCGACGCCCGTGGTCCATACGGATCTCAAGCCCGACAATCTCTTCCACGCAGTCAGGCGGGGTGTCATGGACTTTTGCCCGCCCACGCCTCACGCTACCAGTTTGAGGCAGCCAATGACCCAAGATCACGCCCTCCGGATACCGGAGTTGGCCACTGCGCTGAGCCGCTGCGTAGAGGAGGTTCGAACTTCCCCGTATCCCAACGGGATAGACTTCCGGGCGATCGATGTCATCGACGTGATCGGTCGCTCGGCGGTCACCGATCCAGAGCTCGCGCGCGAAATCGAGCGCCTGGTGCTCCGCCAACCTGAGCTGATCCTGGAGCTGGTCCCTGTGTTCGACGCTTTCGAACTGGAGCTGTACAAGCGGCTGCGGCAGGTCTGGGAGTCCGGGTACGAACTTGGGGATGCGCTCCGCTGGCGATCAATACTCGAGCACTTCCACGACCTGCTCCTGCGACCCCTTGGCCTCGCGCGTGACCTCAGCGACATCGACCGACTGCTCGCCGCGCGCGCCCATGGCGAATCCTCCGGACCTACGGTCTGGCCGACTGGCATCCCGCGTCATCACTGGTGGTGGCAATGGCCTTCGCCGGTCGATGGGTATGGGATTGCGATGCAATACCCGCCCGACCTCCCACGCAAGGAGGATCTCCCGCTCGACCTGCCCTGACTGGTCGACAGCACCCACCGCGCCACACGCTTACATGATGCAGTGCGACGCGGGGGAGACGCCACCTCCGCCGCCAGGTGTTACTGCGCGGTAACGCCGCGCGCTACGGGTCACCCCTCGCGGCGGCGCCTCCGCGCGACGAGGAGACCCAGGACGAGCCCCCCGAGCGCCCCTCCCTGGAGCCCGCTTGTGCCCCCCACGCGGCAACCGCAGCCCGTCTGCACCGGCTCCGTCACCAGCGGCGGCGGTCCCGACGCGTCACCCTCGTCGAGCGCGTCCGAGGCCGCGCCGGTGTCCTGCGCCGTCGCCGTATCCTGCGCCACCGCCGTGTCCTGCGCCGTCGCCGTGTCCTCTGGTGGGGCCGTGTCCTCGGGCATCCCCGTGTCGGGGGGGGGCGCCGTGTCCGCGACGCGCGTATCCGCGACGGCCGTGTCGCGCACGGCGGAGTCCACCCGGCCCGTGTCCGGCGGGCCCGCGTCCACCGGCGGGGGCGCGCCCGAGGGGCAGGTCGTGCGGTGCGCCCCTCGGGGCTCCGAGATGCCCATGGTAGGCGAGCCGCAGGTGGCGCAGATCTCGCTGCGCAGGGGGTACGCCAGCGCCTGACCGGTGTAGTGCTCCGCGCTCAGGGGGTAGCGCGCGTAGCCCCAGACAAGCTCCTGGTAGGGGTAGTTCCCGCGGGTCTGGGCGCCGCTCACGCCGGGCGTGCGGAACTCCGGCCGGTCCGCGCGGAACATCGGGTTGTTCGGGTTGTTCCGGAAGGACAGCCCGTTGTACCCCCAGGTCGCGAAGTACCAGTCCTCGATGATGTCCGGGTCGTTGTCCCCGACGCACGGCGTCGCCCGCCATTTGTCCGCCAGGATCGCCGCCCCCACGGAGACGTTGTACGCCGCCGACGAGGCCACGCGCGCCGGGTCGTAGGCGCTCGTCTCCCCGCGGCGCATGCCCGACGTCACCTGCGCGATGCCGTACCCGCAGTCAAACGAGATCACCGTCTGCCCCGTCGTGCAGAACTGCCGCCAGGACGACTCCGTGAGGTAGATCGCCTTGAGGAGCACGCACGGGAAGTGCACCGGCACCGAGTCCCTACGCCCCGCCCGCCCGCACCAGCCCCCGCCCGAGTGGAACTCCCTCCGCGCCGCGGAGCCGAAGTCCCACCCGAGGGAGCCGTACACGTTGGGCCCCGCGGCCACGCGATCGAAGAGCGTGCTCATCTCCCCGACGGAGGGGTTCATCCCGCTCGCGGGCGCCTGCCTGCAGGACGTACACGGCGGGCACGCCGAGCCGCCGGAGCACTGCGCCAGGGCCTCGGCCCCCACAGACAGCGCCGCCCCCAGCGCGGCCGCGATGGCCCTGCCCCTCACGGCGACCCCGGCGCGAAGCCTAGCGGCTCCACCAGCGCCCCGTGGTCGCCGTACACCGCCGCCGACAGGTCCGTCAGGTCCAGCGCCACCAGCGCCTCGCGCTGCGTCGTGGAGTGGCGCAAAAGGAGCCAGCGCCCGTCCCGCGTGGCCGCCAGCGGGCAGTCGCTCCCGGCCCCCAGCGGCGCAAGGCGCGCCAGGTCCCCGGACGCCCCCCGGAGCGCCAGGCCCTCGTCCCCGGGGAGCGACAGCGCCACCCCGCCGCGGGGAAGCGCCCGGGGCATGAGATGGTCGCTCGCGCCCGTGTAGAGCACCCTGGGCGTGGCCGCGCCATGCACCGGCACCGCCAGGACCTCGTAGCGCGCGCTGCCCGGGGCCTCCGCGCGCGCGAACACCAGCTCGTCCCGGGTGGCGTCAAAGCTGAAGTCCCTCGCCAGCGCGGGCGCCGGCCCCAGGAGCGGCCTCACCGCGCCCGAGCGCGCGTCCAGCACGAACACGTACGCCCCGGCGGAGGTCACATGGTAGACGGCCAGCTCGTCCCCGCGCAGCGCCGCGGCCAGGAACGCGAGCTGCCCGCGGCCAGACCACACGGTCACCCGCGCGCCGGAGACCGGGTCCACGCGGTCGAGCTGCAAGCGGTCCTCGCGCTCCACCAGCGCCCGGCGCGCGGGGTCCAGCACCGGCTCCGGGCCGGCCTCACCGCGCTGCACCAGCACCGCGCCCCGCTCCGTCACCAGCGCGTTGGAGGCGTCCACGAGCCCGTCCGCGAGGCGCGCCACGCGCCCCTGGGCGGTCACCCTCCAGAGCGCCGAGCGGTAGCCCTCGCCGCGCACCGGGTCCTCCATGGCCACCACGGCCAGGGCGCTCCAGCCGTCCTCCCCGCGGAGGAGCGCGCCCCGGCGGGCGGAGCCCTCGGCGTGGGTGATGCGCCCCAGCACCCGCGGGGGCGAGGCCCCGTCCAGCCAGCGGAGCAAGACCTCGGTCTGGCCCCCGTCCCCGGGGCCCTCCAGGGTGACCACCGCGGGGGGGTGGGCCCTCGGGCGGGGCTGGGCCTCCAGCGCAGGGGTGGAGGACAGGTGCCACGCGAGGGCGCCGGACAGCACCAACGCGGGCGACGCCCAGCGCAACCAACGGTTCATAGGTGTCAGGGAAGATACATCAGGCCCGGGTCAACCCGCCAATCCACCAGACCAGAGCGCCCCAGCGCCGTGCAGTGCCCGCGTGCCGCCCCGGAGGCTCAAGGCCAGTGGTACACCGACGCAGGGGGCTCCGAGGGCCGAGCGGCCATCGGTGTTTGCGCCGTCGCAGTGCGCGAGGAAGAAGCGCCGTTGGATGCCGTACACCGATCGGTGCTCGGTGCCCTGACCGTGGCCGCCGTGGTGTCGGGCGCCGGGGCCTGCCGCTCCAGCTCGCGGAGCGCGGCCGAGAGCTCCTCGCTGCCCTTGATGCACCGGTGGAAGGCCTGGGCCGAGGCGTCTCCGGTGTGAGACCGGTCCGGGTGGAGCCTGGCCAGGGTGCTGCGCCGCGCCCTGGTCAGCGCGTCGGGGGCGCAGGGCCACGCATCGAGGCCCGCCTGCTCCAGGAAGAACTCCGCGTCCGCCGTGAGCCCCCGCGCGCTCCGGGGCTCCCGCTCCCCACCCCGGCGGTCCTCCGACTCGGCGTCGTCTGGAAGGCCCCCAAAGGCCCCGGCCGTGGACGCCCTGGGTGTTTTGGGTGCCTCGGGTGCCTTGCGTCGACGAACCCGGGTCCCTTCGGTCTTCTTCGGCGCCTCGGGGCCTGGCGCCGGGGTCGGGCTCGCGGCCACCGAGGGGCGCTCGGTGCTCTGCGGCGCAGGGTACGCCACGGGTGTGGGCCCTGGGCCCGTCGGGGCCACGGGCCCTGGGCCCGTCGGGGCCACGTGCGCCCTGGCCGTGGCCTCGCCCGGAGACGCCCCGGGCTTCTTCCTGGACGGCGCGGCGCCTCGGACGGGTGCCGTGGTCGGTGCTGGTGCTTGTACTGGCGCCGGCGCGGTGACCGGCGCTGGCGCCGGCGCGGTGACCGGCGGCGCTGGCGCCGCCGCGGTGACCGGTGGGGTGGGGGACGCGCCCCTCGCGACGCGGGCCGTCACCGTGGGCGCGGGCGCCGCAGCGGCCACCGGCGCCATGGGGCCCAGGGCCTTGCGGAGCGCCTGCGGCGACACCCCCGAGAGCGCGAGCCCGCCCCTGGCCAGCGCCGCCGCCAGGGCCGCGCGGAGGTCCACCATCCGGGCCCGGGCGTTCCCCAGCCGCACCTGCACCGGGACCCAGAGCCCGTCCGCGCTCACCTGCTCCAGCACCGCGCGCAGCGCCAGACAGGACAGCGCCGCCCGCTCCGCGCGAGGCCCGCGGCCCGCGCCGTGGGTCACCAGCTTGCGCAGGTCCACGGTGACCTTCACGCACCGCAGCCACAGGGGCACCGGTGCGTCCGCCCGCGCCCGCTCCAGCACCGCCAGGCGCCGCGCCTCCAGCCATTGGGCGCAGAGCGCCGCGCGCTCCAGCGCGGGCCCGTGCCGCGCGAACTCCGCCTCCGCCGCGGCCCGGAACCCCGCCGAGAGCGCCCCGCTCGCGCTCGTGCCCGACAGCGCCACGAGCGCCCGCAGCGCCTCCGAGGGCTGGTACGTGAGCTGTAGCTTGCGCAGCATCCAACGGGTCCTTTCCGGTTCCGGGTTCTGGGTTCCGGGTGTCGCGCCGCGGCGGCGCGGCGCTCCGAAGGTTATACCCTCACGAGGCCCGCGCGGGCAGGAGGTTGCCCGCGAAGACCCGGTCCAGGTCCAGGCTCTCGATGCCCCGCTCCCAGTTGCGCGCGCGGGCCTGGAGCCACAGCGCCAGCACCGCCAGGTTGGCGGTGAAATTCTTCTGCACCCGCGACACCTTCTCCACGATGGCCCCGCTGGGCAGGCGCATGCGCAGCCGCGCCCAGTTGGCCTCCGTGTCCCAGGTGACCTTCACGTCCGCCTCCGGGATCTTCAAGCGCGGGAACACCGCCCGGAACAGCGCGATGCAGTCCTCCACGGAGCGCGAGCCCTCGTAGTAGTTCACCCGCTCCCCCGCGAACTCCGGCGCCGCCCCGCCGGCGGCCCCGCCCTCCCCGTGCACCAGCACCAGCGCGTCCGCGAAGGCCTCCGTGAAGGTCTCGATCCCGCGCTCCAGGTTCCGGGCACGGTCCTCCAGCCACAGCGCGAGGCACACCAGGTTGGCCCCCGTGGTGGGTTGCGTGGAGCACGCCCGCTCCAGCCTCGCCCCCTGGTACTTGAACGACAGCTGCACCGGCCCCCCCTCGGCCCGCGATTCCTTGATCTTGAGCTCCGTCAACCCCAGCCGCTGGCTGAGCCGCGTGAGCTTGTCCCGCGCCTCCTGCGGGCCCATGGAGCCCCGGTAGAGGTTCTTGCGCTGCGCCTGTGTGGTCTCCGTGCTCATGCCCCAACCCCTAGCATACCACTGAACCCCCGACCAGCACCCCTACGGACATTCCCTGTCAACGAAAGCGGTCCGTGGCGGCCACCAGGGCCCGGGTGATGCCCGGCTCCAGGGCCGAGTGCCCCGCGTCGGGGATCACCACGAGCTCCGCGTCCGGGAGGCTCTGGTGCAGGGCCCAGGCGCTCTCCATGGGGCACACCACGTCGTAGCGCCCCTGGACGATCACCGTGGGGATGTCCCGGAGCCTCCAGGCGTCCTCCAGGAGTTGGGCGTCGGTCTTCAAGAAGCCCCGGTTGACGAAATAGTGGCACTCGATCCGCGCGAAGGCCTCGGCGAAGTGCGGGTTGCTCATCCTCCGGAGCATCTCCGGGTCCACCAGGAGCTTGCTGGTGGACGCCTCCCACACGCTCCAGGCCAGCGCCGCCTCCAGGCGCACGGCGGGGTCCGGGTGCGTGAGCCTCCGGTGGTAGGCCCCCAGGAGGTCCCCTCGCTCGGCCTCCGGGATGGGCTTCAGGTACGCCTCCCACGCGTCCGGGAAGAGCACGCTGGCCCCGCGCTGGTAGAACCAATCGATCTCCTGGCGCCGCAGGAGGAAGATCCCCCGGAGCACCAGGTGGGTGACCCTCTCGGGGTGCGTCTCTGCGTACGCCAGGGCCAGGGTGGAGCCCCAGGAGCCGCCGAAGACCATCCATTGGTCAATCCCGAGGTGCTCCCGGAGGCGCTCCAGGTCCTCGACCAGGTGCCAGGTGGTGTTGTCCTCCAGCGACGCGTGGGGCACGCTGCGCCCGCAGCCCCGCTGGTCGTACAGGACAATTCTGTACGCGTGGGGGTCGAAGAAGCGACGGTACCTCGGGTCGCTCCCGCCCCCGGGGCCCCCGTGGAGGTACACCACCGGCCGCCCCTCGGTGCTCCCGGACTCCTCCCAGTACAGCGTGTGCGTGGCAGACACCGACAGCTTCCCGCTGCGGCGCAGGTCAAGCTCCGGGTACAACCCGTCGGGGCCGTGGCGCATGGCTCTGCCTCACATACAACACCCTCCGCGGTCAATGATCCCGTGGGATGGGGATCGTGTAGGGAAACAAGCGCAGGCACGGACTCTCCGCGCCGCGGCAGAAGCGCACGGGGGGCCCGAGCGCGCCCCGGCCGCGCTCTCGGAAGGCCACCTCGTCGGTGAGCCACACCCTGCGGGGGAGCACGTCCAGGCGCTCCAGGGTGACGTCCACCTCGCCCACCCGGGTCCTGGGCAGGGCCCGAGTCCCCGCCCAGGACAGCACCCGGGTGGACGCCCCGCCAAAGACCACACCCCCGCCGCGGGCCTCCACCCACCGGGAGGCCTGTACCGCCGGGGGGGGCTCCACCCGTCGACGCCAGGCCCCCGGGAGCGCCGTGAGCACCAACCCCGCCAGGAGCCCACCGGCGAGCCAGCGCCAGCGCCCCGTCGGGACCGAGAGCCCCTCGGTGCCCACCCACAGCGCCCACCCGAGGAGCGGGAGAACGTGTCTTGGGCTGGTTTCCAGATTCTGTCCGGCGAACACCCACACCCCGTAGGGGACGAGCAGGGCGGCGAGGAGGAGGGCTCTCCTCGGGGCTCGCCAGAGTCCGAGGCCAAGGATCCCCGCCCAGGCCAGGGCCCGGAGGGCACCGATCGGCGATCGGTGGATCCCGAGGCCGTCGGCCATGAGGGCCCCGAGGAGCCAGCGGGCGCGGAGCGGGAGCGACGGGTGCGTGAGGGCGCTGCCGCCCCAGAGGGTGAAGTGCCCTCGGGCCTGGGTCTCCAGGGCCAGGGTGAGGGGCTCAAGGCCCCTGGCGGCGCGCAGGAGCCAGAGGGCCCCGAAGGCGCCCACGAGGGCGAAGGCCCCGAGGGTTCGGGCGCGCTCCCCGGGGCGGAGGCACTTCGCGAGGAGGAGGGTGACGGTGAGGGGCAGGAGGCTCGGGCGGGTGGCGAGGCCCGCGGCCAGGAGGGCGCCGGTGAGGGGACCTGGAGCCCGGCTCAGGGCGAGGGCGTGGAGGCCGAGGCCGAGGGCATCGGAGCGGGCGCTGGTGGCGGCCAGGAGCACCAGGGGCGAGGCCAGGGGGAGGAGCCCGGAGAGCCGGTGGCGCGGGGCCAGGGAGGCCACCAGGAGCGAGGCTCCGAGGGCTGAGACGAGGGTGCATGCGGTGACGGGCGCGGCCCCGAGGTGGCGCAGGGCGCGGGCGGCGAGGACATAGCCCGGGTAGCCCGGGGCGTGGGGCTGCCAGCGGGCGAGGTCGAAGTGATCTACGGCGAGGACGAAGCCCACGGCGTCCCAGTCATCGGGCCAGGGGGCTCCCAGGAGGGCGAGGAGGGCAAAGGCGAGGGCGGCGAGGGAGGCGGGGGCGGGGGTGTGGGTGGCCACCGGGGGGATGATTGTGTATGACAGGGCTGGTCGCGCGCCATGGCCCCGGGGAAGACCATCCTGGTGATCGAGGACGAGCCCGCGATGGTGCTGGGGCTGACGGACGCGCTTGCCTTCGAGGGCTACCGGGCGGTGGCGGCGACCACGGGGCGCCAGGGGGTGGCGCTGGCGCGGAGCGAGGTGCCGGACCTGGTGCTGTTGGACTTGATGTTGCCGGACACCAACGGCTTCGAGGTGTGCGCGCTCCTACGGCAGCAGTCGCGCACGGTGCCGATCATCATCTTGTCGGCGCGGGGGCAGGAGAGCGACAAGATCCGGGGGCTCGACGCGGGGGCGGACGACTACGTGACCAAGCCCTTCAGCGTGGGGGAGCTGGTGGCGCGGGTGCGGGCGCTCCTACGCCGCGCGGAGCGCGCGCTGGAGCTGGACGCGGTGCGTATTGGCGACGCGGAGGTGAGCCTGGAGGCGCGCACGGTGACCCTGGACGGCCGCCAGGAGGACCTGTCGTCCTACGAGGTGGAGCTCCTGCGGCTGTTCCTTGGGAGGGTGGGCCAGGCGGTGTCCCGGGACGAGATCCTCACGCGGGTGTGGGGCGTGCAGGCGATCAACTCCCGGGCGGTGGACAATTTCATCGTGAAGCTGCGCAAGAAGATCGAGCGCACGCCGGACCGGCCGCAGCACATTCTCACGGTGTACGGCCACGGGTACAAGCTGGTGCCGTGAGGGGTCTTGGCCCTCACGCCGCCCAGCGGCCCGCGGGGGGACCGGCGCGGATTTCTTCCAGCAGCGGGCCCAGGTCCAGGGGCGTCCCGGGCGCCGCGGCGAGGGCCCGGGCTCGCGCGGTAAACGTTGGCTGGTGCAGCACCTCCGTGAGCGCGCGGGCGAGCCTAGGGGCGGTGAGCCTCGGTCTGGGGACGGGGGCGGGGGACACCCCGAGCGCTCCAAGGCGCCGGGCCCACCAGAACTGGTCCATGAGGTGCGGGACGAGCACCTGGGGGACGCCGGCCCGGGCGGCGGTGCCGGTGGTGCCCGCCCCGCCGTGGTGCACCACGGCGGAGACCCTTGGGAAGAGCCTCCCGAAGGGCGCGGAGGGCACCTGGTGGACCGTGGGAGGCAGGGGCCCGGCGCCCAGGCCCGCCCAGCCGCCCACGAGCACCGCGCGGCAGCCCGCCTGGTCGAGGGCCTCGAGGAGCATGAGGGTGGTGCCCGAGGGATCGCTGTCGGGCATGCTGCCGAAGGTGACGCAGAGGGGCGTGGGGCCGTCCCCGAGGAAGGCCTCCAGGGCAGGGTCGAGGCCGCCGGGCTCCGGGAGGGCGAGGAAGCCCACGCGGCGGACGGGGACCTCCACGTCCGGAGGCATTGGGGAGAGCGCCGGGTCCGCCGCGAGGAGCGCGCCATCGCCGACGATGTACCGATAGAAATCGCTGACGGGTGCGAGTCCAAGGGTGTTTCTATGGACATTGATGGCGGGGCCGATGAACCTGCCATAGAACGCGAAGGAGAGCCTCCAGAGCACGCCGTTGAGCCACCCCGGGAGCCCGAGGAAGGGGACCATGAGGGGCGGGTGCTCGCGGGAGCGGAAGAGCACGGGGCAGTAGGCCACGTGGCGGTAGGGGACGCCCAGGCGCTCGGCCACCGAGGGGGCGGCGAGGGGGAGGCCCCCGCCAAGGACCATGTCCGCGCCCTCGACGGCGCCCGGGAGGTCCCGGAACTGCTGGCCCAGGAGCTCCACGACCACGCTGTTGAAGCCGCGGAAGGTCTTGAGGGGTCCGCCGGTGGCGGCGTCTGCGAGGCCCGTGAGCACCGGTTGCATGTCCTGGCCCACGGGTCGGAAGGGGAGCTCGAAGGCCCTGGTCGGGGCTTCGAAGTCGGGCGAGGCGACGACGACGGCCTCGTGGCCTGCGTCCCGGGTGAGGAGCGCGAGGGCGAGCATGGGCTGGAAGTCCCCGCGGGAGCCGGCGGAGACGAGGGCGACGCGCACGGTCAGTGGTCCACGCGGAGGGGCCCGTGGTGGACGAAGCCCGCGGAGGCGAAGTAGCTCCCGCCGGCGAAGCGGGGCTCCAGGCGCTCCAGGAGGGCCACGGCGCCGGTGGGGTGGAGGTCCGCGCGCTCGGCAGGCGGCAGGAGGGCGCGGTACCAGCGGCCGGAGCCCTTGAAGGCCTCGTACTCGACGAGGTAGCGGAGCCACACGCGGCCGCAGTGGCGGCAGGTCTCCAGGGTGACCTCTCCGTAGCGCCCGTGGGTGGGGTCCACGCCGACCCAGGTCTCGGTGTAGTCGCTGTGGTGGAAGGGAGGGTGGAGGCAGCGGCAGTCAGCGGGGGAGTCCATGGTGGCGCCCTGGGGTGTTGAGTCTACCAGAGGGAACCGTGGCGTGGCTCTCCGGGGAGGCGCTTGTGTCGGGCGGGGAAATGTCCAAGGATCGCGCGGCCCTGCGGATCCAAGCGAGAGGACCCGAATGTCCGAGACGAGAGAGACGACGGCGGGCGGGTTCTTCCCGCGGCTGGGGAGCGTGCTGGCGCTGGCGCCGCTGGGGCTCTGGGTGTGCTGGCACCTGTGGGAGAACCTCTACGCGGTGGTGGGCGAGGCGGCGTGGCAGGAGCGGGTGACGGACCGGCAGCACCCGGTGGCCGAGGGCCTGACGCTGCTGGTGGTCTTCGGGCCGTTGGTGTTGCACACGCTCTGGGGTCTGCGGCGGGTGGCGATGGCGCGGCCCAACGGGTACCGGTACTTCGGCAACGCGCGGTACGTGCTCCAGCGGCTGTCGGCGCTGGGGGTGCTGTTGTTCCTGGTGGCGCACGTGTACCTGGCGCGGATTCACCCGGCGCTCACGGAGGACCACCCGGAGCGCTTCGGGGACCTGGCGGCGGAGATGCGCATGCCAAAGACCCTGGTGGTGTACCTCCTGGGGGTGCTGGGGACGGCGTACCACCTGGCCAACGGGGTGCAGACCGCGGCGTTCATCCACGGGTTCACGGCGTCGTCGCGGGCGGCGCGGAGGATGCAGTGGGCGAGCGTTGTGTTCTTCCTGCTGCTCCTCGGCACGGGCTGGGGGGCGGTGTACGGCCTGTGGCGCGCGGGCGCGGAGTACGAGGCCCCGCAGGTGTCGCTGCTGCGGTAGCGGCTACGGCGGGATGGGGAGGCACTGGCCGGTGCGGGTCTCGCACACCAGCGGGGCGCAGCAGTCGGCGTCCGTGCGGCACGGACCACAACGGCCGCTCACGCAGCCCTGCACCGAGGGGCAGTCCCCGCAGCGGGTGCAGCCCCCGCCCGGCGGCGGCATCCCGCAGTCCTCGCCCGCGCGCAGGATCGACCGGTCGTAGTGCACGTCCAGGTCGCCGCCGGTGGTGATGCTCCGGCCGAAGAGCGCGCCGTGCACGGCCATGTAGCCCGCGATGGTGATCGGCGCGTTCGGCGCGTAGATGTTCCCCACGAAGCGCGACGCCCCGAGGAGCGTGAAGCCACGGTCTCCCGCGATGTAGATCCGCACCCCCGACGGCCGGCTGTTGCCCCCCATGCGCAGGTACCCCGCCCCGAGCACGCTCCCGAGGATGAACACGTCGAGCTCCCCGCGTGGCCCGAGGGCCACGTCGAAGAACCCCGCGAGGTCAAAGTCCCCGTTGATGAACAGCGCCGTGCGGCCCTGCACCCGCAGCTCGATGCTCCCGATGCCCGCCACGCGGTCCGCGAAGAACCGCCCGCACGGCAGCTCCGTCACCACCCGGCCCACCACCGCGCTGAACGCCCGGGGGTTGAAGCCCACCGTCGCGTTGTGGTTGTTGCGCTCCGCGTCGCGCACCGCGCCGGCGATGTCCACCAGCTCCTCCGGGCGGCACGGGCACGGCGGGGCCACCTCCACCGGCGCCGTGCGGCGCGCGCCCGACACGCTCACCCCGAAGAGCGCCGCCGCCCCCGCGGGCTGCGTGAGGTCCCCGGCCACCCGGAAGGGCCCGAGCGCCGTGATGTTCCCGCGCACCCGCGCGTTGCGCTCTACGTCAAACACCCCCGCGATCTCCAGCGCCCCGGCCATGTTCAGGTCCCCGCGCGTGCGGTGGGCCCCCGCCAGCCGCAGGGGGTCCGCCCCCGCCACGGTGAGCGTGTCCCCCACGCGGCTGTACCCGATGATGGTGTAAGCCCCGTTGACGCTCACCGCCCCGCCGCGGTCCATCCCGGGGTCCATCATCCGCGCCGAGTCGTAGGAGTCCGTCCGTAGGAATCCCGCCAGCGCGAGGTTCGTGCACGAGCACAGCGAGAACCGGAAGGTGCTCTCCGCCAGGCGCCCCGCGCAGCGCATACGCCCCGCAGGGCCCACCTCGATGGGCGGCCCCGCCCCCTCGCAGAAGCCCATGCGCGAAGCGTCCACCGAGGGCGGCGTCACCGCCGAGTCCGGCCGAGGCCCCACCGGCGGCACGTCCCACGCGGGCGGCGCGTCCACGCCCCCGGCGTCCCTCGGCGGCGCCGGAGGTGACGGCGGAGGCGCCTCGCCGGTGACCGTGTCCCCCGCCGCGCAGCCAAGCAACGCCAGCAACGCCCCGGAATGTCTCAGTGTAGCGCGGGCCATCAGAGCTCACCGCCTCCTGTGGGTAGTGAGCGTACACCACCCCCTACGGTCAGAGGGCTCCGGCCGTCACTTTGGGGATGGAATTGTAGGGAAAGGTGTGTCGGACCGTAGGGTCACCCAGAGGTCACCCGGAGGTCACCCAGAGGTCACCCAGAGGAGACCCTACGGAGACCGACGACTACCAGCGGCCGCCGCCGCCGCCGCCGCGACCGCCGCTGTCG
>JACRDB010000058.1 GCA_016218725.1 Deltaproteobacteria bacterium
GCGTCGGGGGCGTCGCGGGCCTCGCCCCGGCGTCCGCCGCCGCGGGTCGGGGCGGCGCTGGCGTGCCGGTCTGCTGGAGCGAGTCGTGCGCCGAGCTGCTGGTGTACGCCAGGGAGGCCGACGTGATCATGAACACCGTCGCGAAGATCGCCGTGGCCTTGGCCAGGAACCCGCCCGCCCCGCGGCCTCCAAAGACCACCTGCGTCGCCGCCCCGGAGAGCACCCCCATCCCCCCGGCGCGGCCCGCCTGGAGCAGCACCACCGTCACCAGGAGCACCGAGACCAACACGTGAACAATCGTCAGGAAGATGTGCATGATGCGCTGTCTGTACCGGCTGGATGGGGTTGGTGTGGGTGCTGCGCCTACAGTGGGTTACATCACCCTGCGGCTTGAATGATACGCGCGAAACTCGCGGCGTCGAGGGAGGCCCCGCCGACGAGGAGGCCGTCCACGTCGGGCTGGGCCAGGAGTTCGGCGGCGTTGTCGGCCTTGGCGCTGCCGCCGTAGAGAATTCTCACGCGGTCGGCGGCGTCGGCGAGGCGGTGGCGCACCCGATCCCGGAGGAAGGCGTGGGCGGTCTGGGCGTCCCTGGGCGACGCCGTGCGGCCCGTGCCGATGGCCCAGACGGGCTCGTAGGCCAGCACCACCCCGCCGAAGACCGCCTCCGAGGCGCCCTCCAGGAGGGCGTCGAGCTGGCGACCGAGGACCTGGTAGGTAATACCCCCTTCGCGCTCGGCGAGGGTCTCGCCCACGCACGCGATGGGCGTCAGCCCGTGGCGCAGGAGCGCCTGGAGCTTGCGGTAGACCACCTGGTCGGTCTCCCCCAGCCCGTGGCGGCGCTCCGAGTGGCCCACCAGGCAGTAGGTGCACCCGGCGTCTTCGAGCATGGCCGCGGACACCTCGCCGGTGAAGGCCCCGGCCTCCTCCCAGTGCACGTCCTGGGCGGCCACGGCGACGCCGGTGCCCTTCAGGGCCTCGGACACCGCCAGGAGCGCCGTGAACATCGGGGCCAGCACCACGTCCGTGCGGGGCCCCGGGCGCCCCTGGGCGCTCACCGCCAGCGCGAGCGCCACGCACTCGCGCACGGTGTTGTTCATCTTCCAGTTGCCCGCGATCAGCGCGCGGCGCGAGGGGTTGGTCATGTGCGCAGGGCCTCCACCCCGGGGAGCCTGCGCCCTTCGAGGAGCTCCAGGCTCGCCCCGCCGCCCGTGGAGATGTGCGAGAAGCGGTCCCCGAGGCCCGCCTGCTGCACCGCGGCCACGCTGTCTCCGCCGCCCACCACGGTGAAGCCCGCGGTCTCCGCGATGGCCCGCGCCACCCCCACGGAGCCCGCCGCGAAGGCTGCCTTCTCGAAGAGCCCCAAAGGGCCGTTCCAGAACACGCTCCGGGCGCGCAGGAGCCGCTCCCGGAAGAGCGCCACGGACTTTGGCCCGATGTCCAGCGCGAGCTCCTCGGGGCCCACGCCGTCCACCCCCACCACGGTCCCGCTTTCCGCGTCCACGCTCCCGGCCACCACCAGGTCCACCGGGAGGGTCACCGGCACCCCGCGCTCGTGGGCCCGCTGGAGGAGGTCCCGAGCGAGCGCCAATTTGTCTGCCTCCACCAGGCTCTTGCCCAGGGCGTGGCCCTGGGCGGCCAGGAAGGTGTTGGCCATGGCGCCGCCGATGAGAATCCCGTCCACCCGCTGGAAGAGGGCCTCCAGCACGGCGATCTTGTCGCTCACCTTGGCCCCGCCCAGCACCGCAAGGTACGGTCTCTCGGGCCCCGCGAGGAGCTTGCCCAGGGCGTTGAGCTCCCGCTGGAGGAGGAAGCCCGCGCCGCGCACGGGCATGAGCCTCGGGAGCGCGTCCACCGAGCAGTGGGCGCGGTGCACGGCCCCGAAGGCGTCGTCCACGTACACGTCCGCGAGGCGCGAGAGCTCCCGGGCGAGGTCCCCGTCGTTGGCCTCCTCGCCGGCCTGGAAGCGCAGGTTCTCCAGGAGCGCCACGCGGCCGTCCCGCAGGTCCGTCACCACCTTGCGGGCGCCGTCACCCACGCACTCGTCGGTGAGCGGGATGTCCATGGCCAGGAGCTCCGCGAGGCGCTCGCCGGCGGGGGCCAGGGAGTACTTCGGGTCCCGGCCCTTCTTGGGGCGCCCGAGGTGCGACGCCAGGACCACCCTGGCGCCCCGCTCCAGGAGGTGCCGGATCGTAGGCAGGGCCTCGCGGATCCGGGTGTCATCCGACACCTTGCCCTCCCTGGTGAGCGGGACGTTGAAGTCCACCCGGAGGAACACCCTGCGCGAGGCGACCTCCAGCTTGTCCACCGGGTTGATCCGGTCCAGGAGCGCCGCCACGGCTCAGGGCTCCCTGGCCGCGAGGTGCTTGAGCGTGTCCACCATGCGCTGCGAGAAGCCCCACTCGTTGTCGTACCAGCTGCTCACGGACACGAAGTCCCCGTCGATGACCTGCGTGAGGGCCGCATCCACCGTGGAACTCGCCGGGTTACCGATGTAGTCCACGGAGACCAGCGGCTCGTCGCTCACGGCCAGGACGCCCTTCAGGGGCCCCGCGGCCGCCGCCCGGAGGGCGTTGTTGACCTCGTCTTTGGTGGTCCTGCGCCCCACCGACGCGGCGAGCACCACCAGGGACACGTCCGGCGTGGGCACCCGGATGGCGAAGCCGTCCAGCCGACCCTTGAGCGCCGGGAGCACGAGCCCCACGGCCCTGGCGGCGCCGGTGGTGGTGGGGATCATGGACATGCTCGCCGCCCGCGCCCGGCGCAGGTCCTTGTGGGGCAGGTCCAGGATCACCTGGTCGTTGGTGTACGAGTGCACCGTGGTCATCTGCCCCTTCACGATCCCGACGGTCTCGTGGAGCACCTTGGCCATGGGCGCCAGGCAGTTGGTCGTGCACGACGCGTTGGACACGATGGTGTACCGCGCCGGGTCGTACTGCTCGTGGTTCACGCCGTACACCAGCGTGAAGATGTCCGCGTCCGCCTCGCCCTTGGTGGGGGCCGAGAGCAGCACCCTGCGGGCGCCCGCCTCCAGGTGCTTGCTGCACCCGGGACCGTCGGTGAAGCGCCCGGTGCACTCCAGCACGAAGTCCACGCCGAGGTCCCGCCACGGGAGCTTCGTCGGGTCCTTCTCGGCCAGGATCTTGATGTCCCGGCCCGCCACGCGCATCCCGCCCTCGTTCGCCCCCACGTCGTAGCGCGTGAAGCTCCCGTGGATGGAGTCATGCTTGAACAGGTGCACCAGCGTCTTGGCGTCCGTCAGGTCGTTGATGGCGACCACCTCGACGTCCTTCTCGCCGGCCTGCACCATCGCCCTGAGGACACAGCGCCCGATCCTGCCGAACCCGTTGATCGCGATCTTGCGTGCCATGGTCGCTCCTTCGCCCCGGGGCCGAAGGGCTCCGCATGCGCCACCGCCCGAGGCCGGGCCGCGAACCTAGTGGCTCGCCGCCCTCCTGGCAAGCGCCGAAACCGTCGGAGGGACCGTCAGACCTTGTCGGCAGCCCGGCCCACGCCCGGCTCGCCCTTGAGCTCGTCCGTCATGAAGGACAAGAGCTCGTTCGCGAAGGACACCATCTCCCGGCGAGAGCACCCCTGGCGCTTCAACTGCCGCACCACCATCCACGCCAGTGAGCGCAGCATCTTCTTGCGATCGGTGGTCTCCACGCCGTCCATGCCTTCTCCAAACGCCATCACCACAACCTCCGGTCAAGGTCCCCGCGGAACCCCGACGAGATACTCCCCCAGCACCCCCCATGCCACCCCTCCCGAGGGAGAAATCTCCAATGTTTTCCACAGGGGAGCGTAGCGCGCTACGCACCTCGCGCCCCACCGGGGTGCGTAGCGTTCTATGCACCGCCCGAGCGCAAACTGGAGCTCCGGCCCCGGGAGGTGCTACCGGCTCTCCATGGCGCTTCGATGGACCGGAGCGGCGCTCGTGGGAGCGCTCGCGGGGCTGGGCCTGGCCCTCTGGGACCAGCGCCTCCCGGCACAGCACCCGACCCCGCGCACCGTGGTGGCCGCGTCAGACGCGGCGGCGCCGTCACCGGTAGCGCTGGACGCCGCGGGGCCCTCGCCCGCGCCCGACAGCGCCGTGGTGAACGCGCCCGCGGCGCAGCCCGCGGCCCCGTCTGCCCAAGCGACGGTGGTGCGCGCGGCGGACCCCTCGGAGGAGGTGCGTGCGGCGCGGCTGCGGGTGTGCGCGTCGCTCTCGCGCCCGGACGGGCAGCGCCGGTGGATCTCCCCCGAGGACCTGGTCCCGAGGCTGGGCGCGGTGCGCGGAGATGACCTCCTGGTGCTGGTCAACCGCTCGCCGCGCTTCGCCCTGGACCCGGCCTGGACCCCGACGGACCTCGTAGACCTTCGCGACGGCTCCCCGGGCGACTCGCAGAGCTGCCTGCCTCCCGGGCGTCAGTGCCTCCGGCGCGAGGCCGCCGTGGCCTTCGGGCGCCTGACGGCGGCGCTGCGGTCCGCGGGGCACCGGCCCTACATCCACTCGGCGTACCGCTCCTACGCGGCCCAGTGCGGGGTCTTTCGCCAGTGGGCCTACGACCGCGGCCAGGGCTTCTGCGAGGCCACCCACGGCAGCGCCCTGGCGGGGCACAGCCAGCACCAGCTCGGCACCACGGTGGACCTCTTTACCGTCGCCTGGGCCGAGGGCGGCACGGTGATGCGCAATGGCTTCGCGTGTACCGCCGGGGGCCGCTGGCTCGCGGAGCACGCCTGGGAGCATGGCTTCGTGCTGCCGTACCCCCTCGCGGTGGACGCCCGAGACCCATCGAGGCCCTGCCGCCCGCGCGCCGGGGTGAGCGTCCCGAGCGACCCGCGCACGGGCTATCAAGACGAGCCCTGGCACCTGCGGTACGTGGGCGTCGAGGCCGCCTCGCGCTTCCACGCCCACGCCCTGGCGATGGAGGGCACCGGGCGCGAGCCCACCCTGGAGCAGTGGCTTCGTGAAGCACAGGGCGTCGTGGGCGACGTAGACCTGCCGACCTGCGACGGCTGCGCCTGCGGCCAGTGCTCCACCTTCGACGCGACGGCGCAGGGCCCCTGCGGCGCGGACGCCCTGGTGCTCTCGCGCGACGGCTCCCTGCGCCCCTCGGCCACGCCGCAGCTCCTCTCGGCCAGCGCCCGGTGGACCGGTGGGTCCCTGCGCGTCACCGCCACGGTGCATGCGCCCCCCGGGGTGGTCACGCAGACCCCGGTGGGACAAGCCTTCGCGCGCGGAGAGACCTTCGAGGCCGCGCGCCTCGAAGGGGGCCTCGCGCACGGCTGGCCCGACCTCCCGGGGGCCTGGAGGCTGGCGGTGCGCCCCGCCGGGGACGGTCCATGGTCCTGGCGCTGGGGCCTGCGCTCCGCCGCGGGCGCCTCGCTCCAGCCCGTCACGGCCTACCTCCCGGCCACCCGAGGGTCCCAGCCCGTCACCCTGCGCTGCACGCCCGACGTCCGCCCCGCGGAGATCGAAGTGGCCCTCTGGCGGGATGGCCAGCCCGAAGGGACCCTCCGGGTGCCGGTTGCGCTTGACCCGCCAGGGGCGACGCGGTAAAAGCCTCGTCCCCCGCACTGCGAGCGTGGCGGAATTGGCAGACGCGCTGGATTCAGGTTCCAGTGGGGTAACACCCGTGATGGTTCAAGTCCATTCGCTCGCACCCTTCACTACAACTCCCTACCTCCCCGGCAGTGTGTGCTCGGGTTCCCTCACTGGGGGCAGGCGCCAGAAGCGCTCCGCCTGGAGGCGCTCCAACGAGTGCTCGCGCGCGGCCCAGGCCGAGAGTTCGTAGAGCGCCAGGCGCCACTCGGTCTTGCGCGGGCTCCCAACCAGCAAGGCGTACTGGTACCAGTCCGAGGCCTCGGCGTAGCGGCCCTCCACCTGCGCGCGGTAGCCGATCCAGTAGGCGGCCTCGCCCGCGGCGGTGGGCTCTACGGCTTCTTCGCGCAGCCTGGCCAGGACGTCCCGGCCCAGGAGGTGCTGCATGACCGTGTGGTACATGCTGTACCCCGGGGCGTCGAGCTGCGCGGCCAGCGACGCCGCCTCGGCGGGCGAGGGCGGCGTGCGGAGCGAGGCCGCCGCACGGAACATCCAGACGCCGTCACCGCCGCGGTCCCTGGGGGCCTCCGTGTGGCTCCAGAGGAGCGCGTGCTCCCCGACGATGAAGAGGCTCCGCGAGAGGGGGGCCCTGCGCGTCGGCCCGACGTTGTTCCGGAGCCAGTCCTCCGCGGCGTTGGCGCCGAAGAGGGTCCTGCGGAGGCGGAACTGCTCCACCTGGCGGTCCAGGCCCTCGACGAGGCCGCCGGACGCCGGCTCGCGCTCGCGCAGGGCGAGGGCGAGGGCCGGGGGGCCGCGGTTGCCGACGCCGTCCAGGAAGGACACCAGGTCCTCGGGCTCGAAGGTCCCCTGGGTGAGGGCCACAAAAGCCGCCACCGCCGCGTCCTGGCGCTCCGGGGCGGAGAATACCTCGGCGAAGGCCGGGCCCACGTCCTCGAGCCACCCGAGGCGGCTCGGGGACACCGAACGGAGCGCCGCCACGGCGCCGGCCAGGTCCCCGCGGCGCCAGCGCACCGAGGCCAGGAGGGCGCCGTCCTCGTCGGCGCCGTAGCGCTCGGCGGAGGCGACGGCCAGCTCCTCGGCGTGGACCAGGTCCTGGAGGGCCACCAGGGTACGGGCGCACTCCAGGAGGGCCGCGTGCTGACCGGTCTGGAGGGCGGGGCCTGCCACGCCCCAGGCATCCACCGGCCTCCCCGCGCGGCGCAGCGCCTGCGCCGCGAGGGCGCGCACCTGCGCGGCCTCCACGGTCACCTCCGCGGGGGGTAGAGAGGTCCAGCGCGCGAGGGCCGGGCCGACCTCGTCGTAGCGACGCTGGGCGATCAGGAGCCTCGCGAGCGCCAGCGCCGCGGCCCCGTCCGCCGGGGCATCGACGATCAGCGCGCGCAGGGCGCGCTCTCGCCGCGCGTCCGCGTCCGCGCTCTGGCCCGAGAGGACGGCGACCGCGTAGCGCCGGGCCGAGAGGGAGAGGCCGCGGTCGCGGGCCGCGGCCTCGAGGCCCTCCACGTCTCCGCGGAGCGCCTGGAGCGTGAGCCTCGCGTGGGGAAAGGCCCCCGGGGCGCGCCGCTCCGCCGCGGAGAAGAGCGCCTCGGAGCGCTTGAGGTCGGCGCCGTACATCAGCACGGCGAAGCCGAGCATGGACAGGCCGTGGGGGCGGCTGTCCGTGGCGTGGGCGTAGCGGTAGAGCCCATCCAGTCGGCGCGGGTCTCCAAAAGAGGTGCGCTCCTGGAGCGCGTCGGACGTGCGGTCCAGCGCGGAGGGGCCGAGCCCCGGGAGCCCCCCGAGGTCCTCGAGGAGCTCATCGTGGACGGGCTCGTGGAGCGCCGCGGCCACGAGGTGCGAGGCCCACCGGAAGAAGGTCGTGGCGGAGGGGTGGGCGCCGAGGGAGGCCAGGTACCCACGGGCAGCCCGCGGGCTGCCGAGCCCGTCGAGGAGGAAGACCAGGTTGTCCCCGATCGCGCTGTAAAGCACGGCGTAGCCGTACGCGCTGGCCACGTCGCGCGCCCACCAGGGCCCCGACGGTGGCGCCCTGGACACCCACGCGGCCAGGCGGTCGAACTCCTGCCCGGCTCCCACGGGCGCGCCCGACGCGCTCCCCAGCGCGCGTTCGAGCGCGTGCACCATGCGGGCCGGGATCGTCGGGAACCACTCCCCCCGCGCCGCGAAGGCCTGGAGCGCCTCGCCGCCGAGGTCCAGCCTGGGGACCTCGTCCTCGGTGGTCGGGCCGAGCGCCGCGAGCGCCGCGGCGACCCCGACGGGGTCCCCGCGGGTCCTGGCCCTGATGGCCAGGAGGAGCGTCGCCTGCCGACGACCGGGGGCCAGGGTCGCCAGCCTCGCGTCGTCCCGGAGCGCGAAGGCCCGGACCGGGTCATCCTCCGGGAGCCCCGAGGCCAGGGCCTCGGCGTCGGCGAGGTAGCCCAGCGCCGCCGCGAGGAGGCACTCCTCCCGTGGCAGGGCGGCGCCCGCCGCCCGCAGCCGCGCGAGCACCGCCAGGGCTCTCGCGGGGACCATCCCGCCAGCCCCGAGCCGGTCCGGCATCTCCACCGTGAGGGCCGTCAGCAGTCGCCCCGCCAGGGTCCAGCACCCCGTGGAGACGCCCTCACAGGAGCGGGCGGACTGGAGCGCCGCCAGGGCCTCCAGGGGGGAGCCCCTCGCGCCGTCGAGCGCCGCGTCGGCGGCGGCGACCAGCTCCGGCGGCGCGTCGCCACGGCGCAGGGTCGGCGCGGAGCGCGCGCGCTGGACGAGCACCGTGAGGGCGTCCCGGAGCGTGGGCCGCTCGGGGAGGGTCCCCAGGGCCTCGCCGCCCCGCTCAAGCGTCCAGCGGTCGCGCTCGTAACGCGCGGTGGTGGCGTGCTCTCCAGGCCCTTCGAGGGCGTCGAAGGCCAGGAGGAGCCGCGCGTCCGGCGGTGCGCGGAGTCGGTCGTCGAGGAGGGCCGCCAGGGCGCTGGTGGAGGCCGGGATGCCTCGGAGGCGCGAGCCCGCGCTGAGGGTGGGCCTTGGACGGCCCCCGGGGCCGCTGGCGGAGCCCGGCGCGCGACCAGGGAAGAGCTCCTCGCGCTGGGTGACCACCAGGGCCACCAGGACGCCCAGGAGGGCCACCAGCAACACGACCCTGCGGAGCCTCCGCGAGCGCTCGCCGTCGTCCTTCGGGTCGCGGTACGGGTGGCCGCCCGGGCGTCGCCTGGAGCCTCCGCGCACCGTGCGCGCGTTCACAGTGGGCACGATCCCTGCGGCCCTTGCAGCGGAAACGACGGCCCCTGCGACATCCACGCCTCCCTCAAGAGCAGGCTGGGGCGATGGTACACCCGGCGCCCCGGGGCCACAACCGCGACGGGTACGCGCCCTTCACCGCCCGCAGCGGCCGCCGTACACCGCCCTCTCCGCCGCGAGCGCATACGGCGGCAGCGGCCTCCACGGGTGCGTGGCCCCGTCGCACACCACGGCCCTCCAACCTCGGAGCCTCGACGTCGGGTCGGCGCGCGCTGGAAGCGGCAGCACCGGCCGCGCGGCCTGGAGGTGCAGCACCGCCGCTGCCACCACCACGAGCGCGCCCCCGGCCGCCCACCGCCGACGGTCTACCCGCGCGCTCCCGAGCGCCAGGAGGAGCATCACCATCGGCATCGCGGGCGCCGACCAGCTCGGCTCCGGGATGCGCACGAGCCCGCTCACCAGCACCGGCGCCACGGACACCAGCACCGCCAGCGCAAGCGCCCCCTCGCGCGTGCTCGCCTCACGCAGCCGCACCCAGGGTAGCCCCGGGAGGAGCAGCGCGACCTGGCCGCCCAGGAAGGCCAGCACGCCCTCCAGAGGGAAGCGCGTAGGCGCAGCCAGGCCCTCGGCGGGACCCTGCGCCGTGAACGCATGCACGAGCTGGAAGCGCAGCGAGGGAAGCGCCTGGGGGAGCACGGCCATCTGCGACGCCAGCGCCAGGAGGAGCGCCCCCCGGGCCTCCCGAGGCGCGCACACGGCGAGCGCGGGCAGGAGCCACAGCGCCTGCGCCTTGGACAGCACCGCCAGCGCCGCCGCCGGCGCCAGCACCCATCCCCAGGCGCGCGCCTCGCCCACCTGCAGCGCGCCGCGCAAGGCGAGCGCGGTGAAGAGCACCATCGGCCCGTCGGGCGTTGCGATGAGGGCCCCGGTGGCCGGGAGCGGCAGGAGCCCCGCGAGAAGGAGCGCCCAGCGCGCCCGGGCGTGCGCCTTCCACGCGACCAGGAGCCCGTCCAGGCACCACCAGGTGCCCAGGGCGCAGAGCGCGGGGACGAGCCTCGTCGCGCGCTCCAGGGACAGGGGCGCCCGGAGCGCCGCGCGGAGGGCCCACACCAGGAGCGGCGGGTGGTCCACCCCGGGGCGTCCCCAGGCCCAGGTGACGTACAGCGCCTCGTCGGGAGAGAGCTCGAAGAGCCCCGAGAGCCATACACGCAGCACCAGTGAGAGGAGCGCCGCGGCCAGGAGCTGGCGCCCGACCAGGCGCTCGCTCACGACCCGGCGCGGCGCTGGCGGGTGACCTCGTAGAGCGCGCAGGACGCGGCTACGGAAGCATTCAGCGACGCGATCGGTCCCGGGAGCGGGAGCCTGGCCAGCACGTCGCAGCCCTCGCGCACCAGGCGCCGCAGGCCCCGGCCCTCGGAGCCCACCACCAGCGCCACGGGGCCCGTGAGGTCCACGGCCTCCAGCGCGGCGCTCCCCTCGGCGTCCAGGCCCACCACCCGGAGGTCCTTCGCGCGAAAGGCCTCCAGGGTCCTCGCGAGGTTGGTGACGCGCGCGATGCGGCAGTGCTCCGTGGCCCCCGCGCTGGCCCTCACCACCACCGGGGTCACCGGCGCCGCCCGGTCCTTGAGCGTCACCACGCCGGTCGCGCCAAAGGCCACGGCGCTCCGGACGATGGCGCCGAAATTGTGCGGGTCCGTGACCTCATCGAGCGCCACCAGCAGCGCGCCGGAGAGGTCCCCGGTGATGAGCTCCGGGAGCTCCCGGTAAGGGTAGTCCCGCCCGAGGACCGCCACCACGCCCTGGTGCCTCACACCCCCGGAGAGCGCGTCCAGGGCGCTCATTGCGCGCTCCTCCACGGGCACCCCCGCGGCGCGAGCGGCCGCCAGGAGCTCCGGACGAAGGGAGCCCTCGGTGATTGACACGAGCAGAACCTGGACGTCCCTCGGGCTCGCCGAGAGGGCCTCCTGCGCTGCGCGAGGACCGTAGATGTGACGCTTCAACGTTGCCCGCAGTGACGCGCGCGGGTCCCGAGGCCGGGTGGGCCTACAGCCCGAGATCGCCCAGGTCGTCCCCGCCGCCGCTGGAGGAGCTCCCTCCGCTGCCGGGCCTGCGCCCCGTGGGCCTTGGTCCGCTGGGGTGGGGCCGGCTCCCCGAGGGGCGCGCCGCCGAGGGGGGCGGCGTGGACGCCGCGGCCGCCTGGGCCGCGAGCTGCGCCGCCTGGGCCTCCCGCTGCTGGCGCGCGGCCTCCTCGCGGGCGCGGTTGGCGGAGGCCTCCGCGGCGACCCGGGCCTGCTCGGCCTCGGCCGCATGCTGGCGCTCCAGCCGCGCCTCCCGCTCGCGCTCCTCCGCCCGGCGCTGGTGCGGCTGGACCACCCCGAAGAAGGTCCCCGCGCCGCCGATGGCGAGCACCCCCACGATGATCCCCGCCACGGCGCCAGGGTGCATGCCCTTCTTGCGCTCCAGCTCGATGTGGGCGAGCTTCTGCTCGTGCGCCAGGCGCGCCTGGAGCTCGCGCTCCCGCCCGGCGTTCTCGGCCTCCAACCGGATCTTGAGCTCGGCCTCCTCGCGATCCCGGCGCTTGCGCTCCTCCTCGTCGCGGCGCCGACGCTCCTCCTGGAGTCTGGCCTCCTCCGCGGCGGCGATCCGTGCCTGGCGCTCGGCCTCCTGCTGCCGAGCCTGCTCCTCCAGGCGCAAGCGCTCCTCCTCCTCGGTGCGGCGCTTGTCGTCCTCCTCCTGCTTGACCCGCTCCTGCTCGATGTTCATCAGTTCGCGCAGGGAGAAGAGGACCGAATCTTCCTTCTGCTGCTGGCTCATCTCAGGCGCCTCCCACGAGAGTTGGACTCGGAACGGAAAACTTTACTATCAGTGCCATTTGCCAAAGTCAAACACCCCCGAGGGCGCCGACCTTGGCGCCCGGGGAGCGTTCACCGCCGCGGGGCCCGAGGCCGGGCGCGGGGCGCCAGGTCGTCCGTGGCCATCGGGTCGGGACCGTCGAGGTCCCCAACATCGATCGCCTGCGTGGTCACGGGGTTGGTCGTCGTCGTGGTCGTGACGGGTGGGCGGCCGGGCACGCGCTGGGGTTGGCGCACCACCACTGGCGCCACCACCGGCACCACCGGCGCCGCCTGGGCCCGCTCCCGGGCCACAACAGCCTCGCGCTCGGCGCGCTCCCGGTCGGCCTCGGCTCGGCCACGCGCGTCCTCGGCCACGCGCCGTTGCTCCCGAAGGGACACCAGCTCCGCCTCCCGGCGGGCCTGCTCCGGCGCCAGCACCCCGAACCATAGCCCCGCGCCAAAGATCGCCAGGAGCCCGAAGGCCCCCACGGACAGCCCCAGGACCCCAACGCCCCGGCGGCGCTCGGCGGCGTCCAGGAGCTCCGCCCGGGCCTGCACCAGCCGCAGCTCCTGGGCCACCCGGCGGGCGTCGAACTCCTCCCGCAGCGCCAGCTCGCGCCGGAGCCCGGCCTCCCGCGCCTCCGTGGCCTCGCGCTCCCGCCGGGCCTCCTCGGCCGCCCGCTGCGCCTCCAGCGCCTGCGCCTCGTCCGCCCGGAGCCGCTCCGCCTCGGCCCGCTGGGCCTCCAGCCTCGCAGCGTCGGCCTTTCGCCGCGCCTCCCGGTCCGCCGCCTCCTTCCGAAGACGGGCCTCCTCCATCCCACGAAGCTCGTTCAGTGACTCAAGGACCAGGTCGGGGCGGGGGTGGCTCATGCGGTTCTCCTCCGTTGGGACTGGAATCTTCCGTCCAGCCTCTGCTCTGACGCGCAGATGGCCCGGAAGTTCGAGAAATCTGTCCGCGGAGGAAAATTCCGTCAAGAGAATAATACAGCCCCATGAAATTCCACTGTGGATGGAATTCGGCTATTCCCGCCAGAAGAACTTCCAGGGGTTGTGCTTGAGGTCCCGGACGAGCTCCTGGAGGTCGTCGTAGATCTCCTCGTCCATGAGGAGGGCCCCGACGGTGCCGTGGCCGCCCCGGACGTGGGTGGTGATGGCCTGGGCGTCGCCCGCGATGGAGTTGGCGCGCTCGGCGAGGGAGCGGGTCTCGCGCAGGGTGGCGCGCAGGTCCGCGAGCTGGGCCTCGCCTCCCACCCCGTCGGCGATGCGGTTGAGCCGGCCGGTGAGGGCGCGGGCGTCCTGGGCCAGGGGCGGCAGGTCCCGCTCGATGGTGGCCAGGACGGCCTCGGCGCGGTTGACGATCCTGCGCATCTGGGGGCCGTCGACGTAGCGCTCGCGGGCGCTCACCACGAGGCCGTCGGCGTCGCGGATGGTCTGGTCGGTGTTGGCCAGGATGCTGTCGATCCTGGGGCCGTTCCTGTGGAGGATCTCGTTGGTGTTGTGGAGCACGCCCGAGAGGTCGTCCACCATGCCCCCGAGCTGCCTGCGGTTGGCCCTCACGGCGGTCACGGTGTCATCCAGCAGCGCGTACGCGCGCGCCACGAAGAGGTCAATGCGCGGGGGGTCCACGCCCTCGGCCACGGAGCCCGCGCGGATCACCGGCCGCGTGGCCGTGCCCGGCTCGATGGCCAGGAACTGCTCGCCCAGCACGCCCTGGGTGGTGACATAGAACTCGGCGTCGTCGTGGATCTCGTCGTGGAAGCGCTCGTCCACCAGGATGCGCACGCGCACCAGCGAGCGCCGCCCGGTCGCGGGGTCCGGGCGGCTGCCCCGGAACTCGAGGCCGTCCACGGTGCCCACGCGCACGCCGGCGATTTTTACCGGAGCGCCGGTCTGGAGCCCACCGGGGTTGTTGAAATCCACCAAAAGGGGGAAGCGCCGGCTGAGGCTCAGGCCCCCCATGACCAGCACCAGCCCCGCGAGGATCCCGATCCCCACCAGGACCAGCACCCCCACCTTGACCTCCAGCGAGCGTTCTCCGGCCATCGTCGGTGGGCGGAGTGTATCAGACCTCCATGGGCCCCTCGGCCTGGCCGTTGACGAACTGCCTCACCACCGGGTCCGTGGTGTTACGGAAGGCCTCCGGGGGCCCCACCAGCCGCAGCTCGCCCTTGTAGAGCATGGCCACCTGGTCGGCGATGGAGAAGATGCTCACCAGGTCGTGGGACACCACCACGGAGGTCACCCCGAGGCGGTCGGACAGCTCACGGATCAAGCGGTCGACCCTCCGGGCGCTCACCGGGTCCAGGGAGGTGGTAGGCTCGTCGAAGAGCACGTAGCGAGGGTTCACCGTCAGCGCCCGCGCGATGGCCACGCGCTTGCGCATGCCGTCCCCGAGCTCCGCGGGGTAGCGGTCCGCGAACTCCGCCATGTGCACGTCCGCGAGCCTCCGGCGGGCCTCCTCCAGCGCCGCGCGCACGCTCAGGCCCTGGTGCTTCCGGAGCGGCAGGGCCACGTTCTCCGCGCAGGTCATGGAGTCGAAGAGGGTGGCGTGCTGGAACACCATCGCGCAGACCTTGCGCACGCGGTAGAGGTCCGCGTCGTCCAGGCGCGAGACGTCCGTGCCGTCGAGCCAGATCTCGCCCGCGTCGGGCTTGAGGAGCCCGATCAGGTGCTTGATGAGCACGCTCTTGCCCGCGCCCGAGGCGCCGATCAGGAAGAACACGCTCCCCACGGGGATGGTGAGCGTGACCCCCGCGAGCACGGTCTTGGGCCCGAAGGCCTTGCGGATCCCCTTGAACTCGATCACGGCGGGAACACCAGGAAGCTCGCCCCGGAGATGAAGAAATTCAAGATGATCACCGCGAGCGAGCTGTTGACCACCGCGCGGGTGGTGGCCCAGCCCACGCCCTCGCTGCCCCCGAAGGTGGACAGCCCGCACCACCCGCTCACCACCGGGATCGCCGCCCCGTAGGCCAGGCACTTGGTCAGGCCCGTCAAGAGGTCCCCGCCGTCCACCAGCATGGGGTTCAGGAAGGTCCTCGGGGCCACGCCGAACATGAAATACGCCGTGGCGCAGCCAGCGAAGAAGCTCACGGCCCCCGCCCACACGATGAGCACCCCGGTCATCACCAGCGAGGCCAGGAAGCGCGGCACCACCAGGTGGTTCACCGGGTCCACGCCGCTCATGCGCAGGGCGTCCACCTGCTCGGTCACCACCATGCTGCCGATCTCCGCGGCGATCCCAGCCCCCACGCGGGTGGCCAGCATCAGCGCCGTGAGCGACGCGGCCAGGTCGCGCACCAGGGCCTCCAGGAACGTGGCCCCCATCATCTGCAGGTCCGGCACCGCCCGCAGGAGCTGGAGCCCCGACTGGAACACGAGAATCATCCCGATGAAGCCCATGGTCACCGAGACAAAGAACACCGACCGGTTGCCCACCTCCAGGCACTGCCTGAGCACCACGCCCCGGGCCCTGCGACCCCGTATACTCCAGTAGACGGTCCTGCGGGCCACGCCCTGGAGCTCCACCCCTGCCCGGAGGAGCCCCAGGGCCCCGAGGCCCAGGCCGGCCAGCGCCCCGGGCGGCGGGCGAGGGCGGTCCTCGGGCTCGGCGTCGTCGCTCACCGGAGGATGTACGTGGAGAAGTAGTCGGTGATGAAGATCCCGGTGGCGCTGGCGACCACGCCCGCGTTCACGGCGCGGCCCACGCCCGGGGCCCCACCGGTGACGCTGAGCCCGTAGTACGTGCTCGCCACGGCGATGATCACGCCGAAGCCCACGCTCTTGATCAAGCCGTTGATGAGGTCCCAGGCCTTGACCATCTCCACGAGGCCGTTGAAGAACGTGCGGGCGCCGATGCCGAGGAGCCCCTGGCCCGTAAACGCCGCGCCCACCAGCGCCAGGGCGTCGCCGTAGATGGTCAGGATGAAGAGCATGGCCACCATGGCGAGCACCCTCGGGAGCACCAGGTACGACAAGGGGTCTATCGCCAGGGTGCTCAGGGCGTCGATCTGCTCGGTGACGGTCATGGTGCCGAGCTCCGCGGTGGTGTTGGCCCCCACGCGCCCGGAGAACATCAGGGCGATGAGGATGGGCCCCACCTCCCGGAGGATCGCGAAGCCCGCCCCCCAGCCGAGGAGCCCATCGGCCCCGTAGCGACGGATGAGCACCCCGGCCTGGATCACCATGATGGCGCCGGTGAAGAGCGCCGTCACCCCGACAATGGGCAGGGAGCGCACGCCCATCTTGTGGAGGTTGCGCAGGAGCTCCGGCCCGTCCACCCTCGGGGGGAAGAGCCTGCGCAGGAGGCGCAAGGCCAGCACCGTCATGCCCCCGGCCTGGGCGGCCACGGAGAGCACCTCCCGGCCGAGCTCTTCGGCCAGGGACTCCTCCCGCGGGGGGCTAGATCGGTCCGTCGGGCTCGCCATGGAGGAACTGTTTTACCACCGGGTGCCGCGACCCGAGGGCCTCCTCGGTGGTCCCGTCAAAGATCAGTCGGCCTTTGTAGAGCATCCCCACCCGGTCGGTCACCGTCAGGAGCCTCGCCACGTCGCTGGAGACCATCAGCACCGTGGCCCCGGCCTCGCGCTGCTCCCGCGCCAGGAGGTCGAAGATCTTCTGCGACGTCACCGGGTCCAGGCCCGCCGCGGGCTCGTCGTAGAGCACCACCTCGGCGCGCGTCACCGTGGCCCTCGCCACCCCCACCCGCTTCTTCTGCCCGCCGGAGAGGCCACCGGGGGCCCTTGCCTCGAAGCCCGACAGCGCCACCGCCTGGAGCCTCTCGGCCACCCGGCGGACCAGCTCGTCTTCGTCTGTCAACCCCAGTTGACGGAGCGGAAAGGCGATGTTCTCGCCCACGGTGAGGAAGTCAAAGAGGGCGTAGTTCTGGAACAGGAACCCGAAGCGCTGGCGCACGCGGTGGAGCTGGATCTCGTCGAGGTCGGTGACGTCCTCTCCGGCGACGAGGATCCGTCCCGCGTCGGGCTTGAGGAGGCCGACCAGGAGCTTCAGGAGCACGCTCTTCCCGCTGGCCCCGGGGCCCACGAGCCCGTAGAGGCAGCCCTTCGGGACCTGGAGGGTCACGTCCCGCAGGACGGGGCCCGCGAAGGCCTTGGACACCCCTCGAAGCTCCAGCACGGGGCGCGAGGGTAGCACCAAAGACGTCCCCCCGGAGGCCCTGTGCTAGGGTGAGCGGGTCCCTTGGCTGCGCGTGGTTACTGCTTCGTGCTCGTGCTGTCCCTGGCCTGCGTCGGGCGGAGCGAGGTGCCCTACGGGGCCTGCAACGCCTCGTCGCTCTGCGCGGAGGAGACGCCCCGGTGCGTGTCCTTCCGCAACCGCCTGGACGGGTCCGCGATCCAGCTCTGCACCCGGGCCTGCGCCCGCAATGAAGACTGCCCCGACCGGGGCGTGTGCGTGCCCACGGAGACCACGGGGCTGAACGCCCTGTGCCTCCAGCGCTGCGCCCTGGCGTCACAGTGCCTCTTCACGCCGGCCATCTGCCCGGTGGTACGCGCCGGGGACAACGCCTGCCTGCCGTAGTGTTGGGGGAGGGCGGAGGGCGTGCTAGGGAACGTCCCCGTGGACGCCGAAGAAGACGCGCTGGTGGAGGTCTATACCGACGGGGCCTGCGAGCCCAACCCCGGCCGGGGCGGCTGGGCGGCGCTGCTGCGCTACAAGGGCAAGGTGCGGGAGCTCTCCGGGGGAGACCCGGCCACCACCAACAACCGCATGGAGCTCACCGCGGCCATCATGGGCCTGGAGAGCCTGAAGCGCCCCATGAAGGTGCGCGTCACCACGGACTCGGCCTACGTGAAGAACGGCATCACCACCTGGATCCACGGGTGGAAGAAGAACGGCTGGCGCAACGCGGACAAGAAGCCCGTGGTCAACGCGGACCTGTGGAAGCGGCTGGACCTGGCCCAGGCCCGGCACCAGGTCCAGTGGGCCTGGGTCAAGGCCCACAACGGCCACCCGGAGAACGAGCGCGTGGACCAGCTCGCCAAGGAAGCAATCCCCCGCTGAAGGAAGAAGAAGCCGTGAACGACCTCGCCCAACGCCTCCAGGGCCCCATCGAGGCGGCCTTCACCGACCGTACGAGACTCCGCGAGCCCGCCATCCGTGACGCCGTGCTCGAGGCCATCGACGCCCTGGACCAGGGCCTGCTTCGCGTAGCCACCCCCGAGGACGGCGCGTGGACCGTGCACCCGTGGCTCAAGCAGGCCATCCTGCTCTACTTCGCGCTGTGCCCCATGGAGCGCTGGGACGCCGGGCCCCTGCACTTCCACGACAAGATCCCCGTGAAGAAGCCCCCAGAGGGTGTCCGGGTGGTGCCCCCCGGCACCGTGCGAAAGGGCGCCTACGTCTCCCCGGGCGCCATCATCATGCCGGGCTACGTGAACATCGGTGCGTGGGTGGGACCCGGGACCATGGTGGACACCTGGGCCACTGTAGGGTCCTGCGCACAGGTGGGGAAAGATGTGCACCTGTCGGGTGGTGTAGGGATTGGTGGGGTATTGGAGCCACCGGGCGCGAGGCCCGTGATCATTGAAGACGGGGTCTTTGTGGGCTCCCGGGCGATCGTGGTGGAGGGCGTGGTGGTGGAGGAAGAGGCGGTGCTCGGGGCGGGGGTGGTGTTGACGGCCAGCACGGTGATTGTGGACGTGACCGGGAGCGAGCCCGTGGAGCACCGGGGGAGGGTGCCCGCCCGCTCGGTGGTGGTGCCCGGGATGCGCCCGAAGAGGTTTCCCGCGGGGGAGTACCTGTTGCCCTGCGCGTTGATCATCGGTCGCAGGACCGAGAGCACCAACCGCAAGACCTCGCTGGAGCAGTGCCTGCGCGATTTCGGAGTGTCCGGGTGACGGCGCCCACGCCCCTGGAGGAGACGCTCCTGGCGCTCTGCCGGATCCCGAGCTTCACGGGTGAAGAGGGAGACCTGTGCGATGACGTCGAGGCGCGCTGCGTGGGGTTCCTGGGCCGCGACGCCGTGGCCAGGGACGGCCACAGCCTGGTGGTCACCGCGGGCGCCTCGGGGAGAGCTCCCGTGGTGCTGGCGGGGCACCTGGACGTGGTGCGCACCTCCCACGACGCGCCTCCCAGGATCGACGGCGACCGGATCTACGGCCCCGGCGCCGCGGACATGAAATCGGGCCTGGCCGTGATGCTCCACCTCCTGGAGCACCTCTCCCGAGGAGAGCGCCCCGTCCACGACCTGGTGCTTGTCTTCTATGAGCGTGAAGAAGGTCCGTACCTGGAGAACCGCCTTGGGGACCTCCTCGGGCGCTTCGCCGCGCTCCGAGGGGCGAGCCTCGCGGTGTGCCTTGAGCCCTCGGGCAATGCCCTGCAGCTCGGGTGCATGGGGAGCCTCCACGCGAGGGTGATCTTCGAGGGGCGCACGTCCCACTCGGCGCGCCCCTGGCAGGGGGAGAACGCCATTCACAAAGCATGGCCATTGCTGTCACGGCTCGCGGCCCTCCAGCCCCGGGACCACACCCTGGACGGGCTCCTCTACCGCGAGGTGATGAGCTGCACCCTGGCCGAGGGCGGCCGAGGAAGGAACATCATCCCCGACGCGTTCAAGCTCAACGTGAACAGCCGCTTTGCCCCGGGGGTCTCCATCGAAGAGGCCGAGGCGTCGCTCCTGGCCCTGGTCGAGGGCGAGGCGAGGGTGGAGGTCTTTGACCGCTCGCCCTCGGCGCTGCCTCACCGCGGGCACCCGCTGGTGCGCGCGCTGGAGTCCGTGGGGGTCGCCGCGGTGGAGCCCAAGCAGGCCTGGACCGACGTGGCCCGCTTCGCCCAGGCAGGGGTCGCCGCGGTGAACCTCGGGCCCGGCACCCAGGCCCAGGCCCACCAGCGCAACGAGTACACCGAGCGGGCCTCCCTCGCCCGGGGCCTGGAGCTCTTCACCCGCTGGCTCTTCCCGGGCGTCCCATGTGGTTGACCTACACCCTCCTCGGGCTGTCCCTCGGGCTCTTCGCCCTGGGACTGGTAAGCGAGTACGGGCGCTCCCCGCGGCTGGCGAAGCTCCAGCGCTTCGGGCTGGTCCTGCAGGTCGCGGGGCTCGTGGCCACGGTGGCCGTGCTCCGCCCGGGGGAGGGCTCGCACCGCGCGCCGGAGGCGCTCCACGCGGCGCTCGCATCGGGAGAGCCGGTCTTCATAGACGTCTTCTCCAACTATTGAGGCCCCTGCCTCCTGGCAAAGCCGTCGGTCGACGCGCTCGAACACCGCCTGGGACGCTCCGTGCGCTTCGTCAGGATCGACGTGGAGGCGCCCTCCGCCACGCTCCTCGCAAGACGTTATGGTGTACGTGTGACACCTACATACCTCCTGGTGGACCGTCGGGGCCGCGCGGTGTGGCGCCAGGAGGGCGGCTCTCCCGAAGGGGAGGCGGTGCTCCGGGCGCTCCAGGTGGTGGAGGCGACGCGTTAGGCGCCCACGATCCGAGGCGGGACCTCGGTGCGGGCGTGCTCCACCCTGGCGGCGATGGCGTGCTGGAGGCCCACCAGATCGAACTGTGAGGGTCTCTGGGCCTCCGGGGACGCGAGGAGGTCCTTCACGGCCTCGTCCATGGCGGCGCGGCCCTTGCCGGAGAGCCCGAGGGCGAAGGCCAGGACATGGAGCATGGCCTCCTCGCGGTCGGTGACGGTGCCGTTCAGGGCGGCGATCCAGCGGGCCATGGCATAGACGTAGAAGCGCTCGCCCACGCCGAGGCTGGCGAGGGGCACGTCACCCAGCTCCACGGGGCTTTGGGCGGAGGCCTCCAGGGCCTCCATGGCGGCCGGGGAGAGGCCCGCCAGGCTGGCCGCGCGGAGCACGGCGTCGCGCTCCTGGGGGTCCAGCGTGCCGTCGGCCCACGCGACGGCCAGGAGGAGCTGGAAGACCTCCGCGGGGAGCGTGCGGCCGGGGCCGGAGACCTTCAACGGGTCGGGCTGCGTGTCCCTCTCGGCGTCCTGCTCCTCGGCGGCGGTCATGACCCGGGCGCGCCGCGCCAGGCGCGAGAACACGTCCACCAGCTCCGGGAGCGCGACGGGTTTCTCCAGGAAGTCTTTGACGCCGTGGGCGGCGAAGCGCCAGCGCTCGACGGCGCCGAGGTTCCCGCTCGCGACGAGCACCTGGGCCTGCTGGAGCCCGGGCAGGGCCCGGAGCTCCGCCAGGGTGTCCAGGCCGTTGATCCCGGGCATGTCGTAGTCCAGCACGATGAGGTGAGGGCGCCGACGGATGGCCGCGGTGAGGGCCTTGAGCCCGGCGTTGACGAGCGTGACGTCCACCACGTGGGCCGGGAGGGCGGCGCGGGCGGCCCTCTCGGCGAAGCGGCAGAAGTCCATGTCGTCGTCCACGACCAGCACCCGGAAGGCGTCGTCCTCCACGGGGGGCGACTGCTGCGAGGACTGCACCGGCGGCGGGCGCAGCGTGGCGTTCTGGGCCCTCCAGCGCGCGGCGGCGTCGTCGAGGGCGGCGGCCAGCTCCGCGGCGCTCCCGTAGCGCCGCTGGGGGTCCTTCTCCAGGAGCTTCGTGAAGAGGTCGTCGAGGACGCGCAGGTCCCGGCGCCGGGCGCTCAGGGGCTCCGGGTGTGCGTGCAGGTGCTGGTACAACACGGCCATCACCTGGTCGCCGTCGAAGGGCGGGGCGCCCGTGAGGAGCTCATAGCCCGTGCACCCGAGGGCGTAGAGGTCGGTCCTGGGGCCGATGTCCTCGGTGTGCCCGACGATCTGCTCCGGGGCCATGTACGGCGGAGAGCCCACCGGGGCGGTGCCCCGGAACTGCTTGTGATCCATGGGCCTGGCGAGGCCAAAATCCAGCAGCACGGGGCGCCCGGTGCCGTCTTCAATGACAATGTTGGCGGGCTTGACGTCCCGGTGCACGAGCCCCCGGGCGTGCACGGCCCCGAGGCCCTCGGCCACCTGCTTGAGGATGGTCAGGGCGCGGTACGTCGGCACGAAGGTGCCGTGGAGCCCGTGCTCCTGGGCCACGAGCTCGAGGTTGCGCCCCTCGATGTGCTCCATGGCGAAGAAGCATGCGCCCTCGTGCTCGCCCATGGCGTACACCTGCACGACGTGGTCGTTGCGCAGGCTGGCCAGGGCCGCGGCCTCGCGCTTGAAGCGCTCGATGAAATTCGGGCTCTTGGCCAGGCCCGGGGCGATGACCTTCAAGGCCACGGTGCGCCCGAGGTTCACATCCCTTGCGCGGTACACCACCCCCATGGCGCCGTGGCCCAACTCCGCCTCGATGGCGTAGCGCTGGTCGATCAGCACCCGCGGTAGCTGGTCTTGAACGAACACCCCGCAGCGGAGGCACCGCGAGGCCCCCTCGGGCAAGGCCAGCGCGCACCCGGGACACTGCATCAGGCCACCAGGAGGCTCTGGAGCCTGGGGTCCCCGTGGGGCTCCGGCAAGGGCCCCCCGGAGGCCGCGCGGGCCGAGAGCTCCTCCAGGAGCTCCAGCGCCCCGGAGAGGGTTCCCAGCGCCGGGGCGCCCCAGTCCGTGCGCGCGCAGAAGCCCTCCAGGGCTCTGCCCACGGTGCCGATGGGGTCGAGCCCCACGGTGCGGGCGGTGCCCGCCAGGCGGTGCCCCCCGCGCTGGATGGCCACCCGGGCCTCCGGGTCCGTCCCGCAGCGGGAGAGGGCCTCCCGGAGCTCCTGGAGCCTCGGCCCGAGGCCCAGCACGTACTCACCCCGAAGCTCCAGAAGACACGCCGCGAGCGCCTCGGCCGACAGACCCATGACCGCCCTACGGTAACGCAGAAACGTACAAACCACGGACCAATCCTGCGACCCGTCTGGTATGTAGGAGAATGTAGGCTGGTCGCGAAAGGGACGCGCTGTCGCACCTACCTTCGCGAGGGCAGGAGGTCCCGTGGGCGTAGCGGACGAAGCGGCACCTCCACCCCCTCGCGGGCGAAGTCCCACCGCGCGCCATCGCGGGACGAGAGCGCCACCGAGGGCTCGCCCGCGCCGAGGAGCACCACCCCGCGGCTTACGGTGGCCAGCCAGAGGTTCTGCACCGAGAGCCCCCCGTGGGCGGCGTCGTCGCGCACGGCGTGGGTGCTGCGGCGAGCGCCGTCCAGGCCGTGGACACTCGCCCTCAAGGCCCCGTTGGGCGTGAGGGACACCCGCAGGAGCCCGTCCCCGAAGCGCACCACGCGCCGGGTGCCCGTGTCCGCGAAGCCCTCGTCGCAGCGGGCCTCGGTGCACGACGCCACCCGGTCCCCGCCCACCAGGGTCACGCCAAGGTCATCACAGGAGAGCGTCACCGGGAATCCCAGACCCCGCGCGCTCCCCACCCGGGAGGGGGCCCCGGAGGCCACCCGGAGCACCACCGTTTCCCCTCGGTCACTCGCCACCACCCAGGCCCCGCGGTCGGCGTCGCAGCGCGAGAGCACCGCGTCGATGCCCTGGAGCCGAGAGACCACCACCGGTGCCGCGGCGCCCGCGTCCGAGTCCCCGACCCTCCGGGCGAGGAGCTGGCCGTCCCCCACCCCGAGCGCCCAGACCGCGTCCTGGCCGCGCACCAGGAGCGCCTCGCGCTCGGCTGGGAGGCCATAGGGGACGGCGCTCCCGGGGCCTCCGCCGCGAGGGACCTGCACCAGCGAGGCGCCTCCCGGGCCCATGGTGATGGCGAGGAGCCGGTCGCCGGAGACAAGCAATGGCAGGCTCCGGAGCGGCGGCTCCGGCAGCGTGAAGAGCGGCGCCTCCAGCGCGTCGGGAGAGGCCACGGAGAGGCTCCGGGACCCGGTGGCATCCCGGCGCTCGACGAGCACCAGGGCCTCCGGGGTGTCGCCCGGGACGAGGGTCACCACGGTCCCCGAGGGCACCCGGAGGCGCTGGCAGCGCATGCTTTGGCCCTGGTCCCGGGTCCGGCAGAGCACCGCTCCGCTCGACGGGTCCACGAAGAAGAGCCCGAGCACTCCCCCTCGGGCGCTCGCCGCCACCATAGAAGAGGCCGCCGTCAGCGGGATTGGCAAGACCTCCCCCACCCCCAAGGCCCGAGGCCCGGCGCCCCCGGAGGACCTCGACGGGACCCCGCTCCGCGCTCCAGCGCGCGCGAGGAGCGCGCGGAGCGGCGCGATCCAGGCCACCGGGAGCGCGTCCGTCGCGCCCTCACGGAAGGCCGCCAGGACCCCAGGGGTGAGCGCCGAGAGCGCCTGGTGGGCCTCCTCCGCCAGGGGCAGGAGCTCCCGGGAGGCCTCCGAGGGGCGCTCTCGGAGGCTCCGCCGGAGCGCCTGGAGCTTGTCCTGGCAAGGGCCTGGCCAGGCCGACGGGTCCCCCGAGAGGGCCCTCAGGCGCGCCCTGCGCTCGTCCTCGGAGGAGCTCGCGGAGGGCGCCACGGACCCCAGGAGACACTGGCTAAGTGCTTGAATTTCCTGGTGGATTCTTGCCTTCTTGGGGACCTCCGCGCGGCGCCACTGGAGCTCCAGGGCGCCCAGCGCCCCGAGCGCCGCGAGGGCGCCTGCGGCGATCACCTTGCGATTCACGGGCTGCATTTTTACTTCAGGGCCTTGTCGAAATCGCTTCCATGGCGAGCGCGGGGGGTGTTACACAAATCCCGATGGCAGTCACAAAGCGCGACCTGGTGGATGATCTCGTCGGCGCCCACCCCGACACCACCCGCAAGGCCGCCACGGAGATGGTCAACAATCTCCTGGCGTCCATGGCCGCTGCGCTCCAGCGCGGCGAGTCCATTCGTCTCTCGGGCTTTGGCACCTTCGCGGTGCGCGACCGCAAGGCCCGGGTCGCCCGCAACCCCAAGACCAAGGCGCCGGTCAACGTCGCCGCCACCAAGGTGGTTCGCTTCAAGGCAGCCCGGGCCCTCAAGGCCAGCGTCGCCAAGCCCGCCCGCAAGAAGCGCGGCTGAGGCTCCCGCGTCGGTCGCGTCCCGCCGTCTCCATCTGCCTTTCCCACTCCCTACACTCCACAAACCTGCCCGAACACCGGTCAGATCGCCCAGTCCGGCTCCGAGGGGTCGTCCACTGGGGGTCCGTCGTCCGCGGGCATCGTGAAGGTCGTGCCGCTCCAGGTGAGCTCCGCGCGCCCGACGGGGCCGTGGCGGTTCTTGGCCACCACAAGCACCCTGGCGTCGGGCCTCTCGGCGGTCCGGGCCAGCACCAGCACGCCGTCCGCGGCGTACTCGATCTCGCCGGACTCCTTGCCGAGGCCCACCAGGTCCGCGGGGTCCCGGGAGGGGTCGTTGACGAGCCCCGCGTAGTTGGCCCTCGCCGTGGAGGACAAGACCAGCACCACGGCCCCGAGGTCCCTTGCGATGGCCCGGGCCACGTAGGCCACGCGCCCGACGGTCACCCTCGGCTCCTCTCGCCCCCGGCCGGCGCAGAGCTGGAGATAGTCCAGCACCACAAGCTTTGGCCGCAGGGCCCAGGCCCTCGAAGCCAGCGCGTCGGCGCCGTAGCCGTAAGGCGGGGCGCACTCCGTGTGGAGGGGGAGGCCCTCGACCTCGCGGGCGGCGTGCATCACCTGTGAGAGCTCGTCGGCGGTCACCTGAGCGCGCAGAAACCTGCTCCAGGGTACGCCCGACAGGTCCCCCACCACCCGGGCCGCGAGGTCCCGGCGCGAGAGCTCCAGGGCCAGGTAGAGCACCCTCTGGCCCGCGCGGGCGGCGTGGACGGCGAGCTGCACGGCCCACTGGGTCTTGCCCGCGCCGGTGCCCCCGACCAGCACGTAGAGCCCGGGCCACAGCCCCTCGCCTAGCACCGCGTCCACCGAGGTCCAGGGCGTGGGGAGAGGCTTCTCACGGCCCTCCAGCCTGTCCATGACCGACGTGAAGAGGTCGTCCAGGTCCTGGGCTACGAGCCCCCCGGTGGCCGGGTCCTGGGAGGTCCGGAGCCGCTCGTCCACCTCGCTCCGGACGGCCTCCAGGGGTGCGCCCCCTTCGAGCCTCCGGGTGGCGTCTTGAAAGGCCTGGGCGGCGCGCCGGGAGCGCGCCAGGTCTCGCACGATCCGCGCGTGGGCCTCGCAGTGCGCGGCCGTGGACACGGCGTCGGTGAGCTCCGCCAAGCCCTGGGGGCCGCCCACCGTATGGAGCCTCTCGCGCGCCCGGAGCTCCTGGGTCAGCGTGTGGATGTCCAGCGCCACGGTGCGCTGGTGGAGGGCGAGCATGGCCTCCCAGAGGAGCCCGTTGCGAGGGTCGTGGAAGTCCTCCGAGCCCACCAGCGCGCTGCACCGGGGCAGCACCTCAGGGTCCAGGAGGACTGCCCCCAGGAGGGCCCTCTCGGCCTCGGGGTCCTGAGTATTTGTCGCCTGGGGCACCATCACGACCGGCCGGTGAAGGTACCATCACGCCCGTGAGCGCAGGGGCCGAAAGCGACCTCCCGGGGGCCCTGGAGGCCTGGACCCGGTGCCTGGGATCAGGTTCCGTCACCACGGACCGGGACGCCCTGGGGGCGCTCCTGGCGGACACCGTGGCGCGGGTCGTCACGGTCCCCGCGGCGCTGCGTCCCCGCTCCACGGAGGAGGTGCGGGCGTGCATGCGCGTGGCCACGGCGTACCGGGTGGCCCTCTACCCGTCCAGCCGCGGGTGCAACTGGGGCCTCGGGACGCGGACGCCTCCCACCCCGGGCTGCGTGCTCCTGGACCTCTCGGCCCTGGACCGGGTGCGCGCCCTGGACCCATCCCTGGGCACCGTCACCGTGGAGCCGGGGGTCACCTTCCGCGCGCTGCGCGCGCTCCTGGAGGCCGAGGCCCCGGGGTTCTTCTTGAACGTCACGGGCTCATCGCCCGACGCCAGCGTGCTGGGGAACCTCCTGGACCGCGGGGACGGCGCCGGTCCCTACGCCGATCGGGCGCTCCACGGCTGCGGCTTCGAGGCGGTACTCGCGACGGGAGAGCTTGTCCACACGGGCTTTGCGCGCTTTCAAGGCACTCCCCTCGGGGCGGTCCACCGCTGGGGCGTGGGCCCGGCCCTGGACGGGCTCCTCTCGCAGGGCAACCTCGCCGTGTGCACCGCCGGGACCGTGTGGCTGGCCCCGAAGCCTCGCGCCCTGCGCGTCCTGCGCTTCACCCTCGCGGAGGAGCGGGCGCTGCCCGCCGCGGTGGAAGCCGTGCGCGCCCTGCGGCTGGACGGCACCCTCCGGGGCTCCTGCGCGCTCTGGAACGACTACCGGGCGGTGAGCACCCGGGCCCGCTTCCCGCGGCACCGCGGCGACGCCACGACGCCGTTGACGCGCGAGGCCCTCCGGGCCTGGGTCGGCCCCGTCCCCCGGTGGGAGGGCACTGCCGGGCTCTACGCCCAGTCCGAGGCCGTGGCGGCGGCGCTGGAGGCACACGCCAGGAGCGTGCTGGGTCCCGCGGTGGACACGCTGACCGTGGTCCGCGCCGAGGGCGACCCGGCGGGGCTCTTCCTAACGGGAGCGCCGCACGAGGAGAGCCTCCGGAGCGCGTGGTGGCGGGCCCCGGGCGAGCCCCCCGAGGAGGGCCTGGACCCCGCCCGGGCGCGCTGCGGCGTGCGCTGGGTCTGCGCCGCGGCGCCCCTGACCGGCGAGGCCGTGGGGCTGCTGGTCTCCGTGGCCGAAGAGACGCTCCTGGCGTACGGCTTCGAGCCCATGCTGGCGGTGGTGACCCCGCAGGAGCGGGCCGCGCACCTGGTGGCGCTGGTGCTCTTTGACCGCGACGCGCCGGGCGCCGAGGCCCAGGCCCTCTACGCCCAGGAGGCGCTCCAGGCGTCTCTTGCGACGCTCGGGGCGCTGCCCTTCAGGCTCGCGGTGGACGCCCCCGGGGCGCTGCCCGCGGCCTCCGACGACTACGACTCGGTGCTCGCGCGGCTCAAGGCCGCCCTGGACCCCGGAGGGGTGCTGGCCCCGGGCCGCTACCAGCGCGCCGGGCGGTGAGGCGAGCACGGCGCTACCCCGCGCCGCAGGTTCCGCTCCGGCATCGCAGGCCCGCGTTGCAGCGGTCCCCGAAGCAGCACGGCTGCGTCGCCGCGCCGCACACCTGGCAGGCGGACATCGCCCCGAGGGGCGCGACGCACACCAGGCCCGCGTTGCACACGCGGCCCTCGCAGCAGGCCTCCGCGGCGGCCCCGCAGCGCGCGCAGGAGCCCCCGCGGCAGACGCCCCCGGGGTTGCAGCGCTCGCCCTCGCAGCACGCTTGGGACGGCGCCCCGCAGACCACGCAGGTGCCCGCGGCGCCGCAGGTGAGGCCCTCGGTGTTGCAGAGCCGCCCGAAGCAGCAGCCCTGCCCGAGGGCGCCGCAGGTGGTGGCCTGGCAGGTCCCGGCGCGGCACACCAGGGCGCCCATGCACGTGGCCCCGCAGCACGGCAGCCCCGGGCCCCCGCAGGGCTGGCACAGCCCCGACGGGCCGCAGGTGGTGCCCGCCGCGCACATCCGACCGGCGCAGCACGCCTGGCCGGGCATCCCGCAGGCCAGGCACGTCTCGCCGAAGCACACCGCCCCGGCGCCGCACATCCCCGCGCAGCAGGGCTGCCCCGGGGTGCCGCAGGGCGCGCAGGTGCCGGCCGGGGTGCACACCATCGCCGCCCCGCAACGAGGCATCACCCGCTCGCAGCAGCGCTCCCCGGCGGAGCCGCAGCTGCGGCACACGTTGCTCGACGGGTTGCACTCCGCGCCGACGGAGCACATCCCCCGCGCGCAGCACGGCTGCCCCGCCGCCCCGCAGGTGCTCGCCTCCGCCGCAGTGTCCCGCCCCGTATCCAGAGGAGCCACGTCCGGCGAGGGAGCGTCCACGCCCGGTCCGTCGGGTGTAGGTGCGTCCATGGAAATGAAGGTGTCTGTAGGGGGAGGTGCGTCCTCCGTGGGGGGCAGGTCCGGGACCGTGGCGCTGTCCGCGGTGGCGTCCGCGGGGGCGTCCTGGGGAGCTCCGGAGTCCTTGGAGACGCTGGTGTCCTGCGGGGCTTCGGTGTCCTCGACGGCGGTGTCGGCGGTGCCGGTGTCTGGCGCGGCGGGGCTGTCTCCGCAGCCGAGGGCGAGGATCGTGGGGACGGCAAGGAGCGTGAAGCGGGCGCGCATGGGGGCCTCCGGGGGGCCCCCGTACCTTCGCACGACGCCCCCGGAGGGCGCTACGCCTGGTCGGCGTACATCTTCTCGATCTCCGCGGACCAGACGCGGTTCACGACGTTGCGCTTGACCTTGAGCGTGGGGGTGAGCTCCCCGTGCTCGATGGTGAAGGGCCGCGGGAGCACCGTGAATTTCTTCACGGTCTCCACCCGGGCGAGGGTGCGGTTGACCTCCTCCAGGGCCTTGTCCAGGGTCTCCCGGACGGCCTTGCTCTCGTGCGCCGGGGCGCTCTCGCCGCGCTCCTTGAGGAAGCGCTCGGCGGCCTCCGGGTCCAGGGTGATGAGCATGGTGAGGTAGTTCCTGCGGTCCCCGATGAGCACCGCCTCGGACACCAGCGGGTGGTTCTTCACCGCGCCCTCGATGTTCTTGGGGGTGATGTTCTTGCCGCCGGAGGTGATCAGGATGTCCTTCTTGCGGCCGGTGATGGACAGGAAGTTGTCGCTGTCAAAGCTGCCGAGGTCCCCGGAGTGGAGCCATCCGTCCTTCACCGTGGCGGCCGTGGCCTCGGGGTCTTTGTAGTACCCGAGGAACACGTTGGGGCCCTTGACCAGGATCTCCTCGTCAGGGCCGAGCTTCACCTCGATCCCGGGGATGGGCTGCCCCACGGTGCCGAGCCTGGTCTTCCCCGGGCGGTTGAAGCTCGTGGGGCCCGTGTCCTCGCTCTGGCCGTAGACCTCGTAGATGGCCACGTCGAGGCCGGTGAAGAACTCCAGCACCTCGCGCGCCACGGGGGCCGCGCCGGAGACGCACATCCGAGCCCGCCCCAGCCCCAGGGCGGTCTTCACCTTGGAGAACACCAGCTTCGTCGCCAGGCCGTACTGCCACGCCAGGAAGCCCGGCAGAGGCTCCCCGCGGGCCTTGAGGGCGTGCACCCGGCGACCCACGCCCTGGGCCCAGTCGGCCATGAAGCGCTTGATCCCCGTGGCCGCCGAGAGCTTGGCCGAGACGCCCGCGTGGAACTTCTCCCAGATCCTCGGGACGCCGAAGAACACCGTGGGCTGCGTGCTCTTCAGGTCCTCCGGGAACTTCTCCAGGCCCCGGCAGAAGTGCACGCACACGCCGCCCGACACCGGCCCATGCACCGTGAACATCTGCTCGGCGATGTGCGACAGCGGGAGGTACGACAGGGACACGTCGTCCTCTCCGAGGCCGGTGATCTCCCGGGCATTGTCCGCGGTCCAGGAGAGGTTCCGGTGGGAGAGCATCACCCCCTTGGGGGGGCCGGTGGTGCCGGAGGTGTAGATCAAGGTAGCCAGGCCCCCGGGCTCCAGGGCGGCGATGCGCTCGTCCACGACCTTGTCCTCGACGCCCTCGGCCAGGGCCAGGAAGGCCTCCCAGGTGACGACCAGGGGGTCGTCCACGGCCGCAGCGCCCTTCATGAGCACGACCTTCTTCAGGTCCGGGAGCTGGTCGCGCTGGCTCTTGACCTTCTCCCAGTGGGCGTTGGTCTCCAGGACCACCACGGCGCAGCCCGCGTGGTGGACGATGTACCGCACCTCCTCCGGCGAGCAGGTAGTGTAGACCCCGGCGGGTACAGCGCCTACGCACATGGCCCCGAGGTCCGCGAGCACCCACTCCGGGCGGTTGGTGCCGAGGATCGCCACGGCGCCGCCCGGGCCGACGCCCAGGGAGATCAGCGCGCGGGCCACCTTGCGGACCTCGGCGACGTAGTCCTTCCAACTGGTGGGCTTCCAGCCGTCGCCCTCCCAGACGCAGTATGCAGGGGCCTCGGGGCGGTTCTTCGCCTGGGCCAGGAGCCTTGAGGGGATGGTGTCGTGAGCCATGATATCGCCTCCCTGAGCGCCCGGAGGGTGCCAGAAGAGCGCCCTGGCGAGAAGCCCCCCACCGGGAGGCTACTCAAGGACCCGCGGGAACGGCGCGAAGACCAGCCTCCCGAAGGCGTCCCACCGGAATCAGAGGACGAAAACCGCCTGGGCGGCGAAGAACCCGAGGCTCCAGAAGAGGAGCCGGAGGCGCTCCGGAGCCCCGCGGCGCTCCCCGACGACGGCCACGACCTCCGCGGCCCCGGAGCGACGAAAGACCCCCTGGTGGGCGTCCGCGGGGTGCCTCACCAGGAGCCTCAGCGGGCCGTGGGTGCAATCGTCGAGGAAGGGCGCCGCGGTCGCCTCGGGGTGCTCCGCCGGGGGGACGAGGGACCACCCCGGGACCTCCCCCCGGGCCACGCGCTCCAGCCACCAGCGGCGGTGTCGATCCAACCCGACGAGGGCGCCGAGCGCAGAGACCGCGAGCGCCGTCATCGCGAGGAGGTGCCCCATCCGGAACACGAAGGCCAGCGCAGAGAGGACGAGGACCGCGAGGCGCAGCCCCCTCGCGAGCTGCCAGGCGCCCGCGTCGAGGCGCGCGGCCGCAGCGCGCTCCTCGGCGTGGACCGAGAGCCGCACGAGCGGCTGCAGGACCAGCAGCAGCGCCGAAAGCGACCCCGGCGCGACGCACAGAATCCAAGCCGGTACGGGCATCGACGGCCCCGCCAGGAGGAAGGGCAGGAGCGTCGAGAGACAGAGCACGGCGACGCCCCCGACGCGCCAGCCGACGTTGCCACCGGGCGGCGATCGCAGCGCCACCTCCGTCGCGACCAGCCACCAGAAGACCACGCCGAAGTGGACCGCGTCCGCGGGCCGAAACCCGACGAGGAAGAACCCGAGGAGCATGAACCACGCGACGCCCCGCGCCAGCCATCGCGGTTGGTCGCTTCGATCCGGGAGGAGGGACACCCAGGGCGCGCGCGAGAGGGCCATCGGTGTTCGAGAGTCTAGCACCGCGCCCCTCGGCCCGCGCGACGCCTCAACGACGGAGCGGCGCATCGAAATGCGGGTCCAGGACGATGATCTCGCCGGTGTCTGGCCGAAGCGCCAGGTGCTGCAGGCCCTCGGTGTCGGTCCCCACCCAGGCGTGGAGCTCGGACCCCTCGCGCCACGGGGAGCGCCTCCCGTCGCGCTCGGCGAGCACCCTGGCGGGCCACCACCGGCGCGTCATCTGGAGCCTCACCAGCACCTGATCGCGCACGGACCTCGCGCGCGCCCGGTACATCACCTCGGTGATCTCCAGGACATGGTCGTCGTCATCGAGCGCCACCACCGCCGAGGGGTTGTCGCCGTAGATGGTCACCTCGAAAATCCGCACGCCGGGCACCGGGACTCCCCACCGACGCTCCAGCGAATCACCATGGAACCGCCCGCGGAGCGCCCCGGGGATGGGACGGTCCACCACGCCAATGCGCGAGTAGCCGAGGACCTCCAACCACCCGTGGTTCAGCGTGGCGACGCCCGCCCCAACGAGCGTCAGGGCCACGCACCAGAGCGCCAGGCGCGCCCGCTCCGTGGGGCAGAGCCGTGGTCCGAGGCGCGCCACCGGCGTCGGCCCTTCGGCGCCGCGGAAGGCCGCGGCGGCGGTCGCTCCCGGGAGCGAGACCAGCACCCTCGACGGGACCTCGGCCCCGAGGTCCATCGGCGGTGCGGTGGGGCCCGCCACCAGGTCCGTGGGTTCCGCCAGGGTCCAGCCCGGGACGTGCCCGGAGGCGACCTCTCCGAGCCACCTCGCTCGCCGACGGTCGAGCGCCCAGAGCGCGGCAGAGCCGAGCGTTGCGAGCACCGCGAGGCCCGCCGTCAACGGCAGCACCGCCTCGTCCGCGAAGACGCTGGAGAGCGAAGACACCACCGCCAGCACCCGGAGACCCCGGGCGTGGTAGGTGAGCGCCGCGTCCAGGCGCTCGCTGCGCTCCAGCGCGTGGGCATGCTCCACCAACGCCCACAGCGGGAGCTGGAGGAGCACCACGGGCACCACCAGCAGGGGACCCACGAAGAGCAGCGAGAGCCCCGCCACTTCCTTGCGGCCCACGACGATCACCGCCGCGGCCACGCAGAGGCCCACCATGGGGAGCCCAGCCCCCGCTGCCAGCAGCCTCCACCCAAGGCTCGCGCCCCTCGGCGTCCGGGCGACGTACTCCGCGGTGATGCACCAGAGCACCACCAGCGGGCCGAGCACCCACCCGCGAAAGCCCCAACCCAGCACCGCCGCGAGCGGCAGGAGCGCCAGGAGCGCGTACACCCTGGCCACGATTCGCGGCGCCCCGAGCCTCGGGAGGAGGCCCGGGATCGCTGTCACCAAGGCCGCGAGCGGGTCTCTCGGTTCCATGTGCTTCACCTCTACCCGTACCACGCGGAGTTCCTTCCCGCGGCGGCGGCCCGACGGCTCGGAGGGGCTCCCGACCGGTCTTGCGCGGCGCGCCAGCGGTCGCCCACACTGGATGGGCCATGCGCACCGGGATCGCCCTCGCCGCCCTCGTCGCCCTCTCCCCCGCCGCCCGGGGCTCAAACCCCACCGTGTGGGTCCTGGACAACCGCTCCCCGGGGATCCTCTTTGTCGCTTGCAGGGCCTCCGGCGGTGAGGCCGGGGCGGCCCGGGCGGAGTTCCGTCAGCTCGTGCCGGCCCGCGGAACCTACCGCCACACCTGGGGCCTCCGCGTGTCCGACGCCTCCCTGGGCCTGCGCCCGGGACGCTGGCGCTGCGCCGCCAGCCGCGCCGCGGACCCCCTCGCGGACCGCCGGGCCCAGGCCCTCGTGTTTGACACCGGCTGGGGCGAGGATCTCCACGTCCGGATCTTCCTCGATCGAGGCCGCGTCACCCTGCAACGCCTGTAAAGACTCTTCAGAGCTCGATCGGTACGCCCTCTACTTCCGCGAGGGCGAGCGCACGGTTTGCGCGCGGGGAGGCCAGGGTACAACGCCCCAGGAGGCTCCAGGCGGGCCCCTCATGGTGCCACCCATAGGGCCCCAGGGCCTCGCGGGAGGCAAGCACCTCCAGGGCCCGGCGGAGCGTGTCCCACACCCTCTCGGGGCTCCTCCGGGGGACCTCGATGCCCGCGGCCTCAAGGAGTCTGGCGCCGGTGAGGCTCACGGCCTGGAGCCCCGAGGCCTCGGCCCAGGCCCAGTGGATGGGCAGCACCAGCCCCAGGGCGAGGGCGTGGCCCGAGCGGCGGGGGTCCAGGTGCAGCACCAGGGGCTCCGCCGGGGCCCAGAGCTTCGCCAGGGTGCCGTCGGCGCGCAGGAGGCCCTCGCGGAAGATGGGGTGGGGGATCAGGTCCATGGCCTCCAGCGTGGAGACCTGGTCCCGCACCCTCTCGCCCCGCAGGAGCACCGCCACCGCGGGGCCCGTGAGGCGCTGCGTGCCGTCGGGGTTGTAGATCACGATCTGGAGCCTGGTGAGGGCCTCGAGCTCCTGGCCCGCGGCCTGGCGCAGGGCCGTGTTATTCCGACGGGCCTCGGGGACCCCGAGCCTCTCCAGGTGTTCGTTGAGGGTCCAGCGCACCCGGTCCAGGTAGCCCGCATGCTGGAAGCTCTGTTGGAGCGCCCCCCAGTGTGAGAGCCCCTCCCAGGAGCGGTAGGCCCTCACCGCGTGGAGCACGCGCTCCGGGAGCTCCTGGAGGTCCAGCCGGAGCCCGAGCTGACGGCCCGGATAGAGAAGCTCCGCCCAGCCATCGCGGGGCCTCGGCCGTTCCTTGCGCGTCCTGGCCACCCCCCTGCGCTCCGCCCTGCTCAGGGCCCCGACGCCGCGAGCACCGGCCCGTGGGTCGTGAACACATGCCCCGGGATCTCCGACGCCAGCGGCCGGGAGAGCACCATCGCTTCGGTGTATCCGAGGAGCGCCCTCGCGCGTTCGAACTGCCGCCCGGGGACCCGCACCGAGCGGAACGTCCGCCCGTCTCGGAGCCTCACCACCAGGCGCCCGCGCCCGAGCCTCCGCCCTCCGAGGTCCTCGGCCTCCACCCGGCGGAGCTCCCAGGGGTGCACCTCGGCCAGGGAAATACCCAGTGAATTCAACAACTTCCACGATCCATCGGGGCCCACCCGGATGGCCTGCACGTGGTGGAGGCCGGGCCAGACCAGGGCGCACACGAGGGCGCCAACGGTGGCGCTCCAGCCGAGGATCCGGTAGCGAAGGTTCTGGGCCCGGTGGGGCAGGGCATCCAGGTAGAGGGACCTTGCGACGGCGAGGCAGAGGCCCAGGGCGACCAGCACCCCGAGGAGGGCGGGGACATGCCAAAGGACATCCATCCAGGGGCCTAGCGGCACCGTGCGCATGGAGGCACCGTACCCCTTCGGGTCCCTCCGGGCAAACGGCCACCGGGCGTGCCAGGTCGCGGCGCCGTTGCGCGGCGGGGGTCGGTGTGTCTATGTTCGCCCGCGAGGCCGGGACGGACCTGTGCCTTTGAGGTGATCCATGGCGGAGCGCAAGCGGGGCGCCCAGACCCCCGATGAGAACGACCTGAAATTCGGGGACGAGCTTCCGGTGCTACCGATCCGGAACGCGGTGCTCTTCCCGGGCGCCGTGGCGCCCTTTGACGTGGGGCGGGAGAAATCCGTCGCGCTGGTGGAGGACCTGGAGAACCTCTCGCAGCCGGTGATCGCGATTTTTGCGCAGCGGGACCCCAACGTGGATGACCCCGGGGAGAACGACCTGTACCCCGTCGGGGCGGCGGCGCGGGTGCTCAAGAGCCTGAAGCACTCCACGGGGAACTACTCGCTGATCCTCCAGGGGCTCACGCGCATCCGGCTGGACGGCATCGCCCAGGGGGCGCCGTATTTGCGCGCCAAGGTGCGCCGCATCGAGGACGTTCCCATCCCTGACGACGTGGAGGCCGAGGCCCTGGCGATGAGCCTCCGGGACGTGGCCAAGCAGGTGATCCAGCTCATGCCGGAGCTGCCCCGGGAGGCCCAGTCGTTGATTGACAGCATTCAAGAGCCCGGGAGCCTGGCGGACCTGGTGGCGGCCAACCTGGACGCCCCGGTGGACGAGAAGGCCCAGCTCATGGCCACGGCGGACGTCAAGGACCGCATCCGGCAGGTGCTGAAGCTCCTCACCCGGCAGCTCGAGATCCTCAAGATGCGCGAGCGGATCAACTCGCAGATCAAGGAGGAGATGGGCAAGAACCAGCGGGAGTACGTGCTGCGCCAGCAGCTCAAGGCCATCAAGGAAGAGCTCGGCGAGGACGAGGGCGACCAGGGGGACCTGGACGGCCTGGAGGAGCGCATTGCCAAGGCCAACCTGCCGAACGAGGCCGAGCAGGTGTCGCGCAAGCAGCTCCGGCGCCTGCGGAGCATGCAGGTGGGCAGCGCGGAGTACACCGTGGTGCGCACCTACCTCGACTGGATCCTGGACCTGCCCTGGACCCAGAGCACGCCGGACAACCTTGAAATCGCCAAGGTGCGCCAGGTGCTGGATGACGACCACTACGGCCTGGAGAAGGTCAAGAAGCGCATTCTTGAGTACCTGGCCGTGCGCAAGCTCAAGAGCGACAAGAAGGGGCCCATCCTGTGCCTCCTCGGGCCGCCCGGCGTGGGCAAGACCTCCCTCGGGCGGAGCATCGCCCGGGCGCTCGGGCGCAAGTTCGTGCGGATCTCCCTGGGCGGCGTCCATGACGAGGCGGCCATCCGGGGGCACCGCAGGACCTACGTGGGCGCGCTCCCCGGGCAGGTGATCCAGGGGATGAAGAAGGCCGCCACGGTGAACCCGGTGTTCATGCTGGACGAGGTGGACAAGATCGGCCACGACTTCCGCGGGGACCCCGCCGCGGCGCTGTTGGAGGTGCTCGACCCCGAGCAGAACAACACCTTCAGCGACCACTACCTGGAGATCCCGTACGACCTGTCGCACGTGATGTTCGTGGCCACGGCGAACATCTCCGACCCGATCCCGCCGCCGCTGCGGGACCGCATGGAGATCCTGGAGATCCCGGGCTACACCCGCAACGAGAAGAAGGCCATCGCCCGGCAGCACCTCCTGCCCAAGCAGCTCGAGGAGCACGGGATCAAGGCCGCCCAGCTCGACATCACCGACACCGCCGTGGAGGAGGTGATCGACCACTACACCCGCGAGGCGGGCGTGCGGAACATGGAGCGCACGCTGGCCAGCGTGATCCGCGGCGTGGCCGTGAAGATCGCCGAGGGCGCCGCGGGGCCCTACAAGATCGATATCCCCGACGACGTGCGCCCGTACCTGGGCGCCGAGAAGTTCACCTCCGAGGTGGCCGAGCGCACGGACGAGACCGGCGTGGCCACGGGCCTCGCCTGGACGCCCGTGGGCGGCGAGATCCTGTTCATCGAGGCCACGCGCATGCACGGCACCGGCAAGCTCCAGCTCACCGGCCAGCTCGGGGACGTGATGAAGGAGAGCGCCCAGGCGGCGCTCTCGTACGTGAGGGCCAAGGCCAAGGTCTTTGGCCTCTCCGAGGACTTCCTGGAGAAGAGCGACATTCACATCCACATCCCCGCGGGCGCCATGCCCAAGGACGGCCCCAGCGCGGGCGTGACCATGTTCACCTCCCTCGTTTCCATGCTCAAGGGGGTGCGCGTCCGGCACGACGTGGCCATGACCGGCGAGATCACCCTCCGCGGGAGGGTCCTCCCGGTGGGCGGCATCAAGGAGAAGGTCCTGGCGGCCCACCGCGCGGGCATCAAGCGCATCCTCCTGCCGGAGCGCAACAAGCCGGACCTCGAGGAGGTCCCGCAGGAGATCCGGGACACCCTGGAGTTCATCACCTGCTCCAAGATGGACGACGTGCTCCTGAACGCCCTGGAGTCCCCCGTCCTCGCCCCCGGGGACGCCCCCCAGCCCGGCGGCACCGTCGCGAATTGAGCCCCCTCCGGGCGCTCCTCCCGTTCCTCCTCGTCGCCGCCCCCACCGCGGCCGCCCCCGCCGCGGCCTCCGCCCAGACCGTGCGCCTCGCGGACCTGGAGCTCCTTCGCCTCCGCAGGAGCGTGGAGGCCCCCTCGCAGAGCCTGAACAGCGCCGTCACCGTGGGCTACGGCCTGGGGCTCCTGCGCCCCTCCTCCACCCCCTATGCCATGGTACAACTTGGGTGGGTGAATGTAGGCGCGCGTGTGGGCGTGTGGTTGATTCCCCGAGGATTCCGCCGGGCGGGGCCCGTGGCCCGGTGGGAGCTTCGCGGGCAGTGGTTATACTCCTCGGAGGGGGCGCTGACGGTGAGCCTCGCGCTGGCGGTGGGCTGGCGCGACGCGGGGGGCAGGAGCGGGCTCTTCTCCGTGGACGCCGGTCCCGTGTGGGCCGAGGGGGTGCGCTGGTACGTGGGCTGGAGCGTGGTCCTGGCGCTGGACGTGGCGCCCCGGGCGCTTGCGCGGGCGCGGTGGCTTCGGTAGTGCGGGTCCATGGAACCGACGCTGCCCGAGGGCTTCCTGCGCGCCGTCTCCGAGGGCTTCCCCGAGGACTTCCTGACGCTGGACCCGGAGGAGCGGGCGTTCTACGGGCGGGACGCCACGCGGGTGCGGGAGCCCAGGGCCTCGGCGGTGGCGCTCCCGAGGTCCACCGAGGAGGTGTCGCTGTTCCTCGCGCTGTGCGACCGCAGCGGGGTGGCCGTGGTACCGAGCGGCGGGCGCACGGGCCTTGCGGGCGGGGCCCTGGCGGTCGACGGCGAGGTGGTGCTCTCGCTCTCGCGGATGCGACGGATGGATCCGGTGGACGTCCTCGGGGAGACGTGCCGGGTGCAGGCCGGGGCGGTCACCGAGGCGGTGCACCAGCACTGCGCGGCGCACGGGCTCACCTGGCCGGTGGACTTCGCCTCCAAGGGCTCCAGCCAGGTCGGGGGGAACATCGCCACCAACGCCGGGGGCGTGCGGGTGGTGCGCTACGGGCTCACCCGGAGCTGGGTCCTGGGGCTCCAGGTGGTGACCGCCCAGGGGGCCGTGCTGGAGCTCAACGGCGCCCTGGAGAAGAACAACACCGGGCTCGACCTCCGGCAGCTCTTCATCGGCAGCGAGGGCACCCTCGGGGTGATCACCGAGGCCACGCTCAAGCTCGCGAGGCTCCCCCGGGCGTCGCAGGTGCTGCTCCTGGCGGCCTCTGGCGTCCCCGCGGTGCTAGGGCTCCTGCGCGCGGCCCGGGAGGCGCCCTTCACCCTGGCGGCGTTTGAGTTCTTCACCGACCGGTGCCTCGCGCGGGTGCAGCGCCACCGGGGGCTGCGCGCCCCGCTCGGGGAGGCGTCGCCGTGCTATGTGCTCCTGGAGCTCGAGGAGCCCGACCGGGACGCCGTCGAGCGCTGGGCGGCGGAGCTCCTGGAGCGTGGCCTCGCGAGCGACGGCACCGTCGCCCGGGACGGCTCCCAGGCGGCGCAGCTCTGGGCCCTGCGGGAGTCCATCAGCGAGAGCCTGGCCGCCACGGGGCTCCCGCACAAGAACGACGTGGCGCTCCCCATCGCCGCGCTGGAGGGCTTCTGCGCCGCGCTGGAGGGGCTCCTCTCGGGGGCCTACCCGGGCTGGGAGCTGTGCCTCTTCGGCCACGTCGGGGACGGCAACCTGCACATCAACGTGATGAAGCCCGAGGGCCTCCCGCGGGAGGACTTCCTCGCGCGCACCCACGCCGTGGACCGGGAGCTCTTCGCCCTGGTGAGCGCCTGGCGGGGGAGCATCTCCGCGGAGCACGGCGTGGGGCTCTTGAAGAAGCCCCACCTGCACTTCTCCCGGAGCCCCGAGGAGCTCTCGCTCCTGAGGGCCGTCAAGCGCGCCCTGGACCCGAGGAACACCCTGAACCCGGGCAAGATTCTCGACGTGTGAGCGCGCCCTTCGACGGGGGCCCTCGGGCGTTGTAGGGTTCCCCCATGCGATGGTGGTCGCTTGCGGCGGTGCTCTCCCTGGGCTGCTCGAGCTCCCGCGGTGACGGCGGGGACAACACCCCGCCAGGGGACGAGCGACGGCCCTCCGAGGCCGCGCGGTGCTCCATCGAGGACCTCCCGGGCTCCCTCGGGGGCTCCGGCGCCGGCGTGGTGGCGGTCACGCGAGGGCCCCGGAGGGTGCTCCTCCTGCGCTGGGTGGGCGACGGCGAGGACCCCAGCCTGCCCCCCAGGGCCCAGGAGGTCGCCTGGCGGTGGAGCGACGGCGAGCACGCCGGGGCGGTGTACACCAGCTCCTCCGCGGAGCCCTTCCCGCGGCTCGCGTGGACCGGCGCAGGCTTCCTCCTCCACCACCGCGCGGGCCTGGAGTGGCGCGACCGCACGCTGGAGGCCCCGAGGCCCCTGCGGGGGCTCCTTCCCCCGGGCGCGTGCCTCGTGCGCCTGACGGAGCTGGCCGAGGGCGCCGTGGTCACCTGGCTGTCCCGCTGCGACGCCGTCGATGGCGCCGAGGGCCACGCGCTCTTCCTCGGTCCCAACGGCGAGGTCCGGCGACGCGTCCAGGGCCTCGCGGAATCTCAGGGGCCCGCGAGGCTCTCCCAGCTCTCGGCGCGCTGGGACTTCGGCAGGGTCGTGCTCCAGGGCCTGAACGTCACCTCGGGGCTCCCGCAGTGGTGGCTCTTCGACGGGGAGGGCGAGCGCCTCGCGGACGGCCACGGCGAGCTCGCGGCGTGTCCCCGCAGCGGGTGCGTGAGGGTCTGGGCCAGCGGCGAGAACGGCGCCGCCGTGCCCGAGGAGGCCATGCTCCTCAAGGTGGACCCGCTGCGCGGAGGGCACGGCTTCACCACGAACATCGCCGCCCGGGACGTGCGCGCCGTGGCCGTGTCCGGTGACCGGGTGCTCGCCCTGCGCTCCCCCGCCGCGGGCGCCGGGTGCGACCTCGCCGTGGTGGACGTCGCCCGGCGGCAGGTGCTCGCGGACCGCCACGAGGAGGGCCTCGCATGCAGCGAGGGGAGCGTGAGGCCCACCGCCCGGGGCTTCGTGGTGGCCGTCACGGGCCCCCAGGGGCCGCGGCTGCGGGCCCTGGACTGCGCGCGATAAAAAGCTCCATCGGGGCGCCTCGGAGGTGCTACACCGCGGGCGTGCTCTACGGCCTGGCCCGCCCGGCGCTCTTCGCGCTGCCCCCGGAGACCGCCCACGCCCTCGCGGCGGCGGGCCTGCGCCTCGCGCACCGTCACAGCGGTCTCCGGCGCCTCCTGCGGGCCTCCCTCGGGCCCCCGGACCCGGTGCTGGAGACCCGCTGCCTCGGGCTCACCTTCCCGAGCCCCCTCGGCCTCGCCGCGGGCTTCGACAAGCACTGCGCCATGTACAACGCCCTCGGGGCCCTGGGCTTCGGCGCCGTGGAGGTCGGCACCATCACGCGCTACGCGCAGCAGGGCAACCCCCGCCCGAGGCTCTTCCGCCTCGGGATGGACCGCGCCCTGGTCAACCGCATGGGCTTCAACAATATCGGCGCCGACGGCGCCGCCAGGGCCCTGGCCTCCCACGCCCCGGAGTCCGTGGTCCTCGGCGTGAACCTCGGCAAGAGCCGCGTCACGCCCCTGGACGTCGCCGCGGACGACTACGCCTACAGCGCCGAGAGGCTCTCGCCGTACGCGCAGTACCTGGTGGTCAACGTGTCGTCCCCGAACACCCCGGGGCTCCGCGCCCTCCAGCACGCCGAGCTCCTGGCGCCCATCGTGCGCGCCGTGCGCGGGGCCTGCGCGGCGCCGAGGCCCCTCCTGGTCAAGGTCGCCCCGGACCTCGACGACGAGGCCGTGGACGCCCTCACGGACCTCTGCGTCGCCGAGGGCGTGGACGGCGTCATCGCCGCCAACACCACGCTCCAGCGCGGCGGGCTCCGCACCCCGGAGGCCGCCGTGCGCGCCCTGGGCGAGGGGGGCCTCTCGGGCCCCCCGCTGCGCGACCGCACCCGCGCCCTGGTGGCCCGGGTCTACCTCCGCGCCCGTGGGGCGCTGACGGTCATCGGCGTGGGCGGCGTGTCCACCGCGGACGACGTGTGGGCACTCCTGGCGGCGGGTGCGTCCCTGGTGCAGGTGTACACGGGCTTCATCTACGGCGGCCCGGCCTTCCCTTCGAGGCTCGCCGCGGAGCTCGCCGCGAGGCTCCGTCAACAGGGACTGGACGGCCCCGGGGCGCTCGTGGGCAGGGACCACCGCGCCCCCGGTGGACAGGCGCCGTGAACCCGCGGACCCTGGTGTTGGCGCTGGCGCTCCTCGGGGTGCCTCTTGGTGCCCCGGCGCAACGGGTGCACCGTGGTCGCTCCAGGGCCGGGGGTGTGGTGGCGGTCGTGGGTCCCGCGGTGCTGCGTCTGGTGTATACGCCGGGCGAGCGCGAGAGGTTTCGGTGCACCACCACGCAGCGCCTCGGGGCGCGCCGCGGCGCGCTGGAGGCCCGCGCGGTGATGGAGCTCCGGACGCTCTCCGTGGGAGAGGGCGGCGCGGCGCGGCGGAGGGCGCGCCTCCTGCGGTTGGAGCTCCGAGGGGGGTACCCCTTCGGGGTGCGCCCGGCGCTCCTGCGGGCCCTGGGGGGCGCTGCGGTGGAGTTCACCCAGGACCCCAGAGGGGCCCTCGGGGACTGGGCGCCGTGGGCCGTCCCCGAGGCGCAGGAGCCGGTCCGGGACGCGGTGCTGGGCGCGCTCCAGGGGCTCCAGCCGCGCCTCCCGGAGGCACCGGTGTCCCCGGGCGCCACCTGGGCGGACACGGCCGCGGTGAGGCTCCAGCCGGGGGAGGGCGCCTCGTTGACGCTCACGGTGGAGACCACCTGGCGCCTGGAGGCCCTGCGGGGCACCGCCACGGGGGCGCTCCTGGAGGCCCGGATCTCGTTCGTCCAGAGGCTCCAGGCCACCGAAGGCGCCACGATGGCGTCGTTTCCGGTCACGGGCGGCGGCGAGGCCCGCGGGGAGCTGGTGCTGGACCTGGCCCACGGGAGGCTGGAGAGGGCCCAGGTCACCGGGAGCCTGGGGCTCCGGCTGGGCCTCCCGACCCGGACCGTGGAGAGCACCTCCCGCTTCGCCCAGGACCTCCAGCGGGTGCCCTGACCGGGGCGGAGCCGAGGCGCGAGTGTTGACGAAACGGGAATCCGGGGCACGATTACCGGTGATGCTGGAGCGGATCTCCGAGGTGAACCCGCTGGTGCTCGGCTCGCAGTCCCCCCGCCGGAGGGACCTGCTACGGGCCGTGGGCATCCCCGTGGAGGTCTGCCCGGTGGACGTGGACGAGGCGGTGCTCCCCGGGGAGCGGCCGGACGCCCTGGCCACGCGGCTCGCGCGGCAGAAGGGCGCCGCGGCGCTGTACACGGTCAACCGCCGGAGCGAGGGCCACGGCGAGGGTCGCTGGATCCTCTGCGCGGACACCATCGTCCACATCGGGGGGGAGCTCCTGGGCAAGCCCCGGGACCCGGACGACGCGCGGCGGATGCTCCGGCTCCTGTCCGGGCGCACGCACCAGGTGACCACGGGCTTCGTGGTCGTGGGAGGGGACGCGTTCGACGCGCCGGCCTACGCGGAGACCACCGCCGTCACCTTCCGGGCCCTCGGCGACGACGAGGTGCGGCGCTACGTGGCCTCCGGCGAGGGCGCCGACAAGGCCGGGGGCTACGCCGTGCAGGGCCGCGCCGGGGCCTTCGTCGAGCGCCTGGAGGGCAGCTACGCCAACGTGGTGGGGCTGCCGGTGCACCGCGTGGTGGAGGTGCTCCTGCGCACCGGGGCCCTGGAGGGCTTCCCCCTTTGACGGACCCCGGCGGGGCTCCGTCGGGGATCACCCCCGCGCGGCTGGAAGCCGTCCGGGCGCGCATCGCCGCGGCCTGCGCCGCCGCGGGCCGCGGGCCCGAGGCCGTGACCCTCGTGGCGGTGTCCAAGACCTTCCCCGCGGAGGCCGTGCGCGCGGCGTACGCGCTGGGGCTGCGGGACTTCGGCGAGAACTACGCCCAGGAGCTGCGCCTCAAGGCCGAGGCCCTGCGGGACCTCGCGCTGCGGTGGCACTTCGTCGGGCACCTGCAGCGCAACAAGGTCGGGCCCGTGGCGGCCTGGGCGTCGGTGGTGCACGCCGTGGACTCGGTCCCCATCGCCGCGGCCCTCGGCCGCCGCGTGGCCCAGGCCGGGCGCTCCGTGCGGGTCCTGGTGCAGGTGGACCTCACCGGCGCCGAGGGGCGCAGCGGGTGCGCCCCGGAGGCCCTCCCCGCGGTGCTCGACGCCGTGCGTGCGGAGGGCTCCCTCACGCTCTCGGGGCTCATGACCCTGCCGCCCCACACCGAGGACCCGCGCGGCGCCCGCGCGTTCTTTGACGCGCTCGCGGCGCTGCGCGAGCGCCACGGCGGCCCCTCGGCGCTGCCGGAGCTCTCCATGGGCATGACCCACGACCTGGAGGTGGCCATCGAGGCCGGGGCCACCATGGTCCGGGTGGGCACTGGCCTCTTCGGCCACCGGGGTTGACGTCACCCGTCGGGCGGGTCGTCCGCGGAGTCCTGCTGGTGGCGGGCCAGGTCCGCCTCCAACGCGCGGTCGATGTCCGCGAGCACCTCGGCCACCGCGCGTCGGCAGGTGTCCTCCACGTCGCGGGCCCGCGCCTCCGCCGCGGCGACGGCGGCCCGGGCCTCGGCGCGGGCCTCCTCGGCGAGGCACCGGGCCGCGTGGAGCTCGTCGGCCAGGTCCAGGGCCACCAGGGCCAGGAGCGTGGCCGAGGCCTGGGGGCGTGCCCCGGAGGCCCCCTGGAGCTGCTGTACGCGCTCGTTCACCAGCGCCGCGAGGCGCTCCAGGTGGCCGGGGTCCGCGTGGGCCGTGAGCCTCAGGCGCTGCCCGGCGATCTCCACCTGCACCGTGGGTCGTGCGTTCGGTCCCGTCGCGCTCACCGTGGCGTACCCTACGCGCTGCCCCGGGGCCCCACAAGCGCCGCTACCGCGTGGGCGGCGCGTCGGGCCCCTCGCCGGGGTCGTCCCTCGTCGGCTCGCTGCGGCTGCGGCGCAGGAGCGACGCCAGGAGCCCCAGCGGGTCGAAGCCCAGGAGCCCTCGGACGTCCAGCGCCCCGGCCAGGTCCGCAAGGCCCCGGAGCTGCCGGGAGAAGGGCCCGAGGAGCTCGTTGGCCTCCAGGGCACCGAGGAGCCTGCGGGTCTGCACCGCCGCGCCGCGCAGGGCGCTGGCCCCGGTGGTCATCGCCAGCCACGGCGGCATCGGGTGCACCAGGACGTCCCGCACCGCGAGGGCCCGGGCCCAGTCGCCAGGCTCGCCGCGCAGGAGCGCCCGGACCACCTCCGTCGAGGCGTACACCCCGAAGGCCACGGGCGGCAGCGACGCCTCCAGCGCGGCGTGGATCACCCGGTAATCCCGCCGGGGGTCGCCCCCGAGGGGCCCCGTCCGTCGCAAGAGCGCCTCGGGCCCGAGCACCTGCTCCACGCGCCCCCGGCGGCGCACCAGGACCAGCGCGGTGTCCAGGGCGCCGTCGTCAAAGAGCGCCAGAGCCGCCGTCTGGCCGTCCGGCAGCACCAGGTCCCAGGCCCTCCGGAGCACCTCCGTCGGTGGGAGCGGGACCCCGGCCCCGAGCTTCGGCAGCAGCGCCAGGGAGCCCTCGTCCTCGAGCTCGCGGGCGGCCCCGAGGACCTGGGTGAGCGTGGTCCAGCCGTCGTCGCCGGGGAGCATGCGCCCCGCCACGCGGTCCAGGAGGGCCTCCCAGGCCCCGACCCGGAGCGCCACCGCGAAGCGCGTGTCCCACCGCCTGGCGAAGGCCTCCAGGCCCGAGGGTCCCTCCCAGCCGTCCGTGGGCAGCGCCCCTCGGTGGGAGTGCAGGCACACCGCGCGGTCGTCGTCGAAGAACACCAGCAGCGCGCCGCCGGGCTCCCCCCGCCGCGTGTGGCGCGCGTGGGGCGCCTGGGACGCGAAGCCCGGCGCCACCAGGGTCACCAGCCGGTGCCAGCTCCGCGCGTCGAAGCCCTCGATCCGGGTCCCCGGGGCGATCACTCGGACACCTCCGCCGAGGCGAGCGAAAAGACCCCCACGGCGCCCGGCCCGAGGGTCACGAAGCCCTCCGCCGACGCCCCCCCGGCGCGCCACCTCGCGCGAGGTCCCGGCCCCACCGAGGCCGCCCCCTCGGAGCGGTTGAGCGCCACCAGGAACAGCTCCCCGGAGGCCTCCACCACCCGGGTGAGCGCCGCCCCCTCGGGGCGCACCTCCGGCGCGAGGGCCTCCAGCGCCTCCACCGTCGGGGCCTCCGGGTCCGGGGCCCGCCGCCAGGGCAGCGCCCTGCGGGACAGCGCCCCCTCGGCCTCCCTCCCCGGGTCCCCGCCCGGCTCCGGCGCCCGCAGCCCCGCCCACCCCAGGAGAGCCCCGAAGGGCGCCTGGAGGTCTCGGTCGGGCCTGGGTGGGAGAGCCACACACAGCTCCCTACCTGTCGGCAGGGAAGCTGCCAGGGCGTTGAGGGCCCTCCAACGGGCCGCGGGGGGCCTCGGGGAGCCTTCCTCGTCGAGGAGCGCTCCGACCCACCCGCTGCCCGCGCAGCCCAAAAACACGCTGTAGGACCGTACCCCTGCGGCGAGGGCGAGGCGGGCGACCTCCTCGGTGTGGGCCGGGAGCGTGGGGCGCTCGAAGACCGGTCCCCCGGAGCGCAGGTCCAGGTGGAGCGAGGGGGCGCGGGCCAGGGCCGCACGCAAGGCCCTCCAGAGGGCCGTGGAGCCCGCGTGGGGCGGCGGGGCGGCCGCCACCGTGACCCCGCCCTGGAGGGGCTCCAGGAGGCTCCCGGTGGCCGCCAGGGCCGACTCCGGGAGCCCCTCCTCGCGGGCGGACTCCAGGAGGTGCTGTCCGAGGCTGGCCTCGGAGGGCTCGTGGTGGAGGCCGGGGTCTGGTCCGTGGCCGACGATGAAGCGCGTGAGGAGGCCCTCGCGAGCGGGCTCCGCGAGGCGCCGGGCGAGGGCCTGGACCCAGCTCCGGGCGGCGCGGCGGTAGGCCTCCGAGGCGGGGTCTGGCAGCGGGACGAGGGCGCCGCCGTGGAGGGTGAGGCAGGGGTTCCCTCGGCGCGTGCGGAGCTGGCAGCGGGGGTCCCTGAGGACGGCCTCGGGGACGCCACCTCCGGGGCTCTGAGGGAGGCCGAAGGGACCGGCCCGCACGACGAGCTTCAGGCCCGCGGCGCGGACGGCGTGGAGCATCGCGGCGAGGTCCAGGGTGCCCCGGCCGAGGTTGAAGGTCCCGTCTTCCTCGGCGTGGTCCCGCCAGACCAGGGGGAGGTCCACGGCGTTGAAGCCCAGGGCCCTGAGGGCCTGGAGGCACGGCGCCCAGCGGCCGAGGGAGAGGGTCGGCAGGCGCACCACCGCGGCGCAGAGCGGGTCCATGGGGCGGGCATATACCGTCACCGGGGATGGAGCCAGCGCCCCGAGGGGGCGTCCCGCACGAGGAGGAGCTCCTCGCCCGTATGGACCCGCACGAGCCAGCGCTCCTGGGTGCCCTCGGCGGAGGCTCCGAGGACGTCCACCACGCGGAGGCGCTGGCCGTCCCGATCGAAGGACCTGGGTGCGCCGGAGCCCGAGGCGCGGCGCTCGACGGCGCGGAGCACCAGGGCGGCGCCGGAGGGAGGGAGCCCGGCCTCGGACCGCAGCGCCGTGGCCGCGGCGCTGACCCTCGCGGCGCTGCGCGCGGCGACCGAGGGCGCCGCCAGGAGGGTGACCAGGTCCGTGTCGTCACCGACGTGCCGGGCGAGGAGCGAGGCGCGGTCACAGAGCACCCGGAGCTCCACCACCTGGCCGTGGCCCGTGGCCCGCGAGGCGGCCCGGGCCCTCGCCAGCGGCGGCGCCAGGGACGCCCCCGCGACGCGGGCCTCGAAGTCCTCTACGCGGGTCGCCAGGTCCACGGTCTCGCCCTCGCCGTCGATGAAGACCGCCGCGAGGGCCTCGGGGACCGCGTCGAGGAGCGCGTCCAGGTGCGGACTGAAGCCCGTCGGGGCCAGCGCCCGGGGCCTCCGGGCGGCGCGCATCACGGCGCGTCCGCGATGCCGAGGAGCCGGTGCGTGGACTCCACGGAGAGGTGCCAGCGGTGCCGCACCCTCACGCTCGTCAGGAGCTCCTGGAGGCCCTGCTCCCGGGCGCTGTTCACCAGGTCCCAGCGCACCACCCGGCGGAGCACCTCCGGGGAGGCGGGCTCCGGCGGCAGGAGCGCCACCCGGAGGAGCACATGGACCCCGAACTCCGTGGTGGTGACGGCGCTCACCGGGGCCTCCGGGGTAAGGGTCCAGGCGGCCCGGACAAAGCTCTGGACGTAGCGCCCGGCGGAGGGTCCGTCGGCGTCGAAGCGCCCCTCGCGGTCCATGGGGTCCAGGCGCTCGACCCGGCACGGCGTTGGGAACGCCGCCGCGGCCGCCTCGAAGGCCTCCAGGGTGACCTCCTCGGCGGGCAGCGACGCGCGGAAGCGCTCGGCGGCGGCCCGGGCCGCCGCGGGCGAGAGGGCCCCGTCGCCCTGCAGGGGCGCGAGGAAATGGGCGACCCTCAAGCGCTCCGGCGGCGCCAGCTCGATGGTGCGCTCGTCCACCGCGCGGGCGACGAGCCCCGGGGGGAGCGTCGCGTCGGAGTACCGGGACTCCACGGCGGTCGCCAGGAGGAGCTGCACGGAGGCCCGCCAGGTGGCGGCCTCGGCGACCCAGGCCGGGTCCAGCCGCCGGCGCCGCGCCTCCTGCGCCAGGAGGCGGGTCTCCACCGCGCGCTCCAGGGCCTCCCGGGGCGCCAGCCCGAAGGCCCTCGCGGTCACGGTCACCTCCTCGGCGGTGACCGCCTCGCCCCCCACGCGCGCCACGACCACGCCCGTGGCGGCCTGCGACGGTCCCCTCGGGGCGCCGCAGGACAACACCAGCACGGGCCACAGCCACCTCACTCGGCGCTCTCCGGGCGGAGGAGCTCGACCCCCGCCTGCACCAGGAACCAGCCCACGAAGGTGGCCAGGAGCGCGGAGACGTACTCCCGCTGGTCGAGGGCCCGCAGCGCGCTCCAGAAGGGCACCAGGGCCCCGAGGAGGAGCCCGAGGCCCAGCACCCTGAGCAGCACCCGGAAGAGCGAGGGACGTTCCACCACCGCAGTCTACCTCGCGTTGTCCAGCCAGTAGCGCATCACCCACGCCGCGCCCGCCCACAGGGCGTACGTCACCGCCCGGGAGGCTTGCCGGGGGCGCCGGGGCGAGGCCCGCACCAGCGCCGCGCCGGCGCTCAGCGTCAGGGCCAGCGCCAGCGCGAGGCCCCCCACGGACACCACCGCGCCGCGCCCGCGGGTGAGCACCTCGCCCGCCAGGCGCTCGGGCGCCGTGGACCGCCCCGCCGCGGCGAGCCACGCCGGCCCCGCCAGCGCCGTGAAGGCCGCCAGGAGCC
>JACRDB010000059.1 GCA_016218725.1 Deltaproteobacteria bacterium
CTGCTGCTTCACCTCCAGTTGCTCTCCACGCGGCCTTGCGGCAGGCGCAGTTACCTTAGGTTACCGAACCGGGACCTTCGGCTCGGAGGGGACTTGAACCCCTTGATCGCGTGCGCTCGAAGGCGCACCACAGGCCGGCCCAACGGGCCGGTGGCCCGCATCGAGGGCGCCGTGGCACCGGGGCGGACGCGCATCGGTCACGTTGCGGCACCGGGGGGGACGCGCATCGGTCACGTTGCGGCACCGGGGCGGACGCGCATCCGTCACGCCGTGGCACCGGGGCGGACGCGCGTCCCCTACGGCGAACTCCCCGCGGAGAACGCCCGAGCCCCGCTCGTCCCGGTTCAACCCACACCCTCCCCCGCCACCGCGGGCACCGCCAGCACCAGGGCGTCGCCCCCGAGGTCCTCCAGCACCAGCCCCAGGGACCACACCCGGAGGAGCCCCTCGAAGGGGTTGGCCAGCGCCGCGAACCGTTGCCCCCGCACCTCCTCCGACAACAGCAGCCGATCCGCCGGATCCTCCGGGAGGTCGGGCAGCGCCCAGTCCTCGTCACACGCCCGGCCCCACAGCGCCGCCAGGTAGCAGTCGTTGGCGAGCTGGTGCCGCAGCGTCACCGGCCGCGGCCCGAGGTCCCCGAGCACCGCCGCCGCCGCGAGGTCCCCGACGTGCACCGCCGAGGCGTCGCCGTGGACACTCAACGCGCCCTCCAGGAGCCCCGCCAGGAGCCCCACCCCCAGGAGCTCGGGGCCCGGCCCCAGGTGCGCGCACACCCGAAGGACCAGCCTCGTCGGCGCCGGCGCCCCAAAGGGCTGGAGCGCGCGTACGCACGCCACCGCCGCCCCCTCCGCCTCCGCCAGAGCGCCCCCCAAAGATAGCACCGCCACCGCGTCGGCCACGGAGTGCGGCATGGATGCCGCAGCCCACCCCTGGCCGTCACAGCCGACACAGGCGACCGTCGCCCCGGTGCCCACGCGCCCCGCGCAGTGGGCGCACGGCGCGGCGAAGCACCGCGCGGGCTCGGGGGCGACGAGCCCCTCGGCCAGCGCCTGGAGGTAGACCTGCGCGGGGCTTTCGTGGTCCTGCGCCAGCGCGAGCGCCCGCGCCAGGCACGGCCTGGCGGGGGCGAAGAGCTGCGCGACCAGGGCGTCGGGTCCGGTCACGGGGACCGCGAGACCCGCCCTCAACGCCCCGGAGCGACCGTCGGAGCGGGCGCCGCGGGCGCCGCGGGCGGAGCCGTAGGCGCGGCGGCGGACGGGGCGGGAGGCGTGGAGCCCGGCGCCGCGGCGCAGCGGAAGCCCAGGGTGGCCAGACGCCAGGTCGGGTCCCCCGGGAGGCGCACCGTAGAGCGCGCCTGCTGCGCGTTGGACGACTGCCAGTGCACGCCCCCGCGGGCCACCCGCTGCGTGCCCGTGGCGGGGCCCGTGGGGTTGGCCACCGGCGACGGCGTGGCCGTGTAGGGCCCGAACCAGTCGCCGGTCCACTCCAGGACGTTCCCGATGAGGTCCTGCACGCCAAAGGGCGACGCGCCCTGGAGATAGCTCCCCACCGGCGCCGTGGTGTCATACCCGTCCGTGCGGTCGAACATCACCGCCCAGCGCGCGCGGTTGGGGCGCTCACCGATGGACGGACACTCGGCCCCGCAGGCGTTGAGGAGGTTGGCCGCCGGGGGGGTCCCGCCCCAGGGGGCCCGGCGTCCGTCGGCGCCGCGGGCGGTGAACTCCCACTCGGCCTCCGTGGGGAGCCTCCCTCCGCGGGACTGACACAACGCCTGGGCCTGGCTCCAGTCCACGCAGTTGATCGGGTGCGTGTCCCGGTCCGTCCGCGCGCCGTTGCAGAACGTGCTCCAGAACGACGCCTCGGAGGCCGGGAGCGACCGCATGGTCACCTGCGTCCCCGCGGGCGTGCACGTCCCCGCGTTCACGCACGCGTGGTACTGCCCGATGGTCACCTCCGTGCGGTCAATGCAGTACGGCGTCAGGATCACCCGGTGCTGGGGGCCCTCGTTGGCGTCCCCCTCGCCCGGGGAGGAGCCCATGTTCAGGAGCCCGCCAGGGATGTACACCATCCCCTCCAGGCACTGCGGCGGGGGCGGCGGAGGCGGCGGCGCCGCGGGCGTCCCCGGGGCGGTGCTCCCGGGCGGGGGGCAGCCGTTGCAGTCCAGGCAGACACACGCGTTGCGCTCGTCCACCCAGGCCTCGCCGGGGCCGCAGCAGTGGTGCCGACCGCTCTCGTGCTGGCCCTCGGGGCAGGCCGGACGGCGGTGCTGGGCCGGGAGGGGGGCGCTCAGCGTGAGGAGCGTCAACGCGGCCTGCAAAGACCGGGACCAGGGGCGGGCGAGCGACATGGGGGTGTTCATCCTCCGAAGGGATTTGGCGAAAATAGAGGATCGCCGCGGGCCCGCAAGGGGCACCCGGTGCGTCCCGAGGCGGTATACCCTCGACGGCCGTGACCCGAAAGGAATTCACCCGCGACCGACCGGTGCTCACCGTCGGGGTCCTCGGCCACCAGGGCCACGGCAAGACCACCCTGGTCGGCGCCCTCACCCGGCACCTCGCCCTGCGCCACCGGGGCGGGAACCGCGCCTTCACCACCACGGAGCTCCTCGCGCTGGCTGGAGCGCCCACCCAGGCCCCCCGCGCAGTTCTGGTCCCGGCCGAGACCCCCGGGCGGCGCCTCGGACTCCTTGATTGCCCCGGCGCCCGCGGGCGCTACCGGTCGGTCCTGGCGGCGCTGTCCCAGTGTGACGTGGCCGTGCTGGTGGTGAGCGCCCCTGCGGCGGTGGAGCCGCAGACCCGCGAGTGGGCCCTGGCCGCCGCCGCCGCGGGCGTCCGGCACCTCGCGGTGTTCCTCACCCGCTGCGATGAGGCCACGGACTCGGGCTGGCTCGACGAGGTCGAGCGCGAGGTGCGCGCCGCCCTCCTGGACTGCGACCTCCCCGGCGACGACGTGCCCGTGCTCCGGGGCTCGGGGCTGCGCGCCTACGAGGGCGACCTCGCCTGGGAGCCCCCCATTTCCGCCCTGGCGGAGCTCCTGGAGGCCGAGCTCCCGCTGCCCGCGAGGGACCCGGACGGGCCCTTCCGGGCCACCCTGGAGCGCCAGTGCCTGGTGTCCGGCGTGGGCGTGGTGGGCCTCGGCCGGGTGGACCGCGGGAGGCTCTCCGTGGGCGACCGCGTGCAGGTCCTCGGGCGCCGCGACGCCGACGCCGAGGGCCGGGTCAAGAGCTTTGAGCTCTTCCGCCAGAGCGCCGCCGCCGTCGAGGCCGGGGACCCCATCGGGGTGGTGCTCACCCGCGGGAGCGTGGTCCTGCCCCTGGCGCGCGGTGACGTGCTCACGGCACCCGGCGCCCTCCAGGCCACCACCCGCGCGCTGGCCAGCGTGCGCTTCCTCACCACCCAGGAGGGAGGTCGCCACCGACCGGTGTTCACCAACCACAGGGCCCAGTGCTTCGCCTCCGCCCGGGACTCCACCGCCACCCTGCGCCTCCCCGAGGGCACCAGCATGGCCATGCCCGGCCAGGTGCTCACCATCACCCTGGAGTTCCAACGCCCCATGGTGCTCCCCGCGGGCACCCGCTTCCTCCTGCGCGACGGCTGCGACGGCTTCCGGTACCTCCGCGCCCGCAAGGGGAACCCCCCGGGCTGGCACTGGGGCACGAAGCGCGACCCCCTCTGGGGTGGCACCTGTGCGATAGGTACAGTGCTGTAGGTATTTATCCCACTCTCCGGACTTATGTCTTTCCGGGTGGTGCCGTTGCACCCAAAGGCCATGACTGTAGAGAGCATCCTGCCGTCGGCGTCGAAGCCGGTGAGGGTTGGGGAGTATCTGTGCCTGGCGGTGCTGGGCAGCGGGGCGATGGCGAGGGTGTACCTCGCCAGGCCCCTCGCGGGCGGTCCTCCGGTGGCGCTCAAGCTCCTGCACCGCAGGCTCGGGCGCGACCCGGGGTTCGTGTCCATGGTGCTGGAGGAGGCGCGGCTGGTGGGGTGCCTGGAGCACCCTTGCGTGGCGCGGCTCCAGGGGGTCGGGGCCCACGCCGGGAGGCCCTTCCTGGTGCTGGACTACATCGAAGGCGACAGCGTGGAGAGCTTCGTGCAGCTGGCGCGGTCCCTCGGCAAGCGGCTGCCCGTGCCGGTGGCCCTGCGCGTGGCGGTGGACGCCCTGGAGGGCCTGGACGCCGCCCACGGCGCGCGCGACGCCGAGGGCGTGGGCCTCTCGCTGGTGCACCGGGACGTGAAGCCCGGCAACCTCCTGGCCGGGGTGGACGGGCGCGTGAGGGTGGTGGATTTCGGCGTCGCGCGAGGCCGGGGGCCGTCGCTGCGGGCGCAGCGGACGCGCACGGGTCACGCGCTGGGGACCGTGGCGTACATGTCCCCGGAGCAGGTGGCGGGGCGCGCGGTCGACGCGCGCACGGACCAGTGGTCCCTGGCGGTGACCCTCTGGGAGTGCCTGTCGCTCCGGCCATTGTTCGAGGGAGCGACACCCATGGCCGTGGCGGCGGCCATCGCCGAGGGCGCCTGGGAGCGCCTGGAGCCCCGGCGTGGGGACCTCCCGAGGGGCCTCGACGCGGTGCTCGCCCGGGCCCTGGAGCGCGACCCTGCAAGGCGTTACGCGTCCGCGGGGGAGCTCCGCGAGGCGCTCCTCGGGTGCGCGGGCGAGGCCGTTGCCTCGGCGCGGGAGCTGGCGGTCTTCGTGGCGGCGATGGCGGCCCCGAGGGTGGCCGGCGAGCGGCGGGCGTTGGCGACGGCGGCGATGGGCTTCGCGGGGCCCCTGTGCCGCCCGCGGTCTCGTCGGCCGGTGCAGTTCGCGGACCTCAGGTCGCCCGGTCCCGGCGGGCGCCCGCCGGAGCGAGCGGCCCCCGCGCACGAGCACGCGCCCGATGCGCTGGACCATGGTCCCGGGGCGGTGACCGCGCGGCGCGCTACCGCGGGGCGGGGTTGTAGAGCGTGACGCCCCGGACGTTGGGGTCGATCCGCAAGGGGTGGCGCAGCGAGGGGAGCGCGCGCTGCTCGCAGTCCGTGCGCTCGCAGAGGCGGCAGGTGACGCCCACGGGGGTGGCCATCTCCAGCCGCGAGAGGTCCACCCCGTCGGAGTAGACCAGCTCCCGGGCGTGGTCCACCCGACACCCCAACCCGATGGCCTGCACCGGGTGCTGGGCGTGGTACCCGCCGGAGTCCTTCTGGATCGTCCGGGCGATGCAGAAGAACGTCTCCCCGTCGGACATCTTCGAGAGCTGCAGCCGGATCAGCCCCGGCGTCAGGAAGGCCGCGAAGACGTTCCACCGCGGGCACGCCCCGGAGAAGCGCGCGAAGCGAATCCCCGACGCGCTGAAGCGCTTGGAGATGTTCCCCGCCATGTCAATCCGGATCATGTGGAAGGGCACCCCCTCGGCCCCCGGGCGCCGCAGCGTGGTGAACCGATGGCACACCTGCTCGAAGCCCACCCGGAAGCGCCGCCCCACCACGTCGATGTCGTAGCGCTCGGCCCTCGCCGCCGCCAGGAAGGGCTCGTAGGGCATCAGCACCGCCCCCGCGAAGTAGTTCGCCAGCGCGATCCCCGCGAGCTGCCGCGCGTCGTGGGTGGTGAGCCTCGGGTCCTGCGTGAGCCCGTCCAGGGTCGCCCGCTGCGTCAGGAGCCCCACCAGGTGCGCGAGCTGGAAGCTCCGGCTCCGCGTCGGCAGGAGCTCCGACAGGGTCATCACCCGCCGCTCCGGGTCGTAGCGACGCAGCACCTGCCGCTCCGTGTCCCAGCGCGCCACCCTCACCTCCACCCTGTGAAAGCGCTCCAGGTACCGCACCAGGCCCTGGTACAGATCATCCTGGAAGAGCCCGCCCTCCTTCCACACCCGCTCGGCCCCCTCCTCCAGCTCCGGGAAATGGTTCATGTGCGCCTGCAGGAGGTCGTTCACCTCCTCCGGCGGCGCCGAGGTCACCCCCACCCCGCGCTCCCGCTCGCCGTCAAAGAGCCTGGACGCGAGCGTCTCCGCGGAGCGATGGGCGTCCTGCCAGGCGCGGTACAGCCCCAGCACCGCCCTCGCCAGCGCCGGGCTCTGCGCCGCGAACTCCCGCACCTCCGGCCCCGTCAGCCCGTGGGCCTCGAAGAGCGGGTCGCTGAAGGCCTCCAGCAGGTCCGCGTCCAGCCGCTCGTCCTCGTCCCGCGTAAACGTCCCGAGGTCCACCTGGAAGAGCTGCACCAGCCGCACCAGCAGCGGCGCCGTCAGGGGCCTGCGGTTGCTCTCGATCAGGTTCAGGTAGCTCGGCGAGATCCCAAGCTTCTCCGCAAGCTGCGCCTGCACCATCCCCTCCCTGCGGCGTAGAGCCCGCACCTTGGACCCGTACCTCGCCCCCTGGCCGCTGTCCCCATTGGTCTTCTGGGTCATGGTTGTATTGTAAATCATTGACAGGTTTTCAGCCAGGATCGGTGGTGCATGTGACAAAGCGAAAACCCTGACAATTGCTACATTCTTGCGGGGGTGCTGCGCGATGACCACAAAGTGGGTCCGTGACGAACCCGATGCCTGGTGTGGAGCTTCTGGGGGCCCTGCGGCCGGGGTACGAGCGTGTGCTCGGCCCCGAGGCCCTGGCCTTCGTGGTGGCCCTGGTGCGGCGGTTTTCCCCGAGGGTGGACGCGCTCCTGGAGGCCCGAAGGAGCCTCCAGGCCCGGGTGGACGCGGGCGAGGGCTACGATTTCCTCGCCGAGACCGCCGAGGTGCGCGCCCGGGACTGGACCATCGCCCCGCTGCCCTCGGACCTTCAAGACCGCCGGGTGGAGATCACCGGGCCCGTGGACCGCAAGATGGTGATCAACGCGCTGAACTCGGGCGCCAGCACCTTCATGGCGGACTTCGAAGACGCCACCAGCCCCACCTGGGACAATGTCATCACTGGCCAGGAGAACCTCCAGGACGCGGTCCGTCGCACCATCACCTACACCGCCCCGGACACCGGCCGGGTGTACGCCCTGAACCCGAAGACCGCGGTGCTGCTGGTGCGCCCTCGGGGCTGGCACCTGCGCGAGAGAAACCTCCGGGTGGACGGCAGGGACATCCCCGGCGGGCTTTTGGATTTCGGGTTGTACTTCTTCCACAACGCCAGGGCGCTCCTGGAGCGCGGCACGGGGCCGTATTTCTACCTCCCGAAGCTGGAGCACCACCTGGAGGCCCGGCTCTGGAACGACGTGTTCACCGAGGCTCAGACGGCCCTCGGGCTCCCGGTCGGGACCATCAAGGCCACGGTGCTGATCGAGACGCTCCCGGCGGCCTTCCAGATGGACGAGATCCTGTACGAGCTCCGGGAGCACTCCGCGGGGCTCAACTGCGGGCGCTGGGACTACATCTTCTCGTTCATCAAGAAGCGCCGCGCGGACCCGACGGCGCTGCTCCCGGACCGCGCCCAGGTCACCATGGACAAGGGGTTCCTGCGGGCCTACGCGCAGCTCCTCATCAAGACGTGCCACCGCCGGGACGCCCCCGCCATGGGCGGGATGGCCGCGCAGATCCCCAGGAAGGACGACCCCGCCGCCAATGAAGCGGCCCTCGCGAGGGTGCGGGCGGACAAGCTCCGGGAGGTCACCGACGGCCACGACGGGACCTGGGTCGCGCACCCCGCGCTGGTGCCCGTGGCCCGCGAGGTCTTCGACGCCCACATGCCCGGCCCCAACCAGCGGCACCGCAAGCGCGAGGACGTGCGCGTCACCCGCGAGGACCTCCTGCGGGTCCCCGAGGGCACGCGCACGGACGCGGGCCTGCGCACCAACATCCGTATCGGCGTGCAGTACCTGGAGGCGTGGCTCCGGGGCCAGGGGTGCGTGCCCATCGAGCACCTGATGGAGGACGCCGCCACGGCGGAGATCTCCCGGGCGCAGGTGTGGCAGTGGCTCCGCTGGGGCGTGCACACCGACGACGGCCGCGCCGTCACCCTGGAACGCTTCCTGACGACCCTGGAGGAGGAGCTCCAGCGGGTGCGCGCCGAGGTCGGCGAGGCCCGCTTCCAGGCGGGGCGCTACGCCCAGGCCCGGGGGCTCTTCCAACGGCTCTCCACCGCCGCGCAGTTCGAGGAGTTCCTCACGCTGCCAGCCTACACCATGCTCACCGAGGAAGGACCGAATCCATGACCCAAGAGACCACCGTGCGAGACCGCTGGGAGGGCATCACGCGCCCGTACTCCAAGGCCGACGTCGAGCGCCTCCGGGGCTCCGTCAAGATCGAGTACACGCTCGCGGCCAATGGCGCGCGGAGGTTCTGGAGGCTCCTCCAGGAGGAGCCCTTCGTGGGGGCCCTCGGGGCGCTCACGGGCAACCAGGCCGTGCAGCAGGTCCGGGCGGGGCTCAAGGCCATCTATGTCTCGGGCTGGCAGGTGGCCGCGGACGCCAACAACGCCGGGCAGATGTACCCCGACCAGAGCCTCTACCCCGCGGACAGCGTGCCCAACGTGGTGCGCAAGATCAACCACGCCCTCCAGCGCGCCGACCAGATCGACCACGCCGAGGGCAAGCGCGAGCGCGAGTGGTTCGCCCCCATCCTGGCCGACGCCGAGGCGGGCTTCGGCGGGCCCCTGAACGCCTTCGAGCTCATGAAGGGCATGATCGAGGCGGGCGCCGCGGCGGTGCACTTCGAGGACCAGCTCGCCTCGGAGAAGAAGTGCGGCCACATGGGCGGCAAGGTGCTGATCCCTACGGCGTCGTTCATCCGTACGCTGGTGGCCGCGCGCCTCGCGGCGGACGTGATGGACGTCCCCACGGTGCTCGTCGCCCGCACCGACGCCCACTCGGCGAAGCTCCTCACCTCGGACATCGACGAGCGGGACCACCCCTTCATCGACCGCTCGTCGCGCACCTCCGAGGGCTTCTACAAGCTCCGCGAGGGCATCCCCACGGCGGTCGCCCGCGCCCTGGCCTACGCCCCCTACGCCGACGTCCTCTGGTGCGAGACCAGCACCCCGGACCTGGCCGAGGCCCGGGCCTTCGCCGAGGGCGTCCACAAGCACTTCCCCGGCAAGCTCCTGGCGTACAACTGCTCCCCTTCGTTCAACTGGCGCAAGCACCTGGACGACGCCACCATCGCGAAGTTCCAGCGCGAGCTCGGGGCCCTCGGGTACCGCTTCCAGTTCGTGACCCTGGCGGGCTTCCACACGCTCAACCACGCCATGTTCGACCTGGCACGGCGCTACCGGGACCACGGCATGAGCGCCTACTCCGATTTCCAGCAGCTCGAGTTCTCCGAGGAGAAGCACGGCTATACCGCCACCCGCCACCAGCGCGAGGTGGGCACCGGCTACTTCGATCAGGTGACCGAGGTCATCACCGGGGGGAAGTCCTCCACGCTGGCCCTGGAGGGCTCCACGGAGAAGGCCCAGTTCTGAGGGCCCCCGCAGGGTTTTCCGCGGCGGCGCCGGGTGGGGTATACTGACGGTGACCGCCCGTGTGATGTTCCCGACCCCTGAAGACTCCCTGGACCTCCAACCAGGCGCCATGCTCGGGCCCTACCGGGTCGAGCAGCGCCTTGGCGAGGGCGCCATGGGGGCCGTCTTCGAGGCCGTCCACGCGCGCACGGACCAGCGGGTGGCGCTCAAGGTGCTCCACCCGGACCTGGCCCGGGACCCGGAGGTGCGCGCGCGCTTCCTGCGCGAGGGCCGCAACGCCATCAAGATCGAGCACCCCCACGTGGCCCAGGTGCTCAACGCCGGTGAGGCCTACGGGGTGCAATACCTCGTGATGGAGCTCCTGAAGGGCGAGACCCTGGAGGCCCGCCTGGAGCGCGAGAAGACCCTGGAGCTCTCCGTCGCCATTGGGATCGTGCTGCCCGTGTGCGCCGCCCTCGCGGTGGTCCACGGCGAGGGGATCGTCCACCGGGACATCAAGCCCGGGAACATCTTCCTGGCCGAGGGCCCCACCGGCGCGCTGGTGCCCAAGCTCCTGGACTTTGGCATCTCCAAGGCCACCCGGAGCCACAGCGCGCAGATCACGTCCATGTCGCAGATGCTGGGCACGCCGCACTACATGTCCCCGGAGCAGACCCAGGGCTCCCGCAACTGCGACGCCACCACGGACCAGTACGCCCTCGGGGTGCTCCTCTATGAGTGCACCACGGGCCGCATGCCCTTCGACGCCAATGAGCTCTATACGCTCATGCTGGCCATCAACAAGGGCACCCACGCCCCCGCCCGCACCCACCGCCCGGAGCTCCCCGAGGACTTCGATGTGCTCCTCACCCGGGCCCTGGGCAAGCGCCCCGTGGACCGCTACCCGGACATCCTGGCCTTCGCCCGCGCCCTCCTCCCGCTGGCCGGACCCTCCACCCGCGCCCGCTGGACCCCCGTCTTCGAGCCCGGCTCCCAGGCCTCGGTGCCGCCCCCAAGGGACACCCCCTCGCCGTCCCTCTCGCCTCGCGCACACCTCGCCACCCTGGTCGAGGGCCGCGCCCCATCCCTCCGCCCGGACCCCAGGGCCGAGCTCGACGCCGAAGAGACCCAGCAGGACGACAACCTGGAGCTCGCCATCGACGAGGTCCTCCGCTCAGCCCAGCGCCCCCCGATGGCCCCGTCCTTCCCACGGGTGGGCGCCCCCACGGTGCCCGGCGACCTGCGAGAGCCCGAGGTGCGGCCCCCTCCCAAAGCCAGGGAGGCACCACCGCCCCCTGCGGTGTCCGTGCCGCACCCTCCTCCCCATGCGGTATCCGTGCCGCAGGCGACGCCACAGGCTCCTCCAGCGGTGCCCGTGGTGGATGCGCCAGCAGCGACCCCGGTGGTTCCCACGGAGGGCTCGTCGCTGTCGCTGACGCCCGCGGTGGCGGCGATGCCGGCGCTGCGGCCGCCGCCCTCGGCGCCGCCCAGGGGGACCGGTGGGCTCCTGGTGCCCGCGCTGGTGGGCGCCCTGGTGGGCCTGGCGGTGCTGGGGGGCGTAGGCTGGGCGCTGTTTCGCTGGTAGCGGTGCTTCACCGGGGACCTCGGGCGGCGGAGGGCTCCGTGACCACGAAGCTCCCGATGGGGAAGGCCACGCCGTTGATCGCGACGCTCACCGGGTGCGTCCCCGGGTAGTGCTTGCGGGTGGAGAGCGCCTCCAGGGAGGTGCGGTGCTGGAGCTTCACGGCACCGCCAGCCGACAGGATCACGCGGCGGAGCTTGAACACCCGGGGCGCGGTGTGGCCTCGGGCCTTGACGAAGTGCACCACCAGGTCCACCAGGAGCGTCTGGGTCCTGCGTGAGGTGTTCTTGAGCGTGAAGAACACGCTCACAAAGCCCCCGAGGGGCGCCCTCCGGGGCTCGAAGCGCGGGGCCAGGACGACCACCGCGGGCGCCTCGCCATAGCCCAGGAGCTTGAGGGCGCCGGCCTCGCTGCGCTTGACGGCGCTGCGCAGGGCGTGCCACACGAGGGCCCGCCGCGCCTCCGAGGCGCCCTCGAGCCAGGCCTCGCAGGTGCGGAAGAGCAGCGCCGGGTGGACCTTGCCGAGGTCGTTGAGGTTGTTGGCCACGCTCCGCCGCACCAGCGTCGTCGGGTCGTCCTTGAGGACCTCCAGGAGCGCGAGCACCCGCGTGGGGTTGGCGTCGAGCCAGGGGACCCGAGGGGCCCACGGGAGGCGCAGCCGAGTCCCCTCGGAGGCGAGGCGCCGGACGTGGGCGTTCGGGTCCCGGGCGCAGCCCTCGAGCCACGCGATGGTGCGTTCGGGATCCCGGAGGAGATACGCCCGGATGCTCCCCTCGGCGCTGAAGCGTTTGGTGAGCTCGTACTGCGCGCGGAGGGAGAGCTCGAAGTGCTCCAGGCCCCGCTCGGCGATGAACGTGAGGTGCGGGAGATAGAAGAACGGCGCCATCCCCACGCCCAGGAGCTCGTCCGAGGCCAGCTCCGGCCCGAGGGAGGCGAGCAGCACCCCGAGGGCCGTGGGGTACTCCCCCGGGAGGTGCTCCCCGAGCGCCCGGGCGATGTGCCTCGCACGGTCCAGGAGCTCCAGGGCCTCCAGGCCGCGGGTGGCCTGACGGACAAAGGCCCCCACGGGGAACGAAGCATCCACCCGCGCGAGGTCCCCGGCGAGGCGCTCCACAAGCGCACGGTTGTAGAAGCCCTTGAGCTGCGCGGCCATGGGTGGGCGCTCAGGCGCTCTCGAGGAGCGCCTTGAGGCGCTCCAGGTCCTTGCGGTTGGCCCTCTTCATGGCGGCGGCCATGAGGGGCGCTGCCACGCTGGCGAAGCCCGAGGGCTCTCCGCGGTTGCGCAGGGTCATGCGGGTCTTGCCCTCGCCCTCGGGGGCCCAGGTGTAGGTGGTCTCCATGGGGAAGGGCCCCTCGGCGGTGCGCATGACCAGGCGCTCCCCGGGGACGAGCTCGGTGATCTCGTAGGTGTACGCCAGGCGGCGCCCGAGGAACTGCGCCACGAAGGCCAGCCGCGAGCCCACCGCGAGGGGCGGCCGGGTCACCCACTCCACGGCCTTGATGTTCACGTACCACGCCGGGGCGTTGTCCGGGGTCCCGGCGTAGGCGGCCACGGCGTCGCGCGGTCGGTTGATCACGGTCTCGGTGAGTACATCCACGGCCATGGCGGGTCCCTCCCTCCGGGGCACCAGCGCCCGCGCGAGGGTTGTCTCGGGAACCTGTGGGCGCTGTCAACTTCACGCTATACCTCCCGGTGATGGACCCCCCGAAGCTCCCGCCGCCTCCCCCGCCTCGGGCACAACCCGAGGCCCTGGCAGCGGCTCCAGCGCGCCCCGTGGCTGGTGCTCGCGTTCCGGGCCCACGGGCTCTTCAGGGACCCTCCGCTTCCGGGGGTGGCGTTTGTCGCTGATGGCGTCCGTACGCACCACCATCCGGAATGAAATTCCGCCCCTACTGGATCGGTGGGCGGCATTTTGTGTCGGCGAAGGACCTGCGTGAGAGGCGCTCTGCCGTCCGTGGGCTGGACCGCCGATCGGGACGCGTTGCAGGCTCCCCGTGCAACGGGCCCAACTTGTTCGAGCGGGTGCACCCGACGTTGCAGCAAAGGGTTCGCCGTTGCTTGGAATACAATCGGTGTCAGCTTCCGTTGCACGGCGGCGTCTTCAACCGCGGCAGGAGGTCTTCACCATGGCGATCGGAGAGAGGTTCACGGCGCTGCTCGAGGCGCGCGGCGTCAAGCAGGCGGCCCTCGCGGCGCAGTACCGCGAGCACGCGCTCAAGCGAGGGCGCGAGTTCGCGCAGGATACCATCGAGTCTCATATCTCGCGGCTCAAGAAGGGCGAGCCCGTCGCTGTGCGGTTCTTCTTCGCGGATCTCACGGACGCACGCGATCTACTCGCTCTTCTCGCTGTTCCCGAGGAGGAACGAGGTGCGTATGTTCGCGACGCCAACGCGTTGCTCAGCCCCGAGGAGAGGCCCCTGCGGGCCGTCGTCGATCTCTCCGACAGCGTCCAGGGAAGGGCGCTCGTCGGGCTATGCGACGAGTTGGCGGACAAGATCGTCCTTGCGATCCCCGAGCGGGTCGCGTTGGTGGTCACCGAGGCTCAGCGCCAGTACCTCCTCCCGCGATGTACCCCCGAAGGACGGGTCCAGGTCGAGATCGTCGCGAACGCAGAGCAGGGCTGGGTTCGGACGCAGAAGCTCGCGGCGGACGGAGCGGTGGTGGTCTCGGCGCGTCGCTTCGATCCGCTGTTCCGCTGGATTGCCTTCCAGCAGAGTGGTCAGGAGGTCGAGCTAGAGCCGAGCGATGGCATCGTTCGATGCGCCATGGGGAAGTCGATTGACGACGCGCGCGTGGATGTGTTGCGCCGTCGCCTCGAAGTGCTGCTCAGCGACGTGGCTCCATCGCAGCCTCCTCAGGAGCTGGTGATGACCCCGTGCGCGCTACGATGGCTGCTTGCGGCACTGGCGCTGGGGCTTCCGATCAAGGTGCAGTCCAGAGGCTACTATGATCGCACGGAAGTCAACGTCGATGAGAAGACCCGCGCGGCGTGGGGCAAGGCGTTGAACATCGGCGCCGTCGCGACAGAGGAACAGTGGGGCGGGGCGCTCCTGGCACGCGCAATGGAGGTGGGCGTCACGGTGGCCGCAAGCGGTGGTGAGGGCGATCTTGCATCGCATCGGGCGCGTGTAGTCCGTGGTGGGAGCACGCCGAGAGCGATTCTCGTCGGCGGCGAGGTGCATTTGATCAACGCCTCCGCCGAGCTCCGAACGAAGATGCAGGGCCTTCATGGAGTCCGGTTTCACGACGAAGAGCAGCGGCTGTCCGGGTTCAAGCGCATCGAGGAACTCGTCGCCACGACGCCCTGGAAGGCGTGGCTCGACGACCCGTACATGGATGCTGCGATCGAGCGCATCGACCCCGATCGTAAGGACCGTGACGAGTTGGAGTTCGCTCGTGCCAGCCTGCTGTTGCACGGCAAGCTCCACGCCACCGAAGCGCCCTGCAGCAGGGAGTGGCGTGCGACCCTCACCGAGATACTGAGGAGCGAACTACCTCCGGTGGGCGTGAGGGTGCCGCCGAGGCTCACGGTGGACGGGAAGGTAGTGACACTGCTCCCTGAGGCCGAGAGCGTTCGTCGGTCCTCACAGCGCGGCGTGGAGCTGCATGGCGTTCCCGCGCTCGCACCTCCGCGAATCGTTCGAGAGTCCCCCTTGCACATGCTGAAGCGGGCAGACCAGGCGATCAATGACTACCTGTGGGAGCAGGGGTGCCAAGAGCGCCGTTTCTTGCTCCCGACGGTGTCCACGATGGAGGACTTCGACTGGCTGTACCTTCTCTTCGACAGCTCTCCCGCTCGGGTCGTACCCTCCAGGGACAAGGTCATCTGGTGGAGCGCAAATCAGAAGAGGCACTTGCTCGGGCTCGCTTGGGAGAAGGCGCCCCTTCCAACGCCTGCGCGGTTCTGGCATGAGGCAGACGAGACGCTCGCCGCGCTCTGGATGGCGCTACGTCGCGCCGCGCGGCATGCCGACGCGACGACACTCCACGACGGGACTGGGATGTTGGAGATGGGCGGCGGTGTCCTCGCGCTGATCAAGGTCGCGCACGTGCGCGCCGCCGGCGACGGGCGCGTCGAGGCCGACTTCTTGCGTGAACCGCGAACTGTCCAGGGCTTCGACGGCCGAGAGCATCGATCGATGTGGAGCGATGAACTCCCCGGCGCGCGCCCGATCGCGTCGATCTTGCAAGGGATCAGCACCCGTGTCGCAGTTACCGGGCACTACAAGACACGCATCATGGCCGAGGTACCGACGCAGGTCTTCCTCGCCAAGGGGACCGCGCGTGTGACCATCACCTTCAAGGCCACGACCTGGGAGACCTTCGGCGAGCACCCGATGAGGCCAGAGTTCGGCGCAGCGGTCGCAGGCGTTCTGCACGCAGAGGACGATGCGAGGCGCAACGACGACGACGATGATTAGCACTCCTGCCGTGGCGTTACCTCACTCCTTGAACACCTCATCCATCGCGGTCGCCGTCAGCGCTGCCTCTGCCCATTGTTCGAGGGCGACGTTATCGGTGCAGGCCAGGATGCGGACCAGCGCAGCCTCATCGACCGGGAGTGTCCTCGCGGCCAGGATCTTGAGGAGCATCTTCGCCTCGCCCCGAGCCTCAAGCCTGGCGCCGTAAAGGGCCTGGAACTCTTCGCCGAGGCGCTGGAGGGTGGGGCTCCTGGGGACTCTCTGGGGGGTCCGCGGGTGCCTCTTGGATGATCTTGAGGAGCCTCTCGTGCAGAATCCTGTCATTTCCTGCCCGTGCCCGTGCCCGTGCCCGTGCCCGTGCCCGAGTCGACCGAACGCACCATCCGGATCAGCATCGAGACGATGCGGAGCAGGAGTTCGCGACCCGCAGCGTGGCGTGCCTGATCGATCAGGCCGAGGCGGCTGCACACGTCGAGGATTGCGGCGCTCTCCGTCGCGGAGCGCTTCGCCATACGGTAGAAGCGGGCCTTTTCGCTCCCGGAGAACTCACCCGCCCCTTCGGCGATGTTCAACGCGACCGACGTCGCCGCGCGCTGGAGCTGGTCTGCCAGGTAGCCGCGTCCGCGTGGCAGGTGTTCGACGACCTCGTCGGCGACGGCCACGAAGTCGATCGCGGCCTTGTACACATCCAGGTTGTCGTGATCGAACGCATTCATGGGGCTCCGAACGGGCACGGGCACGGGCACGGGCACGGGCACGGCGGAACGAGGGGTTGACCCAACCCTGTGGGCGCTGTCAACTTCACGCTATACCTCCCGGTGATGGACCTCCCGAAGCTCCCGCCGCCTCCCCCGCCTCGGGCACAGCCCGAGGCCCTGGCGCTCCTGAACCCCGCCACGCTGGTGCCCGGGGCGGTGGCCCTGGCGGCCCTGGCCTACCTGGGCCTCCTTGAGAGCGCCGTGGCGATCGATCTCTCGTGGCCCTGGATCCTCGTCCTGGTGCTGCCCTCGCTGCACGCCCTGGGGCTCCTGTGCACGGCCCTCGGGCGACCGATCCGCCGCGCGGTCAACCCCTGGCAGCGGCTCCAGCGCGCCCAGTGGCTGGTGCTCGCGTTCCGCGCCCACGGGCTCCTCGGGGACCCTCGCTTCCGGGGGTATTTCACGCACCCCTCGGGCCTCGCGGACCCCGACGCGCTCGAGCCCCGGCTCTGGACCGAGGTGCGCTCGCTCCCCGCGCACCTGATCTCCTACGAGGTCGCCCGCGCCCGCGCCGACCGCGCCAGCATGTTCGATGGCCTCCTCCCGGCGCTCATCCTCTGGGTGCCGGTTCTTGTGCTCGCGCTGATCACCGCCCGGGGCGTCGGGGCCGAGTTCTTCGTCGGGATCCCGCTGCTCTTCGCCACCGTGGCCTGCGTGGCGGTGAGCGCCCGCGCCGCGGGGGTGGCCGACCGGGCCGCCCTCGGGGAGCTCCTGGCCGCCGCGGCGGCCACCTCCACGGTGCCCTGGGGCGCCCCCTACCCGGGCGTCCACGCCCAGGTGCAGATGCCCGCCCAGCCCATGCCCCAGCACCACGCCCAGGCCCTGCCCTCGCCGCCGCCACCGCCGCCGCCCGTGCACGTCCGGGAGCGCGACCCCGTGGCCTGGGCCCCCACCCCGGGGCCCTTCCCTACCTCTCCCCGCATCAGCCTACCTCCCCCTGCACCACCCCCTGCTGTAGTCCCACCTCCGGTGATGTCGTCCGAGGTATTCCGTCCGTCTACACTCATCGCGGGCAGCGGCTTCGAGGCGCCCACGGTGACCGCGCCGCAGGCGTCGTCCACGCCCGAGGCGCCGCCTCCAGCGCCTCCTGCGGCGCCGCCTCCGGCGCCCGAGGCGGCCACCCCGGAGCCCGCGGCGCCCAGGGCCGAGCCGGAGCCTCCCAAGGCCGAGTAGGCGCAGACCTCACCGCGCGCCTCAAGGTCTGGCTCGTCCGTGCCGATGATCTCTCTGCACGAAAGCCCCACCGAAGACCACGAGGCGCAAGCAATGGAAGCATCGGAGCTCATCGGCACCGTCGAGGCCATGCACACCGAGGCGAGGGAGCGCGAGCTCTTCTTCCTCAACGCGGAGGACGAGACCCTCTCGGGCCGCACGATCACCCTGGACGGCAGGGAGCTCGTGAGCTTCTCGTCGTGCTCGTACCTGGGGCTGGAGCGGCACCCGGCGCTCGTCAAGGGCGTCCACGACGCGGTGGACCGCTGGGGGACGCAGTTCTCGTCGTCCCGGGGGTACGTCTCCGCGCCACCATACCGCGCCCTGGAGGAGCGCCTCTCGGAGCTCTTCGGCGGCCACGCCCTGGTCACCTGCTCGACCAGCATGGGGCACCAGATCGCCCTGTCCATCCTGGCCACGGAGAAGGACGCCGTGGTGCTCGACCACCAGGTGCACCACTCGGTGCAGATGGCCGCCACGCTGGCCCGAGCCCAGGGCGCCCACGTGGAGCTCATCCGCCACTCCGAGCTCGACCGCGCCGAGGACCTCGTGGCGCGCCTGGCGCGCTCCCGCAAGACCGTGTGGTTCGCCTGCGACGGCGTGTTCAGCATGTACGGCGACCTCGCGCCGGTCCGGCTCCTGCAGCGCCTCCTGGACCTGAGCCCCAACGTGATGCTCTACGTGGACGACGCCCACGGGATGAGCTGGGCCGGCGAGCACGGCCGCGGGAGCTTCCTGTCGCGCTTCGCCCAGCGGGACCGGGTGGTGCTGGCCACCTCGCTCAACAAGGCCTTCAGCGCCTCCGGGGGCGTGCTGGTGTTCCCCACCCGCGAGGAGCGCGAGCGCGTGCGCATGTGCGGCGGCCCCATGGTGTTCTCCGGCCCGCTCCAGCCGCCGATGCTGGGGGCCGCCCTGGCCTCCGCGGCGCTGCACCTGTCGCCGGAGATCACCCGCCACCAGCGAGAGCTCCGGGCCCGCGTGGACCAGACCAACAAGCTCCTGCGCGTCCACGGGCTGCCGCTCCTGGTGGAGAACGAGAGCCCCATCTTCTTCGTGCGCATGGGCCTGCCCAAGCTCGCCTTCGACGTCGCCCGGCGCATGAAGGACGACGGCTTCTACGTCAACGTGTCCATGTACCCGTCGGTGCCCATGAAGCGCGCGGGCATCCGCCTGGCGGTCACCGCGGCGCACACCCCGGAGCAGGTGAGCGCCATGCTCGGGCGCCTCGCGGAGCACGTCCCCGCCGTGCTCAAGGACCACGGGGTCAGCCGCGCCGAGCTCGACGCCCTCTTCGAGCGCGCCATCCCCCTGGAGGCCCGCACCTCCATGCTGCCCCCGCCCACCAGCGCCCGGGACGCGGTGCTCACCCTCTTCGGCCGCTACGAGGCCCGCCCCGCCAACGACGGCCTCCCGGTCGCCTCCAACGACGGGCCCACGCTCACCGTGGAGCACCACCGCACCATCCACAAGGTGGACAAGCGCGAGTGGGACGGCATGCTCGGCGAGGTGGGGGCCTGCTCCTGGGACGCCCAGAGCCTCCTGGAGCGCGTCTTCCGCGCGCAGCCGAAGCGCGAGCACCGCTGGGCGTTTGACTACGTCATCGTGCGCGACGAGGCCGGCCGCCCCGTGGCCGCCACGAGCTTCAGCACCTCCCTCGTCAAGGACGACATGCTCGTGCGCGAGAGCGTCTCCCGCGCCGTGGAGTCCCGGAGGACCGACGACCCGTACTTCCTCACGTCCATGGCGTGCATGACCGGCTCGCAGCTCTCCGAGGGCAAGCACCTTTGGCTGGACCGCAAGGGCCCCTGGCGCCAGGCCCTCGGGCGCCTCCTGGAGGTCGGCACCGAGGTCTACGAGCGCTCCGGCGCGGGCCTCGCCATGCTCCGGGACCTCCCCGCGGACGACCCGGAGATGGACGCCTACCTCCTCGACGCGGGCTTCGTGAAGGTCCCCATGTTCGACAGCCACCACCTCACGGTGGACTTCACCGACGACGCGGGCCTCCTCGCCCGCCTCGGAAAGCGCGCCCGCTCCCACGTCCGGGGCCTCATGGAGCGCTCCCGGGACTTCGTGGTCAAGGCCCACGGCGTCGGCAGCGACACCCCCGAGCGCGTCCCCGCAGAGCTCTTCCCCACGCTCTACCAGCTCTACCGCAACGTGGCCGCCAGGAAGCTCCGGCTCAACGTCTTCGCCCTCCCCGAGGACCTGATCCCCGCGCTCCAGCAGTCCACCGCGTGGGAGCTCCTCACCGTGAGCCTCAAGCCCGAGGCCGGCGGCCCCGCGGATGGCCGCCCCGTCGCCTGGTGCGCCGCCCACGTCCACGGCGGGAGCTACGCGCCCTTCTTCTGCGGCCTCGACTACGACCACGTGTACAACCACGGGGCCTACCGCCAGCTCCTCCTGGCCATCGTGCGCCGCGCCCGCGAGCGCGGCCTCCACACCGTCCACATGGGCATGGACGCCGACATGGAGAAGAGCCGCTTCGGCACCGTCCAGGTCAAGAACTGCCTCTATGTCCAGGTCCGGGACCACTTCCACGGCGAGCTCCTCCGCGAGATCGCCGCTGAAGTCGGCGTGGCCGATGTCCTCAAGGTCGCCTGAAGCCCTACCTCCACCGATAGTCACCTACAGATACCTACCCAATTCCCTCTGACGCTCCGCGGCAAAACCTGACGCGCGGCGTCAGGGAGGGAGACAAGAGGGGCGCGAGGGTCTAGGGTTCCGGGCTGCGTATGGGCGTGGAACTGGCGCGACGGCGCACCGACTGCGACGTGCTGATCCTTGGCGGCGGCGTGAACGGCACGGGGTTGGCCCGGGACCTGGGGCTGCGCGGGATCCGGGCTTGCCTGGTGGAGCGCAACGACCTGGCCTTCGGGGCCAGCGGGAACTCCTCGGGGATGATCCACGGGGGGCCTCGGTACCTGACCTCGCACCCGTCGGTGACGCGGGCGTCCTGCGAGGACTCGGGCTTCGTGCAGCGGATCGCGCCGCACATGATCTTCCGGATCCCGTTTCTGTTCCCGGTGTACGGCGCCGGGGTGCGGGCCCGCGTGCGCTTCGAGGCCGCGGACGCGTTCTTCGCCCTCTACGACGAGTTCCAGCCCCTGAAGCGCGGCAAGCCCCACGCGAGGCTCTCGCCGGAGGAGGCCCGGAGGCTCGTGCCGGGGCTCAACACCGAGCGCATGCTCGGGGCCCTGACCTTCGACGAGTGGGGGATCAACGGCGCGAGGCTCTGCGCGGCCAACGCCCTGGACGCGCTGGAGCACGGCGCCACGGTGAAGGTGCACACCACCTGCGAGGAGGTGCTCGTGGAGGAGGGCCGCGCCCTCGGGGCCCGGGTGAGGGACCTCCTGACGGGCGAGACCTGGACCGTGAGCGCGCGGGTGGTGGTGAACGCCACGGGCGCCTGGGGGCCCATCACCGCGGCGCTGGCGGGGCTCCCGGGGCGGGTGAAGCTCCGGCCGGGCAAGGGCGTGCACCTGGTGCTGGACCGCGCCATCACCGACGTGGCCGTGGCCGCCCAGGCCATTGACGGCCGGCAGATCTTCCTGGAGCCCTGGGGCGACACGGCCCTGATCGGGACCACCGACGACGACTGCTACGCCGACCTGGACGACCTGCCGGTGACCGCCGACGAGGTGCGCTACCTCCTGGAGGGCGTCGAGAGCGTGCTGCCGCGGGTGCGGGACGCCAAGATCATCGGGACCACCGTGGGCGCGCGCCCCACGCTCTACGCGTACGGGCGCAACGAGGACGACCTCTCGCGGGAGCACGAGCTCCTGGACCACGCCGCGGACGGGGTCAAGGGCCTCTACTCCATGGTGGGCGGCAAGCTGGCCAGCTACCGGATGTTCGCCGAGGAGGCCGCCGACCAGGTGGCCCGGGACCTGGAGGTCACGCGCCCGTGCAGCACCCACACGGCGCCGCTGCCGGGCGGGGACCGCCCGCTGGACGTGCCCGCGCTGGCCGCGCGCTACGGGCTGTCCTTCGCGGCGGTGCGGAGGCTCTACGCGCGCCACGGGTCCCGCGCCGAGGCGCTCCTGGGGGAGGCCACCGCGCGCGGTCGCCGGAGCGTGTGCCCCTCGGACCCGGTGCTGGCCTGCGAGGTGCGGTACGTGATCCAGCGCGAGGGCGCCCGCACGCTCCAGGACGTCTCCCGCAGGACGGGGCTCGCCCAGGGCCCCTGCGGCGGGGTGGACTGCGCCCTCGCCGCCGCGGTGGTGGCGGGCGGGGAGCTCGGCTGGACCGGCGCCCGCGTGCGCGACGAGGCCGCGGGCCTCCTGCGCGCCCGGAGGCGCTCCAGGCTGCCGGCCCTGGGGGCCCTCGGGGCCCGCGGGGAGCCCACCGTGGACGCGGCGCTGAGGGCCCTGGGGCGATGAGCGCCGCGGACCCGGAGGTGGTGGTGCTCGGCGCCGGGGCGGCGGGCGTCGCCGCGGCCTGCGCGGCGCACGAGGCGGGCGCGCGGACCGCGCTGGTGGGCGCGCACCCCGGCGCCACGGGGCTCGGCAGCGGGGTGCTCCTCGGGGGCACCGCGGAGGCCCTGGCGGTGGCCCGGGAGCCCGCGTTCCGGGCCGGTGGGCGCTATGTGACCGTGGCCGGATGGCTCGTCACCGACGCGCTCGGGGCCCTCTCATCGTTGTTGGATGTGAGCCGCTGTGACGGCCCCGTCGGGGTGCTGGACCTGGACACGCACCCGTCGTGGTCCGCGGCGCTGGTGGCCCAGAGCCTGGGCGGGGTGGTGGTCCCGGCCTCGCCGGAGACGCCCTCCGGGGAGACCTTCTGCGAGGTGGCCTCGCGCCTCGACACGCTGGGCCTGGCCGAGGGCGTGGCGGCCTCGCTCCGGGCGCGCTGCCGGGGCCTCGCGGGGCTGCTCTTCCCGCCGGTCCTGGGGCTCCACCGCCTGGACGTGGCCGCGACGCTGTCAAGAGTGCTCGGGCTCCCGGTGGGCGAGGCCGCGGGCGGGGCGGGGGACCCCCCGGGGGTGCGCGTGGAGCGGGCGCTCCAGGCGCGCGTCCCGGCGGCCGTCCTGCGCCGCGAGGGTCGGGCCACGGTGCACCCGGGCCGCCGCCCCGAGGTGCGGGTGGGCACGGAGGTGCTGCGCCCTCGGGCGGTGGTGCTGGCCACCGGGGGCCTCACCGGGGGCGGGCTGGTCTTCGGTGAGCAGCTCCAGGAGGCCCTCCTCGGGGCGCCCCTGTGGGTGGGGGCGCGCGCGCGGGTGCCGGTGTCCAGCGGGGCGTCGCGCGGGGCGGACCCGTCGGTGTGGTTCGCGGGGGACCCGCCGGTGATTGCCACCGCGGGGCTGCGGGTGGATGGTAGCGGTCGGGTGCTCGATGGCGACGGGACGCGCGGCCTCCATCCATGGCTCTTCGCCGCGGGGGAGGTGCTCTCCAGCGTGCGCGGGGCGACCCTGGGCGGCGCCCTGGTGGAGGGCCTCCGGGCCGGCGCCGCCGCCGCCCGCGTGGCCCGTGAGGGCTGACGCCCCCGACCGTCGCGGAGGCCGACGCGGGTTCGTAGCGGTCATCGTCACTGTGATCTTAGCTGTTATGTGCGTCCATCGCGTGGCTCTGGCGCAACCTGCGGGCCCCCTACAGACCGCGAGGGAGGCCCTGGACGCGCGCGAGCTGGACCGCGCCAGGGCCCTCCTGGGGCCCCTCACCCAGGGCCCCGACGCCCGCGAGGCCGCCGAGGCGCTGTACCTCCTCGGGGCCGTGGAGGACGAGGCCCTCGCGTTCCCCGCGGCGCGGGAGGCGTACCGGGCATCGGTGGCGAGGGACCCGAGCTCGCGCTACGCCGGGCGGGCCCTGGCCCGCGCCGAGGAGCTCGGCGCCCACGCCGAGGGGGGCTTCGGGCCCTTGCGGCGCCTGGAGCGCGTGCGGAGGGACCCGCGGGTGGCCAACGACCCCGGCGAGCTGGAGGGCCTGGAGCGCGAGGCCGTGGCGTTCCCGCCCGGGAAGGTCCGGGGCGAGGCGCTGTTCCTGGTGGGCGAGGCCTACCTCGGGCGCCTGGACCGCCCTCGGGACGCGCTGCGGGTGTTCCGGCTCCTGGCCACGGACCCCGGGGCCGACGGGGACCTCCGGGACTTGGCGGGCACGCGCATGCTCGACGCCCGCAGGACCCTGGGCGAGGCCTCGGAGGCCGTGGAGGACCTGCGGGCCGTGCGCGGCTCCCCGGAGCTCCAGGCCGAGGCGAGGGTCCTGGCGCGGCGGGTGAAGCTCCACCGGGCGGCGCTGGCCGTGCTGGCGCTGGCGCTCTTCCTGGGGACCACGGCGCTCACCCGGGCCGCGCGTGGCGGGCGCCTGGGCGCGGTGCTGCGCGCGTGGGCGAGGCCCCTGCCGTGGGTGCACCTCGGGCTCCTGGGCCTGGGCGGAGGCGCCCTCGCCCGGGCCTTCGACGAGCACGACCCGGGGCCCTTCCACGCGCTGGGGGCGGGCTCCCTGGTGCTCTACCTGCTGATGTCCGGGTGGGCCGTGGTGGGCGCGCGCCGCTGGGCCCCCGCGCGGGCGGCGGTGGGCGCCCTGAGCGTCCTGGCCCTGTCCTATCTGGTGATGGAGCAGCTCGACCCGCGCATGCTGGAGGGCATCCACTTGTAGGGGCTGTCCCAGACCGATCTCTCCGTGGCGACCAGTCCTTCCAGGAGAGGAAACCGCAAGGGGCGCAAGGGGCGCAAGAAGAAGGGTTCCTCAAGGGCAGCCAGGACCCTCGAGCCGCGGTGTGGTCTTGGAAAATAGCAGCCACTCTTTGAGGACTCCCTCTTCCCCTTGTGACCCTTGCGCCCCTTGCGGTTTCCTCTCGCTGACATCTTGTCCGGTAGAGTTCAGGAGACGGACTCGTGACAACCACCTTGGAAGGGCAGCTCCGTGGCGAGCTCACCCCCCCGCGCCGCGGGCGAGGCACCGGCGGTAGACCTCCGCGCGCTTGAGCCCCAGCGCCCGGGCCACCTCCCGCGCCGCGTCCGAGGGGCCCATCCCGCTCGCCAGGGCCGCGTCCAAGGCCGCGTCCAGCGCCTCCTCCGGGGACTCTTCGGCCAGCTCCGGGCGGCCGTCCACCACCACCGTGACCTCGCCGCGGACGCCGCTCTCCGTCCGTTCAAGCAACTTTTCAAGCGAGTCCCGAAGGCACTCTTCATGCACCTTTGTCAGCTCCCGGTTGACCGCCGCCCGGCGACCGGGCCCGCACACCGCCAGGAGCTCCCCGAGGGTCCCGTGCACCCGGTCCGGGGCCTCGAAGAGCACCGTGGGCAAGGGGTCCCGGGCCAGCGCCAGGAGCGCCACCCGCCGCGCCGGCCCCCCCCTCGGGAGGAAGCCCACGAAGCGGAAGCCCCCGCCCCCGAGGCCCGACAGCGCCAGCGCCGCGAGCACCGCGCTCGCGCCCGGGACCACCTCCAGCGCGAGCCCCGCGTCCAGGACCGCCCGCACCAGCGCTGCCCCGGGGTCGCTCACCAGCGGCGTGCCCGCGTCGGAGACCAGCGCCAGCCGCGCCCCCTCGGAGATCCGCCGGAGGACGCCCCCGAGGCGCGCGCCCACCACGTGGTCGTCCAGGCGCTCCACGGGCCGCTCGATGCCCTGCGAGGCGAGCAGGGCGCGCGTCCTGCGCGTGTCCTCGGCCAGCACCGCGTCGCAGCCGGCGAGGGTCTTCAAGGCCCTCACGGTGAGGTCCTCCAGGTTCCCGATGGGCGTGGACACCAGCACCAGGCGCCCGCCAGCGGGGACGGTCCCGGCGCTCAACGGAACTGGATGGCGTCGCCGAGCTCGCCCTTGAGGTACGCCCGGAGCCGGTCCTGGAGGCGCTTCTCGACCTGGCGCACCCGCTCCCGGGAGATCCCGAAGCGCTCGCCGATGTCCTGGAGCGTCACCGGCTCCTCGGCCACCAGGCGCTCCTTGAAGATGATCGCGTCCTTGCCCGTGAGCGTCTCACCGAACTTCGCCAGGCGCCCGCGCACCAGCTCGTTCAGCTCCTCGTCCGCCAGCGTGTCGTCCGCCAGCGCCCCGGCCATGGGCAAAAGGTCCACCCGGCTCATCGGCCGCCCGTCGCTATCCCCCACCGGCGCGTCCAGCGAGAGGTCCCCGCCGGAGAGCCTCCGGTCCATGTCCGTCACCTCGCTCTCGGGCACGTCCAGCCGCTGGGCCAGCTCCGCCGCCGTGGGGTCCACCCCCATGGAGAGCAGCCGCTGCTTCTCCTTGTTGAGGTTGAAGAACAGCTTGCGCTGCGTCTGCGTGGTCCCCAGCTTCACAAGCCGCCAGTTGTTGAGGATGAAGCGCAGGATGTACGCCCGGATCCACCAGGCCGCGTAGGAGCTGAGCTTCACCCCGCGGTACGGGTCATAGCGCTTGACCGCCTGCATCAACCCGATGTTCCCCTCCTGGATCAGGTCCATGAGGTTCCTGTACGCCCGGCGGTACTCGTAGGCGATCTTCACCACCAGCCGGAGGTTCGCGGTCACCAGCCGCGCCGCGGCCTGCACGTCCTGCGCCTCGTGGTAGCTCACCGCGAGGCGGTGCTCCTCCTCGGGCGTCAGGAGCGAGTGCCGCTGCACCTCCGCGAGGTACGCGCTGAACGGGTCAAAGCGCGACAGCGCACGGTCCCGCGAGGCGGGCGCCGGCGCCGGCTCCAGGGTGACCGCGTCGTCGTCCCCGAGCTCCGCGGCGATCTCGCCCACCACCGCGTCGTCGTCCAGGGCTCCGCCCGCTTCATCGACCGCCTCGTCGCCCGAGGCGTCCTCCTCCGGGTCGCCCTCGCGCTCCCGGGACGCCTCGGAGGCCTCCTCGGCGGGCGCGGGCCGTCCTCGCCGGGGTGCCGGGGCCTTCTTCTTTCCGGTGCTGCTGCTGGGAGCCTTGCGGACCAAACGCGTCCTCCGTTCCTGGAACACCCCGGAGGATACTTTCTTCCCGGCCTTCGGTCACCCCCCGAGGCGCAACCCCAGGGGCATCACGCTGGCGTAGAGGTTCGCGTCGTCTTCCTCGTCGGCGTAGAGCGCGAGCCGGACCGTGACCTCGGACCGCGCGCGCACGGTCCAGAGGAAGCCCGAGGCGCCCTCGGCGCCCGGGGCGGTCCTGGCGGGGCCCGCGTACTCGTCCGAGGCCACCGCCAGCGCCAGGCCCCCCAGGTCCAGGAGCCCAGAGGGGAAGAGCCTCGTCAGGGACGGCACCGCCCGCAGGGCCTCCAGCGTCTCCCGGGGCTCCTCGGCGCGCACCGTATGGTCGGGCGCGGCCTCGAAGCGCGAGGTCACCCGCCAGCACGCGCCGATCCAGAGCCTCGGGGCGGGGCGCACGTCCAGCTCCGCGCGCACGACGCGAGCGTCGCTGAACCAGGTCCCGAGGCGCCCGAGGGCCCCCCGGGCGAGGGCCCCCACGAGCCCCGCCCGGGCCCTCAGCGGGAGCACCAGGTAGCCGTCCTCGGGCGCCACGGGGGGCGCCAGCGCGAGGCGGAGCCTGGTGCCCGACGCCACCGCCGCGAGGTCGTCCTGCGCGGCGAAGGCCACCGAGAGGGCCGTGCCGACGAAGGGGTACGGCTCCTCCCGCGGGCGCGGCTCGGCCGCGGTGACAAGGTGCAACATCGCCCGCGGAAGGCTACGGCCCCGGTCGCGCTCCTGGCAACAATTCATCGCCCCGCGAGGGACGCGCGGCGCTCGCCCTCCGCGGGCCAGCGGAGGGCGCCCTCCAGCGTCGCGCCGTGGAGGACCCGCTCGCCGTCGTCGAAGGCCTTGAGGTTCACGAGCCCTTGCAGGAGCGTGAGATGCGCGCGATCCAGGGCCTCCGGGTGCGCGCGGGCGTAGGCATCATCAAAGAGGTAGTGGGCGCTCACCGTGGGCACGGGCGCCTCGGCGGTGTCCACCCACCAGGAGAGGTGCGGCGCGCGGTGGGCGCGCGCTGGAGGCTCGAAGGCGCCCTCCGAGAGGGTGGGCTCCACCGGGTCCCAGGCGCGGAGCGTGAGGGTGACGTGGTAGCGCGCGGTCACCGCGCCAGCGAGGCCAGCGCGTCGGGCCCCGGGGGCCTGGACGGGAGCGTCACCGCGCGGAAGGCCACCAGGGCGAAGAAGCCCAGCAACGCGTAGCACAGGCCCGCCACGTACGCCGTGCCCGCGAAGGTCGCGTGCAGGGACGAAGCCTCCACCGCGCGGCCGAAGACGGGCGACGCCGCGGCGAAGAGGAGCCTGCGGGCCATGCCCTCGATGGAGAGGATGGTGGCGCGGTCCCTCGGGCCCTGGATGAGCCTGTTCAGGAGCGCGCGCATCAGGGGTGAGAACACCCCGAAGGCGCCCGCCAGGGCCACCATGAGGGTGACGCAGAGGGCGCCGCCGCCCTCGCCCATGAGGGCGTAGGCCACCACCAGCGAGGCGCCCAGCGCCGCGGCCAGGAGCCGCGCCCGCGCGCGGACGAAGAGCCACCCCGCGGCGCCGGCCACGGCGGCGGTGGCGACCTCCTTGGCGGCGGCCAGGAGCCCCATGGTGAGCACCGTGCGCTGGAGCCAGCCGTTGGTGAGGTGGGCCTCCAGGTGCGGCTGGTCGGCGAAGAGGGACAGGCGCAGGAGCACGAAGGACAGCGCCCCGAAGGCCACCACGGTGAGAATTCGGGAGTCATTGCCCACGAGGGTGAAGGCCCGGGCCAGGTGGTCCCGGGCGAAGCCCTCGCGGGCGCCCTTGCGCTCCGGGAGCTCCAGGGCCACGAGGCCCGCGGTGCCGGTGATGAGCCCGGTGAAGACGAACACCGCCCCCGGGTGGACGTACTGGTAGAGCACGGCCCCGAGGAGCACGGCCCCGAGGTTGCCCAGGCCCTTGGCCGCGGTGCTCCAGCCCTCCAGCCGCGGGTAGCGCGAGCTCTGGCGCCCGGCCTCCAGGTGATCGAAGAGCCAGGCCGAGTCCGCGCCGGAGGAGAGGGTCATGGCCAGGGCGCACAGGACGTTGGCCATGGCATAGACGCCGAAGCCCCTCCCGAGGACGAAGAGCGCGCACGCGGCGGTCATGACGAAGCCCGCGGCGCTCATGGCGAGGCGCCGCCCGTGGCGGTCGGCGAAGACCCCGGTGGGCACCTCGAAGGCCACCGCGGCGAGGCAGAACACCACGTTCAGGTCAAAGATGCTGGCGACCGAGAGGCCCCGGTGTTGCAGGTAGTACACCTGGAACGGCGCGAAGGCCCAGGTCATGGCCAGGGCGCGGTAGGTGAAATACGCCCCGAGGGGGTGCCGACGCAGGAGCGAGCGCAACATCAACGGTCCTGCCGCGAGGCGGTGGCGACGGCCATCACCCGAACGATTCTACGCACTCCGCCGCGCGGGTAAAGTTCTCCGTTCGCCTCAGCGACGCGCGATCCGGCGCAGCAGCGCCTCGGCGTTGGGGTCCAGGGCGCCCTCACCGTCAGGGTCCGCCTCGCGCTCGCGCTCGCGGTCGTTCCCTTGGCCTTGGCCTTGACCCTGGCCGCGGGCCCCCCGGCGGCGGAAGCGCCCCGTGCGGGTGGGGGAGACCTCGGCGTCGTCCTCGTCCTCGACCAGGGCGTCCAGGTCCGTGGCGGGGTCGGCCTCGGGGTCTTTGTCTACGAGCACCAGGCGCGGCGGCTCCGGGACCATGCCCATGACCATGACCTTTTCCGGGAGCGGCGGCAGGACCTCCGGCGGGGGCGGCACGGCGCTGGGCCAGGGCTCCCGGTCGTCGTCCTCCTGGGAGGCCTCCCAGGCCGCGTGGAGCCCGGCCACGTTGGACCGGAAGCCCGGACTGCTCTGCCGAAGGCCGTCCAGCAGGGCGGTGAATTCGTCGACTTCCTCCGAGGGAGGCGGCAGCAGCGGCTGGCTCGGCCTCGCCTCGGGTTGCTCGACGGAGTGTAGCGCCGGCGAACGACGACCCATGCTCCGAAGGTAGAACCCTCCCGGTCCAGCCGTCCAGAAGCAAAGCGGAGGAAAATGCACCTGACGCACCGCGGCGTCCAGCGAAATCCAGGGAGGGCTCCCCACCTGTAGGGAATTGTGGGCAATTCCTGGCCGCCGGGCGAAACAAACCGGGGGCCGGTGGCATATGTTCTCTCTGGTGCCGGTGGCATTGTAGGCGCAACACACACGGGCGGGGGCGTTGGCGCTCCCTCCGGACGAGCGTGAGGGACCCAATGGCAAAGCGCGCGGTCATCGTGGGGATCAACAACTTCGCGGACCGGGACATCCCGGCGCTGCGGGGCTGCGTCAACGACGCGAGGAACGTGGCCCAGACGCTCCTGCGGGAGTACGGCTTCGACACCCAGGACGTGCGGGTGCTGGTGAACCAGCAAGCCACCAAGAGCGCCTGGCTCGGTGCCCTGGACTGGCTCGTGGGGGGCGCCTCGCCCGGGGACCAGCTCGTGCTGTTCACCAGCTCCCACGGCAGCCACGTCCCGGACGACAACCGCGACGAGAGCGACGACGAGGACGAGGTGCTGGTCACCTACGACCACGACTGGGAGCGCAACATCCTGCGGGACGATGAAATGTCCGCGCACCTCGCTCGGCTGCCGCGCGGGGTGGGCATGGTGTGCCTCTGGGACACCTGCCACTCGGGCACCATGGAGGACACGGCCTCGGAGGCCTACGCCACCCGCGGGCTCCGCGCGAGGGAGGCGCCCCGGAGGCTCGCCGAGGGCGTGGAGCTCCTGGGCGGGCGCTACCTGGAGCCGCCCCGGCGGGCGGGCCGCCGCGCCCTGGAGGCGCCCACGCGGAGGGCCGCGGGGCGCGGGCGCGCCCGCGCCGAGAGCCCGAGCTCCATGGAGGGCGGGAGCTTCCCCGCGGTGTCCATTTCAGCCTGCGCCGACGACGAGACCGCCGCGGACGCCAGCTTCGGCGGCGTAAACGAGGGGGCCTTCACCCACTGCCTCCTGGAGATGCTCCACCACGGCGACGGTGACCTCACCTGGGAGGCCCTGCACCAGCGCACGCTCCGGCGCGTCAAGGAGCTCGGCTTCAACCAGACCCCGCAGGTTCACGTGCCCGCGGGGCTCAAGAACCAGCCCGTCTTCGGCGGGCGCAGCGCCCGGGCCGTGAGCCCCGGCGCGGGCGCGGGCACGAACCTCGCCGCCCTGGACCAGCGCATCGTGGCGCTGGAGAACGCCGGCAACTGGCAGGCCGCGGCCCAGGGCCTCCAGCAGCGCGTGAGCCTCGTCGGGGACCCCGCGGAGAAGGTGCGCACGCTGGAGCACCTGGTGTCTCTCTACCGGGTGAAGCTCCGGGACGAGCCCGGCGCCGAGCGCGCCGCCGCCCAGCTCCTCCAGGTGGCCCCGGCCCACGAGGGCGCCCTCGGGTACCTCCGTCAGGCGTACGCGTCCCGCGGAGACACGGCCAGCCTCCAGGCCCTGGAGGCCCACGCGAGGCAGCCCCAGGGAGGCTCCCGGGGGGTGCTCCAGCAGGTGGGAGGCGGGCTCCAGAGCGCCCTCGGGGCGGTGGGCACCGCCGCCGCGGGGGTCTTCACCGCCGTGACCTCCGCGCCGGTGGCCTACGAGCAGCCGGGCGCCACCCCCCCGGCGGCGCCTGGCCCCGCCGCGCGGCCCGCCAGCGCCACGCGCAAGTGCCCCTACTGCCGCGCGGACAACGCGCCCGCGGCGGGCTCCTGCCAGGCCTGCGGGGCGGGGTTCTAGCGCGCCCCTCGATGATCCGGCTCCTCGCCCTGGACCTGGACGGGACGCTCCTGCGGCGCGACGGGAGCGTGGCGCCGCAGGACGTGCTCGCCATCGACCGCGCGCGGCGCGAGGGGCTGGCGGTGACCCTGGCCACCGGGCGCATCGCCGGGGGCACGCGCCCTACGGCCCAGGCCCTCGGCCTGGACACGCCCTACGTGTGCTCCGACGGGGCGCTGCTCGTAGACCCGCTCACGGACCGGGTGCTGGAGCACCGCCCCCTCGGGGAGCAACTGGTGCGGGAGGTCACCGAGGCCCTCACGCTCCGGGGGCTCTTGCCCGTGTGGTTCACCCTGGACGACGTCCACGGGGAAACGGGCGCCGAGGCCCTCTCGCCGGTGTTGTCCATCTGGTCGCCGAGGGTGCACTTCCACGCGACCCTCGCGGCGCTGGCGGTGGACCACGGGGCGGTGACCTTCGCCCTCGGGGTGGGGGCCGAGGGGCCCGTACAAGACGCCAGGGACGCGCTCTTCGAGCGCCACGGGGAGCGCGCCGAGGTGCTGGCCTTCCAGTGGTCCCGGCAGACCACCTGGACGGTGCTGGTGCGGGCCCGCGGGGTGGACAAGGCCTCGGGGCTCGCGGCGCTGGCCCGGAGGGTGGGCCTCGGGGCGCACGAGATCGCCGTCTGCGGCGACTGGTTCAACGACGTGCCCATGTTCCGCTGGGCCGGGCGGAGCTTCGCCATGGGGCAGAGCCCCGAGGCGGTGGCCTCGGAGGCCACGGACCGGCTCCAGGCCACGCACCACACCGGCGGGGGCGTGGCCGAGGCCCTGGCGAGGCTCCTCGGGTGGTGACCCACCCCTCCCCCGCGGTGGTGTACCGTCCCCGGCCATGGAGCGAGCGTTCGATGTGGTCGTGTGGGGCGCCACGGGGTTCACCGGCCGCCTGGTGGCGCGCTACCTCGCGGAGCACCACGGGGGAGCCCGGGTGGCCCTGGCGGGCCGTGACCTGACAAAGCTCGATGGGCTCCGGGCGTCGCTCCCGGGGGACGGCCCGCGCTTCCCGATCCTCTGCGGGGACGCCTCGGACCGCGGGGCCCTGGACGCCGTGGTGCGCCAGGCCCGCGTGGTGGCCACCACCGTCGGCCCCTACGCGCGCTACGGCGACGAGCTCGTGGCCGCCTGCGTGGACGCCGGCACCCACTGCTGCGACCTCACCGGCGAGGTCCCGTGGATGCGCAAGATGATTGACCTGCACCACGACCGGGCGGCCGAGCGGGGCGTGCGCGTGGTGCACACCTGCGGCTTTGATTCGCTGCCGTCGGACCTCGGGGTGCTCCGCGTCCAGGCGCTGTGCCACGCGCGCTTCGGGCGCTTCGCCAGGCGCGTGCGCCTCTTCGCCGGGGAGGCCCGCGGGGGCTTCTCCGGCGGCACCATCGCCAGCATGCTGGAGCTCGCCCAGGAGCTCGGCCGGGACCGCGCCGTGGCGCGCCTCCTGCGCGACCCCTACGCGCTCAACCCCGCCCCGAGGCCCACGGGCCCGGACCAGGGCGACCCCACCGCCGTGGAGTACGTCTCCGACCTCGGGCAGTGGGCCGGGGTGTTCCTCATGGCCTCGGTGAACACCCGCGTCGTGCGGCGGGCCCACGCCCTGCGGGGCTCCCCCTACGGGCACGACTTCCGGTACTCCGAGCAGATGAGCTTCGGCCGCGGGCCCCTCGGGCTCGCCCGCGCCCTCGGCGTCACCGCGGCCCTCGGGGGCTTCTTCGGCGCCGTACGCGTCGAGGCCCTGAGGAATCTCCTCCAGCGTCACGTGCTCCCGCCCCCCGGCCAGGGGCCCTCGGAGGAGGCCATCGCCCGGGGCTTCTTCGTCGTGAGGCTCCTCGCGGATGAGATCCCCGGCCACCCCGGCGAGCGCGTCCAGGTGACCGTGCGCGGGAGCGGAGACCCGGGCTACGGCGCCACCGCCAGGATGCTCTCCGAGGCCGCCCTGTGCCTCGCCCTGGACCCGCTGGACACCCCCTTCGGGGACCTGCCGCCCTCCATCGCCATGGGCGAGCCCCTGGTGGAGCGCCTCGCCCGCGCGGACGTGCGCTTCGAAGACGAACCCCCCGCGGCGTAGGGAAAGGTACGGCGCCGTAGGGAAAGGTGCGCGCCCTGGTGTGTATGTGTGTGGTCAGGCGAGGCCGCGGAGCGGGGACACCATGCCCCGGGGCGGAGCGACCACCTGGCCGAGGCCCAGGATGGCGATGAGCATGGCGCGGTAGACCACGGCGACGGCGTCCAGGTCTACGTCCGCCGGGGCGCCGTCCTCGTCGGGCTCCAGGGCGGCGTCGAGCTGCTCGCGCACGAAGGCCACCAGGTGGGGCTGCCCGATGGCGACCACGTCGTCGCTCTCCAGGAGCTCGTCGGCGGCGCCGCGGCGGAGCTCTTCATCCCACTCGAAGGTGGTCTTGACGGCGTGGAGGGTGCCCTCGTCCACGCGCCCGGCGCGGGGGCCGAAGGCCTCCCGGAAGGCCCGGGCCACGGCCACCACCAGGAAGTCCCCGAGGGCCTGGGCGGTCTCGTCGAGCACGCCGTCGAGCTCGCGCTCCAGGAAGCGGGCGAGCTCGGGCTGGTCGCGCTCGAACTCCTCGCGGGCGCGGTCCAGCCGGTGGTCGAGCACCGTGTCCTCGTCGTCCAGGGCGCTCTCGGCGCGCTCCACGGCGTCCCTGCCCACCACCGCGTGGGCCTCCACGGGGCGGATCGCCGAGCGCGACGGCCAGAGCATGCCCAGCATTGGCGGCGGTCCCTCCGGCAGAGCCCTTCAGCCCTCTTCCTCTTCGATCTCCCAACGGAAGAGGGCGGTCATGCTGATGGCCAGGGCGCAGCGCTCGCACAACGGGAGCTCCTCGTAGCGCACGTCCTCCGGGCCCCGGGACCACACGAGGCAGCCTCGGCCCGCGGGCTCGCCCTCGATGAGGGCGTTGCATGCGTGGCAGACGGACCCTTCCTCGTGGTCGACGGTCATCCCTCGGAGCATACCACTCCCCGCGCCGTTGGCGAAGCGAAGTTCAGCCGGAGGCCTCCAGGAGCGCCAGGGCCCGCCGTGCGCACTCCGCCAGGTGTTGCACGCACGGGTCGCAGTCCGACCCGCAGCACGGGGGCCAGTCGTCCTCGGGCTCGTCCAGGTAGGCGTACACCGACGCGATGAAGCGCTGGTCCAGGTGGGTCTCGCGGCAAGCGCGCTCGACGGCCTCGGCGACGCGCTCGGGGGGGTGACGCACAGGGGGCGGTACGTTCACGGCTCGGGTTCAGCGTGGCGCCACCCGTGCGGCCCCGCAAGGGCCGCCAGGAGGTAGATCGCCCCGGCCACGGCGAAGGTGGCCGGGATCCCCGCCCAGACGCTCACGGTGACGGCCAGGACGCTCCCGAGCACGCTGGTGGCGCCGTTCAGGGCCAGGGCCACCGGGGCCCCCTCGGCGCGGGCGAGGTACCGAAGCCCCGAGGGGAAGAGCATCCCGAGGAGCAGGCCCACCAGCGCCGCGGCGCCGCCGGTCCAGGCGCAGCGCACCTCGAAGCGGGCGTCCATGGTGGCGCGGGCCAGCGGGGAGATCACCACCCACGGCAGCGCGATGAGCAGCACCCCCGCGCCCGCGGCCACCAGGGAGGCCCCTCGCCGGGAGCGCACCACCCGGGGCGACAAGGCGCTGCCGAGGCCCGTGGCCACCAGGAGCCCCGCGAGCACCACCACCAGGGCCAGCGTGGGGTGCCCGAGCACCACGTGCATCCGTTGGACGAGGGCGATCTCCGCGGTCATGAAGCCCGCCCCGAGCGCGGCGAAGTACACCCCGGCCCGCGCCCCCGGGAGCGAGGGCCGCTCGGCGCGGGCGGCGCGGGCGAGCGTGGGCCCGAGGAGCGCGGCCCCGAGGAGCCCCACGGCGAGGAAGGTGACCAGGAGCTCGAACATGGCCATGGCGTTGCCAGCCAGCACACCCGCGCCGCCTCGGGCGTGCTGGAGCGCCACCCGGGGGTGGAGCCACACCCTCGGGGCCATGAGCTGAAAGAAGAACGGGCGATCGTCCGTGGGGGGAGAGGTATCGAGGAAGAAGGGCGCCCCCGCGGCGGCCAGGGCGCCGTCGTCGGGGGCGTCCAGGAGGGTCTCGAATAGAGCCGTGGCGCTGCGGTGATCGGGCGCGATGAGCACGGTGAAGCGCAGGCGCTGCTCCAGGTCCCGGAGCGTGGCCAGGTCCTCCGGGGAGAGGGGCGCCGGGGAGACCAGCACCGTGGCCACGGTGCCCGCGGCCACCAGGGCGATGTGGTCCCTCGGGCGCGAGACCCCGCGGTCGCGCAGGGCGGCCACGGCGAGGGCCACGAGCCTGGAGGTCTCGCTCACCTGCTGGGGGTCGTACCAGCGGGAGAAGGTGAGCACGCCCCGCGGGGCCACGCGCCGTAGAAAGATCCCCCACGCCTCGCGGGTGTAGAGCGTGGCCTCGGTGTGCGCGAAGGCCCCCGCGGAGGTGGCCGCCCAGGTGTCCACCAGCGACGCTTGGAGCACCTCGCAGTGGACGCGGGTGCGGGCGAAGGTGGCGCGGCCATCGCCCACCACCACGCGCACCCTGGGGTCATCGAGGATGGGCGAGCGGTGCGAGACATGGCGGAGCATGGCCACCATGGCCGGGTTGATCTCCGCGCCGTAGACCACCGAGTGACCGTAGACCAGCGCGGCGATGAGGTCCCTGCCGCCGCCGACGCCGATGACGCAGGCCTCGCCCTGGTGGCGCAGGGCGTGGGCGATGGTGGTGGCGTCAAAGCGCAGGTGGTTGAGCTGCGCGGGCGAGCGGTACTGATACACGGGGGTGGCGGCCTCGCCGTCGATGCGGGCCTCGGCGGCGACGAGCCACCCGTCGGGGGTCACCGGCGAGGGGGACCACATACGGTTGTACGGGAACGGCCCGAAGGGCCCGAGGCGCACATGGGACAGGGCGTTCCACGCTTCGAAGCTGGGGACCTCGTCCGGGGAGAGCACGGCCCCTTTGGGGTAGCGGGTGACCAGCCCCGCGGAGGTGCCTCGGGACACGAGCACCACGGCCACGCACACCAGGGCCAGGGCGCGGGCGACGCCGCGGGCCTCGCCCCGGGCGAGCGCCATGGAGGCGAGCGCCAGCGCGCCCGCGAGGGCCACCAGGGCCGCGGGCGCGCTCAGCGGGCCGAGGAGGGCGAGCGGCAGGAGGGCCCCGGCCGCGGCGGCCACGAGGTCCACGGCGTAGAGCCGCGCGACGGGCACCGGGGCCTCGGCCAGGAGCCTGCCCACGATGGCCCCTCCGGCGATGAGCGGCAGGGAGCTGGAGCCCGCCACCAGGAGCAGCGACGCAAAGGACGTGAGGTCCGGCGCGAACACCACCGGGATGCACACGCACACCGCCGTGGCGACCAGGAGCCCCGCGGACATCACCAGGAGCTTGCGGGCCAGCCACGGCACCAGGGGCTCTCCCTGCTCTCGCGCGCGCAGGGCCTCCAGCGAGCCGCTGGTGAGCCCGAGCATGGCGAGCGACAGCACCACGAAGGCCAGGCCGTACCAGGTCGTGACCGAGAGAAGCCGCGTGAGCAGCACCTCCACGGACACCACCGAGGCCGCCACCAGCGCGAGGACCAGGAGCGCACGCCGCGGAGAAAATTCCATGCAGGTCGGGAATGTACCGCGGCAGCGTAACGTCTGGAATGTTTGTGGCGCCCGCGGAAACTTTCTGTCAACGGAGGGCGTACAAATCGGTCCCCGGGCGTAGAAAAAAGGCCGTCCGAGGGCACCGTGGGCCTTGGCGGAGCGCGGAAAGGTAGCTACCCTTGGAACCCACGGCGGCGGCGTAGACCTCCCTCACAGACCAGCAGGTGACCGATGGAACGACACACACGCGCGACGGTCTGGGCACTTACGGCGTCGCTGCTGGCGGGGAGTGCGGCGCTTGGCCAGAACCTGGACCGTCCCGGGTGGGAGCTGTTGCAGCGCACGGTGGGGACCGGCGCGCAGGGTGCGCTGGTGGGCCGACCCTCTGGCGCGGCAGCCGTCACCGATGATCCGTCGCGGGCGGTGCCCTCGGGGCGCGTGGTGGGGACGGGGCCCGACGCGCGGTTCGAGCCCGCGCCGGACGCGCAGCACGGGGACATTTCCGTGGCGCGCATGGGCAATGGCTGGGCTCTCGCGTGGACCGACGGGCACGCGGGGGCGGTGTACTTCGGTCGGGTGAGCGCCACCGGCGCGCCGGTGGGCGTGGGGCTGCGCCTGCGGGCCGCGGTGGAGGACGGAGAAGAGGCCATCACGGGCCCGTCGGTGATCGCGTCTGCGGACGGCGGGGCGGTGGCCTGGGCGGACCCGGCGGGCGGCCGGGTGTGGTTCCGTCGGGTCGGCGCAGACGGCGCGGCGCGCGGCCCGGCGGTGCTGGTGCACGACGGGCTGGAGTCTCCGCGGGCGGTGCGGCTCGTCTGGACGGGGCGCGAGTATGGCCTCGCGGTGAGCCTCTGGCAGGGGGTGTACTTCACACGTTTGGGCGGGGACGGGCAGCGCCTCGGGGACGCCACCATGGTGGCCGAGGGCTCCACCGTCCGCCGGATCGAGGCGATCCACTGGGACGGCCGCGGGTACCAGCTCTCCTGGTCCGAGGACCAGGTTGGCGGCAGCCGGATCCTCCGGCAGCGGGTGGACGCCGTGGGGCGCCGTGACGGCGCCGCGGTGCTGGGCCTCGCCCGGCCCGCCTCGCAGCACTGGCGCGGCGTGCTGTAGCCTCGGTACCTTGAAGAACAAACAACAGTTTTCAACACCACCATATCTTTTCACCCTTACTGCACAATCCAACTGGCGATCCGCCACCTTCCGCCGCCAGTCCGCCACCTGAATCCGCCACCCCTTCGAGTGTAACTCCGTGAATTCACTGGGGTGCGCTCCTGGCATGGACCTCGCTCAAGGGCCCCGGCCAGGAGGCTCTATTGCTCGCTACCACGCACGCCAGCACGCTGGTCGGTCTTGAGGCTCACGCGGTCCAGGTGGAGGTGGAGATCGCCCGGGGGCTGCCCATGTTTGACCTGGTGGGCCTCGCGGAGGTGGCGGTGCGCGAGTCTCGCACGCGGGTCCGGGCCGCGTTGGAGCAGTCGGGGTATCCCTTCCCCCTCCGGCGGGTGATCGTGAACCTCGCCCCCGCGGACGTGAAGAAGTCCGGGACGGGCTTTGACCTGGCCATCGCCGTGGCCATCCTGGCGGCCCTCGGGGAGTGCGCGGTGGAGGCCCTCAACGGGTGGATGCTCCTCGGGGAGCTGTCCCTCACGGGGAGTCTCCGAGGCGTGCGGGGGGTGCTGCCACAGACGCTGGCCGCGAGGGACCGGGGCTTCCAGGGGGTGATCGTGGCGCCGGACAACGCCCAGGAGGCCGCCGCGGTGCCCGGGATCACCGTGCTCTCCGCGGACACGCTGCGGGAGGTTTGCGAGTTCCTCTCCGGGCGCAAGGACCTGTTCCCTGCCCGGAGCGCCACCGAGACGCCCGCGGAGGACGCCCTCCACGAGGTGCTGGACCTGTCCGAGGTGCGCGGCCAGGAGCACGCCCGCCGCGCGCTGGAGGTGGCCGCCGCGGGGGCCCACAACATCCTCCTGGTGGGGCCTCCGGGCGGCGGCAAGACGCTCCTGGCGAGGGCCCTCCCGGGGATCCTCCCGCCGTTGGAGCCCGCGGAGGCCATCGAGGTGACGGCGGTGCACTCGGTGGCCGGGACGCTCCCGCGGGGCGGGGTGCTCCTGCGTCAGCGGCCCTTTCGGGCGCCGCACCACACGGCCAGCGCCGTGGGGATCATCGGCGGCGGCGACCCGCCGAGGCCCGGGGAGATCGCGCTCGCGCACCACGGAGTGCTCTTCCTCGATGAGCTCCCGGAGTTCGGAAAGGACGCCCTGGAGGCCCTGCGCGAGCCCCTTGAGGACGGTCACGTCACGGTGGTGAGGGCGCGCTCCCGGGCGAGGTACCCGGCGCGCTTCATGCTGGTGGCGGCGATGAACCCTTGCCCCTGCGGCTTCGCGGGGGACCCTTCGGACCGCTGCGCCTGCACCGACGAGCGCGTGCGGCGCTACCGGGGACGCGTGTCCGGGCCGCTCCTGGACCGGCTTGACCTGTACGTGGCCCTGCCCCCGGTGCGCGTGGCGGAGCTGGCGGACGACCCCCACGGAGAGCCAAGCGCCGCGGTGCGCGCGCGGGTGGAGGCATGCCGCGCGGTGCAGCGCGAGCGCAACGGCGGCGCGTGCAACGCGAACCTGACGGCGCGCGCTCTGCGCGAGGTGGCCGCGCTGGACACCGCCGGGAGGGCGCTCCTCGGGAGCGCCGCGGACCGCTTCGGGCTCAGCGCGAGGGCCGTCCACCGGGTGCTCAAGCTCGCGCGCACCGTGGCGGACCTCGCGGGCGCCGAGCGCGTCGGCGCCGAGCACCTGGCCGAGGCCATCGGCTACCGCGCGCCGGGGTGACGGCAGGAACCGGAGGGCTGCCGCGGGACACCTCCGGGCGGGGTGACCCACCGGCGTCCCGTCCAGGGATGAGGACACGCCATGACGTAGACCAAAGTTCTCTAACACCACTGTAGCTGATCGTGCCTAAGTGTAGGCGTGGGAGGTGCAGGTGAGCGCCGTTGGGCCGATGGCGCGTGGCTACGGGCAGAAAGCAGAGGAAACCGCAAGGGCGCAAGGATCGCAAGGGGAAGAGGCTCCTTCCCTACGGTCAACGCGGAGGTCTCGTGAGACACCGGCGGGGGTGAACGAGGTCGCAAGGTGCCCGTGTTGCTGCGAGGTGTAAAACACCATGCGCCCAACCAGGTGAAGGAACCGCAAGTCGATACGGACGAGGCGTTCGATTCTCAGGAGCGCCGCGGAGGAGAACAACCCTCCTCTTTCCCTTGCGATCCTTGCGCCCTTGCGGTTTCTTCTTTCTAAGAGGACGGCTACCCAACGGCGCTCACCTGCACCTCCCACGCCTACACTTAGGCACGATCAGCTACAGTGGTGCAAAATAACCCAGGCAGAGTGCCATCAGAACAAGAAATGGAGAGGCCGGGACCCGACTCCCACGGGGTCCGTCCCCTTGACTGAGAACCCAACCATCTCGGGGATTCCTCCGTGAGCACCCGGGTACAGTTCTTTCGACCAGGGCTCACCGAACGCCTGCTGGACCGCTTCCCGATGTAGCGAGGGGAGCGCCCGCCCGCTGCTCCTCAGGCTCGGCGGCCTGCCGGAGGACCGGATCGATCGGGCGAAGCACGCCCACCACGCACCCGCCGGTCCGCCGTGTCCCCGGCTCACCAATGCCGTAACTCGCGTCCCCGAGCTCCTCTCCTTCTGTGAGCGTGAGCGTGAAGGTGCGCTCCGTGCCGAAGGCGCGCTCGCCATCGTCGACCAGGTACTCGAAGGTGAGCGCGTCCGCGAGCACCTGCTCGTGCACGGCGCGGGCCGCCGCGAGGAGCAGCGGCTCACGCAGCGACTCCGCGCACCCCCCGGCGCGCTCCAAGGTCGCAGCGTACAATTCGTTGAAGCCGGCGGCCGGCAGCACCGAGCCGCCCGGCGGCTGCGACAAGCGCCAGAGCCGCAGCAGGACCCCCCGCGGGATCGTCAGGTTGACGGGCCCGGGCGGTCCCTTGATGGGCTCCCAAGCCTCGACCAGGAGCGCCACCATGTGGCGAACGAGGCTCTGCGCAATGCCCGTGAAGACCATCGCGTCAACCTGCGATGCCTCCTCCTGGGTGAGGGTGACGGTTTGGAGCGACGGCGCACCCAGCGCTGCGGCGAGCTTTGCGGCCAGCAGCGCCTCCCTCCGCGCCTGGTCCGCCAGGAGATGCCACCGCCGAGCGAGAGCGTCGCGCGCCGTGAGGGTCAATGAGGGGATCGTGAGCATGCGTCCAACTCCTTGTGCGCGAGGCGCGCACCACCTATCCAGGGAGACGTCACGGGCATCGCCCGCGTGACACGCGGGTTGGACCCCAGGCCAGAGAGGCTGTATTTTTCACGAAGCTCGGACCGCGCCGCGATCCATCCCGGGCCCCTGGGGCGTGTGAGTATAGGTAGGTCCAGGTGGGCAAAGGGGCATACAAGGTGGGAGGCCATCGGGTGACGGAGCCTGAGGACGACGATCCTGAGACCGCCTATCGCAGGGCGACACAGGTGTACGGCGCGGACGCCGTCCACGACGCCATTCTCCAGCGAGGGGTCGAGGTCCTGGAGCGAGGCGTACCCTACCTCCTCTGGGCGGCGCACCGCGCCAGGCTGGACGCGCACCGACGCGCGCAGCGCCGGGAGCGGCTCGCTCCGACGGAGCCCGAGGATGCGCATGCTCCTCCGGCGTCGAGCATCCTGGACCCATTTCACCAGTGTATGGTGAACGACAGCGTCCGCAGGGTGGTGGACGCATTGTTGACGCTGCCCCAGTCCGACGCGCTCGCGCTCTGGTGGCACCTCGAGGGTCACGAGGATCAAGCGATCCTCGATCGGCTGAAGGCGCTCGACCTGAACCTCTCCCCGGACGCACTCCGGATGCGTAGGGAACGCTCGCTCACCACCCTCCGCGGGATGCTCAAGGACGATGCCTAGCCACCGCCGCGGCGCGGGCTCTCGCGTCCGACACAGCCCCCGCCCTGGCCTCGTCGCGGGAGCCCTGCTGGCCGCCTGCGCCAACGGGAGCGTGCCCCCGGACCCCTTCGGGCCCGACTCCCGCTATGGCCGGGAGGTGTATATTCCAGTTGACGACGCCACGGAGACGTCCCTGCCGGTGTTTCCAGACGCACCCCAGGACGCACCCACCCCAGACCGAGCGCCCCTGGACGCCCGGAGCGATACCGCGCCGTCCGACACCGGGCGGGACTCCGGCCGGGACCTGGCCGTCGAGGCCCCGCCGGACCGCCCCGCCCTGGACCTGCCGACCACAGACACCGTAGACGCCGCCGGACCGCGGGACACGGCGCCGGAGACCGCCCGGGACACGGCCCCGCCGCCGGACCTCCCGGGGGACACCACCGCCCCCACGGACACGGCCCGCGAGGACCGCCCGGCGGACACGGCGCGCGATGGCGCCGACGAGGACGCGCCGTCGACGTGCTCCCCGCCGGGCACCCCGTGCGCCGTGGCGAGCGCCTGCTGCGTCGCGCTGGGGTGTCGGCCGTCGCCCACGACGGCGCTGTGCTGCGCGGAGGCGGCGGAGCCCTGCACGACGAGCCTTGGGTGCTGCGGTTGGATGCTGTGCTCCGGGGGGCGGTGTCAGTGCCAGCGGTCGGGGTCGCGCTGCGCCGAGGCCCGGGACTGCTGCGAGGGCCTCGGCTGCGACGGGGGCACCTGCGGGTAGCGGGCGGGCGGGGCCCTCGGGGAGCCGGTCGATTCTGCTTCCACCGGGCCGCGGGCGAGGTACGCTCCGGCGCCACGATGACTCGCAACGACCTGATCGACGCACTCCAGAAGCGCCTCTCGCTGCCCCGGACCTCGGTGGTGACCATGGTGGACGCGCTCCTCGATGAGATCACCCGCGCCCTGGACAAGGGCGAGGCCGTGAAGCTCACGGAGTTCGGCACCTTCCAGGTGAAACAGCGCGGGCCGCGCACGGCGCGGGACCCTCGCACGGGCAAGCCCCTCGCCCTGGCGGCTTCGCGGGCCGTGGCGTTCAAGCCGTCCACCGCCCTCAAGGCCGCGCTCAACCCGCCGGCCAAGACACCCACGACCTGAGCAACGGCCCTCAGGGGGTGTCGTACACCCGGCGGAAGAGCTCGCGCCCGGCGCTGTCCACGAAGCTCAGGTCCACGCTCCCGCGCGCGGGGTCCAGCCGGAAGACCGTGTAGTTGTGCTCCGGCGTGACGAACTCGAACTGAGGCCCCACCAGCGTGGCCCAGAGCGCGTTCGGGTTGTTGCCCCCGGGGCCGCAGAGCACCTCCCGGAGCATCGACCGCGGGCCGCTCGGCTCCACCCTGGCCACGCACCCGAGGTGGAAATCCCCGGACAGGAACCACGCCCCGGGCACCGTCGCCAGGCAGTCCAGGAGGGCGTCGCGCTGTGACGGATAGCCCTCCCAGCGGTCCTGCGCGGCCAGGTCAAAGAAGAGCGGGAAGTTCGCGATCGGTACGGAGTTCACGATCACCTTGAAGCGCGCCGGGCTCCGCGAGAGCCCCTCCACCAGCCAGGTGAGCTGCGCCGGGGACAGGTACTGCGCGCCCGGCGTCCTCCGGGTGGAGGGCCGGCGCTCGCTCCGGGCGTCCAGCAGGAAGAGCTCCAGCGTGCGCCCCCAGCGCGCCGAGCGCCACAGGCGGTTGGGCTCCAGCGGGTCCCGGCGCTGCGCCCGGTGCGCGAAGTACGCCATCCGGGCGGCCGTGAACTGCGCCGGGTCCAGCGTCTCCGGGTTGTAGTTGTTGTCCACCTCGTGGTCGTCCCAGGTGGTGTAGAGCCCCACCGACGAGAAGAGCGCCCGCAGCCCCGCGGAGGTCCAGTTCTCCTGGTACTTGTCCCGGTAGTCCCCGTAGGTGCGCGCCCCGTCGCAGTACACCATGTCCCCCGCGTGGACGAAGAAGTCCAGGTCGTCCCTCGCGGCCGCGTGGGCCATCGTCGGGAAGGGCCGGGCCCGCTGGTGCGTGCAGCTCGTCGCCGCGAAGGTCACCGGCGCGCTCGCGTCCTCCGCGGGCGCAGTGCGAAACCGCCCGAGGGGCGAGCGCACCTCGGCCCCCCCACGCCGAAGCGTGAACGCATAACGGTGCCTCCGCCCGGGCCGCAGCGCCCTCGCCGCGTGGTGCGTAAACCCGTCGGCGTCGGGCGCCACCGGCCCGTCAAAGGCCACCCTCGCCACGGCGCCGTCGTCCGCGAGCTCCAGCACCCGGAGGGACAGCGGCACGCGCGTCGCCAGGCGGGTCCAGAGCACCGCGCTGGTCGCGTCCATGTCCCCGGCCATCACCCCCAGGGGGAAGGCCTCGGGAACCTCGACGAGCCCCGCCAGCGGGTCCGGCCCGCCGACCTCGACCACCACCGCGTCCTCCGGGAACTCCCCCGTCGCGTCCTGCGCGTCCAGCGCGTCCTGGGCGTCTCTTGTGGCGCCGTCCAGGGGCACCCCGTCGAGCGCCGTGTCCGGTGTCACGGCGTCCGTGAGGGTGTCCTGCCCCAGGTCCCCGCCGCCATCCCCCGCGCCCGCCGCGGGCACCGACTCCCCGCAGCCGACCGCCGCCAGCGCCCCCGCGGCGGTCACCCGTAGGAACGCCCGACGTGGGAGCGCCCCGCCCTCCGGCTCCGAAGGTCCCTTCACGGCCCGTGAGCCTACTCCTCAAGACACCCTCGCGCACCCACACCCGGGAGGGGTATACACCGTGTATACCTACGCCACCACGCCCTCCTTGCGCAGGAGGGCGATGGTCTCCGGGTCGTAGCCGCAGAGGTCCCGGAGCACCTGGTCGGTGTGCTCGCCAAGCAGGGGCGCCGGGGCGTGGGCCTCGCCCTCCCAGGCCCCGAGCTTGACGGGGTTGCCGGGGCTGGTCACGCGCCCGGCCACGGGGTGCTCGGTCACGGCGAGCATCTCTCGCGCGGCCACCTGCGGGTCCCGGAGCACCTCCGGGAGCCCTTGCACCGGCGCCGCGGGGACGCCCTCGCGGTAGAGCCCCGCGAGCCAGTGGGCCGTCGGGGCCTCCCGGAGGCGCGCGCCCACCCGCCCGAGGACCTCGTCCCGGCGGGCGCGCCGCGCGTCCACGGTGGCCAGCTGCGGGTCCAGGGCCCACGCGGGGCGCCCGAGGGCGCGGCAGAAGCCTGGCCAGAACACGTCGGTGAACACCGCCACGGCGAGGCTGCCGTCCAGGGTGGGGAAGGTCTGGTAGGGGAGCGCGTGGCCGTGGCCCGTGCCCTGGGGCCCCGCGGGGTCGCCGGTCATGGCGCAGCCGGCCAGGGCGTAGGTGAGCAGGCTCACCTGGCAATCAAGGAGCCCGAGGTCGATGAAGGCCCCGAGGCCCGTCTTCTCCCGCTGGTAGAGCGCCGACGCGATGGCCAGCGCCGCGAAGAGCCCACCCGCCAGGTCCCCGAGGGGCACCCCGCAGCGCACGGGCGCCGTCCCGGGCGTGCCCGTGAGCCCGAGGACGCCCCCCCGGGCCTGGAGCGTGAGGTCAAAGGCCGGCAGGGCGCGGTCGGGCCCCGTGCGCCCGAAGGCCGTGACGCCGCACACGATCACCCGCGGGTTCCTCGCGGAGAGCGTGGCGTGGTCGCAGCCCAGGCGCTCGGCCACGCCGTAGCGGAAGTTCTCCAGCACCACGTCGCAGCGCGCGGCGAGGTCCCCCAGCACGGCCCTCCCGCGCGGGCGCCCGAGGTCCAGGCACAGGCTCTTCTTGCCGCGGTTGACGGAGAGGAAATACACGCTCTCACCGTTCACGAAGTGCGGCCCCACCGCGCGGATCTCGTCGCCGGAGCCCGGGCGCTCGACCTTGAGCACCTCGGCCCCGAGGTCGGACAGGAGCAGGGACCCGTAGGGGCCGGCGAGCATGCGGGTCAGGTCCAGCACCCGCACCCCGCGGAGGGCCTCCAGCACGGGCTCAGCGCGCCTGGGCCCGGGGCACGAAGACCGCGCTCTGCCACGGCCCGAGCTCCACCACGGCCCGCCCGTCGGCGCCCACGGTGACCGTGGCGGGGGCGGTGCCGAGCACGTTCACCAGCTCGGTCCCCGCGGGCTGGTGCACCTGCATCTGCGCGTCGTTGGAGGCCGTGCGGTGCGTGCCGTCGTGGGCGTGGACCACCACCAGGGCGTAGTTGTTCCCGTCCACGCGCTCGAAGGCGAGCATCCCCGTGTCCGGCGCGTCCATGGCGGTGCTCTCGGTGGTCCAGACAAAGGCCATCGCCCCGCGGCGCAGGGCCGCGTAGCGCTGCCGCAGCCCCGTCAGGCGCTGGAGCCACGCCAGCGTGGTCACCCCTCCCCCGGGCCGGGGGGCGCCCCCGAGGCGGTAGCCCGTGTCCCAGAGCCTCTCGCGGTTGGACGGGTCGTTGCCGCCGTGGAAGTCCTGCTCGGTGCCGTAATAGATGCATGGGATGCCCTCCTCCGTGAGGAGGTAGGTGAGCGCCGCGTGGAGCCTCGGGATCATGCGCTCGCGGGCGGCGGGGTCCCGCGCGTCCAGCACGCCGCTGCGGCAGTCCCGGCCGCCGCGCAGGAGGTCCCCGGCCACCGTGGGGTTCAGCCCATAGAGGAACCGTGACACGTCATGGTTGTCCATGAAGTTCACCAGGAGCTGCGACGGGGGCACCCCCACGCCCAGCGGCTGGGGGGTCTGGGAGTAGTCCCGGTCGCGCTCCCGGCGGAGGTTCTCGGCGTCCCGGGTGCGCCCGTCGCCGCACTGGAAGATGTTGTCAAAGACCCGGTACTTCTGCGGGAAATAGAACACCGAGTCCATCTCGTTGGGGCCCGTGTAGGAGCCCACGAGCTGCCCGTCGCCGTCGAAGGCCTCGCCGAACATGAAGAAATTGCGCTTGCCCGCGCGCATGGCCCGCTCCCGGATGCCCGCGACGCGGGAGCCCACGGGGTGCCCCGGGAGCCCCGGCTGGCGCACCGTGAAGCCCGCGGCGAAGGCCTGCCAGAACTCGTGCTCCACGTGCTTGAGGGTGTCGATCCGGAAGCCGTCCAGGTCCGTGAGCTCGACCCAGCGCCAGTAGGCCTCGATCATGGCGAGGCGCACGTCGTCGCGCTCCGTGGCCACGTCCTTGAGGCCCCCGGGGAAGTCCCCGAGGAGCACCTGGGCGCCCGGCTGGTGTGTGGCCGCGTCGTTGTCGTAGCTCACGATGCGCCCCCGGCGGTGGTACCCGAAGGGCGAGGCCAGCACCGCCTGGCTGGGCAGGATGTCGTACCGCGGGGGCGTGCGGAAGAGCTCCGGGATGTTCAGGAAGACCACGGGCGCGTCCCCCGCGGGGCCGAGGGAGGTGTAGGCCTGCACGGGGCCGCGGTCGTTGAAGTCCGGGTCGTACTCCGTGGCGCGGGAGAGTGCGGAGCTGGTCCCCCCGGGGTTCTCGTACTGGCGCACGGCGCCGGAGCCGGCCACGGTCTCGTCCGGGCGGCCGTTGTTGTTGATGTCGTAATAGAAGAGCTGGCCCATGTGGTTGGTCACGATGTCCAGGAGGACCTTGAGCCCGCGGGCGTGGGCCTCGCGCACCAGCCTCCGGAGCGTGGCCAGGTCGCCGAAGTGCGGGTTCGGCAGCGTGAGGTCCGAGGCCCAGTACCCGTGGTACCCGTCGAAGCCCGCGTCGGAGTCTACGTTCCGGAGCACCGGCGAGATCCACAGGGTGGTCACCCCCAGGGCCTGGAGATAGTCCAGGTGGTCGATCACGCCCTGCCAGTCGCCGCCCTGGTAGCGCCCGAGGGCCGTGCGGTCCACCCGGAAGTTGTTGCCCGTGTCCCCGTCGCCGAAGCGGTCCACCAGGAGCTGGTAGATCACCTCGTCGCGCCAGTCGTTCACGTTGGACGTGAGCCTCACGTTGGAGGTGGAGTATTCGTCCAGCCCCGGGAAGCACCCGACGGTGACCGCCGCGGCCACCGCCAGCGCCGAGATCGTGCGCGTGCTCTTCACGGCCCGGGAGCCTACCGCACCCCGCGGCCCGAAGGGAACTACGGCCTCGCGGTGAGGCAGTCCATGAGCCCCATGAGCTCCGGCCCGCAGGCGCTCAGGTCCGGCTGGCCGACCATGTCACACCGCAGGGGCGTCCCCGCGGCGCAGCGGGCCACGGCCCTGAACGGGTCCACGCAGCGCGACACCGTCGCCGGGATCATGCACAGGGCCGCGCACTGTGAGGGCATGTACCGCGCGCACCGCGCCGCCGCCAGGCGCCCGCAGAAGGCCTCGCACTCCACCGGTAGGAAGCCCCCGCCGTCCCCGGGCGCCCCCTCCGCCGTGACATCGAGGGCGGCGTCCGCCCCCTGGTCGCTGGTCGCGTCGCCCCCATCACCGCTGGGGAGCCCCAGGCCCGAGGAGCCCCGGGCGCCGCACCCGAGCACCAGCACCCACGGCAACACCCGGCGTAGCACCCCCGGGAGTGTACACCCACCCGGCTCAAGGTTCCTCTCGGAGGGGGACCAGGCCCAGGGTCACCCGCGTGGGGCTGACACCAACGATCACGTACCCTGTGGCCACAAGGGCGAGGAGCGGCTCGAAGGGGTCGGGGAGCGCGGAGAAGCGCCGCCCTTCGGGTCGGTCCAGGGGAGAGGATCCCTTGCGCGGGACGCGGGCTCCGCTGCGGCAGGCCTCCCGCCAGAGGACGGCCAGGGTGGCGACCTGACCGAGCGCCAGCGGCAGCTCCGCGGGGAGGGGGCCGAGGGCGTTCACCGCGGCGTAGGGATCACGCCTCCGACGATCCATGGCCTCCCGGCGGTACTCGTACAACACGACCTGGAGGGTGGCCAGCCAAGTGCGCTGGAGGCATGCGTTGGCGTCCTGGCGCTCGATCATGCGCCATTCGAGCACCGAGGGCTGCGGCACGGCCCAGGCGCGCAGCCGCTCCAGGCACTCCCACGCGAGGGCCTCGGCGTGGAGGACCCCCGGCATGTCCGCCGCGAGCGCCAGGCACAGCCGGACGCTCACGGGTCGCTCCAGCGACAGCCACGCGCCGTCCACGGGAGAGGTCGCATGAAACCGACGTTGAGGATCCGACGCCCACGCCATCGGGATCAGGCCCTGGAGCATCAGCGCCTCCCAGGCCTCGCCCGCGAGGTGACGGTCCAGCCCGGGAGGCAGGAGTCCCCTCGCGTTCAAGCGCGGGGCCCACCGCGCGCGCAGCCAGGCGAGGCATGCCTCCCGCTTCGGGCACTCCGCCCACAGCGCGCGGCCGAACCAGCTCGGCCAGTCCACCTCGGGAGGCTCCCGGGTCACCCCAGGTGCCACCGCGCACCCCGGGAGCTGCCCTGGAGCCCCGGGAGCGTCCGGGGGAGACCCCTCTTCGCCGCGCCCGGGAGGGAGGGAGGGGGGCCTCGGAGTGTCGCGGGTGGACGTCGAGGGGGAGAGCATGTGCGATGGGTGCTCACGGAACCGCAGCACCGTAGCACCGGACCTGGCCATGCGCTCCCACGCGCCAGCGCGAACGGCAACGTCGCCGCGCGAACGGCGACGTCGGCCGCGAGAGCGCGCAGCTCAGCCCGAGTAGAGCGCCGGGGCCGGGACGCGGCGCAGGGCCTCGACGAAGGTCTCCCACGCGCCCGCCGGGACGTGCCGGAGGCTGATCGCGTCGCCCACGCGCTGCACCGTAGACGCCCCGCAGCGCGCGGTGCTTCCGCAGGGACCCATGAAACGCCCGCTCAAACGCCGACGCCTTGGGGTGCTCCTTGCGGGCGGCGCGGGTCACCGGCGGGCAGGAGAGCAGGAGCTGCCGTCGGGTGAAGACGAACAGCGCCTTCCCCCTACGTGCCACCATGGCGTGAGACAGGGGCTGCCGCGAAATAGAGGTTGCGTCTGCGCCCGCTCCGCCGAGGCGGTCCTGCGAGCGCGCCCGGAGCGCGCGACCGAGGCGCACCAGAGGTACGCCGCAGGAAGAGTGCGAGGACGTAAGCCGCAGGACGCCCGGCGGGCGGGATGCGAACGCAACCTCTATTTCGCGGCAGCCCCACAGTCCCCGTCTGGCAAAATTGTGAGTGAAGGGCGAGGAGAGGTCCCATGCCGAAGCCATCGAAGGTCCAGGCACCGGTGGCGCCAGGCACCCAGAGGATGAATAAATCAATCAATTGATTATTTACAGGAAGTGCAAGGCAGGGTAGGTAGGGGGCAGGACCGCGTTGGGTGTCGCGCGCAGCAGGAGCGCGAGGCATCGAGGGATCTGTCTTGCCTGCAGACCGCCGAGGCGCCCAGGTCCGCCGCCGCGGCGGAGGAGGTCTCGGCCGTGATGACAACGCAATGCTGGAGGCCCCACAGCGTCATGCTGGGGGTGTGGTTCGGGCTCTGGAGCGCCGCCGGGTGCAGCGCGCCGGAGGGGGGGACGCCCCCGGTGCCCTGTGATGCCACGGTGCTGGATGCCGGTGTGGCCCCCGAGGTGGCCGCCGACACGCCCCCCCTGGACGCTCCGGGGATGGACACGGCGCCGCTGGACACGGCCGTCCCGGACCAGGCGCCCGCCGACCGGGCCGAGGCGGCGGACGGCTCCACCGGGTGCTCCACCGACGCCGACTGCGCGAGCAGCCCGGACGGTCGCCGCTGTGAGGCAGCCACCCGGCGCTGCGTGGAGTGCGTGACCGACGCGACCTGTGCAGCCGGTCAGGTCTGTCGGGACAACCGCTGCGCCGCAGGCTGCACCCCGGCCCACGCATGCCCCGAGCCACAGGCTTGTTGCGACGGCCTGTGCCTGGCGGTCAGCGACGACGCCACCAACTGTGGCCGCTGCGGGAACGCCTGCGCGGCGCCCAACGCTACCCCCGCCTGCGCGCGCGGGACCTGCGGCGTCGGGGCGTGTGACCCCGGCTTCGGCAACTGCGACGGGGACGCCGCCAACGGCTGCGAGGTGGACACCTCCTCCAGCGTCGCGCACTGCGGCGCATGCGGAGCCCCGTGCCCCGCGCGGCCAAACGGGGTCCCGGGCTGCGTCCGCGGGGTCTGCGGCCTCACCTGCACCACGGGCTTCGCCGACTGTGACGGGGACCCCTCCAACGGCTGCGAGGCCGCGCTCGCCACGGACACCTCCCACTGCGGAGCCTGCAGGAACGCCTGCGCCGCGAGCCCCTCGGGCGCCGCCACCTGCACCGGGGGCACCTGCGGCACGGCTTGCGCGGCGGGCACCGCGGACTGTGATCGCAGCGCCGCCAACGGCTGCGAGGTCACCACCCGCAGCAGCATCTCAAACTGCGGTGCCTGTGGCACCGTCTGCCCCACCCGCGCCAACGCCTCTCCCACCTGCGTCGCGGGCCTGTGCGGGAGCGCCTGCGCCACGGGCTTCGCGGACTGTGACAGGGTGGCCTCCAACGGCTGCGAGGTCGCCACCACCAGCAGCGCCGCCCACTGCGGCCGCTGCGCGAACGCTTGCGCCACCGGCGTGTCCTGCATGGCCGGGGCCTGCGCGGGTTGCCCCACGGGCCTTGTGGCCTGCGCGGGGGCCTGCGTGAACCTCCAGACCGACACGGCCAACTGTGGCAGGTGTGGGAGCGTATGCGGTGGTGGGATGGCCTGCGTCGCTGGAGTCTGCGCCGGGTGCCCTGCGGGCTTTGCCACCTGCGGCGGGGTCTGCGTGAACCTGGCCGCGGACTCGGCCCACTGCGGCCTCTGCGGGACCCGCTGCGCGGGCTCCAGCGTGTGCGTCGCGGGTCGGTGCGCCGCATCGTGTGCGTCGGGCTCGACGCTGTGCGGGACCAACTGCGTGCTCCTCGGGAGCGACTCGCGCCACTGCGGCCGCTGCGGGAACGTCTGCGCCAGTGGTCAGGCGTGCAACGGAGGCGTGTGCGAGGCGGCCACGTCCTCGTCGGACATCGGCTGTGCCGACGGGCAGCGCGAGGCGTTCACCAACGCCACGCAGTTCCCCAACATCGCCGGCTGCGCCGGAGCCTGGTCCCTGCCGGGGGTCTTCCCTGCGCCCACGCGCTCGGGCGTGATGGCGTGCAGCGCCAGCGGCGACGACTCGCCCACGAACCGAACCGGCACAGGGTGCTCCTCGCAGGACCTCTGCGGCCCCGGCTGGCACCTGTGCCGCTCCGGCGAGCTGGTGGCCCGCGCCCCCATGGGGTGCGCCAGCGCGGGGCAGCCCGCGAGCACGTTCTTCACCGCGGCGATCTCCGGCACCGGCTGCGGCATCTGCGCCCTGGTGGGCGGCACACGCACCACCGGTTGCCTCCCGGAGAACTGCGCCGGGGGCTGCCGCGAGGATCCGGGCCTGAACAACGACTTCTTCGGTTGCGGCGCAGGTCGTGGCTACCCTACCACCGGCGGGTGCGAAGGCATGAACCGCTTCTCCAATAACGCCTGCAGCTCCCTGGGCCCGCCCTGGGACTGCGCCGGCGGCGGCGTCGAGAGCCGCTCGGTTCGCAAGACCGCCCCGGACGGCGGCGGCGTGCTCTGCTGCCGCTGAATCGCGGTTCAACTCCCGGTGTCGGGCCTTGGCGCCAGGAGCGCCAGGGCCACCTGCCCCAGGTGGGCGTCGAGGCGCTCGAAGGCCCGCTCTCGTTCCCCCTTCGGGAGTCCCAGGACCGAGACCAGCTCCGCCGGGTCCTGCACCGCGTAGCGAGTGACCAGGAACACAAGGGTCTGGAGCGCCAGGCGGACCTCCAGCGCTGAGCGGCCGGTGAGCATCCCCAGGGCCTCGGCCACCACGGGCAGGAAGCTCGTCTCCATCATCACCCGGCCCCGCGGCGGAACCCTCCCGGTGGACACCGACGTGCGCACCAGGAGCCGCACGATCGTGCGGTTCTTGCGCGCGTACCCTGAGGCCACCGCCATGGCCCGCGTCAGGATCTCCTCGAGGGGCGCCCCGGTCACGAAGAGCTGCTTGAGCTCCTCGCTCATGCCCTCGAGGCCATCGTACACCGCGGCGATGCATGCCTCGAAGAGGGCATCTTTGCTGCCGAAATAGTGGTGCACCGTGGCCAGGGTGACGCCGGCCCCCAGGGCCACGTCGCGCACCGTGGCCCCCTCCAGGCCCCGCGCGGAGAAGAGCTTGACCGCGCTGTCCAGGATCCGGCGCCGGGTCGCCTCCGCGTCCGCGTTGACCGGCCTCGCCATGATATTATCCCACCATCCCCGCGGCGAAGGCGGCGCCCACACATGGTCCAGGAACCGCTGGAGGGTCGCGGCGTCCGTGAACGCCGACGCCTTGGGGCGCTCCTCGCGGGCGGCGCGGGGGAGGGCGTCGGGGGGCTCGCGGGGGCATACGGGGCTTGCGGGCGCGTGCCACGGAGGCATCGTCGCCCGGGCGGTCGGCGGCGCGGAAGAAACCCGCAAGAGGACGACGGTTAAGGTGGTCGTCTGGAGACCCGCGCCCCGTGGTCAGGAGGGGCGAGCGCGACGGAGGCGGTAGTGGATCGAGCGGGAGCGACCCCGGCGCAGGCTCCTGGGTCCGGCGCGAACGGCAACATCGCCGCGCGAACGGCGACGTTGGCCGCGCACACCCTCGCGCGGCCGCTGCTCCCCGAACGCGCCGCACCCTCTCCTACCGCGCCCCCCGGAAGGTGCCCGGGATCCCGTTGCTCCAGCTCCCGGTGAAGCTCCTCCAGGCGCTGTCGAACACCCCGCGGTAGTCCCCGGTGATCAGCTCCGAGGATGCGTTCACGAGCTGGTAGCCGTCCAGCCGGAAGCGGTGCGTCACGCAGTCCACGGAGCCCCGGACGTCCTCCCGGCCGTGGTGCCCGTTGGAGGCGGTCCACTGGAAGGCCCCCAGGAGGCTCGTCCCGCTCTGGGTGAGCACCAGGGTGTAGTCCCAGCGGGTGCCCGCTTCGTCCGTCCCCGTGCCGCTCCAGGTGCCGCCCACCTGGCACGCCAGGCCCGGGGAGGGCTGCGCCGGCCGGGGCCTCGGCGGTGGGGGCCTGCGGCGCGTCCGGGTGGCCTCCGCGGTGCCCCCGAGGCACAGCCCGAGCGCCAGGAGCGCCGCCCACGCTCCCCGGGACTTCACACCGCGCTCCGGAGCACGCGGTCCAGCGCGAAGATCAGCTCCCGCACGCCCTCGCCGGTGACCGCGGAGACCGCCCGGAGCTCCACACCCCGCGCCGCAAACAATGGCTGGTACAGCTCCCACGAGGCCCTGGCGTCTGGCAGGTCCACCTGCGACACGCACACCACCTGCGGCCTCTCGGCCAGCGACGGGTCGAAGCGCCGCACCTCGCCCAGGAGCGTATCGTACGCCGCCAGGAGGTCCTCGCGCTCCGGCTGCGGCGTCACCAGGTGCAGGAGCACCCGCGTGCGCTCGACGTGCTTCAGGAAGCGCACCCCGAGCCCCGCGCCCTCGGCGGCGCCCTCGATGAGCCCGGGGATGTCCGCCATGACGAAGCTGCGGTCCTCGTCCACGCGCACCACCCCGAGGTTGGGCACCAGCGTGGTGAAGGGGTAGTCCGCGATCTTCGGCCGCGCCCGCGACACCGCCGCGATGAATGTGCTCTTGCCCGCGTTGGGAAAACCAAGGATCCCTACGTCCGCCAGGAGCTTGAGCTCCAACCGCAGCCTCCGGCGCTCGCCGGGCTCGCCGGGCTGGGCCCGCCGCGGTGCCTGGTCCCAGGGCGTGGCGAAATTCATGTTCCCGAGGCCCCCGCGGCCCCCCCGGGCGAGCACCTCCCGCTGGCCTCGGGTGGTGAGGTCTGCCACCACGGCGCCGGTGTCGGCGTCCTGCACGGAGGTACCTACCGGTACGCGCACCTCGCAGTCTTCCCCACCCTTGCCGTTGCAGTCCCGGCTCTGACCGTTCTGTCCCTTCTCGGCCTGCCAGCGAGGGCGGTGCCGAAACTCCAGCAGGGTGCCCATGTTCCCGTCACCGATAAAAACCACGTCCCCGCCGCGGCCTCCGTCACCGCCGTCGGGCCCGCCAAAAGGGACGTGGGCCTCGCGGCGGAAGGAGACCGCCCCGGCGCCGCCGTCGCCCGCGGCCACGGTGATCTCGACTTCGTCAATGAACTTCACCCTCCAGGGGTTAGCACATCCTGGCGGCTCGGAACTGGCATCGGGCACCCCCCGGGCGCTACGCTCGGAGACCGAAGCGAGCCGCGAGAGCCCGGAGACCCCGTGACCGACCCCGCCGTGGACCCCCGAGCAGTGTTCTTGCGGAGCCTCCCCCGCAAGGTCATCGAGATCAAGGCCGCCCACGGGGCCGTGGTGGCGGACCCTCGGCCGCACCGCATGCGCGACGAGCTCCGTCGCCGGATCCACGCGCTGTACACCCTGGCGAGGGCCTACGGCCTGCCCACCCTGGCCGAGGGCCTGCGCGCCTCCATCGAGGTGCTGGACCAGGCCCGCACGCTCCCGTCGCTCGCCTGGGCCGACCTGGACAAGCTCTCGGCGCTCCTCGGGAGCTTCCTGGCGCGCGCTGAACAAGACGTGGGGCACCCGCTCACGGGCACTTCGGTGCCCCCCCCAATACCCCCCCCAATACCCCCCCCGGTGCACGAGACCCGCAAGCCCCAGGCCCCCAGGGAGGACCTGCGCATCCAGACCCTGGTGGGGCTCACGGTCCCCAAGATGGACCCCCCGTCGTCCATCCCGCCGGCGCACACGGGCGTGCCCTCGCAGCTCCCGGGGCGCGTGGCGGGGCTCCAGGGCGGCACCGTGAGCGTGCTGTTCGTGGGCGCCCACGTCAACGCCGCCACCCTCCGGGCGGTGCTCCCGCCGGAGCTGGAGCTCGTCCCCGCCGCCACCTGCGACGAGGGCCTCGCCCGCGCGCGAGAGATCGCCCCGGACGTGGTGCTCGCCGAGGTGGGGGGCCCCGCCGACGGCGCCAGGCTCCTCACCGCGGTGCGCGCGGACACCCTCACGGATTTCCTCCCGGTGGTGCTCATCGCGTCGCCCGAGGAGCGCCTGGAGGCCCTGCGAGAGCGCTGCCCCGAGGCCGCCGAGGTGCTCGCGGCCACCACCGACGCCGCCCAGTGGCGCTCAGCCCTGGAGCGCGTCCTGGCCTCCAGCGCGTCCACGCTGCCCAACGACCTCGGGGACCTCACGCTGGAGGAGCTCACCCGGGCCCTTCAAGACGAGCTCCGGCGGGGGCTCACGGGGAGCGTCTCGCCCCGGCAGCGCGCCCAGCGGGTGGCCTTCGGGCACGGGAGCGACGTCCTGGCCGCCACCTGGGAGGCCATCGCGCGCATCCGTGAGGTGGTCGAGCGCCGCGCCCACGGGGCGGTGCGCTTCGAGCACCCGTCGGCCCCGAGGGGCCTGCCGGGGACGCAGGTCTTCGCCCTCTCCGACGAGGTCCTCGCCGAGGGTGGGGGCTACCCCGGTGAAGACCCCCTGCCCGGGCGCCGGATCCTCGTCGTGGACGACGACCCCGCGGTGGTGGCCACCTTCTCGTCGCTCCTGCGGGACACCGGCGCCCAGGTGCTGGAGCGCACCGACGGCGAGGCCGCCCTGCGCACCGCCCGCGCCGAGCGCCCGGACCTGGTCCTCGCGGACATCCTCATGCCGGGCCTCGACGGCTTCGCCCTGTGCCGCGCCCTGCGCCGCGAGGTGGCCCTGCGCCACACGCCCGTGATCCTCCTCTCGTGGCGCGAGGACCTGCTCCATCGTATGCGCGAGCTCGGCGCCCAGGCCCAGGGGTACCTCCGTAAAGAAGCCCGCGGTGAGGCCATCCTGGCGCGCGTCAGGGGTGTCCTCCGAGGGCGCCAGCGGGTCCTGCGTCGCATCGCGGAGCTCGGCCCCGGCGTCGAGGTCCGAGGCCGCCTGGAGCGCATCGGGACGTACCTGTTGCTGGAAGAAGCCTCCCGGCTCGGCGACGCCGTGCTCACCCTCGCGGACTCCGCGGCCATGACCTCGCTGGAGCTTCGAGGCGGGCGCCTCGTGTCCGCGCTGCGCACGGTGCAGGACGGCACCCTGGTCCGCGGCGAGCCCGCGCTGCGCCAGGCCCTCGGGGCCCCGACCGGGCGCTTCCTCCTGCGGCGGGCCACGCACCCCGTCCGGAGCGACCTGGAGGGCGACCTCGCCGCGCTCCTGCACACCTCCGCCCGGGTGCTCACCGCGCTGGAGGAAGCCGTCTCCGGGTCGTCGCTCCTGGAGATCGGCCCCATCGAGCTCGACCGCGACGCGGCCCTGGCCTACGCCCGCTCGCTCCCGGCCCCCATGAGGGCCCTCATCGACCGCCTCGTCCGCGGCGAGGCCCCCCGGGAGCTCGTGCTCCGGGACGGCGTCGCGCCCGGCGAGCTCGAGCCGCTCCTGGTGGAGCTCGCCCGCCGGGGCTCCATCCTCCGGGTCCTGAACCGCCGAGGAGAAGACCTCTCCACCACCGAGACACCTCGCCCGGAGGCGCTGACCCAGGAGCCCGCCCCGGCGCAGGTCCCCGTGGTGGCGCACGCCCCAGCGGCCACGGTGCCCGAAACACCCACGATCGCACTTCCACCTACACCTATGGCAACACCGGAAGTTGCCCACAATTCCCTGCTTGAACCTACGGTGCTTCATCGCACCGTGGAGAGCCCGGCGGTTTCGGTGGCGGTGTCGGGGGGGGCTCGCGGGGTGCCGTCGGTGTCTACGGTGGGTCCGCGGGAGGGGGGTCTCAGGGCGCCCACGATGCCCTTCCTGGGTCCCCCGGAGGAGCCCTCGGCGGGGGCGGGGCCGATCGCTCCGGACTCGCTCGCGGCGGCGGTGTGGAGGGAGCTTCGGGACACGGTGTCCGAGCCCCGCTGGCAGTCCCTGGTGCCTCCGTCGCCCGCGCCGGTGGCCTCGGCGCCGGTGACCGCGGCGCCGCCGGCGGTGCCTCCGTCGCTCCTGCCGGAGCTCGACACGCTGTCCGACGGGAGCCGCACCGCGCTGGTGGAGCGCCCCACGCTGAACCCCGCGGAGCCCGTGGCGGCGGTGGAGGTCAAGGCCCTCCCCAGGGCGCCGGAGCCTGCGCCCGAGGCGCCACCGGCGACGGAGACCGACCCCATGGCCGACGTGGACGCGGCCTTCCGGGCGCTGGAGTCCCTCCCGGAGGAGCCCGTCGTGGAGGCGCCCCCGGGGACCGAGCCCGTGCCTCTCGCGGCGAGGGCCCGGGAGGCCCCGACGCTGGTGCCCGAGGGCGATCGGGAGGTGCTGCTCCTGGCCCTGGCCCGGACCACCCCGGGCCCTGGCGTCGAGAGCCCGACCATCGCGACGATCCCCCCGGAGCGTCCTCGGAGGGGCACCCTGGAGACCGCGGCGGAGGCCCCCTCGCGGCCCGAGGAGCCGACGCCTCCGACGTCCGCGGGGCTGCCCGGGGCGGTGCCCTTCGACCGCGACGGAGGGGACGCGAGGGACGGCGCCCGCACGCTCCGGTGGCACTCCCGCGGGCCGGAGCCCGTGAAGGACGCCCCGGCGTCCGTCGGTCAGACCTGGAAGCCCGGGCCCCCGGTGGCCCCCTCGCGCCCGATGGCAGCCCCGGAGAGCGTGGCCCGGGAGAGCGTGGCCCTGGAGGAGCGCCCGACCCCGGTGGGGGAGCCGGACCCCGAGGGCCTCCCGGGCGCGCCAGGCCCTGAGCCCGCCGAGGACCTGCGCCCCGAGGCTCCACCCTCGGTGGTGCTCGCGGAAGTGGCCCCGACCGAGGCGCCTGCGGAGCCACCGTCCGGCCCCGAGGTGCGCGCGGAGCCTCCGCCCGCGGTCGGCGCGGCGCCGGAGGCGCTTGTTGTGAACGATCCCCCCGCGGTCGTCGCCGCGCAGCCGCCGGAGCTGCCGCCCACGAGCGCCGAGCCCATGACCGAGCCCCCTCCGGTGGGCGCCACCACGCTCGAAGCCCTCTCCGATCGGGCGGTGCTGGAGGCCCTGGCCGCGGAGCCCGACGCGCCCGCTCCGGTGCCTCTGGCCCGGAGGATGCGCACGCTCACGCCGCCACCGCCCCCGAGGCTCCTGCCGCCGCCGGAGCGCACGGGGATCTGGTCCCTGGCCCTCCTGGTCGCAGTGGCCTTCGCGGGGAGCTACTACGGCGTCTCGTGGTTCGTGAACCGCGTGGAGGAGGACGCCCCGACGCCACCGGAGGCGCCTCCGACGCCGCCGAGGACGACCCCGGACGCCTCCTCGGTCGTGGCCGCCTCCACCGATATCGGGGCCGCCACGGACGCCCCCGCGGCCACGGACGGCGCCCCCCCCACCACCCCCCCCGCCCCGGAGCCGGGCGGTCCCTACGAGAGCGCAGCCCCCTGGCTCGACGGCGGCACCCTGGCGCCGGACCAGGGGCTCCTGGTGGTGCGACGCCCGAGGGCCGGGGCCTCGGCGGTGGAGCTCCAGGTGGACCAGCGGGTGGTGGGCCAGGCTCCCCTGGCCCTGGCGCTCTCCCAGGGGCTTCACACCATTCGGTTCCGGGCGGGGATCGTGACGAGCTACCAGTTCGCCACGGTGCGGCCGGGCCTGGCCGTGGTGCTCACGCCCCCGTCGGACCGCTGACTCTTGAGAGGTGCCCTCGTCGCCTTCGGGCTGTGCGCGACGCTCGGGTGTGACCCCTCGGCCCGCGCCCCGCGGCGCGCGCCGGACGCGGCCGCCAGGCCCACCTCGCGCGCGGACCCCGAGGGCCCCGAAGAAGATCTCCTGGAGGCCTTCACCCGCGGCGAAATCGACACCGCGGGGCCCCTCCTGGACCTGGGCGAGCCCCAGGCTCAACCCATGCTCCTGACGCCCGCCCCGCTGGCCAGCGCCCTCAACGGAGACTCCTGGGCGCAGGTGGGCGCGAGGCTGCGCTTCCGGGTGCCCCTCGGGGCCACCGCCGAGGACCCGTCCCAGGCACCCGATCGCGTGCGTTTGAGGGTGCGCCGCGCAGCCTCGCGCTCCGTGGCGGTGGTGGTCGACGGCGTCCTGGCCCGGGCGGCGCTCCTCCCCCCGCGAGGCGCCACCGCGGTGCTCACCCTCCCGGTGCCCCCCGACCGCTTTCGTCGCAGCGTGGCCGAGGTGGAGCTGCGCTTCGGAGGTCCTCGCCCCGTGAATACTCCCGCCGCCGAAGTGGACTGGGTGCACATTGTGCGCGGCGAGGTAGCTCCCGCGAGGGTGCATGACCTGGTGCACGACGTGCGGGTGGAGGGAGCGCCCCGCCGGGCGCTGACGTTCTTTGCTCCGACGGCGCTGTCCATCGTGCGCACGCTCCCTGCGGGCGCGGTGCTCGTGACGGCCCTGGCCGCCGAGGGCCCCCACGGGAGCCAGAGGCCCCTGGAGCCGGTGCGGGCGCGGCTGCGCGTCGAGGCCGACGACGCGCCCGCGGTGGAGCGTCGGGTGGAGGTGCACCCGAACCGCCCGTGGGTGCCCGTGAGCCTGGACCTGTCGCACCTCGCCGGGCGCCCTGCGAGGCTCCGGCTCTCCGCCGAGGGAGACGGGAGCGCGCGCCTGGCGGTGGCCTCGCCGGTGCTGCGGTCGGCGCCGCGAGGGGAGGCCCCGAGGGTGCTCCCGGCGCGGCACGTGGTGCTGGTGGTGGTCCGCGGGCTGCGCGCGGACCGGCTGCTCCCGGCGCTGTCCCCGAGGCTCCAGGCCGGGGGCCTCGGTCGGCTCCTGGAGGAGGGAACCGTGGCGCCCGCCCTGGCCTCGTCGGTGAGGGCCCTCGGGGCGCTGGCCAGCGCGGTGACGGGCCTCGGGGCGGACGTACACCGCGTGTCGGAGCTGACGGACACCCTCGATGAAGACGCCCCCACCCTTGGGACGGCGGCCTCCGCGCGAGGCCCGAGGCTCCGGGCCTTCACCGACGACTCGGCGTGGCTTGGCATGGGCCTGGAGCGGGGCTTTACGGTGCTCCCGGGGTGCCCCAACGAGACCCCGCTGTGCCGCGCCGAGGCCCTCCTGGGCGTGGTGGCCGAGCACCTGACGAGGGACCACGAGCGCCCGTCCCTCACGCTGGTGGTGACCCGCGCGGGGACCTTCCCGTTGGACCCCTCGCCGGAGGCCATCACCGCGCTGGACCCCACGCTCTACGAGGGCACGCTCACCTCGGCGGCCACGGGGTTCCTGGCCCAGCGCGCGCGCCGGAGCGCCGCGGCGCTGGAGCCCCGCGACCAGGAGCGCCTGGAGCTCCTCTACGATGCAGCGCTCCTCGGCGTAGACCGTGGCTTGAAGGCCTTGCTGGACCGGCTCCAGGCGGCCCAGCTCCTGGACGAGACCCTGGTACTGGTCACGGGAGACCGGGGCGTGGCCATCGGGGAGGCGGGCCTGGTGGGCGACGGCCCGGTGGGGCTCTCCGGGGTGACCACCACGGCCCTTCTGGCCCGAGGCCCCGGCGTGCCACGACGGCGCTGGAGCGAGGCCCTGGCGGTGGTGGATGCGTCTGCTACGGCCCTCCGGGCTCTCGGGGCGGAGGTCCCGGCCGAGCTCGACGGGGTCCCTCTGGGCGAAGCCCCGACCCCTCGGGAGCTGCCCATGGTGACCTCCCTTCGTGGGGAGCTGGGGCTCTGGTGCGGGGACGTGCTGGCCCTGCCGAGGCCCTCGGGGATGGCGCTGCTGGTGCCCGGTCCCGAGGCCGCCGAGGACGTCGGGCCCTCGCGCCCGGTGACCCGGTGGTACGCCGAGCAGCGCCTCGCCCTCGCGAGGGACCCGGCCCGTCGGCGGGTGTTCTCGCCCTCCACCCGCGCCCTCCCGACGGCTCCCGGCGCGCCGTAGGGGCGGACTCCCCGCGGCACACGCCCGTACTCCGCGAGGCCCGCGCCGCGAGCTTGACGACGGGCGCGGCAGGGCCTCTGCTCCCGGGGTGCATGCCCTGAGACTCCTCCTGGCCGCTGCCCTGCTCGCATGCTCCTCGGAGCGGTCGCTGCGCGACGCGGGCGACGATCGCGCGGACACCCTGTCGACGGACGCCGACGCAGGGGCCCACGCCGACGGCGCTCACGACGCTTCAACGGACCTCGCCAGGGACCGCGGAGCCGTGGACGCGGGGCCCTCGCGCTGCCCGGGGGGCGTGGCCCTCCCGTACCCCGAGGGGACCGTGCTCGACGTGGGCATTCCCCTGCCGGACATCGCCTTCCCAGGGCTCGCTGGGACCAGCGTGAGGCCCTCGCGCTTCTATGCACCGTGCGCCCAGAGCCCGAGGCTCCTGGTGGTGCGCGTCCTCGGGGCGTGGTCGGGGCCCTCGCGCTTCGCGGCGGCGCACACCGGGAGGCTCCTGGCGCTGCCCGAGGCCAGCCGCCTGGACCTCCTGGACCTGCTGGTCAAGAACGACGTGAACCAGGCGCCCACCGAGGGGGACCTGCGGACCTGGAGCACCCGCTATGACCGCGCGCCGGCGAACCTCGCGCTGGATACGGCCTACCGCACCCGGGCCCTCTTCGTCGCCACCGGGAGGCTGCCGCTCGTGGCCCTGGTGGACACGCGCTCCATGGTGATCGTCCGCACGCTGGACGTGCCCGACGGCGCGGACCTGGCGTTTGAGCTCACCGCCACGCTGGCAGACCTTGACGGGCGCCCCGCGCCCCCGAGGCCCCCGCGGGTGCTCTACGACGAGCGCCTCCTGCCCGACGCCTGGGAGATGGTGCAGGCCATGACCCCGGTGGGCACCCCGCCCAGGGACAGCACCAACCGTTGGGCCGACGACCCGGGCGCCGCCCGCCTCGGCCGCGCCCTCTTCTTCGACACCGGCCTGAGCGCCACCGGGAGGGTCTCCTGCGCGAGCTGCCACGACCCGACCCGCGCCTGGGCCGACGGGCGCCCGCGGGGCATCGGCCTCCAGGAGGTCAACCGAAACACCCCGGCGGTGACCTTCGCCGCCTGGCAGCGCTGGCAGTTCTGGGACGGTCGCGCGGACTCCCTCTGGGCCCAGGCCCTGGGCCCCATCGAGAACGACCGCGAAATGGGCGGCTCGCGCCTCGCCGTGGCCCACCACGTCGCCCGACGCTACGAGCGCGACTACACCGGCGTCTTCGGCGCCCTGCCCGCGCTCGGTGACACCGCTCGCTTCCCCGCCGCGGGCATGCCCGGCACCGCCGACTGGGAGCGCATGAGCGCCACGGACCAGACGGCCATCAACAGGGTGTATGCCAATGTAGGCAAGGCCCTCGCTGCGTTTGAGCGCACGCTCCGGATGCAGTCCACGGCGCTGGACGGTTACGCGCTCGGGCGGGTGAACGCGATGACCGCGCCGCAGCGGGACGGCCTGCGGCGCTTCTTCGAGGTCGGGTGCGCGCAGTGCCACTTCGGCCCGACGCTCACCAACGACAGCTTTCACAACGTGCGCTTCGGCACGGGGAGGCTGGACGGCGCCGCCGACCGGGGTCGCCTCGACGGCGTGACGGCGCTGCGGGACAACCTCTTCCGCGCCGACGGGGAGTTCTCGGACAACCGCGCGGCGCGGGAGCACCTCCTGGGGCTCGCGCAGGACCCATCGATGCTGGGGCAGTTCCACACGCCAACGCTGCGAGGGGTGAGCGACACGGGCCCCTGGGGCCACGGGGGCACCGTGGGCACGCTGGACGCGCTGATGCTCCACTACGCGGACATCGTCCGCCGGGGCCCGATGGAGAACGCCGCGGGCGAGCTGGACTTCCACCTCGGGGCCTTCCACATGGACACGGGGACGCTCGCGTCCCTGGTGGCCTTCCTGGGCGCGGTCACCGCCCCGCTGGAGCCGCTGCCAGGACTGTGAACCTCCCCGGCCTGAAGGCCGGGGCTTCTCGCGGAGGTCAGCGTCATGCCGCCCCCGACGAGCTACGTGCCGGGGTTCCGCCGGAACTACCTGGAGGCTTGGGTTGCCCCTTGCGCCCAGGATACTTTTGCAGGGGGCGCACGAAGCGAAGCACCTTCGCCATAGGCTGTGCAGGAGCGAGGACCCCGTACAAGCCGATGGCGCGGATGTTGGTGGCGCCCACCACGTCACGCGGTGCGACGAGGCCACAGCCCTTGCACCGATAGATCCGCAGGCACTTGTGCCCGCATCCACAGACGGGACACGTCTGCGAACTGTATGCCTCGGTCACCTGGGTCGCGCCCGAGAGCTTGTATTGGAGCTGCTGGATGATCTTCGCCGTGCAGGCTTGAGACACCTGTTGCGCCTGCCTTCGCCCGAGATGTTGTGCGGCGGCATTGAAGGGCTTGCCCACGACCACACGGGCGCCGGGGAAGGCACGGGCCACGGCGCGGGTGGCCTTGTGACACAGGTCCCGCTGCTTCCTCGCGCACCGAGCCAGGTGCTTGTACTTCCGGCGCTGGAGGCGCTTGTGCCTCCGGCTCCCGGGCTTGCAACGATCCACGCGGCTGCGCAGGCTCGCCAGCTGCTTGTTGCAGTACTGCTGGATCGCCTTGGCCTCCCGCCCGCTCACCACCACGGCGGTCCCTCCGTTGGTGGCGGCCAGGAGGGTATTGACGCCAAGATCTACGCCGACGGTGACCCCAGTGGGCACCGTCTCGGCGTCGGCCACTTCGCAGACAAGACGCACCATGCCGAAGGTGAGCGTCGCCTCCATGATGCGACCGGGGAGGGTCACCCCCTCCGGGATCTTGACCCGGAGCACGCCCTGGCCCCTGCCGTGGGGCAGGCGCAGGAACCCGTCTCGAACCTTGGCCTCCTGGTTGGTGTACAGCACGTCCCGGTACCTTCGGCACCGCCAGGGGTACCTGGTCGTGACCTCTTCCCCGCGGTCCCTCTGCGCTTTGCGCTCTGCCGTGGCGGCGGAGACGGCCTCACAGAAGTCCCGCACGACCTGCTGGACGCTCTGCGCGGACAGGCCCGCTGCGCGGCCCTTGGCCCACCGCATCCATCGCGCGAGGGTGGGCCACTCCCACCCCAGACGGCGAAGGCGAGCGTGGCGTACAATCATCTCGTTCCAGAGGGAGGCTGCCGCCCTGCGGGCCGTGGTGAAGAGCGCCCAGGCCACCTTGGAGCGTGGCCTCCACGCGACCTCTACCACCCGGTACCCCATCGCCCTCATCCCCTCCCACACACCGTCACCTCGCGCAAGTTGGACGGTGACATTCTCTGTCCACGTCCGCGGGGGCGCTTCACCTTCGGCCTGAAGGCCGAGGCCCTCGCGCCTCCTCCGCTGGGAGGTAAACTCGCGCTCCCACCATGGCCCTCACGCCCGACGAGCTCGAAGACCTCTCGCAGGAGGCGCGCGCCCCGGGCACCACCCCCGCGCGGCTGACGGCGCTGGCGCAGCACCCGGAGCTCCTCCCGCTGGTGGCGAGCCACGCGTCGTGTCCCCCCGCGCTCCTGGAGCGCCTCGCGGGCTCCGCCGACACCGACGTGGCGCTGGGCGCGGTGCGCAACCCCGCGGTGCCCCTGCGCGTCCTGGAGCGCCTCCAGAAGCACCCCGACTGGACCGTGCGCTGTGCCATCGCCAGGGTCCTCGGACCCCTGTGGCAGGCGCTCTCCCGGGACCCGAACTTCAAGGTCTCCCAGGCCGTCCAGGGCGCCGTCGCGCCGCCCCCGAGGCCCGCGGCACCGCCCCCGGAGGCCCCTGCCCCACGGCCACCGCCGCCCCCGGTCCCGCCACCGCCGCCTCCGCCGCCTCCGCCGCCTCCACCCCGGCGCTGGGAGCGCGCACGACCATGGCCCTACGGCGTCGGGCTGCGCGCCGTCACGGTCACCGCCGAGGGCATCGTCCTGGCCGGAGGCTCCGAGGGCTCGCTCTTCCGCTCGGCCGATGGAGGCGCCACCTGGGAGCGCGTGCCCTGGCCCCTCGGGGGGTCCTTGAACGCGCTCTGGGCGGGTCCTTCGGGGCTCGTGCTGGCAGGCGCGGCGGGCCTCGCGCGCTCCACCGACGGAGGCCGGAGCTGGGCTGTGGTGCGTCCCCAGGGACAGTTCCAGGGCCTCGCCTCGCGCGTCACGGGCGAGCTCCTCGCCGTCGGGGCTCAGGGCCTGCTGCTGGTCTCCGGGGACAACGGCCTCGCCTGGAGGACCCTCCCCACGCAGCTCGCGGTGACCCTCTACGCCGTGACCGTACGCTTCGACGGCGTGGCCGTGGTCGTGGGTGCCGGGGGGTACATCCTGCACGTCTCGCTCCCCGAGGACCGCGTGGAGGTCGCGCCCAGCGGCACCACCGAGGTGCTCCGCGCGGTGTGCAGGCTCTCCGATGGAGGGCTCTGCGCCGTGGGGGAGAAGGGCACGGTGCTGCGCTGGGACCCACAGGTGCGCGTCTGGACCCAGAGCGCTCCAAAGGAGACCAACGGATATCGCCTGAGCGCCGTCGCCCAGGCCGACGACGGCGCCCTGGTCATCGCGGGCGACACGGGCTTCCTCCTCCGAGGGGACCGCTCCGGGTGGCGCCGCGAAGAGACCGACCAGCACTACGCCGGAGACCTCTGGGCGCTCTTCCCTCGCCGCGGGGACGCCCTCCTCGCCGTGGGCTCCGAGGCCAAGGTCCTCGCCCGCCGCGCAGGATCGGGTCCCTGGACCAACCGCACGCCAGGCAGCGGCTCCACCCTCCGAGGAGTGTGGGTGTCGCCCCGAGGTGTCGTACACTGTGTGGGTAGCCGCGGGACGCTGCTCCGTCGGGGGGTGGATGGTGTGTGGAGCGTGACGGTGGAGCGCTCGCTGGACTGGCTCCAGGCGGTGTGGGGGAGGGGCGAGCGGGAGGTGTTCGCGGTGGCCGACGGTGGGGGTCTGCTGGTGAGCGACGACGGGGGCGTGACCTGGACGCGGCGGGACGGCAAGAAGCACGGCCGCTGGCTCAAGGCGGTACACGGCGCCGACGGGGGCGTGGTGATCGCCGTGGGGGCAGAGGGTCGGATCGTGACGAGCCGAGACCGGGGCGTCACCTGGGTGGAGCGGCAGTGTCCGACCGGGGAGAACCTGACCGCGGTGCATGTCCACGGGGAGAGGGCCTACGCGGTGGGGGAGGCCGGCGCGTTCCTTGGCAGCGTGGACGGCGGGGACCGCTGGGCGCTCATGCCGTTCCCGGTGCGGGGAGGGCTCCGGGCGGTATGGCACGACTCCGCGAGGGGGCTCTTCGTGGCGAGCTGGGAGGGGATCTTCCGCTCCCAGGACGAAGGCCAGCGCTTCGAGCGGGTGACCCCCCGCGGCGGAGACGCGTTCTGGGGCGACGCGAGCGCGCTCTGGGTCCTGGAGCGCAGCGGCGCCCTCCAGCGCACGGCGGACGGCGCGCGCTTCGAGATGCTGGATGTGCAGTACCCGGGCGCGAGCCTGAACGCCTTCTGGGGGAGCGGCGCAGGGGAGCTCTTCGCGGCGGGGGACGCGGGGCTGGTGCTGCGCCGGGACCTCAGTCCACCCTCACGGTGACCTCGATGAGCGTGAGCCCCTCGGCGCGGCCGACGAGCGTAAAGGTCACGCTCCCGGGCACTCCGGGCGCGGAGAGCTCGACGCGCACTGTATCGTCGCCGCCCCCCAGGATGCGGTAGCGCCCGCGGTCGGCGCCGTCAAAGACCGCGAGCACGGCGCTCCTGCCGTGGAGGACGGTGCCGTCGCCCTGGGTGAAGCGTACGTCCTCGTGGAGGACCAGGGCGGCCTGGTCGCGCTCCCCGAGGAGGAGCCTCACCAGGAGCGGGACGACGGCGCTGTCTGCGCGGTCCCGACACGCGAGCACGGCCATGGCCTCTCCCTCGGCGCGACGATCGTGGAGGAAGGGACTGTGCATGAGGACCTCTTCGGGCAAGCTGCCACGATGGACTGCCGCAGTCCACGGCCGCCGCAATAAGGACCACGCACGGCGACCTGACCTCCCGGCCCCATTGGCGTCAAGCGCCATCACGTAGCGGTGTCGTCGGGACCGATCCCGCCGACCCGCGGACGCGCATCGGACGCGCGAGGAGCCACTCGGTGACCACCAGCGCCAGCGCCGCGAGCGCGAGGAGCCACCCGAGCTCCGTGGTCCCTTGAGCGCCCCTGGACGGCTCCGCCACCACGGCCCCCCGCCAGGGGAGCGACGCCCGCCCCAGGGCGCTCTCCGTCGCGTCGAGGAGCCCGAGGCCCAGGTGCTCCTCGCCGCGCCCGCGGTCCACGCGGTAGACGCCCGTCGCGTCGGTCTCCACCCAGGTGGCCGCGCCCTGCTGGACCGGCAGGGACCACCGACGCCCCGGAGGATCGAGCGCCGTCACCGTCACCCGCTCCACCCCGAGCGCAGGCATGCGCACCACGGAGCCCGTTCGGGTGGCGTCCAGGCCCGAGGCCGTGAGCGACGCCCGCGCATGCTCCACCGCGTTGCGCAGGAAGAGCACCCAGCTCGCCCGCAGCGGCCAGTCCGAGCGGTCCGGGTCAAACGCCACCAGCGTGCTGCTCCCTCGCGTCGTGTCCCGCGCTAGCGCCGCGGGCCCCGCGGTGCTGCCCACCAGCGTCACGTCGCCGGGCTCCGCGGTCACGGACCGCACCGCCAGCGGGTGCACGTCCCCCACGGGCACGAAGCGCGCCCTGGGGTCCGTGGGCGACGCGTCCGTGAGCCTCGCGCCCCGCACCGGGAGGCCCAGGACAAAGCCCCCCGCCCGCGCCCCGGACGGCCCCAGGAAGAGCGCCTCTCCAGGCACCGCCGCCTCCGGCGCGATCCCATGGAACACCGTAAGTCCGTTGAACACCTCCATCGTACTTGCTTGAAGCACCGCGGGAGTCCCCTGGACCTCCTCCGCCGACACCCCCGGGTCCGCCCGGAGCGCCCGCAGCACCCAGGGGCTGCCCCCCGGGCGGGGCGTCACCACCCGCACCGGGAGCCTCGCGGACGGGGGCACCGGGGCCCAGGCCCGGTCGTCCTCCGAGAGGCCGTCCGGGGCGCCGTCCTCGCGCGCCACCGTCGCCCTCAGGAGCGCCGGGGCCCCGCCCTCGGGGAAGGTCACCGGCAGCGTGAAGGACGCCCTCCCCGCCGAGAGCCTCGCGCGGCGAAGGGCCACCAGCGTCGTGCCCCGCGGGGTCCAGGCCTCCAGGCGCAGCGCCGCGGCGCACGGCGCCGTGGCCCAGAGCCCCACGAACACCGCGTAGCGCCGCACTCCGGCGTCCTCGCCGTCCTCCCGGAGCGAGAGCCCCGTCACCCCCACGTTGTCTGTGGGCGCCCCCACGTAGCGCAGCTCCACCACCGCCGGGAGGTCCTCCCCGAGGCGCTCGGCGCGGGTCGTCCCGTCGGTGATCACCACCACCCGTCGCGAGCCCGAGGCGCCCCGGAGGCGGTCCGCGGCCACCGGCAGCGCCGCCGCGAGGTCGCCCCCGCAGCCCCTCGGACGCAGCGCGTGGAGCGCCCGCCGGAGCGCCACCCGGTCCCTGGTGGGCGGCACCCTCACCGCGGGCGCGCAGCCCGCCTCCACCAGGGCCACCTCGCCGCGGGGCCCCTGGGCCTCGAGCGCCGCCAGCGCCGCCTCCTTCGCGCGGTCCAGCCGCGTGCCCCCCCGAGGGTCCCTCGCCCCGAGGGAGGCCGTGGTGTCCACCACCAGCACCAGCCTGGACGACGGCTCCACCCGGCTCCGGCGGAAGGGCCCCGCCAGGGCCAGCGCCACCAGCGCCACCGCCAGCGCGTGGAGCCAGAGGGACAGCCGCGAGCGCAGCCTCTGGAGCCCCGCGTGGCGCTCCCGGGCCAGGGCCACGGCCCTCCAGGGCCGCAGCGAGGGCACCTCCTGGCGCACCCTGCGGCGCTTGAGGAGGTACAGCGCCACCAGCGGCGCCAGGAGCCCCAGCGCCGCCAGGCCCCACGGCGTCAGGATCTCCACGCTCAGGCCCCCAGCACCCGGGCCAGCACCGAGAGCGCCTCGGCGCCCCCGAAGGCCCCCACGTAGCGCACGCCCCGGCGGCGGCACTGCCCCTCCAGGGCCTCCGAGAGGGCCCTCACGCGCGCGTGAAGCTCCGACGCAACACCTTCATCCACCGAGAGTCGTAGCGTCTCACCGGACTCGCTATCTACGAGCTCCAGGTCGCCATCAAAAGCTGGTGAGAGCTCTTCATCGGACAACACCTGCACGAGGCAGCACTCCAGGCCCGTGGCCGCGAGGCGCCCCACGGCGGCCTCGGCGCCCTCGTCCAGGCCGTCGGTGAAGCACACCGCGAGGCCCCCCCGGGCGCCCTTGAGGGCCCCCGCCGCGCGCGCCAGGCTCGCCGCCCCCGCGGGCCTGAGGGCCTCCAGCGCCGCCAGGAGCGAGGGCACCCGCGCGCGCCCTCGCCACGGAGGCCGCGGGGCGCTCCCCTCGCCGGCCTCGACGTGGAGGCCCACGCGCTCGCTGCCGGTGAGGCAGAGGTACCCGATGGCCGCGGCGAGGCGGCACGCCACCCGGAGCTTCGAGGGCTCTCCGAACGCCATGCTCCGGCTGGCGTCCAGCACCAGGTGGACGGTGGCGTCGGTGTCCGGGAGGGTAGTGCGGAACACCAGCTCCCGCAGCCGGGCGAAGGCGTTCCAGTCCACGCGCCGGAGGTCATCTCCGGGGGCGTAGGGGCGGTGCCCGGCGTACTCCACGCCGGCCCCTCGGCGAAGGCCCCGGCGCTCGCCCGCGTGGGGGCCGTCGAGCCTGCGGCGCAGCTCGACCTTGAGGCGCTCCAGCTCCCGGACGAAGGCCGGGTCCAGGAGCGACGTCACGGCGACCTCACCCCGCGCCTCCACGCGAGCGCCGTCAGGGCGGAGAAGAGCGCCGTCCAGAGACCGAAGAGGGCCATGGCGAAGCGCAGCGCCGCGCGGGTGGCGGACGTGTCCCCGCGGCCCCCGTGGAAGGCGTCCACCACGGCGGGGAAGGCCCACACCGGCGAGACGCTCACCCACAGCGCGCCCTCGCCGCGCGAGAGGCTCCCTCCGCCCGCCAGGGCATAGACGATCCAGCAGAGCACCAGCGTGGCGAAGAGCCACAGGGCGCCTCCGATGCGCGCCGCCGAGGACCCGTAGCGCACCGCCAGGAAGCCCTGGAGCGCCGTGGTCGCCGAGAGGTACGCGAGGCACCACACCCCGGCGCTCAGCAGGCCCTCGAGGTTTGTGCCCCGGGCCGTGAGGAGCCACGGCCCCACCAGGAAGTTCAGCGCCCCGAGCGCGACGAGGAAGCCCAGCGTCGGCAGGAGCGTCGGCGGCAGGAGCGCGCGGGACAGCGGGTGCGGAGGGTGCAGGAGCTGCCGCCGCGAGCGCCGCAGGGGCTCCCCCACCCAGGCCGACAGGAGCAACACCAGGAGCACCCCGGAGGCGGCCTGGGCGAGGTGCCCGAGGACCACCCGGTCCTGGGCCCCGAGGGCGTACACGTAGGCGTAGAGCCTGGCCGCGGCGGTGGTCGCCGCCCAGGCCCCGAGGGCCCAGAGCTTCACGGGCCTCGCGCGGTCGTCGGAGGGCTCCAGGAGCCCCGCGTAGGCCACCGCGCCCCAGAGCCAGAGCCACAACCCGAAGACCGTCGCGGGCAGCACCACGAGGTCAAAGAGGTAGCTCAAGCCATACGGTACCGCGAAGTAGGCATCTACAAAGAACAACGGACCTTCGAGGGTGAGCGAGTGCCGCCGGGCGTACTCGACGCCCAGGCCCGTCACCACGGAGCTCAGCGCCAGGGCGCCGAAGACCGCCAGGGGCGTAGCCAGGAGCACCGCCCGGCGGGTGACCTGGGCCTGCGCCGAGAGCCCGATCCCGAAGGCCACCCCGGAGAGGGTCACCAGCCCGAGGTAGAGCGTGGCCACCAGCAGGTGCCCGAGGGTCACGCCGCCGAAGAGCAGCACCACCCCCAGCACCGGCGTGGCCGCCACGGGGATGAACGCCATCGCCAGGAAGAGCGCCAGGAGCTTTCCCGTGACCACCCTTGACGGGTGCATGCCCGTGAGCACCAGCGCGTCGAAGGTGCGCCCCTCGCGCTCCTGCACGATGGCCGTGGCCCCGAACACCGGCGAGACCATCGCCAGGAGGAGGTACGCCCCACCAAAATACACCTGGAAGAGGATCCTCCCGGCCTCGGCCAGGTCCGCCTCGCCCTCGCTGGCCGCCAGCGCCACGGAGACCACCAGCACCGCCAGCGCCACCAGCGCCACCACCACCGAGCGCACGTACACCGGCGTCCGCAGGAGCGCCAGGAGCTCCTTGCGCACGATGGGGTTGGGGTCCCTCGCCCGCTCCCAGAGCGCGGCCCAGGCGCTCATTTGCCACCCTCGGTCACGCTCATGAAGAGCCTCTCCAGGTCCCGGCGCTCGGCCTCGACGCCCACCAGGGGCACCCCCTCCGCGGTGACCGCCCTCACCAGCTCCGCCACCCGCGCCTCGTCGCCCTCGTAGGTGACCTCCACGCCCCCGGCGCCCTCGGCCGTGGGAGGCTCCAGCGCCCTCACGCCCCGCACGAAGGGGAGGCGCCCGAGGAGCTCCCCGAGCTCGGCCGCCCGCGCCAGCACCCTCAGGCGCACCCGCTGCCCGGGGCGCAGCGCCGCCTGGACCTCGTCGATGGGCCCCGAGGCCACCACCCGGCCGCCCTCGATCACGCCCACCCAGGAGCACACGTCCGCCAGCTCGGTGAGAATATGCGATGAGAGGAGGATGGTCTTGCCCATACGGCCGAGCTCCGAGAGGAGAAGTCGGAGCTCGATCCGGGCCCTCGGGTCGAGATCACTGGCGGGTTCATCAAGGATCAAGACCCTCGGGTCATGGAGGAGTGTCCTGGCCAGTTGGAGGCGCTGCCGTTGTCCTTTGGACAGGGCCGAGACCTCCTGGTCGAGGAGCCTCCCGAGCTCCGTGAGCTCCACCACGTTGGCCACGGCGCGGGCCCGGGCGTGCGGCAGGAGCCCCGCCGCGGCGGCGAAGAAGGCCAGGTACTCCTCCGCGGTGACGCGGTCGTACACGCCCGCGTTGTCCGGGAGGTAGCCCACCACCCTGCGCACGGCCACCGGGTCCGCGACCACGTCCAGCCCGGCCACCCGCGCCACCCCGCTGGTGGGCACCAGCAGCGTGGCGAGCACCCGGAGCGTGGTGGTCTTGCCCGCGCCGTTCGGGCCGATGAAGCCGTACACCGCCCCCTCGGGGACCCGGAGGCTCACCCCGTGGAGCACCTCCCGGTCCCCGAAGGCGTGCCGGAGCTCTTCACACTCGATCACGGCGGGGCCCCCTCCCGGGCGTCCGCCCCGGTGTCCCCGGCGTCCCCGGCGTCGAGGGCGGGAGCCACCGGGGACTCCATGGCGGCGAAGCGCTCGCGGTGGGCCCGGAGGCGCCCGCCGGGGAAGGGTCTCCCCGGGTCCGTGAGCACCACCCTCAGGAGCGCCCCGGGACGCTCCGGGCGCTCCGGGCGGAAGGGCCGGAAGAGCGCCGTGAGGTCTTGAGGCAGCGCCGCCAGGGCCCAGAGGACGCCCCTCTCGCCGCTCTCCGCGGGGTTCTGGCCGCCGTCCAGGCCATCCAGGAGGAGGCTCCCGGGGAGGTCCTCCCGGGGGTCTCCGCCGGAGAGGCCGAGCTCCGCAAGGGCAAAGGGCTGGAGGGAGCCCTCGATCCTCCGCCCGGCGGGGGCCTCGACCCGGTGCCCCGGCGCGGCCGCGGGCAGCCGCGTGACGCGCTTGCCCTCCAGGTCCAGGTACACCACGCGGGTGAGGTCCAACCGAGAGCCATTCACCACACGAACGACGCCATTGGATACTTCCACAGAGATCGCCCCGCCGAGGTCGCTCATGCCCTCCAGGTAGAGCACGCCGGTCTCCCAGAGGCCGAGCCTGGCGCGCGCCACGGACACCCGCTGGCCGTCCCACCGGAGGGCCCCGCTGGCGGTGTCCCCGCCGGAGCGGAAGAGCGCCACGCCCCCGGCCGGAGGGTCTACGTCGAAGGTGCGCGCGCGGCCCGCGGTGAGCCCCGCCAGCACGCGCCGGAAGGCCCTGGGTTCACCGCTGGCCACGTCGTAGAAGGCCACCGCCCGGGCGAGGTCCCGGTCCCCGCGGGAGACCCTGGCGCTCGCCCCCACCAGCACCAGCCCCAGGAGCCCGAGGAGCGGCACCCTGGCGAACACCTTGAGCGGCGCGGCCCTCCCTCGGCGGAAGAGCACCCCCACCGCGATGATGTACACCCCCAGGAGCACGCTCACCGGGATGAGAAGCCGCCGCACGGTGACCCTCGGGTAGAGGGCCGTCCGGAGCGAGCCCGCGGGGTCCCTCGCCTCGGTGAAGAGCGCCAGGTCCCCGGGGCCGAGGACCCCGCCGCCCTCGAGCGCCGACGCCAGCGCGTGAAAGCGCGCCCGGGACGCCTCCTGGTTGGTCCAGTACCGCGGTGAGAGGTCCACGGAGAGCACCGCCAGGGCGCCGAGGCCCACCCTCGCCGAGCACCCGAAGGGGGCCTCCCGGCACCGCGCCGAGGCCCACCCATTGGTGGCGGGAGCGAGCGCCCCGAGGCGCTCGCGCAGCCAGGGGTCCCGAAGGTCCGCGTCGTTCCTGGGAGAGAGCACCAGCACGCCGCCGGCGAGGAGCCAGTCCCCGAGGGCGCTGCGGGCGTCCGGAGGCGCCTCGAGCAGGGCCTCTCCGCTGGCCAGCACCACGTCGGTCCCGCCCCAGAGCGACGGCGCCGAGGGCCACGGGCCGCTCGGGGCGCCGTCCCACGCGAGCGCTCCGTGGGCCACGGGGCGCTGCTCCAGGGCCCCCGAGAGCTCCTGGCCCACGCGCTCCCCGAGGCCCGCCAGCGCAACCCTGAGCACCCTGCCGCCGTGGCGCGGGCCCGGGGCGGTGTTCACCGACGCGGTCCCGAAGGGCCCGGCCCTCACGACCACGTTGGTGTCCTCCCCGTAGAGCGCCGGGAGGAGCACCACCCTGGGCGCGAGGCGCCCGGTGCGGGCCTCGTACAAGACCCGCGTGACGGCCCCCTGGGGGAAATACTCCCGGCTCTCGGCCTGGAGCTCCCCGGCCCAGGGGTCCAGCCTCGATCCCAGCGACACCCGCAGGAGGTGGAGCCCCCGCGCCGGGTCGCTGGAGGGCACCAGAGGCTCCGCCGTGAGCCCCTGCCCATGCACCAGAGAGGCCCACAGCCACAACGAAAGGCACAGAGTATACACCGTGTATACACGACCTTTCATGGCACATCCCTGGCGGGTTCTTCGAGGCTCTTGAGGGCGGCGGAGACCAGGGCGTCCGGGGTGGCCCCACGGGCCTCGCCCTCGAAGCTCAGGAGGACGCGGTGGCGCAGGGCGGGGAGGGCCACGGCGCGGAGGTCTTCAAAGGCGATGTGGGCCCGTCCGTCGAGGACGGCGCGGGCCTTGGCGGCGAGGACCAGGGCCTGGCCTCCGCGCACGCCGGGGCCCAGGCGCAGGCAGGCCCTCGCGTCGGGGTGGGCTTTGGGGTCCTCGGGGTCCAGGGCGGCGAGCATCTTCGTGGCGTGAGAGAGTACGGGCGTGGCCACGAGCACCTCCCGCACGAGGCGCCGTACGGCGAGGACCTCGGCGGTGGTGGCCACGGGCTCGGGCATGGGGACCGGTCCCGCGGTGGTGGCGCCGAGGATCTTCAGGAGCGTCTCCGGGTCGGGCCTTGGGACCAGGATCTTCAGGAGGAAGCGGTCGAGCTGGGCCTCCGGGAGGGGGTAGGTGCCTTCCTGCTCGATGGGGTTCTGGGTGGCGAGGACAAAGAAGGGCTCCTCCAGCGGGTGGCGCTCGCCGTGGAGGGTGACCTGGGCTTCCTGCATGGCCTCCAGGAGGGCGCTCTGGGTGCGGGGGGTGGCGCGGTTGACCTCGTCGGCCAGGAGGAGCTGGGTGAACACCGGGCCCTTGACCAGGGTGAACTGGCGCTGTCCGTCGGGCGTCTCGGACACCACCCGGGTGCCGGTGATGTCCCCGGGCATGAGGTCCGGGGTGCACTGAACGCGGTTGAAGCGCAGGTCCATGGAGTGGGCCAGCGCCCGCACCAGCAAGGTCTTTCCGAGGCCCGGCACGCCCTCCAGGAGGCCGTGACCGCCCGCCAGGAGGCACAGCAGCACCTGGTCCACCACGGCGTCCTGGCCGAGGACCACGGAGCCCACGGCGCGGCGCACGCGCCCGAGAAGCGCCCGCGCGCCGTCAAGGTCCATGGTGAACCCTTGGGGTCAAGGCCTGAGCCGGGCGAGCACCACCCGCCCGGGGACGGCCCCGTTGTCCGGGAAGCGGGTGGTGGCCCAGGCTGCGATGGGCTCCATCCCGATGGGCGTGGCGTTCCAGGTGAGGCCATAGCTGATCACCCACTCGGGGCCTCCCTGGGCGGGCACCGGCGGTGTGGCGGGGGCACCTCCGGCGGTGAGCCGGGCGATGTCAATCCGTGACGACTGCCCGGTGGTGCCGGTATGCACCCCCAGGAGCGCGACGGACTCGCCGGACGGCATCCCGAGGATGGGTGAGTAGTTGAAGTACCCAGGGATGCTCCCAAGACGGTAGATGTCCCCGAGGCGGTTGCCGTTGCGGTCCAGGCGGGCGTAGCGCAGCCCCGTCCCGTCGCTGCCGAAGCTGGCGTAGGTGAGCCTCCCCTCGGTGCCGGTCCAGCCGACCTGGGGGTACTCGTTGGAGCCTCCGACGGGGTACACGGGCCCGGAGCCCGTCCCATCCAGGTTGAAGCGCACCACACCCACGCCGGGGGTGTCCCTCATGGCGACCAGGAATCCGTCGCCGACGAACACGCCGGAGCCGTACTCGAACTCCGTGGCGCTCGCGAAGAGCGCGCGGGAGGCGCCCACGGAGAGGTCGTCGCCGAGGAGCCCCGCGGACACCGACGAGCCCGTGGTGAACACCAGCAGGGGCTGCGCCGCCGGGCGGCCCACCAGCAGCGGGAGCTGGCCCGGGACCGCCCGGGAGGCGCGCTCGGCGCCGTCGGTGCCGAAGGCCCGGAGCTGGATCCCGGCCCCCTCGGCGGTGGCCAGGACGAAGCCCGACCCCGCCGCGACCAGGGACACCCAGCGGGCGCTCCCGCCGAAGCACGGCAGCTCCCTCCGGAGCGTCAGGTCCGGGTTGAAGAGCGCCAGGTGGAGGCTCCCGCTGCCCGAGGTGGCCCCGCCGTTGTGCGTGAGCCACGCCAGGGCGATGACCCCTCCGTTGGCGGCCACCGCCACGCGGAAGGCCGCGCGGGTGTCCACCACCGCGGCGAGGTTGGCGCAGCCCGCGACCTGCGGCGCGTCATTGCACGGGTCGCAGCGGGAGACGTCCAGGGTGCACGTGCCGGCGCAGCGCAGGCTCCCCCCCCGGTACCCGAGGGAGGCGCAGGTGCGCCCGCCCAGGAGCGCCCCGTCACAGGACTCCGACGCGTTGGTGCAGCACACGCCCCCGTCCCCGGGCGGGGGCCGGAAGGGCGCCACCATGAAGCACGGGCGGCAGTCCCTCATGCAGGTGTCCAGCGCGCCGTTGCCGCACACCGCCGCCTCGCAGGGAGGGCGCGCCGCCGTGGGCTCCAGGCACAGCCCACCGCCGCCGTCCCCCGGCGCGTCACCGCTGGTGTCCCCGCCCGTGTCCCTCGCCGTGTCCAGGGCCGTGTCCACCGCGGTGTCTCGCCCGGTGTCAACTCCAGTGTCCAGGCCGGTGTCCAGCCCCGTGTCCGCGTTGGTGTCCAGGCCGGTGTCCGCGTTGGTGTCTCCGCGGTCGGGGCCGGTGTCCGTCTGGGTGTCTGGCGCGGTGTCTACGCCCGTGTCCGGGGCGGTGTCCGGCGGGGCATCGGGCGCGGTGTCCCCCGGCGCGTCCACGCCGGAGTCCGTGGTGGTGTCAACTGCATTGTCCGTGGTGGTGTCTGCGGCTCCGTCCGTCGGATCGGGGACGAAGACGTTCTCGGCGGCGCATGCGCCCAGGACCACGGCGGAGAGGAGAAGGAAGTGCCGCGGGAGGTGCATGGCACGGACGGTACCACGGCGCCGGGGGCCTTCCCACTCCGGGGGGCGGCCTGGATTTCACCCGATCGGCGCTCTAGGCTCCGGCCGGATGGAAACGGAGCACGCCGCAGGAGTGTTCGCCCTGGCCTCGCGGGACCTGGTGGTGGCGATCGCCGCGAGCGCGTCGTTCCCGTCGCACCTGGAGGCCTTCGCGAGGCGCCGGGGGGCGCTGTACCTGCGCCCGTCGGAGGTGCCCCTGGACGACGCGTACTGGCCGGGGATCGCGCAGGCGCTGGCGGCCATCGCCCCGCCGGAGGTGATGCCCATGCACTCGCTCATCGACGCGGGGGTCACGCTGGAGGGCGGCGCCCGGGGGCTGCGGGGGTTCTTCACCACCACGCCCAGCGACAAGGAGCGTCGGCGGGTTCAGCGCAGCGCGGCGCTGGCCGCCAGGGTGCTGGAGATCGTGGCCGGCGCCGACGACGAGCTCTCCCCGGACGAGCGCCGCGGGATCGCGATGGCCATGGCGTCCTTCGGGCTCTCGGCGGAGGAGCTCACGGCGGCGAGGCCCGCGGGGCGCATGACCCCGAACGACCTGGAGATCTTCGGCGAGCTGGAGCAGCGGGTGCGGCGCGAGCTCGTCCGCGGGGCCTGGCACCTGGCGCTGCAGAACGGGCTCAAGCCCGCCGAGGAGCTGGCCGTGCGCGGCATCGCCGCCAAGCTGGACGTCTCCGACGTGGCCGACGCGCTGCGCGCCGAGGTCGAGCGGCGCCTGGCCGAGCTCGGTGACATGACCTCCCTGGCGGTGGAGCTCGTGCGCGGCGTGGCCAGGGCGCTCCCCGAGGCCCGCTGGACGACGGCCCAGGAGCACCTGGTGCGCGCGGCGGCGCCCCCGGCGAGGGCCAACGGCCTGCGGGCGGCCATCGCCCTGGGGGACGCCCCGGCCTTCGAGAAGCCCGTGGGGATGGACAAGGCGCGGCGCGTGCAAGCGGTGGCGCTGGCGTGGGCCACGCTGGTGTCCACGGACCCGAGCTTCTCGCTGGCGCTGCGGCTCCGGGGGGACCTCACGGCGGCGGCCTCGGAGGCGGGCGCGGGCTACGAGGTGGCCGAGGCCCTGGACGAAGTGGATCGCTTCCTGCACCAACGGGTGCGCGAGGCGTCGGTCCCCGCCAGCGGCTCTCCCTAGCACCACTGTAGAGGAAGTGACCTACGTGTAGGCGAAGGAGATGCGCGTCCGCCCCGGGACCACGACGTACGGGTGCGCTGACCAGGCCCTGGCGGCGGGTCACATAGAGGTCCCGGAGTCGCGCTGCTCGGCGGTCCTCACGATCCCAATGGCATCGAGCATATGCCGGAAGCCACCGGCGGCCCCGAAGCGCGAGCCCAGGTCCAGGACCGTCGGTGCGCCGGAGGAGAGCTCCACGTCCCAGCGGAAGGCGCAGCCCAGGAGCGTCAGCGTGGGGAACATCACACCATGCCGAAGGAAGGCGCTCCAGGTGATGCTCCCCCACACCGTCGTGGGCTCCCCGTGCAGCAGGACCGGCGCCTGCGGAGCCTGCACGATGGCGACCAGCACCACGTTGCCCCGCACCCCATCCACCTCCTCCCTGCCAGGGACCGGTGCGCTGTACAGAAAGCACGGGCTGTACGACTCGCAGTGCGTGAGAGACAGCGACGCCGAGGCCAGCAGGCTCGTCGCGCGGTGCAGCACGTCCACGCCCCGAGGGCGCTCCGAGCTCCGGTCCAGGGACGAGCTGTTGAAGAAGCCGCAGCCCAGCACAGACACCTGAGCACCGCCGAGGTCCAGCAGTGACGCCGCGGGTCCCGTGAAGTGCGAGCCCGTCAGCGCCACGGGGCCTCCCCACGCAGCGGAGACGCGCACCGCAGCGCCGACCGCAACACCCGCGGCCTTCCCCAATGGGGCCCTCGGCAGCGCCGGAGAGATCACACAGCCCTCCACCACCACCCCCGAGAACGCGCCGGGAACTCCCTCCGGAGCGTCGAGGTCCAGGGCGTTGGCCGTCGCGCCGAGGAGGGCACAGCGCCGTATCGTCAGGCTCCGCGCCGCGGGAGCGCCCTCGGCCTCGACGCGGCGGCGCACGCGGACGCAGGCGCCAACCGTCCTGCGTGCGTCGAGCACCAGGTCCTCCAGGGCCACCTCCAGGCGACCGTCCACTTCGAGCATCGCCGTCGCCGACCCGCCGTCGCCCTTCCAGGAGACCGTCGTCACGGCGCTCGACCCTCGGTTGCCTCGCAATCGGAGGCCAGAAGCCTGCCCGGTCCTGCGAGAGAGCCTCACCGTGCGCTGCAGGTCATAGCGCCCACCGAGGTACACCTCGGGCGGGGCTACGCCTGCCTCCGTCGCGCCGAGCGCCGCAAGGATGCATGCCTCCAGCGCGTCCGCGTCGCCCCAGGCGTCCTCCGGCGCCTCCGTCCGCAGGCCCACTCCCCACCACTCCGGGCGGAAGACGCGAGGTCTGCGGCCCCCAAAGGACACCGTGCCCGGGGCGGGAGCTCGGCCGAAGAACGCATCGCGGGTCTCTGGCCGCAGCGCGAAGATCCTGGAAGGTGGAGCCCTCAGCGCACCTTCGAGCCGGAGCTCGACCCCCTCGGCAGGTTGGAGCACCGCGCCCGGCGCGAGCCAGAGCGTCACCTGTTCGGGGACCACCACCGAACTGCGCAGTGTCCAGCGCCCCGGCTCCAGGTAGATCGTGCCCCGCGGCGGCCCTCCGTCGGCGAGCACGGCGAGCGCCGCTCGCAGCGCCTCGGCGCCGTCTGTCGCACGCCCGAAGCCCCTGAGCGGGACGATCATGGTCCCCCTCCCGGCGCCCACCGAGGCAGTTGCCACGAGCGCACCGGGCGCAGGGCGCCTTCCGAGAACACTCCCAGGAGCTCCGAGCCCGCGCGGAAGGTGGTCCCCAGGAGGTACACGTCGCTCTGCAGGGAGCGTCCGACCAGTACGGGTCCGCCGAAGCGACAGCCCGACAGCACCAGCGGGGCGTCGAGGGGTGTGCCCTCCCAGCGGACCGTGGGCACCCGCACCGCGACCGCGCCCAGGGTGTTGTTGGCCGCCACGCCCAGCAGCACCACCGGGCGCGTCAGAGCCCCATCCCGCAGCGTGTCTCGCATCCTGCGCCACAGGAGCATCGGGCTCTGGGACACCACCCCGAGCATCGTGAGCGAAGGGTGCAGCTCGTACTGCAAGGGGTCCCACCCCTCGTACTCTCGACGCACCAGCGAGGGGTCCTCCAGCAGCACATCGGGGCGGTCGTCGGCCCGCTCCGCCACCGCCGTGCTGTCCTCGGCGAGGCTGCTCTGGATCACGAAGCTATTGAGGAGCACCCGGCCCCCTACGGCCCATAGCCACGCCGTCGGCTCCCCGGGGCGGTCCTCCGCCGGGTAGGTGATCCCGCCCGCGCAGTCGTGGAACTGGACGCTCACGCTCTCGGCGGCGTCCACCTCCACCACCCGCCGCGCTCCCTCCAGCGCCGCGCCCTGTCGCTCGGCGCCCTTCTTCTCCAGTCGACACTCCTGGAAGAGCACCCGCGTCAGGGGCTGCGGCGGCGGCCTCCCCAGCACACTCCGAGGCGTCTGGACCCGCACCACCGCCCTGCTCCCTCCGTTGAAGGAACAACGCCGAAAGGTGAAGATTCGCCCCGGGTGCGTCCCCAGAGGCTCGACCCGGTCGTTCTCCCACAGCACCGTGTAGGCCGCCGCAACGCCGCCCGCGGCCGTGGGATCGCCACCCTCAAAGGTCACCTGTTCGATCACGCCGGTGACGCCTCCCACCAGGCGAAGGAGCGCCCGGGGCACCTCCCCGCCACCCAGGAGCGCGATGGACGCCCCACGGAGGTCGGGCGTCGCAGCGCCCGAAATCCCCCGCAGCACGATGCCGCCGGTCGCACGCGCTCCGTCGATGTCCAACCCTCCGCGGACATCGTAGTTCGAGTTGAGCACCACGGGCAGCGGGCCCGGTCGCTCCTCCGACAGGTCCGCGAAGGCCGCGTCGAAGCACGCCTGGAGCCCGATGGTGTCGTCGTACCGCAGCCCCGCCTCGCCCCCCTCGCCGCCGCCTCCGCCGATCGCCCCGAACCACTCGGGATACACCGCCTCCTGCGCCTCGAAACGAAGGTGGACGTTGGAGAGGACCTCCCGTCGGCGCCGGTCGTTCCAGGGGACCGGGTCCCTCGTCCGCACAGTCTCCCGCGGGCCGTACCCGAAGATGTGCTGGACCTCTGCGTCGATCCACCCGCGGATCACAAGCGGCTGCTCCGGGATCAACCGACCACCTGGACCAAACATCAGCGTGACGTTGGTTGGGATGGTGTGAGGCGTCCCCAACCGATAGGCGCCAGCAGGAATGAAGATCACACCCCCAGCGCCTTCTAGCGCAGAGAGCGCTCCGGCGAGGAAGTCATCTGCGGGAATCTCCCCGGCCCGAACCCCCGCGCGCACGACCTCCGTCAGGTCCGCACGCCGAAGACTCTGTCCGATATTCTGAAGCGACGATCCCAACTCGATTTCCATGCTCATGCAGGTCTCCCAATTGCCTCACGGCTGACATCCTGACAACTCAGTGGATAGCCTCGCCAAACGTCGTCCCGAGCGCTGGAGCCACGAGAACTGTCGAGGCACCGAGTCCCTTGGCCGAACCGAGCCGGATGGTTAATCCTATTGAGTAGCCCCCACTGTATACCGGTCCAGCGACGAGATCCTCCACACCGTCACCATTGACATCGCTTCGAATTGTCACGCCACGACCGAAGTAGCCACCCCCTGGCGGCGGAGCGAGGATCGCATTCGGAGTGGGAGAGATGCGTCCGTCAGTCGCGAGGAAGACATAGACTCGACCAGGTCCATCGAACTCAGTACGAGGCTCCAAGGGAGCTGTCGGCGCTCCCACCGCCAGGTCCGACAGACCATCTCCGTCGAGGTCGCCGCCAGAGGAGGATCCATCGCCGAAATAGGGGACGCCCCGCTCGGGCGCACTGACCTCTTGAACCAGGTTGACCTCCCTCCGGCCGTGGGTGCCTCTGACTACTCCAACTGAATTGCCGACCGAAAACCAGGCGTCCGCCACGCCATCGCCGTCCAGATCTCCCAGAGGGTGGAGGTAACCTCGCAGGGTCCGGCCTCCCACCACCGGGAAGGCCGCGGATGCAGGCCAATCGCCCACGTACCTCTCGCCACCCCAGTAGATTGACATTAAGACCATCTCACTCGCCATGATCGTTTGAAAGTCGTCGAAGCCATCATGATCCAGGTCGCGGAGAGAGGAAGCGCCATACGAGTCAAGGGGGAAGAAGGCCCTCGCCCCGCGATCTGAAAGGCCCTCGATGCTGCCCAGGAAGACGAGATAGTTTCCGTAGGATGTCGTGACGAGGTCTGAGAATCCGTCGCCGTTGACATCACCATGGTCAGCATGCCCAGGGAAGGCGCGCTCGCATAGGACATCGGCGACGATGTGATCGGGGCGATTGGGGAGCCGGCCACGGGTGCCATAGAAGATCCACAGGTTGCGGTAACCCGAAGAACCATACGAATGGACTATCCAGTCGCCTAGACCATCTCCATTGAAGTCTCCCCCTGTATCGACGTAGAATTGGATTCCGTCAGTAGTGTTGTTGGTTGGCGTTTCGATGTCCGACGCAGGGGTCGGGAGGAGTCCCACTGAAGAGCCCGTATACACATATAGATGTGCAGGACCAGGACACCGGTCTGGACCGCGCTGAAGGCGAGATGTGACAACGATGTCATCGTAGCCATCGCCATTGAAGTCGTGGAGTCCCCCCCAGGCGGTGTCCACGCCGCGGTCCCTCGATCCGACAGCGAACTCCCAGGTGTGCGACGCCCCACTCTCGACACCGTCGGGGTAGAGCGCGAAGGCCCGCCAGAAGACAACGCCCCGGCCCAGCGCCACCGGCACGCGCACGCGATCGGTGGTGCTCCTCAAGGTCTGGAGCACCCGCGTGCAGGGTCGGTCCTGGCACAGCTCCACGCGCGTTCCGACGCTCCCCGACGGCGCGACCCAGTGCAGCGTCGGCCGCAGCGTCATCGAACGCGTTACGCTCCCAGGGGCGATCAGGCGCGGCCTCGCACGGCCTCCTGGACCCTCCTCTGGGCGCCGGAACACCCTCGTGGACGGGATGCACGCCACGCCGTCGACAAACACCGCAGGTGTGTCGAAGAACATGCACGTATCCGCGGCCACGCTGTCTTCATCGACATCGCCGTCCAGGGCATCGCGCCTGGCCCCGGCGTCCGGCCTACCTTGGTCCATGGCGATTGCGCTGTCAGGAACCTCTGTATCCTCTGGGAGCGCACTTGCGTCCCCCGGGGGAGTACCTGCATCATGGACGCCAGGTGGCGGCGCTGCACAGCCAACCATGACGACCGCGGTGCCGAGGCGGAGGTGTCCGCACTGACAGCGGGTTGCTCTCATAGGACAAAGAGCCGAGAGGCTCCCCGCCGGAGCTGGATCCCGCCAAAGCGCAGACCCGCGGGCGTCGAGACCCACGCCGCCCGAGAGAACGTGGTCCCCATGCAGTAGACGTCGCCTGCCTCGGGCCCCGCGACCACGCGCCCGTCGAAGTGACAGCCAACGAGGACCAGGGAGGGTGCCCAGCGGCCGGGCCCCGGGAGGTTCCACTCGACAGCGGGCACGGCCCCGATCGTGAAGGCGCCCCGGGCGTCCGCGTTGCGCTGCTGGACGTTTTCGAGTACCACGTTGCCCTCGGCGGTCCCCGCTTCAAGCAACTGCCTCGCGGGATTGCTCGGGTCGAAGGACGCCAGGAACCTCCGGGAGGAGGTCTGGCAGTCACGAACAAGCAGGCTCCCGGTCGCGACACTGTTCAACAGCAGCCGATGCTCGGGCGTGCTCTTCTCCGTAGATAACCTCCGGAGGTAGACGCGCAGCACCGTGGACGGAGGAGGCACGACCTCCCCCGGGCCGAAGACCACCGTGGGAGGGTCCAGGCCGAGGAAGATGTCGCAGCCTGCGCCCGTGGAGAAGAACGAAGGTCCCCGTGGGTCGAGCGGCACCGGTCCCGCCTGGATCGGAAGCTTGCCCTTTGGGAGCGTGCCCGTGGCGCTGTTGGCGAAGCGGCAGCCCTCGACCTCCAGGGCGCCAGCGTTGAGCTGGATCATGGCCCTGGCGCGGCCTGTGAAGAGGCACCCGAGGAACTGCATCGGCACGGCGTTCGCGGCCTGGAGGAGCACTCCTCCCGCGGTGGGCGCGTCGTCGGTTCCTTCGCTCACCTCGATCTGGCAGCACTCCAGCCGCAAGAGGGAGAAGTCCTGGGTGTTGGGGGTCAGTACGAAGGACCGCCCCGCAGGTGGAGCGCCGAGCTCTCGACCCACGCTCACCACGGTCCGGACCGTGACGGGCATGCCTCCGAGGTTCTGGATCTCCGCCTGGCGCAGAGACCCGGCGGCCGGACCCACCGCGACCTGCCAGCTCGTCGCACCTCTGGCAACACACTGCCGAACGCCGCAGCTCTGGTGGTTGCTGCCCTCGTCGCTCGCCGCGAGGTGGAGCGCGATGGGCGCCGAGCCGTCTCCATCGAGGGTGAGGTCCTCCAGGAGCCATCCCTGGCCCGCCTCTACGGAGAGCACCGCCGCGCTGGCCCCACCCGGCGGCCCAAGCCACCGGAGCCCCGAAGCAGGTGCTCCGCCAGGGCCTACGCCCGGTGGCGCCGTGCCTCGGAGCCAGAGGCCGTTGCCAGAGAAGATCGGCGCCGCGCCTGGCCGCGGAGCTGGATCAAAGGGTGAACGCCCGAGCAAGAGCGTCGTCGAGGTTCGGTACAGGCCCGAGAGCGTGACGGGGATGGGGCTGCGATGCCTCCCCACGTTTGCGCTTCGGGGTGCGTGGAATGCCGCGTCCATCGCGAGCTGGAGCGCCCGCCCGGAGTCCTCTCCGGGCCGCGCTCCCCACCACTCCGGGAGGACCTCCCGGAGGCGATTGCCGGTGAGCCGAACCCTCGCTACGGCGCTCCCTTCGCCGCGGCATTCGAAGATGCGTTGGAGTCCCGCGAGGATGTCCCCTTCTATCTCGATAACGACCTCGGGGTCGAGGACGAAGCGTGCTCCAGGGTCGAACCACAAGGTCACCGTGGAGGGCACATAGAGCGCCACCGGCCCCAGGCTCCCCGGTTGGGTGCTCCCCGTGGCCGCGAAGTAGTACTCGCCGGCTGGGAGGAACAGCGTGCCGGTCCCGGCGTCCAGCGGGACGCTCTCCGCAGGTGCGGCGGCCCTCACCGCAGCCCGGAGCCAGGTGGTGGCGTCGCTCCCCGCCGCGGGCCGGTCGGCCTGCGCGCCGAGGTTGACGAAGCCGGCGACTGCGTTCGCCGCGAGAGCGCCCATGGAAGACCCTCCGTCGCTGGAGTGTGCTCCTAGAAGGTCTTGCGTCGCAGGATCATCTGGACGCTGACGGTGGCCTTGCTGTTGCCCCCTGCGGGCTTGACCCACCAGCGCAGGTAGCGCAGGAAGGCGTTGGTCACCGGGGTCGGGAGGCTGATGAGGGAGTAGCCCTCGGCGGTCACCGTGGCCTCCCCCAGCTTGAGCCAGGACGAGTTGGGGGCGCCCACGGTGAGGTCGTCCAGCTCGTTCTGCGTGGAGGTGTAGAACTCGAACTTCACGTTGGTGGCGTCCAGCTTGCTGACATACAGCAGCACATCCGCATAGTCCCACTGGAGGACATCCAGGGCCTTGCTGATGTCCAGCCGGATGCCATTGGCGTCCTGGACGTGAAGGTTTGAGATCAGCGTCACCAGCTCCATGGCAAGCACTCCCGCTCCTCCCGCTTCCTGGTGGACCATCCACCATCGGCGAGGTGAAGGAACTGTGACACCGCCCCCACTTCCCGTGAATGGTACCCCAGGGAGGGCAACGGAGACCGCCAGAACCGGCCCGAGCGCTGCGATCTCCACGAGAGGGACCCGAAACCCACCCTCCCTGGGGTACCACGCCCGCGCACCGACTCCCGGGAGGCGGCCATGACCGATGAAGAGTTCCTTGTGTTCTCGTCCGACAGGCCCCGCTGTCAGCGCTTCCAACGCCTCCTCGCGTCCTTCCACCCATGTGTCCTCGCGCACTCATGGTCTATGGCACATAATTTGCTTGTAGGGGGGGGGCCGCGTGTGGGCGGGGTGTCTTGTGGATGGGAGCCTTGAGCGCAGGACGCCCACGGAGGTGTTGGGATGCTTCCGCGCGGTGACCCGGGAGGCGCCCGCGCTGGTGCTCCTGGAGCTGCCCGCGTCGTCCGAGATCGAGGCCGTGTTCGCGCTCCATGCCACCGCCATTCTGCCACGGAACGCCAGTGACGCGAGCCTCCTGCGCTTCTTCACCGACTGCCGCCTGCGGCGCACCCCCGAGGAGCGCCTGGCCTCTTCGCTTCGGGCCTTGCGGCGGCGCTACCAGCTCACCCAGGCGGAGGAACAGATCGTCTCGCGCGCGCTCTGGGGCGCGTCCCGGGAGGCCATCGCGGAGACGAGGGGCACCTCGTCCACCACGGTCAAGAAGCAGATCCGTGTCCTCCTCGCCAAGACCCCCTACCAGCACCTGCACCACCTCGCCCAGGACCTGCTCCTGGAGGCCCTCTTCGGCGGCGCCGCGGCGGCCAGGAGGAACGCCGCTCCACCGGGACCGCCTCGCATGGTACCTTGAGGAGGGCACCGGAGAGGCCCGCCGAGGGAAGTACCCGGAGAACGCCCGGGTCCTGGCACCCTCCCTGGGGTACCCTACCGGGGGCCACCCTCGAAGATCATACTCCGTTGCACCGTGCCCGAGCGGCTCTTCGCGGTGGGCGGTGAAAGGAACGGGGCGATGCGGCGATACAACCAGACCGTCTACCGTGACGGCGTGGACGGCACCACGGAGCAGTTCACGAGCGCCACCCACAACGAGCTCCTGGGCTCTGCGGACGTGTTCATTCTCCAGTGGCGGGGGACCAGGGTGGGCGGGACGGCCCCGAAGGTGACGGTGGTGCTCTACGGCTCGGACAACGGCACGGACTGGATCAACCGGGAGACGCTGGTCAACCTGGCCACGCTCACGGCGGGGCAGCTGAACACCGGTGTAGCCGAGAGCACCACGAAGACCATGGCCTTCGCTCGGCTCGGGATCTCGCTCACGGGGACCCTGCCCACGGCGGACATCGAGGTGATCGTGTGCGGTCGAGACGCCTGAGAGACGGCGTAGGAGGACAAGGAGAACCATGCGAAAGTACAACTTCCCGGCCTTTCATGACCTCTGGGAGGGCCCCAACGAGCGCTACAGCACCGCCGAGTTCAACGACCGGCTGGGCACCGCGGACCAGCTCGTGTTCCAGTGGCGCGCCACCAAGGTCGGCGGCACGGTGCCCACGCTTACGATCACCCTCTACGGGTCCAACAACGGCGCCGACTGGATCCTTCGAGAGACCCTGGTCAATGGCACGGCCCTCAACCTCGGGGTGCTCAACACCGGCGCCGCCCAGAGCAGCACACGGTTGATGGCCTTCAATCGCATCGGGGTCTCCATGGCGGGCCCGGGGGGACCCTCTGGCGACATCGAGGTGCTCGTGTGCGGGCGCGACACCGCAGGGTGACCTGCGCCCCGGAGCCAGCCTTGAAGCCCTACGAGCGCATTCCCCCTGATGTCCGGTCGCTCTTCCGCGAGGTCGCGACCTACCAGGCAGCGCCCTGCGACGGCCGGGCCAACACCCCATGCGTCGAGGGCGCAGCCTGCGGGTGTGTTGCCTCGGGCGCATCCATGGCATCCGAGGAGGAGGTCCCGGGCGCGTTTGCATTGTCGTCGGCCCTGGGCCAAGCGTTGTCCGTTGGCCCCTATGGAGACACTGGCCTCCAAGGCTTTTCGACCGAAGTGCTTGCTGCCATCGAGGCCCTTCCCCCGGAGCTTGTGTTTGCTGCGCTGCGCGGCGTCGTCGCCTCCTACAGTCCGCGTGGGAAAGAGTCTGCAATGCCCCTTCTGGAGCAAGGAAGCCCTGAGCCGTCGACCACAAAGCCCTATGAGATCCTCCCGGAGGACCGGAAAGCAGGCCTGACGAGCGTGACTCAGTACCTCGGGAAGGTGGCGTAGCCATGGGTTTTGGTCCAGGCCTGGACGAGCGCGCCCGGCATGGCCCTGCCTATCGGGCGACCCCTGCGGCGGTGACCCTGGTGCGTCGAAGCACCGAAGGGGGGCCTCTCCCTCGCGCGAGGCTCCTCGTCCCGGCGGGGCTGCGCCCCTTCGTGCGCACGCCTCCTGCGGACTGGTGGCGCTTCCTGGTCACCTCCGACCCGCCTGGCCGTGGCGGACCCGTCACGCAGCGCACCGTTCTGAGCGATGCCCGAGATCTGTTCCTGCGCACGGTCCTGGAGGCCACGGGGGCCGAGCTACCGGTCACCGAGGACTCGGCGATGGCAGGGCTCACCGATCCCTGCGTGGTTCACCTCGGACGCACAGAGTTCCTCCGGGGCCTCCTGGCGCGACGCCCCGAGCTCTTCTCGCCGAGCTCCCTGTGGACCGGAGACTGGGCCGACGTCGACGGCGACGGCTTCGTCGCCTTCTCCGTCCTGGTGGAGGGTACCACCCACCTTGTCCTCGCGGGGGGGAGCGACTACGGGACCTACTTTGCAGTGGCGTGGTATCTGGAACGCATCACCGGCGTCCGCTGGCTCTATCCTGGGCCACGCGGGCAGGTCCTCCAACGCGCGGAGGTCCTTGAAGACCGGGAGGGCGTCAATCGCCTGGAGGAGCCCGACTATCGCAGCCGGACCTTGCACACCATCGCCTCCAGCCAGAGCTTCACGGAAGCCGAACTGGACGCCCACCGGACCTGGGCCCTGAACAATCGCCTGAGGCCCGGCGAGGAGCGCAGAACACTCCTGGACCGCGCCCTGCGCTTTGGTGGGACCGCCAACTGCATGGCACCGCTCCAGGGTACCCAGGCGGCGCTCCTCCTCTCCGAAGAGCGAATTCCCCAGAGTCACAACTTCGCCCGGCACCTCCCGCCGGTGTGGGTCAAGGTCAGGCCCTCGCCCGAGGCGCTATTTCGCGGCTTCCCTCCCGGCACCCTCCCAGGAGACGAGGACACGCCCCCGTCCGAACGCTACGTCGTCCGCAATCCCTCAAGCTATCCAGACCTCCGTCCTCGATCTTCCAACACGGCGCCCTTTCCCCGAGAGGTGGCCCCGTTCCCGGACGCCGAGGTCGCTTCGGTCGGGCGCTGGCCGAGCCTGGATTCCCGCTTTGGATGGCAGGTGTCCAGGGACCTCCTTCGGGTCGTCCCACTCCCCGTAGGCTGTACGCCTGGTGCCTGTCGGCCACCCCTCTCCTGTCCCGGCGAGGTTGTGTACCCAAAGCCCTCCAATCCCACCGCGCCCACGGCCATGAACCTCCGGCTCTCCGTCGGCGCCATGCTGCCGGCCACCATGCGGGCTCACCTCACCGCCTCTGCCTTTCAGGCAGCGCTCGCAGCGCGCTTCACGACCGCCACCAAGATCGCCGGGAGGATGCGCTTCGTCCCCCGCACCTTCGTCTCCACGGTGGATCTGCGTACCGTCCCGGTGGGAGGGTGGTTCGCATGCGTCTACGAAGACCGCGAGGCGCCTCCTGGGAGGCTGGCTCCGGTGCGGGAGGAGCTCACGACGGTGCTCGGCACCCAGGTGCTCCTCGGCCTCCAGGGCGCCAACCTGAGGGATCCTGGGGCGACGCATTCCGAAGGGGCCTACTCCCTCTCGCCCGACGACCACATCGGGAACCTCTGGTGCCGCTGTGATGCGTGTACAGTGAGCGACTCGGTGACGAATGACGGCGCCTTTCGTGTATATCAAGGGTTGATCCTCGGTTCGAATCAGTACTTGAGCCGGGACGGACTGTACGCCGCCACGAGCCTGGAGTCCTGGCAGCGCGGTCTAGCCGGCGACGCGCTCACCCCGGCGGAGCGGGACCCGAGCGACCTGTGCCTTCGTGGGGTCATCGAAAATGGACTCTATCGCACGGAGCAGAGTCGCCGTATCGTGGACCTGATGAACAGCGTCGCCCAGACCGTTGGCATGCCCCCGGCGCACAACGTGCTAGCGTTTCAGACCTACGAGAGTTACCGCGGCGCTCCGGTCTTCATGCCCCTCCACGGTGGTCGCCTCGCGCCCGACGAACCCACACGCCTCAGTCCGCTGCTGATGCCCTTCCTGACGGGCATCCACGACGCCACCGAGTACCTTGAGCCTTACCCTCCGCCGCCGGCTCCGCTCTCCGCTGGGCCCCTGCTTGTGGGTGGCGCATGGCGGATGGTGCGTGCACCGCGGCAGTTCAACCTGGAGCGGTGGTCCATGGTGACCTCCCGGCTGGGCCTCTACGAGTACGTCTCCGATGCGGCGATGGTGGTCCCGAGGCTCTACACCACGGCCCTCTACAATGGCCTGCAGCGCGCCTACAACCGCGGGGCCAGGGCCTTCGTCGCCGAGGCCTCTGCGGGCTGGGGCCTCGCGGGGCCTCGCCTCTGGGAGCTGGCGCGTATGCTCTGGGACACCACGCAGGAGCCCACCTCCCTCCGCCAGGAGCTCGCCCTGGCCATGCTTCCCACGGAGGCCCGAGCTTCCCCCGCGAGGGTCACTGCTGCGGTGGATCTCTGGACGGACCTGGAGGCCGACTGGATGCGTGTCCCGCGCGACGAGCGCCCCACCCGCGGCGCCATCTTCGACGGCCAGGGCTGGGGCGACGGCTTCGGCGACGGCACTGTCACCCAGTGCGACTCCCTGAGCAACATCGATGCGCGGGTCCGATCGTTCACCACGGCCTTCGGGAGGGCCTCCGCGGTGGTAGGCCGACCGGAGGAGTTGTATCGCAGGGTGCTCGACTTCAACTGGCTCCTGGAGCAACTCTACCGCCCCATCCGAAGGGCCTATCTCGACGTGGCGAGGCTCGCGCCGCCACTGACTTCATCGGACTTTCCCAGGCGGCCTGAGGGGGCCCTAAGTTCGCCGGCAGCGATGGCGGCAGCCGTACTACGACGCGATGACCCGGCCCTTGGCCGATACTTCAGCCTGCCCCAGTTCGAACTTGAAGTGCGGTACCCTGTTCATCGTGCGATTGCGGACAGCACCTTTACCTACCCGGAAACTGGCATTGAGCGCCTGGGACTCGGCCTCTTCCCGGCGAGGAGAAGGACCGAAGGCCGGTGGGTCTTCGGCGCCGCGGTCGCGGAGATCCTGGCCTTGCCCCGGCTCGCGTTGTGGCTGCCCTCCGTGCTGGAGTACTGCGCTGCGTGGGACGCAAGCGGAGGTCACCTGATTCCCGCAACCTATGGAGGGGGTAACAAGGAGGTGACGATCGGCCTCTTCTTTGCGGGGCTCCGCTGGATGGCTGCTTACATCACTGAAATTTCTGGATACACCGACGCTGCTACAACGATGAGACGGGGTTGGAGCGTGCGTGGGTAACGCGACTCCGGCACTCGTAGCTTTGTTGCTGGCGTCCTGTGGCACGTCCATCGGATTCGGATCAGCTCCTGCGCCTTCCGACGCCTCGGCTGACCTCCTTGACACCTCCGGTGGAGCGCCGGACTCTGGTCCTCTACCGGACGCTGGTCCTCCGTCGGTCGAACCGCTTAGAAGTGGCCCAGTTCGTCGCATCGTCTCGGGTGGTAGGATTACCTTTTGTGCGCTCTCCTCGGCGGGGGCATACTGCTGGGGCAACGGTCATTTTGGAGTGTTCGGAGACGCGCAGAGGGGCACCTTCTGGGATCGTCCGCAGAGGTTGCCACTTGACGAGGTCTCTGATATTGGTATCGGGTCAACTCTATTGTGTGCGCTACTTCGGTCTCCAGGGGACGTCCTATGTGCGGGCGACAATCGGTCCGGGAGCTGGGCCCCGCAGGCGGCGCGGGAGATCCTCCCATTTACTGTGATACCAGGCCTGCATGACAGTACGTCGTTGGTTCGTAGGATATTTGAGACTCCCGGAGCGATCCGCGGTGATGGTGAGGTGGCGTTTTCGCCGCCTGCCCTCAATTGCCTTGCCGTCCGAGGAGTTCTGAGCGTTGAGTTGGCAGTTGGACATTCCTGCGCCGTGCTGACCTCCGGGCAGGTCTACTGTTGTGGCTACAATCGGTATGGGCAGCTCGGCGTGCCCAGGTCCGACGGGTATTGGTCGGGCTTCGTCCCTGGCATCAATGACGCGGTCGCCGTCGCGACATCGGAGACGACCACCTGTGTAGTCAGGGGAGCGGAGCGCCGTGTCTGGTGTTGGGGCTACGACTCTGAGGGGCAGATGGGGGTGGGACCGGCGCCCGTCGATGGCTGCGACCTCGAATTCAGCCTACGGGGATTGACTCGGTGTTTTCCTCCGACCGCCCTCGCACTTGATCACGTCGTCTACCTTGAAAAGGGATGGAACAACTTCTGCGCTGTTCGTGACGATGGCTCTGTTTGGTGTTGGGGCGTGAACTACGCAATCTGGAACTCCGATCAGAGTTCCTTTCTGGATGGCCCAGCCGAACGCGAGAGCTGCCAGAGGGACACCCCTGACGTTCGGCATCGCAGCTACTGCCGCTCGCGACCAGTGCGCATCCAGGGTATTCCTCCAGCTTTGCAGATCGTGAGCGCCAGGGGGACGGTGTGCATTCTCGATCGCACCGGAGAAGTATGGTGCTGGGGAGATAATCTCCTTGGTGAATTGGGCGATGGGACGCGGGTATCTCGAACGGTCCCGGTGCGGATCATCGCGAGACCGGAGTGAGACGAGTCGAGGGTCTGGCGTGAGGACTCCGCTGAGCTCGCCGCTCCTGGGGCCCCGGCTTGTGGGCGCGACATGGCGCATGGCGCGGGCGCCGTGGGGCACGGAGATCGCCCAGTGCTCCGCGAGAGCGGCGCACACGCACGTCGCGGTCTCGGAGGAGCGTTGACGGGCGCTCGGCTCGGTGTGCTATGGCTCGCACCCGATGCGTATTCGACCGCTCCTCGCCGCAGTCATCCTTGGGTGCGCGGGTCGCTACCGCGCGCCGGAGCGCTGCGTAGACGCGCTCGATGGCCCTCCGGGCGTCGCCCTGGAGGACGCGCCGGAGGTGCCCGCGGAGGGCGCTCCCACGCTGGGCCCGGCGAGCGCCCCGGTCACCGTGGTGGTGTTCACGGACCTCGCCTGCCCGCACTGCGCCCGCGCGAGGGTCGCCCTCGCGGACCTGCGCGCGCGCTACCCCCGCGCCGTCCGCGTCGCCTGGAGGTTCCTCCCGGGGGCCTCGCACCCCGACGCGACGCTCGCCGCGGAGGCCGCCCGCGAGGCCCACGCCCAGGGCGGAGGCGCCCTCTTCGGTCGCTTCACCGACGTGCTCCATGGCCACCTCACGCGCCAGGGTCGCCCGTGGCTGGAGCGCTACGCGGCGGACCTCGGCATGGACCTCCCGCGGTTTCGCGAGGCCCTGGACCGCCACGCCCACGCCGAGGCGCTCTCCCGCGACCGCGCCCTGGCCGAGCGCCTCGGGATCGAAGGCACCCCCACGCTCTTCGTCAACGGCACGCGGCTCGACGGCGCCCCGCGGCTGGAGGTGCTGGAGGCCCTGGTCGAGCGGAACCTCGCGCGCGCCCGCGCGCTCGCGCCCGCGCGACGCTACGCCGACGCCGTGCGCGCGCCGCTGCCGGTGCCCGTGGAGCTCCTCCCCGCAGACGCCTGGGAGCGCGTCCACGCGGTGCCCATCCCCCCTGGGAGCCCCTCGCAGGGACCGGTCACCGCCGCGGTGACGCTCCAGGTGTTCTCGGATTACCAGTGCCCCTATTGTGCCCGGGTGGAGCCCACGCTGCGGGCCCTGCGCGCGCGCTACGGGGACCGCCTTCGTGTCGTCTGGAGGGACCACCCCCTGGAGCGCCACCGGGACGCCGGGCCCGCCGCGGAGGCAGCCCGCGAGGCCCTGGCCCAGGGCGGCCAGGATGCGTTCTGGCGCTACCACGACGCCCTCTTCGCCCACCCGGAGGAGGAAGGGGCCCTCTCCCGCGAGGCCCTGGAGCGCTACGCCGAGGCGCAGGCGCTGGACCTCGTGCGCTTCCGTCGCGCCCTCGACGAGCGCGCCCACGCCGAGGCGGTGCGGGCGGACGTCGAGGCCCTGGCGTCCACGGGCTTGCGCACGGGCACGCCGGCGTTCTTCGTGAACGGGCATTTCATGGCCGGGGCCCGCCCCGAGGGCGAGTTCCGCGCACGCATCGACGCGCTCCTGCGGGAGGTTCCGCGGGAGTGAGGGCGTCTACGGTTTGGCGCGCGGGATGGGGCAGCCGTAGGTGGGCGGGCCCGCGTTGATCTGGAAGAACCCCGCGCGGGAGGTGGTCTGCCCGATGGGGATCATGAACTGCATCAGGATCAGCCACACCAGGGTCATGACCAAAAGCGGCATGAAGCCCAGCGAACGGTCGTTGGCGCGTGCCATCCCCGGGAGCATGCCAGAGCTCCCGCCGCCCGTACAGCGCCCTCGCTACCCCCGCAGGGACCGCACCCCGGCCTGGTGGACCTTGCCCGGCAGCGGGCGCCCCACCACGGCCTCGGCCACTCTGCCCGCCTCCACCAGCTTGTCCAGGTCGATCCCCGTCTCGATGCCCATCCCGTGGAGGGTGTACACCAGGTCCTCGGTGGCGAGGTTGCCGGCCGCCCCCGGGGCGTAGGGGCAGCCCCCCAGGCCCGCGATGGAGGCGTCAAAGGTCCGGATCCCGAGCTCCAGCCCCACCATCACGTTGGCCAGCGCCGTGCCGCGGGTGTCATGGAAGTGCAGGGCCAGGCGGCTCGCCGGGAACTCTTCCAGGAAAAGATCAAGGATCTTGCGGGTTTGCAGGGGTGTCCCCACCCCGATGGTGTCCCCCAGGGAGACCTCGTAGCACCCGAGGTCGAAGAGCCTGCGGACGATCTCCACGCCCTTCCTGGGGTCCACGGTGCCCTCGTAGGGGCAGCCCCAGAGGGTGGACAGGTAGGCCCGCACCCGGAGCCCCGCGGCCAGGGCCGGGGGCACCACGTCCCGAAAGGCCGCCAGCGTCTCCGCGACGGTCTTGTTCACGTTCTTCTTGTTGTGGGTCTCGCTCACCGAGAGGAAGACCGCCACCTCGTCCATGTGGGCGCCCAGGGCGCGCTCCAGGCCCTGGGCGTTGGGGCACAGGGCGGAGTAGGTGACCCCCTCGCGCCGCGGGAGGAAGCGCGCGAGCTGCTCGGCGTCGGCGAGCTGCGGCACCCACCGGGGCGAGACAAAGCTCGTGGCCTCCAGGCGCCGCAGCCCCGCGGCCACCAGGGCCTCGATGAGCCTCACCTTCCCCGGGGTGGGCACCTGGAGGGGCTCGTTCTGGAGCCCGTCCCGCGGGGAGACTTCATACACCTGCACGCGGTCCGGCAGGGACGCGAAGAGCTGGCGGTTCATGGGAGAAGCTCCGACGGGTTTATGGTCCCACCCGGGGCCGCTCCGCAAGGGGCGGCGGGCGGAATCTCTTGACAGCGGTCGGGTGGGGGGTAGCACAGGTTCCCCGCGGGCGGCCGGTCGCCCGCGCGGACACCCCGCGTGGTGAACGTCATGAAGCAGTCCGTCGGCGAGGTCCTGAAGGCGCGCAACCAGCTCCACCCCAACACCGTGGCGGCCCTGGCGGGCACCCGGGTGCTGGACCTGCACCGCACCCTGGACACCGCGGACACCCTGGGCGCCACGGATCTCACGCCCCTGGCCTCGGACGACCCCAGGGCCCTGCCCCTGGTGCGGCACTCCACGGCCCACGTGATGGCCGACGCGGTGCAGCGGCTCTTCCCGGGCACGCGGGTCACCATCGGCCCGGCCATCGACAGTGGGTTCTACTACGATTTCGATCGCCGGGACGGGCGCTTCACCGACGAGGACCTGGCGCGCATCGAGGCCACCATGCGCGAGATCATCGCCCAGGACCTGCCCTTCCAGCGCACCGAGCGCACCCGCGCGGAGGCCCGGGAGGCGCTGGCCGCCCAGGGCGAGACGTACAAGCTGGAGATCCTCGACGCGATCCCCGTCGGGGAGGCCATCTCGTTCTATCAGCACGGCCCCTGGGCGGACCTGTGCGAGGGGCCCCACGTGCCGTCCACGCGCTTCCTCCAGGGGGTCAAGCTCACCAGCGTGGCGGGCGCGTACTGGCGCGGCGACGAGCGGCGCCCGATGCTCCAGCGCATCTACGGCACGGCCTTCCCGACGCAGAAGGCCCTGGACGCGCACCTGAAGCAACTGGAGGAGGCCCGCGCCCGGGACCACCGCAAGCTCGGCAAGGAGCTCAAGCTCTTCACCTTCCACGAGTGGGCGCCGGCGTCGCCGTTCTTCCTGCCGCGCGGGGCGCGGGTCTACAACGGCCTGGTGAGCTACCTCCGCACGCGCTACGCGCGGTACGGCTACGACGAGGTGATCACCCCGCAGATCTTCGACCAGGCCCTCTGGGAGCGCTCGGGCCACTGGGAGCACTACCGCGCCAACATGTTCGTGGCCGTGGGCACGGACGCCGTGGGGGCCAAAGGGGTCGTGCCCGTGAACCAGCTCTTCACCGCCGAGGGCGCCGAGGACCGCGCCGCCCTGGAGGCCCACGGGGCGCACCTGCACTTTGATCAGGTGTCCGGCTGCAAGGCCATGAACTGCCCCTCGCACTGCCTGCTCTTCGCCACGGAGAAGCGCTCCTACCGGGACCTCCCGCTGCGCCTCGCGGACTTCGGGAGGCTCCACCGGTACGAGCGCTCGGGGGTGCTCCACGGGCTCTCCCGCGTGCGGACCTTCTCCCAGGACGACGCCCACATCTTCTGCACCCCGGAGCAGATGGACGCGGAGCTGTCGAGCTTCTTTGACCTCCGGGACGAGGTGTACCGGGCCCTGGGGCTCGACAAGGTGGAGCTCCGCCTCGCCACGCGCCCCACGGAGGGCTCCCTCGGCACCGACGAGGACTGGGCACGGGCCGAGGCCATCCTCGCCGAGAGCGTGCGCGCCAAGGGGAAGACCTTCGTGCTGTCCCCCGGCGAGGGCGCGTTCTACGGCCCCAAGCTGGAGTTCCATGTGACCGACGCGATCGGGCGGCCTTGGCAGCTCGGGACCATGCAGGTGGACTTCAACCTCCCGAACCGCTTCGGGCTGGAGTACGTGGGCTCGGACAACGCCCCGCACCGGCCGGTGATGCTGCACCGCGCGGTGCTGGGCTCGCTGGAGCGCTTCCTGAGCGTGTACATCGAGCACACCGCAGGGGCCTTCCCGGTGTGGCTCGCCCCGGAGCAGGTGGTGCTTGTCACCGTGGCGGACCGGCACCTGCCCTTCGCCCAGGAGCTCGCCCAGAGGCTCCGGGGCCATGACCTCCGCCCGCTGGTGGACGACAGCAACGAGAAGCTCGGCGCCAAGGTGCGCCAGGCCTCGCTCCTCAAGCCGCCGTACATCGCCGTGGTGGGCGACAAGGAGGTGGAGGCCGTGGGCGTGAACCTCCGCAAGGGTCGCCAGGACCTCGGGTTCTTCACCACCGACGCCCTGGTGGAGAAGCTCACCGCGGAGGCGCGCTACCCGACCTGAGGCGCCCTGCCCCGCACCCGGCGGACGAACTCCGCCACGCAGCGCACGGTCTCCAGGGTGCGCGGCGAGGGAAAGATCTCAAACGCATGCTGTGCGCCGGGGAGCTCCAGGTAGTGGCTCTCGGCCCCGGCGTCGAGGAGCGCCCGGTGGAACACCCGGGCCTCCTCCACGGGGACCAGCGTGTCCAGCGCGCCGTGCACGAGCAAAAACGGCGGCGCGTCACGGTGTACGCGCGCCAGCGGCGAGGCGCGGGCGAAGCGCTCCCGGGCGTCCGCGAGGCGGGCCTTGAACACCCAGCGCTCCAGCACCCGTCGGAGGCCAGGGTTTGGCCAGTGGCCGCGGGTGTCCGCCAGGTCGTACACGCCGTAGAAGCCCACGCAGGCGGCCACGGAGGTGTCCGCGTCCTCGAAGCCCGGCTGGTAGCTCTTGTCGTCCGCGGTGAGCGCCGCCAGGGCCGCCAGGTGCCCGCCCGCCGAGCCCCCGGAGAGCACCACGAAGCCCGGGTCGGCGCCCCACGCGCGCGCATGCGCGCGCACCCACGCGAGGGCGCGCTTGACGTCCACCAGGTGCTCGGGAAACGTAGCCCGAGGGGACAAGCGGTAGTCCAGGCTGAAGCACACGCAGCCCCGCGCCGCGAGGTCCTGGAGCATCGGCAGCCCGTGGTGGTCCCGGCTCCCGAGCACCCAGGCCCCTCCGTGGACGAACACCACCGCGGGCCTCCGGGCCCCCTCGTCGTGGGCCGCGCCCCGACGGCGGAACACGTCAAGCTTGAGCTGGAGCCGTCCCTCGCGGGCGTACACCACGGCCCTGGTGCGCTCCACGCTCGGGTGCGTGACCGGCAGCGGAAAGAGCAACCGCCGCAGCCACCACCCCATCGGCGCCGGGGCGTGATCCTCCGGGAGCGCCCTGGGCGCGGAGGCCCCGAGGGGACCGGTGACCAGCGCCTCCACCACCCTCCGCGCGCGCACGCCCTCCAGCGCGCTCCTCCCAAGGAGAAGCACAGACAGCGCCCCCGCGCCCACGCCCACCTGCCCCGGGAGGGTGTCCAGCGCACCTTTCCACACTCCTACCGACAGCACCACACACTGGAGCGCCATGCAATGGAAGGCCAGCTCCGAGGTGAGCCACCCGGCCAGGAAGCTGGCCGCGGCGAAGAGGGCCGGGGCGCGCACGGGTCTCAGGGCGTTGACGGCCAGCAGGAGGCCCAGGGTGCCCGCCAGGAGGGTGACCGTGGCGGTCATCGGTGCCAGGGGACGTCGGCGCCGGGGGTGTCGCCCTCGACGCGGACCACGCCGGGGGTGGCGCCGGTGGCGACATAGAGGTCCGTGCAGCGCAGGGCGCCGGCACCGAACTCGATGTTGGCCGGGGCCGAGAGCCCCGCGCGCAGCACCGTGCGCCCGGAGCCGTCGGCGTTGAAGCGAAGGAGGCTCCCGGAGCCCTGGCTGGTGACGTAGAGCCGCCCGAGGGAGTCCAGGGCGAGGCCGTCGGCCCCGGGGGCGCCGGAGAGCACCATGGCGCGGGAGGCCTCGCGGCCCGAGGCGTCGAGGGAGAGGCGGTAGACGATCCCGGCGCCGTAGCTGTTCACGTAGAGCGTGCGCGCGTCGCTGAAGGCGAGGCCATTGGCGCTGGAGAGCGCGCTGGTGGTGACGCGGGTGCGCTCCCCGGAGGGCTCTGCGCGGTACACGTGCCCTCCGCCGAAGTCCGAGTAGTAGAGCGCGCGGTCGGGGCCGAGGGTGAGCCCGTTGGGCTGCCCCGCGGAGGTGACCAGCGCGGACGCCGCGGGCGGCGAGGCGGTGTAGTCCACGGCGTACACCGTGGCGTTGCCCGGCGAGCCCACGTAGAGCCTGCGGGCCACGGGGTCCAGGGCCAGGCCCCAGATGGTGCTGGCGCCCGTCAGGCGCAGCCAGGTGGCCTCCGTGGGCATCCCCGGCCGGGTGCGCGCCACGCCGCCGGTGCGCGACGAGAAGATCGTCCCGTCGGGGGCGAGCACGAGCCCCTCGCTGGCGGGCGTGCCCGAGAGCTCCGGGCGCTCGGCGCCGCAGCGCGGCGCGGCGTCCGTAGGGGGCGCGGTGTCCGCGGGCGGGGCGCTGTCCATCGGCGGGGCGGTGTCCGCGGGTGGGCGGGAGGTGTCCGCCGGGGCCGTGGAGTCCAGCGGCGGGGAGGAGTCTGCCGTCGGGCGATCCACGGGGAGCGACGTATCGCTCGGCGGGAGCGCGGTATCCGGGCGCGAGGCGTCCACCACGGGGGAGTCCGGCGGCGCCGTGTCGGGGGCGGCGCTGTCCGTGGCCGGGCGATCGTCGGCGGCGTCGTCGTCGGTGGCGTCGGGCGCGCCGAGGCCACCCGTGGACGAGCACGCCACGGAAGGGAGCGCGAGGGCGCCGACGAGCAGGCCCTGGACGGCGCGGGCGGAGACGTTCGGAGCGCGGTGCATGGCCGCGGAGGGTAGCACCCCGGCGCCGCGCGGGCGCGCCTCAGAGCCGACACACGCCGGAGATGCAGAGCAGGGCGCCGTTGCACTGGGGGCTGCCGGCGCAGCACGCCTGGCCGACGTTGCCGCAGGCCACGCACTGGCTCCCGAGGCACACCAGGCCCGCCACGCAGGTGGTGCCCGCGGCGCAGCACACCTGCCCGCTGGCGCCGCAGGTGCTCGCGCCCTGGCAGCGCCCCCCGACGCAGGTGAGCCCCGGCCCGCAGGCCAGCGTCCCGCAGCAGGCCATGCCCGCCACGCCGCAGGTGGGCCGCTCGGCGCAGAAGCTCGCCACGCACGTCGCGCCCATGTTGCACACGGAGCCCGTACAGCACACCTGCCCCACGCGCCCGCAGGGGCCCGTGTCCGCCGGAGGCACCGCCGTGTCCGGCGGGGGCAGCGCCGTGTCCCTCGGGGGCGCCGCCGTGTCCCTGGGGGGCGGCTCCGTGTCGGGCTCCGCGCGGTCCACCGGCGGCACGTCCAACGGCGGCGGCTTGAAGGGGTTCTCCTCGTCCTGGGCGTCTTCTTCGAGGCCCGGGAGCTCCATGCCCGCGTCGGCGTCCGCGGGGTAGATCGCGCGCGCGCAGCCCAGCAGAGGCACCCACAAGGCGATCCATCGTGCGCGCGCCACGGAAGGACAACAGTACCCCGGGAGGCCCCGTCCGCAATAGACGCCCGGGGCAGCGGCGTTCTGGTACCGTAGACCGCCGTGGACGTTGCCCCGACCGAGACCCCCACCGCGCCCTCCGCGGAGCCTCGGACCAGCCCCGCCGAGGAGCCTCCCGCGGTCGTCACCGAGGCGCCGCCCCCCGCGAGCGCCGAGGCCTCGACGCTCTCTCCGAGCGCAGAGACGGCGCTCTCTCCTGGCGCCGAGGCGGCGCTCCCTCCTGGCGCCGAGGCGGCGCTCCCTCCTGGCGCCGAGACCACCCCCCCGATGCCCCCGAGCGCCGAGGTGCCCGCGCCCGTGGCCGCGCTCCCGGTGCTCCCGGAGACCGTCGGGGCCCTCACGGGCCGCGACCGGGAGCCTCTGGTGCCACCTCTGGACCCTGACGCGCTCCCGGCCTCCCAGGCCATGGCCCAGGAGGCGTCCGCGCCGGGTGCCCACCCGAGCGCCCGAGGCTCCACCTGGGACCCCATCGCCCGACACCTCGCCGAGCAGGCCCTGCGAGAAGGCGCCTGGGGGCGCCTCTTGCGCGGTCTGGCCCTGGTCCTCGGGAGCATCCTCGGGCTCCGGCTGGTCTTCGACCCGATGCTCCCAAAGGTCCTCCTGGCGCTGATCGTGGGCGCCTCGGTGGTGGCCCTGGTGTCCATGGGTCTCCTGGCCCTGGCCCTGGCCCGGCGCCAGAGGGTGCTCGTCCTGGCCCTGCGCCAGCTCGCGCTCCTGGCGCGGAGGGACGCCCTCCGGGACACCGTGGGCCCGCGGCTGGACGCCGTCCTGGACTCGCTCCGCGAGGAGCCCCGGGTCTGGCCCCTCACCCGCCGAGACCCGCCCCGAGGATGACCGCGGTCCCTCACGCGCGGCGCCTGGCCGCGTGCACGGCGGCGTCGGGCCTCGCCACCCTCTGCGCCGAGGTGCTCGGCACCCGCGCCCTGAGGCCCCTCCTGGGCTCCGCGGGCCTCGCCCAGGCCGGCGCCGTGGCGGGTGTCCTGGGCGGCCTCGGGCTCGGCGCCTGGTGGGTCGGGCGCGCCCCCAGAGCCATCGACGCCCGCTCGGTGCTCGTGCGCGTCCACCTCGGGCTGGGAGCCCTGTGCCTCGTGGCCATGGACCTCGCCCACGGCCTCGCAGGGCCCGTCGCCCGGACCCTCGTCCCGTTGGGGGAGACCCACCCCGGTCTCGCTGAGCTGCTCCGGGGCCTCCTGGGCCTCGCCGTCACCCTCCCTCCCGGTATCGCCGCCGGCAGCGTGTACCCCGCCGCGGTGGCCCTCCTGGGCCGGGGAGCGGGCGCGGGCACCGCCTGGGTCGGGGCCCTGAGCTCCTTCGGCGCCGCCCTCGGAGTCCTCGGGGTCACCTTCGGCCTGGGTCCAAGGGTAGGTGTACGTGGGTCCCTGTGGGTGGTCGCAGGGTTGTATCTGTGTGTGTCGCTCTGGGCCCGACAACTCCCGAAAGGTATAGGTTTGTCGCAAGAGGTGCGCGGGCCTCCCCGGTCAAGGGCTCTCCTCGGGGCGGCGATGCTGGCGGGGGTGGCGTCCACGACGTGGCAGGGGGTGGCCACGCGCCTCGGGGAGCTGTCCTGGGGGCCGAGCGCGCTGTGCCTCGCGGTGGCCGTGGCGGCTCACGTGACGGCCCTTGGCGCGGGGGAGGCCATGGTGGTGTCCCGGGTGGAGCGGGTGCCGGATCCCAGGAGGGCCCTGGGGCGCGCGCTAGGCATCGCGGGACTCCTGGCGGCGCTGGCGATTGTCCCAGGGCAGTCAATGCCCTGGGTCGCCCAGAGGGTGCTTGCCCACGGGGCTCCACCGGGCTGGAGGCTCTGGACCGTGGCATTCCTCACGGTGACGGCGCTGGCCCTGCCGGTGGTGGGGCTCCTCGGGGCCACCATGGCTCTCGGGGCCAGGGCCCTCGCCACGGGCCCCGGGGACCGCGCGGGGGCCAACGGGGCGCTGCTCTGCGCGATGGGCGCGGGCAACGTGCTGGGCGCGTTCCTCACGCCCGTGGCGCTGTTCCCGTGGGTGCGCCTGGAGGGCGCCATGGCCGTCGCCGCGGGGGTTCTCCTGGCGGCGGGGGCCCTGGCCCGGGGGAGCACCTGGCGGCGCTCCTGGGGCTTCGGGGCCCTGGCGCTTGGGCTCGCGGGGGTGGGTGTCTACCGCGCCAGGGAGCACCCCGAGGCGGTGCTCACGGGGCCGTTTCTCTACGCGGGGGGCGAGGCCCTGGACCTGGGGAGGGTGCTCTGGCGCAGGGACGGCCGCGATGCCACCGTGGCCGTGCGCCAGGACGACAGCGGCGCGCTGCTCCTGCAGCTCAACGGCAAGGTGGACGCCACCAGCGAGGGCGACCGCACCACGCAGACCGTGGTGGGGATCGTGCCGGCGCTCCTGGCGAGGGAGCCCCGGGACGTGCTGGTGGTGGGTCTTGGCAGCGGGATGACCGCGGACGCCGCCCGGAGCGTCCCCGGGGTGCGCACCGTGAGGGTGGTGGAGCTCCTGCCCGAGGTGATCCTCGCGGCCCGGAGGGACTTCGCGGTCGCCAACCGCGGGGTGCTGGACGCCCCCGGGGTGACGGTGGAGACCGTGGACGCGGTGCACTACCTCCGAGGGACCTCGCGGCGCTTCGACGTGATCGTGAACGAGCCCTCGAACCCCTGGGTGGCGGGGATGAGCGAGCTGTTCACCGTGCAGGCCCTCGCCGCGGCCCGGGAGCGGCTGCGGCCGGGGGGCGTGCTTGGCCAGTGGTTCCATGGGTACAGCACGGACCTGGAGACCGTCACGCAGATCGTGGCGACCTTCCGGGAGGTGTTCCCGCGGGCGGGGCTGGTGGAGGTGGCCCCCGGGCAGGACTACCTCCTGGTCGGGGTGCGCGAGCCCTACCAGCTCGACGTGGACGCCATGCTCGCCAGGTGCGAGCACGCCAGCGTGAGGGGGCGCCTCGCCGAGGCGGGCGTGCCCGACGCGGCGTCCCTGGTGTCGCGCTTCCTGGCCGGGAGCGGCGGCGTGGCCGCGGTGGCCGGGGACGCCTCCGCCCTCGACGCGAGGGACCTGGTGCTGGAGTTCCGCGCGCCCGGGGCGCTCTACCACGACGCCACGGCGGAGCTCTTCGGGCGCTTCGCGCGCATCGCGGACCAGCCCTTCGCGGGGCTCTCGCCCCGGGGCTCGCGGTACCTCCCCGCGCTGGACGCGAGCGAGCCGCTGCGGGAGGCCCGCACCCACGCCCGCGCGATGGTGCTCCGGGACCGCGAGGGGGACCTCCCGGGCGCCATCACCGAGGGGGAGCTCGCCGTGGGGCTCCTGCCCGGCGACCTGGACGTGCGCACGGTGCTCGCCAGGCTCTACCTCCGCCGGGCCGCGGGCGAGCGTCGGGCGAGGGACCCGGGCGCCGCGGAGCTGTCCCTGGTGGCGGCGCTGGAGCTCCGCCCTCGGGCCGCCGAGCGCCTGCGCGCGCTGGTGACCCACGGGGACCTCCTCCTGCGGCGCCGCGAGGCCCGGCGGGCGCTGGCGCGCTACGACGAGGCCGCCGCGCTCCTGCGCGCGACGGGGCAGCGCGCCGCGTGGCTCCAGCGCCGTCGGGCCGAGGCGCTGATCCTCCTCGGGGCGCCCGCGCAGGCCGCCGAGGCCCTCAACGAAGGCGAGTAGCGCGGCGTTTACGACGGAGCGCGGCGGTGAAGGCCAGGGCCGCGAAGGCGACGCCGCGGGCGCCACCGCGGGTGGTCTCTGCGGCGCAGACGCAGCTCCCGCCGGTGATGGTGGGCTCCAAGGTGTTGCCCCCGGGCGGCGCGACGGGGTCCGGCAGCGGCACCGAGCCGTCTTCTTCCAGGGAGACGCCGCCGTCGCCCGGAGGGCGTCCGGCGTCGCGGATGCCGGCGTCCTCGGCGGTGGGGCAGAGGTTCATGCCCTGGATGCACACCCTCACCCCGGGGGTGGCCGAGGTGATGCACCGGAAGCCCACGGGGCAACCGCAGTCCTCGCCGCAGCGCTGGGAGCAGAACGGCGGCAGGGAGCTCGCGCGGATGCACACCATGGTGGCGCACTGCGAGCTGGCCCCGCAGGGTGCTCCAAACGCGGCGCCCTCGGGGTTCGGGGGCGCGCCGGAGTCTGGAGGGACGCCGGTGTCTGGTGGGGCGCCGGTGTCCTGGGGGACGCCGGTGTCCCTCGGGGGCACCCCGGAGTCCACGGGCGGCGGGGGTGGTGGCGGTGGCGGTGGCGGCGGCGGTGGCGGCGCGGGGGTGCTCCCGTCCAGGGGGATGGAGCTGCCGTCCGCGACGGCGCCGAAGATGTTGGTCCAGTAGCACCCATAGGGGCTTCGGGACACGCACGCGCGGCCGATGCCCATGGCGCGGAAGGAGCTGTCCAGCATGTTGCGGTTGTGGCCGGAGCTGGTGCGCCACTGCTCGAAGGTCTGTTGTGCGCTGGAGTTCCCGGCGGCGATGTTCTCTCCCCGGCCCCAGGAGTAGCCCGCGCGGGCCATGCGATCGAAGGGCGACAGGCCGTCCAGGTTGGTGTGATCGAAGTAGCGCCGGGTGCCCATGTCCAGCGAGTGGTCGTAGGCCACCTGGTTCAGGAGCCTCGTGGGGATCAGCGGTCCCCGGCCCATGGAGGCCCGGTAGTTGTTGATCAGGGTGACGAAGCGGGCCTCCTCCGCGTCGAGGTCCCGGAGCTCGTCCACGGCGGTGCCGAGGGACGGGTCTTGCGGGAGACACCCATCGAGGGCCAGCAGCAGGAACGCCAGGAACCGTCCTCGGGCACGCATCGGGTTCGTGCGATGGTCTGCTCGGTACCCCATCGGTGTCAAAGGTCACCCCGCTGACCAGGCGCCACAAAGGCCCTCCGGGGCATTCCCGTGGCCAGGTCCAGCACCGCCACGGCGCCGTCGGTGACCAGCAAAGCCTCGGTACTGGTGGCCAGCACCCTCCGGGCCCCGAGGGCGCCCCGGCGATCGAGCGGCGCCCTCACGTCCCAGAGGGCCTCTCCCGTAGATGCATCCAGCATCGCCACGCGGTGACCTTCGACCACCGCATAGACCACCAGCACCCGGGCGCCCGTGACCTCCAGCGCCTCGGGGGGCTGGACGGTCACCGCGGAGGTGCCCGGGACCCCGGTGCGGCGTCCATGCCGCAGGTCCAGGCCCTCCAGGGGGCGCTCCCAGCGGGTGTGGCCATTGGCGGGATCAAAGGCCAGCACCGCGGGGCTCGGGACTCTTCCGGAGCCCCGGAGTCCGGCGGCGAGCCAGAGGCCCTCGTGCTGGAGGGTGTACCCGTGCTCGAAGCGCGGCGCGTCGGGCGCGGGGGCTCCCGGAGGCGTACAGGTCCCGCGGGTCACGAGGCCCCTGCAGGGGCCCTGGGAGCTCCCGGGGGCGCAGCCTCGGGGCTCGTCGCCGGGCGAGAGGGCCCCCGACGGGAGCGTGTAGAACCCGCTGGGGCCGTCGTTTTCGGCGCGGACCCAGAGTCTGGGGGCGTGGGAGGGGTCTTCGCAGGCGTAGCGGGGCATGACCGGCAGGGCTCCGCGGGTGGCGGCGCCTCCCGCGGCGGTCCAGGTCCCGTCGGCGCAGAGCCGAAGGACCTCGGAGCGCCCGTCGCCGTCGAGGTCCAGCACCAGGGGGAGGCCCAGGGGGCGCGGGCAGGGCGCGGGCAGGGCCACCGCGGGGACGCCCTCCAGGCCCGAGGCTCCGCGGTGTGTGGCTCCGGTGACGATCCTGGCGACCATGGCCACGGCGAAGGCCAGCGCACCTCCGAGGCTGAAGGTCGCCGCCAGGATCACTGGCAGGCGCTCGCGCCAGGAGCCCTGGGCCATCGGGGCGACTCCCTCAACCGCCGTCGGAGAGCGCGTCGGAGGGAGTGGCTGCGCCGTCGCCGGAGGCGTCCGCGGCGCCAGCGTCACCGCCCGAGGCGCCATCCCCGACCGCGTCCGAGGTCACATCCACGGGGCGCGAGTCCGGTGCAGGGGTGGTGTCTTCCGTGGGGCGTGTGTCGGGCGCAGGGTCGGTGTCCACGGGCGGGAGGGTATCCGGCCGACCGGTGTCAAAGCCCGTGTCGAAGCCCGTGTCCACGCGGCCGGTGTCCACGCGGCCCGTGTCCACGCGAGCATCTGGCAGCCCGGCGTCGCAGGGGATGGACAGGGGCGGCACGGTGGTGTCGCAGCGGTTGTTCACGCAGGGGACCAGGGACCCGCACGCGGTGGCGTTGCAGTTGAGGTACGTGATGCACTGGCCCGCCACGGTGCTGCCGTCGGGGTAGGTGCCCGCGTCGCACACCCGGAACACCGGGTCCTCGGCGCAGAAGCCATCCAGGCAGGGCCGCACGAGGCCGCACAGGGGACCGGGGTTGCACTCCGAGTCCAGCCGACACAGCCGCCCGCCGTTGCGCTCGGGTTTTGGCGCCGCCACGCAGGCGACAAGACCCAGAGCGAGCCACGGGAGCCCTCGAAACCGCGCCATGCCGCGCACCATAGCAGATCGCCCCTCCCGAGGTCTCTCAGCCCGCGCCGCCGGTGGCGTCGGTGGCGTCGGTGGCGTCGGTGGCGTCGGTGGCGCCTGCATCCCCGCCGTCCGAGGGCCTCCCGGCGTCGCAGCCCGGGACCATCCCGTCCCTGACCGCGTCGGTGGCGGCGTCGCCAGCGTCTCCCGCATCGGGTCGAGCGCCGCCGTCCGTCGGGTCATCGCAGGGGCCCGGCCCAAGACCCGCGTCCGGGCTCTCGCCCGCGTCCGTCCCAGGGCGGGCGTCCGAGTCCACGGTGCCCGTGGGCGTGTCGCTCCGCGCGGGCGCGTCCTCCGGCGGGGGCGCGGCGTCCTCGGGTTGGGTGACGTCCCTTCCTACATCTCTTACACCCGCATCGGATGGAGGTGTGACACCCACATCCGCTCCCATGGTGGGATCCCCTGCGTCGGTGGTTGGCAACACCGGGCGTGACGTGAAGACACACCCGACGAGGAGCGCCCACCCCAGGAGACGCCAGGGCGAGCTCACCAACGGACCTCCAGGGCCCCGAGGCGCGGGAGGGCGTCTCCGCAGCCGCCCTCGACCCTCGGGGCGTCCGTGGCGCCGTCGATGGTCCCGTCAGCGGTGGCGTCCCTCGCGGCGTCCGCGCCGCCATCGCCGGTCGCGCCGTGGTCCGTGTCGCAGTCGGTCTCCGCCGCGGGTCCCGCGTCTGCGCCGGTGCCGCCGCCGCCGTCGCGCGCCGGGGCGGGGGTCCCTCCGTCGGCGCCCGACACGGGCGGAGGCACCGCCGTGGGGTCGCACACGGCGCCGTCGGTGCGCTGGTGTCCGGCGTCGTTCCCCAGGGAGTCCCGGCGATTGAAGCAGTCGTCGTTGCCCATCCAGGGCGTGGACGGGCTGTCCGCCGCGGAGGCGTCCCGCGCTGCGGCGAAGCCCCCGTCCTGCGTGCTGTTGTCCGGCCCTTCACGGCCCGGGAGCACCGGCCGGGAGGTGAAGACACACCCCACCCCCAGGACCAGCACCACCCACCACGCGTGACACTTCCGGGCCATGACCGCCGACCACCTCAAGCACAACTCGCACCACGGGGGAAGGGACCCCGCAAACCCGCGACCATTGTCGCACCATCCCTGCGTTCTGTCTCCGGTGCTGACCGCGGGCGCGGAAGATGGCACACCCTGGCACAGCTCCTGTGGGCGTAATGGTGTGGGGGGCGTCCATGCGAGGGTCGTTCCGGCGACACGCGGAGCGCGGTGGGATCACCGCGGGAGTTGACCCGCACCGCGTGGTGAGGTCACCGCGCGCCTTGGGGTCACTCCTCCAACAACCCGTACTCCCGGAGTCGTCGGTAGAGCGTGCGGCGCGGCATGCCCAGCACCTCCGCGGCGCGGACCTTGTTCCAGTTGACCTGCTCCAGCGCCGCGATGATCCGCTGGCGCTCGGAGGACTTGTGCTGCGCCAGCGGCGAGCCCGTCGCGCCCTCGGGCGCCGCCATCGGTGGAGCCTCCACCGAGCCGACGGTGGGCTCCGGCAGGTGCAGCGCCTCGACGGACAGCTCCTCCTCCTCCGAGAGCACCACGGCGCTCTCCAGCACGTGCCGGAGCTGCCGCACGTTCCCAGGCCACGGCGCCCGCAGGAGCCTCGCCAGGGCCTCGCGGGAGAGGCGCTTGCGCGGCGCACGGAGCTCCTCCGAGAGCTGCCCGAGGAAATGCGCCGCCAGGTGGGGGATGTCCTCCACGCGCTCGCGCAAGGGCGGGACGCGCACCGTCACCACCGCCAGGCGGTAGTACAGGTCCTCCCGAAAACGCCCCTCGGACACCAGCTCCCGCAGCGGGCGGTTGGACGCGCACACCACCCGGAGGTCCACCAGCTCGTCCTTCTCGCCCCCCACGGGCCGCACCCTGCGGTCCTGGAGCACCCGCAGGAGCTCCACCTGCATCCTGGGCGGCATCTCGCTCACCTCGTCCAGCAGGAGCGTGCCGCCGTGGGCGCTCGCCAGGAGCCCCCGGCGGTCCCGGTCGGCGCCCGTGAAGGCCCCGCGCACGTGCCCGAAGAGCTCGCTCTCCAGCAGCGTCTCCGGGATCGCCCCGCAGTGCACCACCACGAAGGGCCCCTTGGCCCTCGCGCCCGAGAAGTGCAGCGCGCGCGCCACGAGCTCCTTCCCCGTGCCGCTCTCGCCCTCGACCACCACCGGCACGTCCGTCTCGCGCACCCGCTCGATCACCGCGAACACCCTGCGCATCGCCTCCGTGTGCGCCACCAGCCCCGCCGGGTGGAAGCGCCGCGAGAGGGCCTCCTGCGCCCGCGCCAGGTGCGTCCGGGTGGTCTCCAGCTCGTGGGTCCGCGTCTCCAGGAGCGCCGCGATCTCCTGGTGGGCCCGCTCCAGGTCCCGCGTCCGCGCGGAGAGCTCCTCCACCAGCCGCGCGTTCTCCACGGCCACCCCGGCCTGCTCGCCAAAGGCACACAACAGCGCCAGGTCCGACGGCGTCCAGGCCCCGCGGCGCCGGCGGTTCTCCACGTAGAGCACCCCCACGATGCGCCCGGCGGCCTTCAAGGGCACCGCGGCGATGGCCCCGATGCCCAGGTCGTGCACGCTCCGGAACTCCGCGAAGCGCCGGTCCCCCCGCGCGTTGAGCGTCACCACGGGCTCTCCGTCAATCCATACGGTCTCCGCGATGGAGCGCGAGAAGCTCTCGTCCGGGCCGTCCCCGCGGTGCACCCCCGTGCGCGTGCGCACCACGAGCTGCCGGTCCTCGCCAGGGAGCAGCACCGCCCCGAGCTCCGCCCCGGTGAGCTCCACCGCGCTCCGCACCGCCTGCTCCAGCACCCGGTCCAGGCTCTGGGCCTCCCCGAGCCGCCGAGAGAGGTCCAGGAGCAGCACCAGCCGCTCGTCCTGCGCCATGCGCGTCGGAGCCTGGCCGTTGACCCCGGGCCCCAGCGCCACCGAGAGCCCCGTGCGCCGCCCCGCCCTCACCGCCTCCCGCGCCGTCGCCGCGCCGAAGGGCTGAGACGCCAGCGCCGCAGGCGCAGGCTCCGCCCGGAGCTGCACCCTCCAGGCCACGTTCCAGAAGGCCCCCCGGAGGTCGGGCGGCAGCAGCATCGCCCGCTCCTCCAGGAGCTCCAGCGAGCGCTCCCGGTCCCTCCGGGCGTGGAGCTCCGCCCCGGTGGCCCCGTGGGCCTGGGCCCTCAGCGCCAGGGCCTGGGTCTCCACCTCCCAGTCGTGCTGCGACGCCGCAAGCTGCATCGCCTCGGTCAAGACCCGCAGCGCGTCCCGGGTCTCGCCCCGGGCCCCGAGGAGCGCGCCCTCCAGCATCTTCGCGCGGGCCTCCCGGAGCCCCAGGGGCTCGCCCAGAGCCCTCACCCGCCGCAGCCGCCCCTCCACCCGCGCCAGGTCCCCGTCCTCCCGGCGCTCCAAAAGCAGCTCCGCCGCGTCCAGGAGCGCGTCCGCCGCGTCGTCGGCCTGCCCCAGGGCCTCGAACTGCCCGAGGGCTTCGTCAATCATCGCCAGGCCAAGGTCGGGCTCTCCCGCGCGCGCGCGCGCGACCCCCTGCATCAGCGTGGCCGCCGCCACCATGTCCCGGTTGCCCGCCTCCCGCGCCAGCGCCACCGCGTGGTCCAGCTCGGCCCGGGCCCGGTCCAGGCTCCCGATCCGCAAGAGCTGCCCCGCGGTGTTCAGCCTCGCCGTGAGCATCGGCACCCGGAGCCCCGCCCGCTGGGCGAGCCTCAACGCCGCCTCGCCGTGCTCCAGGCACGCCCCCAGGTCCCCGAGCCGCTGGGCGATGTGCCCGAGGTTCACCCTCGCCGAGGCCATGAGCCTCAGGTCCCCCACCGCCCTCGCCCGCTCCAGGGCCCTCTCATGGAGGCCCCGGGCCCCCTCCAGGTCCCCGCTGCGCTCCCGGGCCACGCCCAGGTACGTCCACAGCGACGCCTCCTCCCGCGGGAGCGAGAGCTTCGCATAGAGCCCCCGGGCCTCCTCCAGCAGCCCCAGACCCCTCGCGGTCTCCCCTGCGTACACCAGCGCCACGCCCCCAAGGGCCCTCGCCGAGGCCCTGACGGCGTCTCCCGGGGCACGCTGAAAGGCCCTCTCGCAGCGCTCCACGGCCCGGGCGTACTCCCCACGCACCATCAAGGCCCGGCCCGCCTCCACGTCGGCCTCCGAGGACAGCCCCCGGTCCTCGGAGGCCGCCACGGGCTCCAGGAGCCTCTCGGCCTCCTCGGGGTCCCCCGAGAGGCGCCGGAGCCTCCCCAGAAGCAGGGCAGCCCGGTGCGAAGTCCCCCCGGGAGCCGCCTCCGTGGCCCTCCGGGCGAGGCTCACGGCCTCGTCCACCAGCCCCGCTTCGTGAAGAAGCTCGGCCTCTCGCAAGAGCCCCTCGGGCGAAGCGCGCGACGGGTCCACCGCGCGCAGGGTCTCCAGGAGCCTCGCCGCGGCGTGGGGCAGCCCAGCGGCCCGGAGGGCCTCCACCGCCGCCGGGAGGTGCCTCGAAGCCCGGGGGCCGTCCCCCGCCCGGAGCCACGCCCCGGCCCTCACCGCGGGAGAAGCCTCCGGGGCCCCCTCCAGGGCCTCGGCCACCGCCCGCTGGAGCCCGGCCCTCGTGGCCTCCGGCAGGGCCTCCAGGAGCGACTGTTCGAGCCCGTGGTGCGTCAGCGTCCAGCGCCCGTCAGGCCCCACGGTGACCACCGAGCGCGCCCGCGCCGCGTCCAGCGCCTCGGGCGACGGCGCCAGCGCCCGCACCCTCGCGTCCTGGGCGCAGGGCCCCAGGAGAGCCACCACCGCCGCGGCCTGGAGCAGGGTGAGGTCCAGACCCCGCACCCTCCGGGAGGCCAGGTCCTGGGCGCCGCGGCCCTCCTCGGCGCGATCAACATCCTCCGGGGTGACGCCGTCCAGGCGTCCGAGGGCGGCCAGGAGCTCGGTCACCGCGAGGGGCAGGCCCGCGGTGCGCTGGAGCACCCTCGCGGCCACCTCGGGCTCCACGGCCCCGAGGGCCTGTTCGCACAGCGAGGCCACGGAGGCGAGCTCCAGGCCCTGGAGCCTCACGCGGACGTCCGCGGTGAGGTGCTCCGGGGCCTCCTCGGCGCTGGCCACCAGGAGGAGCGCGTCGCCGGCCTCGCAGCCGTAGGCCACGGAGCGGAGCCTGGCGGCGATGGAGGGGTCCGCGCGGTCCAGGTCGTCTGCCAGGAGCAGCACCGGGGCGTGGCGCGAGGCCTTGCGAAAGGCGGTCTCCAGGGCGTCCGGGGCCTGCGGGTCCAGGGGCTCGCCGGAGAGGATCTCGGCCCCTCGGAGGAGCCGCCGGAAGGGGGCCTCGCCGGGCTCGCCCGGCACCGCGAGCACCTGTACGCCCCGGAGCTGGGCCCTCCAGGTGAGCTCCCGCAGGAGCGTGCTCCTCCCGCTGCCCTCTTCGCCCGTGATGAGCGCCACCGTGGGCGCTCCCTCCCGGCGCAGGAGGCGCCGCTGGACCGCGTCGAGCACCTCGCCCAGCTCCGCCTCGCGCCCCTCGGGGCGCAGCACCACCCGCTGGCCCGAGCGACGCTCCCGCGGGGCGTCATGCCCGAGGGCCACCAGGAGGTCGTCCACCGTGGCGAAACGCCTGGAGGGATCCTCGGCGGCGCCTCGCACGGCGATGTCCCAGAGCGCCAGGTGCGGCGCCGAGTCCCTCACCGCAGGCGGGAGCGTCCAGCTCCCGGCGGAGCCGTCGCCCCCGAGCACCTGCACCAGGGACACGGCAAGGGCGTACACGTCCGCGCCGGGGTCCGGGGCCAGGGCCTCGCCCGCAAAGAGCCGGTCCTGGCGCTCCGGGGGCATGTAGGCGAGGGTCCCACCTCGTACCTTCTCCGCGGCGCCCAGGGCTCCATGGGCGAGGCCGAAGTCAATGAGAATGGCGCGGTCACGCGCGGTGGGTACAATGAGGTTGGCGGGCTTGAGGTCTCCGTGGACGACCCCGAGGCGGTGGAGCTCTCGCAGGGTGCATGCGGCGGAGGTGAAGAGCGTGCGCAGCACCACCGGGTCCGGGAGGGGGTCCCCGCGGACGGCGTCATCGAGGGGGGAGCCGTCGACGAAGGCGCGGGTGAAGAAGGTCCCGCCGGGGTCCTCGGCGTCGGGCTCGGCGAGGCCGAAGTCATGGACGCGGGCGACGGTGGGCAGGTCGAGCTGGGCGAGGATCTGGAACTCGTTGACGAGCCACTGGGCGAGGCCCGCCTGGGCCTGGGCGTGGAGGCGCTTGAGCACCATGACGGCGCCGTCGGCGAGGCGGTCCTCGACGAGGTACACGCCCCCGCCGCCGCCCTCGCCCACGCGCCGAAGCAATCGGTAACGGTCCGTCAGGCGCATCCCGCGCGGATCCTACCAATCCGGCGGATGAGGCGCGAGGGCCTCGGCCTGAAGGCCGAGGGTGAAGCGCCCCAGCGATACCCACGCCTGCCAGACAATGTCCACGCCAGGTGGATTGCGCTTGAAGGCGACGCGCGCAGTGGTAACGGAGGGAGGAGGGCGATGGGTCACCGTGTCACCGAAATCGCGTGGCTGCCGCGAACGGAAGCCGAGTGGAGGACCTTCACCGCTGCACGACACACAGCGGCGAAGCTCTGGAACAAGCTCGTGTCGATGCACGCGGTGGTCCGGCGCTTTCAGCGTATTGAGCGGCCCGATGGTCGCATGGCTCAAGGAGGCCGCGATGGACATCAACAAGATCCCGGAGAGTCCCTGGGTCCGAGCATGGAGGCTCGAGCTTGAGGCCAAGGGCAAGGCCGAGGCGGTGCTCGCAGTCCTGACGGCGCGAGGGATCCCAGTCACCGCAGCCCAGGCCGCGTTGGTCCTCGGGTGCAAGGACCGCGCACGCCTCGATGGCTGGCTCCAGGCCGTGGCGTCGGTCGCATCGGCAGAGCAGCTCCTCGGGCCCTCCAAGGTCTCCTGAGGGCCGACCCCACAGCGCGCCCCGGTGCCACGACCTGCGGGATGCGCGTCCGCTCCGGTGCCGTGACATGTGGGACGCGCATCTCGCACGCCGTAGTAGACCCGCACCCGAGCGTAGGTGACCGCGAGAGTAGCACCGCGGCGCGTGCGTAGGTGACCGCGAGAGTTGACCCGCACCCGAGCGTAGGTGACCGCGAGGGCGGCGTACACGCTCGTTACAGTCCCGGGGCGGACGCGCACCGGGGACGCCGCGCCGTGCGACTCCTCCCGGCCCGACCGTTTCATCCGGGTGGGGACGGCCCTCCGGCCGGTGAAGAACTCAGAGGGTGTCCAAGTGGATTTTCCGAGGCGTTTGCAAAGCTCCGCGAGCCGGGCAAGGAAGGTCGCCGAAGCCGTGCTGGTGGCACGGCGAGGCGGCCTGACGCTGACCGGCGACGCGGAGCTGAAGCAAGACGCCCGGAAAATTCACTTGGACACCCTCTCAGAAGCCCTCCCGAGAGCGCTCGACCTCCCTGGGCCCCTCTCCTCCCCCCTGGGATCCTCACGAGCCCCTCGCCGGGTGCCTCTTGCGGACCCTCCGGGAGAGTCCCCGACCTCTCCGAAGGCTCCCCCCCAACCTCCCGAAGAGGTCCCGACCTCTTCCGGATGCCCTTCGCTGCCCCCTGGAGTCGCGGCCACCTCGTGACCACTCCCCCTCCTGGCCTGGCGGCCGAGGAGGGGGCTCCTCGGATCGTGGCTGTCCGCCGTGCGTCGTGGTTGCCCGCGACGTCGTACGGGCGCGGCTCCCCGAAGGCCGCGTCCCGGCCTGGTCTCGGGCTCCGGCACCCTCTGGGCACGGAGAGTGTTTCGTGCGGCGTTGACATCGCGATCCAACACCAGCCCGCAGTGGGGGCAGTGGTGGTCGCGGACCGACAGGTCCTTGGGGACGTCGGTGTCGCACGCCGAGCAGCGTTGGGAGGTGCCGCGTGGATCGACCCGAAAGACCTCGCGCCCAGCCTGACAGCTCGCAGGAAGCCGACACGGGCGTCGTGACGGACCTCTCCCGGAGACTCCACCCTTGCCCCCTGGCGTCGCGGCCGACTACGCTCCGCTCCCATGGCCAGAACCCCCCTCAAACCTGCCCCCGTCCCCGCAGCTCCACCGGAGCCGACGACGCCCTCGCCGACGGACTCTCTCGCCCTGGACCCCGCCAACGCGAGCCAGGACTTCGACGCCCTGCGCCCTGCCCTCGATGCACTGGACTCCCAGCGCCTCCGCGCCCCTACCTTCGCCCTCCGCGACGGCGCCGTCGCGGGTCTCTCCGTCGCTGCCTTCGCCCTGGGGCCCGTGGTCTGGCCAGGCTTCGAGGCCCTCGCCAGGGCGGGCCTCTTTCGCCTGGAGCTCCTCAAGGACCTCCCCCGCCGCGCCCGCGCCCTGTGGTACGCGCGCCACAAGGTCGAGACCCTCCTGGGCACCCGCTCCGAGGTGCGCGTCCCCACGGGAATCGTCGCCGAGGCCCAGCGCGTCCGGGAGCGCATGCTCAAGGTCCTCGGCTTCTTCTTTGACGAGGGCTCCACCGTCGGGACCCTCCTGGCTCACATCCGGCGCGGCACCGGTTACCACGACCTCGCCGACGACCTCACGGCCCTCGCCCAGCTCTACGAGACCCACAAGACCCGCATCGCCCGCCTCCCGGAGCAGTTCCTCCCAGCGGATCGCGACGACGCCCAGCGCCTCGCCACCGCCATCCTCTCGGTCCTCGCCGATGACCAGGGCGCCGAGCTGCGCCGCTGGACCGACCTTCAGGCTCGGACCGTCACCCACTTCCTCGAAGCCTACGAAGAGGTCCTCGACGCCGGGCGCTACCTCCTCCGCCACGACCCCGCCGCCGAGACGCGCTTCCCCTCGGTGTACTCCCTGGGGCGCGGCGCGCCCGCGAAGGTCTCGCCCCCCGCGGCCCCCGCCCCCGCCCCGACGCCCGACCCCGCGGGCTGACCCTCGCGCCCTCACAGCGCCACCGGCCCCCGCGTCAACGGACGGTAGGTGAGGCCCATCCAGGTGAGCTCCGGCACCTCCGCCCGCGCCCCGTCCCCCAGCGCCACGAAGAGCACCCGGTCCTCCTTGAGCGCCGATCGGGAGAAGCTCGGCGGTAGCGGATGGTGTCCTCCATCGAGGGCCTCCGCACCCAGAGACGCTGGAGCGCCCGGGGCTTCAGGTCGGTGCCCGCTACGGCGACGGCAGCGAGGTGCGGCCGAGCGTCGCGTTCATCTCCCCGAGGAGCACCGTGCAGTGCTTGATCATCCGTTGGTTCTCCTCCACGCGGGCGTAGCTCGTCAGGGCCTCGTCGCCCACGGCCTGGAGGCTGGCGTTCTCGTCCCAGAGCGTGGCCCTGAGAGCCAGGAGCTGCCTGGCCAGGACGCTCACCTCGGCCTCGAAGGCCTCCAGCGAGCACTGCCCGCGCGCCGTCTCCAGCTCGTCCCAGGCGCGCACCAGCGTGCCCAGGGTCGCCTCGTGGGCGCTCCACACCCGCACCTCGGAGAGCGTCCCGTCCCGCAGGGCCTGCGCCGAGAGCCCCGCCGCGGCGGCCTCGTCCAGCGCCAGGAGCACCTCTCCGGTGGCGCTGCGCACCACCCTCGCGGGCACCGCCGAGAGGTCCCCGGCGCGCGCCAGCACCCCCGCCAGAGGGCCCGTCTTGGCGCCCCCGGCGGCGAGCACCAGCACCGCCCTGGCCCGGTGCACCACCCCCGGCGTGAAGGTCACCCGGTCCACCGCCGGGTCCATGGGCGGGTTCACCAGCGCCACCACGTCCCGGGCGCTCTCCGCGAGCGCGGGACACCCCGGGTAGAGCGACAGCGTGTGGCCGTCTTTACCTACCCCAAGCAGCACCAGATCGAACACCGCGGGCGCCCCCACGCGCTCGGACAGCACGCGCCCCGAGGCCTCCGCGGCCGCCTCGGCGCTGAGCCCCGGCGGCGCCAGGGCGTGGACCTTCTCGTCGGCCATGCCCAGCGGGCGCGTCAGGAGCGCGGTGCCCGTCCCGTAGTTGCTCCGGGCGTCATTGAGGGGCACCACCCGCTCGTCGCCCCAGAAGACCTCCCAGCGCGAGGGCTCCAGCGCGCCCCCGAGGGCCGCCAGGTGGGTGTAGAGCGCCCTGGGGCCCTCGCCCCCCGCCAGGGCCACGGTGAAGGTCCCCCGGGCGTTGAGGGCGAGCTTCACCCGCCCGGCCACCCAGGCCGCGGCGCGCCTCGCCGTGTCCGCGGGGTCCCGGCCGATGAGCATCTTCATGACGCGCCCCCGCCGTCGGCGCCCACGGGCGCTGCGGGCGCCACCGGGGCCGTGAGCCTGGCGGCCGCGTGGAGCGTGCGCTCGAAGAGCGCGTCCCGCTCGGGCCGGTGCAAGAGCCGCGAGAGCATGCGGGCCTCGTCGGGGACGTCCACCCGGACGCAGAGGGAGGGCAGCACGAGCCCTTCGCCCTCGCCGTGCCAGCAGAGCACCCGGGGGTTGTCCGAGCGGTAGAGCTCCCAGCGGCAGCCTCCCGCTTCGAACACGGCGCGGTCCAGGCACCCCGCCAGGATGTCGTCCCGAGGGACCTCGACGAAGCGCACGGTGACGTCCTGGCCGTCCCCTCGGCGGAGCGTGAGGGTCGTGGTCGCGCCGTCGCGGGACCACCGGGGGGCGCTGGTGTCCCAGCCCAGGGCCACGGCAAGCCACGCGGCGTAGAGGGCCGCCTGGGTGGACATGGGCGCGCCGGGCTCCCGGGGCGTATGCGCCACGGTGACGCGCTCCAGGGCGCCGAGGTGGGCCCTCGAAGCCGGGTCATCGAAGAAGCGCGCGGTGAACTCCTGCCACCACCGCAGGCGCGCCCAGTTGAGGTCCCCGATGGCGTACCCCCCCTTGGCCCACTCCACCAGCGAGGACAGCCGGGACAGGTCCCGCAGGTCCATCTCCGCGGAGTGTACGAACACCACGTCCGCGTGCTCCACCAGGCGATCGAAGAGGGTGTCCTCGTCGGGCAGGTCCCCGACCCACCAGACGTACACCGGCAGGTCCGGCACCCGGAGCTTGACCAGCGTACCAGGGACCCACGCGCGGGCCCCGCCGCGGACCTCCAGGTCCACGTCCTCGCTCCGGGGCTCGTGGCCCTCGGAGGGGTGGCAGTGCAGGGCGACCCGGGCGGTGATCTCCGGCGCCGTGGACGCGTAGCACGCCACCGAGAGCGTGCGGGAGGGGAACTCCAGCGCCACCCGGGCGAGCGCCCCGCGCGCCCTCGGCAGGTCGTCGGGGGACGCGCAGAACGCCACCAGGTTGAAGCTCACCGCGTGGCCGTCTTTACGGGTCGTCGAGTCCCAGAGCTTGGACAGCTCCTTCTCGACGCCGTCCAGGGGGACGCTCACAGCCGCCTCCAGCGCCGCCCGTCCCGGGTGAGCAGCGCCTCGGCGGAGGCCGGGCCCCAGGTGCCGGCGGCGTAGGGCTCCGGCTCCGGGCCCTCGCGCCACCCGTCAAGAATGGGCGAGAAGTGCTCCCAGGACGTGCGCACCTCGTCCGAGCGCGTGAAGAGCGTGGCCTCGCCGAGCATCACGTCCAGGAGGAGCCGCTCGTAGGCCTCCGGCCCGGAGCCCCCGAAGGCCGCGCCGTAGCGGAACTCCATGTTCACGGGCCGCAGGAGGTTCCTGGGCCCGGGGACCTTGGACGCGAAGCGCAGGGTGATGCCCTCGTCCGGCTGGATGCGCAGGGCCAGCACGTTGTCCTCCGCGGGGGAGTCCGCGAAGAGCCGGTGCGGCACGGCCTTGAAGTGCACGCTCACGTCCGTGATCCTCCGGGCGAGGCGCTTGCCCGCGCGGATGTAGAACGGCACACCGTGCCAGCGCCAGTTGTCCACGTAGAACTTGAACGCGCAGAAGGTCTCCGTGCGGCTCGTGGGGGACACGTCGGGCTCCTCGCGGTAGCCCGGCACGGCCTTCCCGGAGACCCCCCCGGGGTGGTACTGCCCGCGCACCGTGTACCGGTAGACGTCCTCCCGGGACAGGGGCCTCAGGGCCCGCAGGACCTTGACCTTCTCGTCCCGCACGGCGTTGGCGTCAAAGGCCACCGGGGCCTCCATGGCCGCCAGGGCCAGGAGCTGGATCAGATGGTTCTGCACGATGTCCCGGAGCGTGCCGGCCTTCTCGTAGAACTTCCCGCGGCCCTCCACGCCGATGTCCTCGGCCACAGTGATCTGCACGTGGTCAATGTGGGCGCGGTTCCAGAGGGGCTCGAAGATGGCGTTCCCGAAGCGGAAGGCCAGCATGTTCTGCACGGCCTCCTTCCCCAGGTAGTGGTCAATGCGGTAGAGCTGCGACTCGGAGAGCACCTGGTGCAGGTCCGTGTCCAGCGCCTCGGCGCTGTGCAGGTCCACCCCGAAGGGCTTCTCCAGCACCACCCGCGAGAAGCGCGAGGTGTCCTTGCGGTCCGCGATGAGCCCCGCCCCGGCCAGGCCCCGCACGATGCCCGAGAACTCCGCCGGCGGCGTGGACAGGTAGAACACGCGGTTCCCGCGCGTGTTGCGCGTGCGGTCAAGGTGCTCCAGCCGCTCCCGGAGGGACACGTACGTGGCGGCGTCGTCGAAGCTCCCCTGGACGTAGCCCACGCCCTGGGCGAAGTCATTCCACAGGACCTCCTCCACGGGCTTCCTGCGCGAGAACTGCGAGACGCCCTCGTGCTGCTCGGCGCGGAACACCTCGTCGGGCTTGGGGCGCCGGGCCACCCCCAGCACCGAGAAGCCCGGCGGCAGCAAGCGAGACACCGCCAGGTTGTAGAGCGCGGGCATCAGCTTGCGCTTTGTAAGGTCCCCGGAGGCGCCGAAGATCACCACGGTGCAAGGGTCCGGGATCCGGTCCGAGGCGATGCCCTCCCGCAACGGATTGTCGTTCATCGATGTTCCCCTTCAGCGCGACCGCGCGCGCAGCGCGGACGGTAACGGCCTTCGCCACCCCCGGTAAAGGGGGGTGTACACCCACACTCAGCTCGCCAGCGGGCTCCGGGGGGCCTCCTGGGCCTTCTGGGCCCCGGAGCGGTACTCCACCGGCACCACCAGCGACGGCGCCAGCGCCAGCACGTCGTGCAGCGTCAGGGCGTGGCGGTAGTGCAGCCCATCCAGCAACCCCAGGGGGGCCTTCTCCCGCACCCGGGACAGGAGACCTACACACCTCTCCCGCAGGCGCTGAGGTAGGTGCAGGTGCGCTGCCGGACTACGCCAGCGCCCCACCACCCGCTGGATGCCGCCCCAGAAGCGGTAGCGGGCTTCGAGGGAGAGCATGGCTCCGCGGTGGATCTGGTCTCTGCCCTCGGCGGTCTCCGCGGAGCGGGCGATGGCCTCCTCCAGCCAGGCTCCGTGGTCCTCGTCCTGAGCGATGTGGAGGGTGAAGTACCCGATCTCATCGTCTTTGAAGCCCGCGAGGCGGAGGCCCTCGATCAAGAGCTCGAACATGTGCGGGATGGACCACTCGTGGCCGGGCCCCACGGCGCCGAGGCCCACCAGGAAGGGGGCCCGGGCGGTGAGGGTGAGGTGCGTCCGGAGGAAGTCCGCCACCTCGGGGACGAGCACCGCGGGGTGCTCCAGCGGGTCCTGGGCGCCCGCGGCGCGCATGAACCCGCGGTAGAGGTCGGCGTGGTCCCGGCCCTCACTCCCCTCGCCGTACTCGTCCACGAGGACCTTGGCGAGCCAGTGCTTGCTCTCGGAGTCCGGGCCCCGGAGGAGGAGGTTCTCCAGGTACCGGGTGAACACCGCCACCAGGGGGAAGTGCTGGGCGGCGTAGGTGGCGTAGTCCTCGCGGGTGTACGGGGTGACCGCGCAGCGGGCGAGGAACAGGTGGTTGGTGGCCGGGTGCGTCTCGCAGTCACGGCGCAGGTCGCGCAGGAAGCGCGTGGCCACGCCGGGGCGGTTCAGGTCCTTGGGGGCGTTCATCTACTCGGCCTCCGGGGCGTCGTGGTCCTGGGCGAGCGCAGGGGCGTTGGCCTCGGGCTCGGGCGTGGTCGTGGGCTCCGGGGACGCGGGCAGCTTCGCCCGGCGGATCCTCGGGGCGGGGACCATCACGTCGGAGGCGCTGGCGCTCAGGGTGATGGTGCCCTTCGGGGCGTACTGTGCGCTCTCCCGGAGGGGTTCGCTCGCGGGGGAGATCACCCCGAGCTCGCTGCGCATGAACGAGCGGTAGTCCAGGTGGACGCGCTGGTAGCGCCATTTGCGGTACATGAACCGCGGGAGGTTCAGGAGGTTCTTCCACCAGAACTCCGGCTTGTCGAGCATCCTCCGGGGGTTGAGCACCTTGGAGACCCCGGGCTCGGCGCTGTCCAGGGCCCAGATGAACTGCCGGTAGAACTCCTCGCGAGGGAGCTTCGTCTCCGAGGTGGCGTGCATGAGGTCGAAGTACCGGTAGTCCCGGGTGAGGAGCTTGTCCCCGAGGCGGCGCCACATCTCCGTGCCGGGCAGCGGCGTGAGGATGGTCAGGAGCGGGATCGGGATGGCCAGGTCTGCGATGTAGTCCCGGATCCCGCGGAAATCACTGGTGTCAAAGCCCGGGCGCACCATGAAGATCCCCGTGGCGAGGATCCCGTTGTCCCGGAGGATCTCCGCGGCGCGGCGGTTCTTGTCCGCGTTGTTCTTCTTGCGCAGCTCGGCCAGCGCGTCGTCGGCGTTGGACTCGAAGCCGCACAGGATCCCCGAGAGGCCCACCCCCGCGAGGCGCTTGATCAGGTCCGGGTGCTCGGCGATGAAGTCCGTGCGGCCCTGGGTCATCCAGTATTTCTTCCAGGGCTTCGCCTCCAGGAGCTCGCAGAGGCGCACCAGGCGGTCCGTGCGCGTGAGGAAGTTGTCGTCCAGCAGGAACACGAAGGGCTCCTCGAGGGACTCCATCTGCTCGACGATCTTCTCCGCGGAGAGGAAGCGCGTGCGGCGCTCGTAGAACTCCCAGATCGCGCAGAAATTGCAGTCAAACGAGCAGCCCCGGGAGGTGAAGATGGACGCCATGGGCTGGGCGGTGATGTAGAAATACCGCCCCTGGTACCGCTTGATGAGGTCCCTGCGGGGCGGGGGCAGCGCGTCCAGGCTCTGCACCTGCGAGCGCTTGGGGCCCGCGACGAAGCTCGTCCCCTCGGTGCGCACGACGGTGCCGGGGATGCCCACAAGGTCCAGGCGGTTCTTGCTCTTGCCGTAGGCCGCCAGGAGCTCCGCGAAGGTGAGCTCCCCCTCGCCCCGGACCATGACGTCCACATAGGGCTCGGCGAAGCCCTCGCTGGAGAGCGTGGGGTGGTGGCCGCCGATGAGGGTGAGCGCCGACGGGTCGATGGCCTTGACGGTGCGCAGGACGGCCTTGGCCTGGTAGCAGTCCGTGGTCATGGAGGTGGTGCCCACGAGGTCCGGGCGGAACCTCCGGAGGGTCTCCACCAGGGCTCTGGGCTCCTCCAGGCGCATGTCCAGGATTTCCACCTCGTGCCCGGCCGCGGCGGCGGCGACGGAGGTCAGGGCCACGGGCTCGGACAGCCACAGGCTGTTCTCGAGGCCGAAGCGGCCTTCTTCGAGGGAGGTCGGCTGGACGAGGAGAATCTTCATGGGTGCTCCGTCTCCATGGGGAGGGGGTCTGCCCTCTGGCTGCGCCGGGCGGCCCCGCGGGCGATGACACTACGACGGTTTTCCCCCGGATGGATGCACAAACCGCCCTGACGCGCACCCCCGTTCGCCCCGGGGCGAACATTTTTCCATCCGGGGGGGGGGGGTTGGACGTACACTCCGCGGCGGTGAAGGCGCGGATCAGTGTGATTGTCCCGGTCCTGGACGAGGTCCGTCGGATCGACGCGCTCCTGGGGGCCCTGGTCCCACCAGGTGCCCCGGACCCCTGCCTCGAGGTGATCGTGGTGGACGGGGGCAGCCGGGACGGGACCCAGGCGCGGGTGCGGGCCTTCCCCTCGGTGCGCCTGGTGGAGGCCCCTCGGGGGAGGGCCCGGCAGATGAACGCCGGTGCCCGGGAGGCCTCGGGGGAGGCGCTGCTGTTCCTCCACGCGGACACCACCCTGCCCCCCGGGGCCCTGGACCGCCTGCGGGAGACCCTGGACGCCGGGGCGGATTTCGGCTGTTTTGAGCTCTCCATCGAGAGCCAGGACCCGCGGCTGCGGGTGGCCAGCACCATGATCTCGCTGCGGAGCCGCTTGATCCCGAGCGCCACCGGGGACCAGGCCCAGTGGTTCCGCCGGGCGTTCTTCTGGCGCCTCGGGGGCTTCCCCGACCTGCCCTTGTTCGAAGACCTGCGGATTGTAGGCACCGCCGCCGGCCGCGGGCGGTACGCCTGCGTACCCCTGAGGGTGGGCACCAGCGCCCGGCGCTGGCAGGCCCACGGGGTGTCCCGCACCATGGCGCGCATGCTCCTCCTGCGGGGGCTCTACCACCTTGGCGTGGACCCCAGGGTCCTGGCCCGCTTCTACGCCACCAACCCCCGCGGCGAGTCTCACCCCACACCCCACGACGCCTGAGGAGGCACGGAATGCAATCGTTCTACAAGCCCATGGACGAGGCCGAGAGGGCCGACTGGCGCGCCCGGCGCCGGGCCGCCTGGGACCGTCTCTCGCCGGAGCACCAGAACGCCCGGCAGGTGCTGGGCAAGCGCATCACCATCGGGTGCGTGGCGCTGGAGATCACCCAGCGCTGCAACCTGGACTGTACGCTCTGTTACCTCTCGGAGCTCAGCGAGAGCATCCCGGACCCGCCCCTGGAGGAGATCAAGCGCCGCGCGGACCTGATCCTCCGGGACTGGGGGCCCAACACCAACGTGCAGATCACCGGCGGGGACCCCACCCTGCGCAAGCGCAGCGAGCTCGTGGAGATCGTGCGCTACTGCCGCTCCATCGGGCTCCTCCCGGCGCTCTTCACCAACGGCATCAAGGCCCGCCGGGACCTCCTGGTGGACCTGTGCCGGGTGGGGCTCACGGACGTGGCCTTCCACGTGGACCTCACGCAGGAGCGCCCCGGGTACAAGACCGAGACAGACCTGAACGCCATCCGGGAGGAGTACATCGAGAGGGCCCGGGGCCTGCCCCTCGCCGTGGTGTTCAACACCACGGTCTGTCGGGACAACATCCACGAGGTGCCGGACCTGGTGCGCTTCTTCCGCAAGCACGCGGACGTGGTGGGCATGTGCTCCTTCCAGCTCGAGGCGGACACCGGCCGGGGCGTGCTCCGGGACGGCTACGCCCCGGGGCTGCCCAACATGCGCGAGCTCGTGGGCCGGGGCTTCGACGACGCGCCGCTCTCCTGGGAGGCCGTGCAGTTCGGCCACCCGAAGTGCCACTCCATTGTGTATACGCTCCAGGCCGGCGACCACTCCATTGACCTCAATGACGACATCGAGCTCGTCGAGGACATGCTCCGGGAGCTCCCGGACCTGGAAATGGACCGCACCCAGCCCCTGCGGGCGGCCGCCACCGTGGCCCTCGGGGCGCTCTCCAAGCCCCGGGTCGCGCTCAAGGGCCTGCGCTGGCTCGGGCGCAAGCTCCGGGACAACTTCGTGCCCATCGCCCGGGCGGGCTTCAAGGTCCACAAGCTCAGCGTGTTCATCCAGAATTTCCAGGGCCGGGACGAGCTCGACCCGGACCGGATCCAGAACTGCTCGTTCATGGTCGCCACCCACGACGGCACCGTGAGCATGTGCCTCCACAACGCCCGACGCGATGAGTTCATCACCGTAGGCGTCGACCGCCTGCTCCGAAAGCCCGCCCCACGGGGCGCCCCAAGGGAGAGGGACCCACACCTCCCTACACCGCTCCAGGGGCCCATTGCTCCCGGGGCGGCGGGGCTGCCTCTGGGGCCGGGTACGCCGGACCCTCAGAGGGTTACCGTCGCCGCGCCCTCCGCGGTGGTCAACGCCACCGGTGGCGACGCGGAATAGCCCGCGGCCACGCCTCGCCGCCAGGGCCCTGGGCCTCACGGTCCTCGCCGTGGTGCCCCGGGCCCTCGCGGACCCTCCCGCGTTCCCCGGCCCCCCGAGGCTCCTCTGGACCTTCGGCGCCCAGACCCGGCCGATCGGGCTCCTGGCCCGCGCGGATGTGCTGTCCACCCGACGCCCTCTCGCCCTCGGGGCCCACGCGGCCTACAAATCCGTCTCCCTGGAGCTGGGTGTGGGGCCCTCGGCGTGGGCCCTCGGGGGCTTCCTGACCTTCACCGTGCGGGCCCTGGTGGAGCCGGGGTTCTACCTCACGCTCCCGGCGGGCTCGGAGCTCTCCGTGGGGCGCGCCCTGAGCGACCCGTCGGACCGCGGGCCGGGCCTCCGCTGGGGCGCCAGCGCCGTGCTCGGGCTCAACGTGCGCGTCGGGCGCCTGTGGCTCTACTCCCGCACCACGGGCATCGCCCGGCAACGCCTGGCGCCCGAGTACGACCGCATCGCCGACACCGTGGTGGACGACGAGCTCTCCCTGGAGCTCGCCAATGCCGTGATGGTAGACGCCGCCCCGCGAGGAGACCGACATGTTTGGGTCTATGCTGAACACACCCACGGGCTGTTGTATGGCGTGGGCACCACGGTGGCGAGGCCCAGCGTCGGGGTGATCGTGGAGAACCTCTGGCCCCGCGTGGCGTTTGACCTGGACGTGAGTTACGGCCTGCGGGAGGGCCCCCTGGCGGGCCTTGGGGTCATCGCGGTGGTGTGGGTGTCCAACGAGTAGCCTCGGGGGTCGCCGGAGGCTCCGGGCCAAAGTCCGGGAGCGGCGCGAGGCTCAGGGCCAGGGCCAGGGTGTGGACAAGGGTACCCGAGGAGCCCTCGATGGCGCGCGAGACGGAGTACTCGGGCTGGAGGGCGAGGTCCCCGACGACGAGGCGCAGGCCCAGGAGGGCGCCCGCGGAGGCCCCGCACAGGGCGATGTCCCTCACGGCGAGGTCCGTGCCCGAGGGGTCGCAGGGGTTGGCCGAGGAGATCACGCCGGTGCCCGCCAGGAGCTCGACGCCATAGGAGAAGCGCGCCCCGAGGAGCACCTGCACCCGGGGCGAGAGGTTGAACCCTGCGATGAGCGGCAGGTGCACGTTCCCGACGGTCCAGGACGAGACCACCAGCGGGTCCAGGGCGAGGTCAAAGCCCCGAGAGCGCACCAGTTGCAGCTTCACGTCGAGCCCGAGGGTGCCCAGGACGTTGATCCTTGCGCCGCCCTCGATGCCCCGGGAGAGGCCGTAGCGCGCGGTGTAGCCGACGATGGGCACCGGGAAGACCCCGACGGGGCCTCGGTCACCTCCGCGGGCCACGAACTCCACGTAGCCGCCGTGCTGGAGCCTCCCGGGGGCGAGGGTGCGCGGCGAGGTGTAGAAGCCCTGGCTCACGCACCCGAGCGTCATCGTCGCGACCAGCGCACTGCGAAGGAGCATTGAAACCGCGCATCCATGGACCCTGTGGAGGCCCCGGGTCAAGGGCGATGGAGCGCCGCGGGGGGCGCCGGGAGCGTGGCTTCGAGCTCTCGACGGAGCGCCAGGGCCTCGGGGTCTCCGGGGTGCTCTCGGAGGAGCACCTCCAGGTGGTGCAGGGCCTCGTCCCGGGCCCCCGCGGAGGCCGTGAGCCGCGCGAGGTGCATGCGAGGCTCCCGGCCCCCGGGCGACGCCGCCAGCGCGCGCAGGAAGGCCTCCCGTGCGTCGTTGTAGCGCCCCTGGCGCTCCGCAAGAAGCCCGAGGCCATGGAGCGCCCCGGCCTCGTCCCTGGAGGGCGCGGCGGTGGTGGCCGCCCGTACCTGCGAGAGGTCCCCGGTGCGGGCCGCGAGGCGGGCCTGGAGCATCCGGGCGGCGCTGCCGGCGCCCAGGGCCACGGCCCTGCGCGCGGCGGTGAGGGCCTCCGGGGCGTGGCCCAGGGACTCTTCCGTGAGCGCCAGGGCCACCCAGGCGTGGGGGTCCGAGGGCGCCAGAGCCACGGCTTCCCGGGCCGCCGCGAGGGCCCCCGAGGGCAGCGGGTGTTGCCTGGCGAGGGCCCCTGCGCGCAGGACCTTCACGGCGGGGTCGTCGGGGCGCAGGGTCGCGAGGGCCTCGGCCTCGGTGAGGGCGCGAGAGGGGTCCTGGTCTACGAGGCCCCGGGCGCGCTGGAGACGACACCGGGAGGGCTCTCGGGCCTGGGAGACACAACGCTCCAGGAGCCCCGAGGGGTCTCCGTGGGCTGCGAGGAAGAGGTACGCGCGGTCGTTGCCGGGGTCTCGGGCCAGGACGGCCTCCCACACGGACGCGCGCGAGCGGAGCTTCGGGGCCGCCAGGGCCACGGTCCCGAGGAGGAGCACGGCTCCTCCCGCGAGGATGGGCGTACGGGCGCCCGGGAAGCGCCGCAGGACGACGGCGAAGGCCATCCCCCAGACAAAGGGCGCGACGAAGGGCACGGCCATCCCGACGGGGTTCCCGTCCCGCGAGGCCCACACGCTCGCGGCGAGGGCGGAGAGGACCGAGGCCGCGGCGAGGAGGGCCCCCGGGTCCCTTGCGCGGCTACGCTCCAGGGCGCGGGCGACGCCCGCCACGAGGAGCGCGAGGAGCGCCCAGGAGGCCGCCGCGAGGCCGAGGGCTCCGTCCGTGGAGCGAGGCAGGCCCGCGTCCAGGGGCGCGTGCCAGGGCGCGACGCTGGCGCAGAGCGCGACCAGCGCCCTCCACGCGAGGAACCACCAGGGAGAAGCGACCATTGGCTGACTGGAGCGTTACCTGAACGCGATGGTGTATTCCAGATGGGCGCAGGCCTGCCCCGATTCCATATGCACTGCGAGGATGTAGCGCTCGGCGTCCAGGGCGGTGACGTCCCACTGCTGGTTGGGGGCGGGGCGTCCCGGCCCGGGCTCCACCAGCTCCCCGTTGGCGATGTAGTTCCGGTTGGGCCCCAGGAAGCGCCAGTCGAAGTCCTCGCCCAGGGGGTTGTTCCCCTCCAGGGTGGCGGACAGTGTGACATGTAGGACCTCCTGGGCGGCCATCTGGAACACGTACTCGTGCTCCATGCCGCAGGTGATCCGCTGGGTGTACGACTGGCCTTTGCGCGCCTCGGTGACGGTGATCCCTGGGGGGCCCTCGGAGGGAGGCGTCGTGGCGGCGTGGCGTCGGGTGGGCCCGCTCGCGCATGCGGCGAGGAGTCCCAGGAGCAGAGCAAGAGCGGGCGTCGAGTCCCGGAGGCGCATGGGGACGTAGGGTTGCGCGTCCCGCGCGTCGGTGTCCAGGGGATTAGCGCTTGCGGGCTTCCTGCTTCCGTCGGAGCTCCTCCCGCACGGCGCGGGCCCCGAGGAGGTAGCCCACGAAGACCCCCAGGGCGAGCACGCAGGGGATGAACACCACGTGCTCGACGGTGGGGGTCACTTCTTCCCCTCCGGCGCGGGGGCCTCCTCCTGGCGGGCCCGGTGGCGCTCGAGGTCGTCTTCGAGCCGGGTGAGCTCGTCCCCGAGCTGCGAGGCCTTGCGGGCCACCACGGCCACGTACACCCCGAGGAGCGCGAGCGCGGCGGCGTAGGCCCCGACCACAAGCCTCCCGCCGGGGATGCGCTCCCGGGCGCCCTCTCCGAGCCCCGGCTGGAAGGCCATGGAGGGCCCCTGCGGCGGCCTCTCCTGCGCCGTGGCACACACCCCCAGGGACAAGACCAGCACCAGGGCCCCGAGGGCCCGAACTGAATGGCGGTTCATTCACTCTCCTCCAGGAGACCCAGGGCGATGGCGTCGGTGCGGGCGGTCTCCAGTCGCGCCTGCGCGAGGCAGAGCGAGGCCCTCACGACCAGGAGCACCACCGCGGCCAGGGTGAAGGCCGCGAAGGCCACCCCGAGGGTCATGCCCATCTCCGGCGCGAGGCCCCCGCCGCGGGAGGTGATCACCGTGGGGTGCTGCCCTCGCCAGAGCTGCACGGAGTAGTGGATCACGGGCATCACCGCCGCCCCGAGGATGGCCAGGGCGGCGCTGAAGCGCTTCTCGGCCTCGCCCGCCCCGGCGCTGGAGCGCAGCACCAGGTACGCCACGAACAGGAGCGACCCGAGGAGGGTGGTGGTGAGCCTCGGGTCCCAGACCCAGAACACCCCCCAGGCCTTGCGCCCCCAGAGGGGCCCGGAGATCAAGACGATGGCGCTGAAGAGCACCGCCAGCTCGCCCCCGGCCTGGGCCAGGGCGTCCCACCCCGGGCGGCGCTGGGCGAGGTACCCCAGGGAGCCCAGCACGCACGCAAAGACGCCCAGGTACATCACATACGCGCTGGGGACATGGAAGTAGAAGATCTTCTGCGTGAGCCCCCCGGCGGAGTCCTGGGCCACGGGCGCCCAGTCCAGGGCGAGCCACGCCGTCGCCCCCAGGGACAGGAAGGCCAGGGCGGCCAGGGCAGGGACCCAGTGCTTCATGGGACGCACCCTAGCACCCGCGGGGTACCCTCCGGGAGTGCCCCACGTCCATCATCGCATCGCGCCGCTGGCCCCCGCGTGGGAGTCCGTTCTCTCCAGGGCCCTCGGGAGGCGCGTGGAGCCGTCGGTCCTGGCCCTGCTGGTGTCGCGTCAGGCCGCTCGCTACCGTGGGGAGGAGGTGGCCCTGGCCCACGGGGACGAGCTCGCCGCCCGGTGCCTCTTCTGGCTCCCGAGGGACCTGCCCAAGAGCCAGTACCCGACCGAGGAGCTCCGCCTCGCGGACGCTCTCCCGAGGCGCCCCCTGCGCGTGTTGGACGTCGGCTCGGGCCTCGGGACCACCGCCCTGGGCGTCTCCCTCGCCCTCCCGGAGGGAGCCTCCCTCGGGGAGCTGGTCTCCCTGGAGCGCGACCCCGAGGCCCTCGCCCTCCAGCGCAGGGTGTGGGCCGAGGCCGCAAACGCTGGCCTGGTCGCGCTCCCCGCGCGCCACCAGACGCTCGCAAGGGACCTTTCGGAGCCCGGCTGGGACCGGGACCTCGGGGACTTTGACCTCGTCACCGTAGGGCTCTGCCTGGTGGAGCTCCTCTCGGCTCTCCCGGAGGAGCATGCCCGGGGCGCTGGCCTCGCCGGGTGGTGCGAGCGCCTCCTCGGGCTCCTGCGCCCGGAGGGAGCGCTCCTGGTGCTGGAACCCGGTGACCGGGAGCGCTCCCGGGTGCTCCAGACCGCCCGAGGCGTGCTCCTCTCCCGAGGCGTGACGGTATTCGCCCCGTGTCCTCAGGGAGGCCAATGCCCGCTCCTCGCCGAGCCCCGGGACTGGTGCCACGAAGACCTCGCCGCCCTCTCGCTGCCGCCGTGGCTCGTGCCCATCGCCCGCGAGGCGGGGCTGCGCTGGGAGGGACCTACCTTCTCCTACCTCACCCTCCGGCGCGACGGGCTCACCCTCGCGGGGTGCTTGAAGGGCCCTGGAGAGCGCCCGGCGCGGCTTGTGGGTGTCCCCGAGGTGTCCAAGGGACGCACCGCGGCGGTGGCCTGCGGGGCCTTCGGGGAGCGTCCGAGCGCGTTGCTGGTGGAGCTTCACCGCCACCGTGGGAAGGCGCCCACGGAGCCCCTGGAGGCGCTGCCTCGGGGGACCGTGGTGCTCCTCGCGGAGGACGCTCGTCCGACGGAGAAGGGGACGCTCAGGCTGGAGCCGGGCGTGCTGCGGAGGCGCTGAGGCGCGACGACCTCACCCCGCGCTGCCGCGCGCCCCCTCTCCCTGGCAGGTTCACGTCGGGACACATCTCAGGACGGGCCGTAAAATCAGGGCGATCGGTGGAGGCGACGGCCACGGCGCCCTGGTGGCGCTTCTGTGGCGTTGAGGACCGAGCTCGATGCGCGTCCGCCCCGGTTCCGCGCCGTCCTCGGCGCGCGTGAGCGCCGTTGGGTGACCGTCCTCGGTGCGGCCCA